>CACIJH010000006.1 GCA_902586905.1 uncultured Bacteroidota bacterium | reverse complement strand
ATCAACAGGTGAAGGGCGCTTTGGAAACTGGCTCGCCAATGCCAATGACTGGAACCTTTCACGCTCTCGATTTTGGGGCATTCCCTTGCCGATTTGGCGAACGGAAGACAATAGCGAAACAAAAGTCATTGGATCGATTGAAGATCTTCAAGCAGAAGTCGATCGGGCAGTTGAAGCTGGGTTGATGCAAACAAACCCCTTTGCAGATTTTGTCCCTGGCGATATGAAAGACGAAAACTATGACCAAATCGACCTGCACAAAAACATCGTGGATGGGTTGGTTCTTATCAGTTCAACAGGAGAAGCCATGCACAGAGAAAGCGACTTGACTGATGTGTGGTTTGACTCTGGCTCCATGCCCTATGCGCAATGGCACTATCCCTTTGAAAACAAAGACAAAATAGATGAGGCAATAGAGTTTCCTGCTGACTTTATCGCCGAGGGTGTTGACCAAACAAGAGGGTGGTTCTACACCTTGCATGTCATTGGTGGGTTGGTGTTTGACAGTATCGCCTATAAAAACGTTGTTTCCAATGGACTTGTGCTGGACAAGAATGGACAGAAGATGTCCAAACGCTTGGGCAATGCAGTTGATCCCTTCGAAACCCTAAATACCTATGGCGCAGACGCAACTCGCTGGTATATGATCAGCAATGCAAACCCTTGGGACAACCTCAAGTTTGATGTGGAAGGAATTGCCGAGGTGCGACGTAAGTTTTTTGGTACACTATACAACACCTATTCTTTTTTTAGTTTATATGCCAATATCGATGGGTTTTGCTATAAAGAAACAGATATCCCTTTGGACAAACGACCCGAACTGGATCGATGGATTTTGTCATCACTTCACTCACTCATCGCTGAAGTAGATGAGCATTTCGACAACTATGAACCCACCAAAGCCGCTCGGTTGATCTCCTCATTTGTGACCGAAGACTTGAGCAATTGGTATGTTCGTTTGTCGAGAAGACGATTTTGGAAAGGAACCTATGAGGAAGATAAAATTTCAGCATATCAAACCTTGTATACATGTTTGATTTCTGTTGCAAAACTCATGGCACCCATTGCACCCTTTTATGCAGATCGTCTGTATCAAGATTTGGATGCAACCACTGAAAAAGAGCAATATGCTTCTGTTCACTTGGCTTATTTTCCAACTGCCAACAACCAATGTATTGCAGCTGGTTTAGAGAAAAAGATGCAGCTTGCACAACGCATCGTTTCTTTGGTGTTGTCGATTCGTAAAAAAGAAAAAATAAAAGTGCGTCAACCCCTTCAAAAGGTATTGATTCCTGCGCTAGACAGTCAAGAAAAACAAGCCATTTTGGAAGTCTCGGATCTGATCGCTGCAGAAGTCAACGTCAAAACGATCGAAATTCTTGACGACGCTTCCTCGATTTTGGTGAAGGAAATCAAGCCAAATTTTAAAACCCTTGGCCCTCGATTTGGTAAGGAAATGAAGGCTGTTTCAGAGGCGATTCAGGGACTAAACGATGAACAAATTCAAAGCATAGAAAAGCAAGGGTCAATTGCGATTGAAATTAATGGGAAAAATACTATTTTAGATGCTTCAGATGTAGTGATTCAATCCAAAGATATTGAGGGTTGGTCGGTAGCATCAGAACAAGGAATAACAGTCGCTTTGGATTGTAGCCTAACAGAAGATTTGCTTCTCGAGGGCATTTCGAGAGAGCTTGTCAATCGAATTCAAAATCTTCGAAAAGACAAAGGGTTTGAAGTGACTGATACCATTACTGTAACACTAAAACAAGACAAACAGTTGGAACGTGCAATAGATGCCAACAAAAACTATGTAACCAGTGAAGTACTGGCCGAAAATATCTTATTTGTTGATACAAATCCCCAAGGAGAGCCCCTATCATTTGATGATATCAAAACTGAGATTCGCTTAGATAAAACCAAATAAAAAAGAAAATGAAAACAAACGAAATCAACCGATACCCAGATAAGGATCTTGAGGAATTCAAAGGATTAATCGAAGAAAAAATCGCGAAAGCACAGCATGATTTAGAACTGATCAGAAGTGCTTATATGAACAATAGCAACAACGGCACAGACGATACCTCTCCAACCTTTAAGGCTTTTGAAGAAGGGTCAGAAACCATGTCGAAAGAGGCCAATACTCAACTGGCAATTCGGCAAGAAAAATTTATTAGAGATCTAAAAAATGCCTTGATTCGCATCGAAAATAAAACCTATGGTGTTTGTCGGGTCACTGGCAAGCTCATCAGTCCCGAACGACTAAAATTGGTGCCACACGCCACTTTGAGTATCGAGGCAAAAAACATGCAGAAATAGCATAGATGACCCTCAAAAAATCTCTGTTCCTTATCGGTATAGTGCTGCTGCTTGATCAGTGTTCAAAGTTCTATATCAAACTCAACTTTCCACTGAGTATTTACAGCTCAGATGCCATCGTTAACTGGGGATGGTTTCGCCTGATTTTTATTGAAAACAAAGGCATGGCATGGGGTACACGATTTAGTGACTTCATCCCCTTTATTTCTGACGATACTGGCAAGCTCCTGCTATCACTCATTCGCATCGCTGCTGTGAGTGTGATTGGCTATATGCTTTGGGACGCAATCAAAAAGCAGCAACACAAGTTATTGCTGATCTCTGGTTGTCTGATCTTTGCTGGTGCGCTTGGCAACATCATCGATTCATTGTTTTACGGTCTTCTGTTTTCCAATAGTTATGGGCAAGTCGCTAGCCTTTTCCCTGAAGGTGGTGGTTATGCGCCATTGTTTTTTGGGCATGTGGTCGATATGCTACAATTTCCCATGTTTACTTGGGTATGGCCTTCTTGGATACCTTGGATTGGGGGGCAATCCTTTACTTTTTTTGAACCAGTTTTCAACCTTGCCGATACAGCCATCAGCACTGGGGTTGGGATTATTCTTGCTTTTAACAAGCGTATTTTTCCAAAAAATTAAAACTCTATAATCCCTTCAGAATGGATGCAACTGTGAAGACGAATGTCTGTCGGTTCACAGTCTGTGATTTCAGGGCAAGGTGGAAAATAAGACAGCCCAACAAAAACAGTTTGTGGTGAACACTTGCTGAGAAATCGGTCGTAAAACCCATGTCCATATCCAACCCGTTGTCCCTTGCCATCGTACCCCAACAGCGGCACAAAAACCAGGTCAATCGCACTGGGTTGTATGGGTAATCCTCCCATGGGTTCTGGAATACCGTAGGTGTTTGTTTGTAAGGCAGTTTCTGGAGAAATTTCCCAATGTGTCATCTGTTTGGTTGCGAAATCGGTTTGGGGAACAACCACCTTTTTACCCATGCCAAACAACAAGTCAACCAACGCTTTGGTGTTGGGTTCTTTCTGCTTTTGAATGGATAAAAACAAATGAACAACCCCCACTCTGGAGAGGTCAAACAACCTGATATGCTTCATAAATCCCTTCTGCTTTTTTTGCATTTGTGAGGGGGTGAGATGTTTGCGCAAATCTAGATGGTATCGTCGAGTCTCTGCTTTTGTCATTGGTTTGGATTGAACACAAATAAAATAATTAATTTCGTCACATGCCGAAAGATGCGATAAAACTTCATGTGCAAGCCCTTCCCAATCAGCCAGGGGTATATCAGTTTTATGACAAACAAGAGAAAATTATTTATGTCGGCAAAGCCAAAAATCTTAAAAACAGGGTGTCTTCTTATTTTCGAAAACAAGTCGATTCGAAAAAAACCCAAAGGCTCGTCAAGAATATCGTATCGATCAAACATATCGTTGTGCCGACCGAATCCGATGCATTGATTTTGGAAAACACCCTGATTAAAGAACATCAACCACGCTACAATATCCTGTTGAGAGATGATAAAACCTATCCCTGGATCTGCATTAAAAATGAGGCTTTCCCAAGAGTGTTCACCACCCGAAAAATCATCAAAGATGGGTCTGAGTATTTTGGACCGTTTACCAATTTCAAAACTGTTCGTTTGCTGATGAATCTCATTCAAGAGCTCTATCCACTTCGAAACTGCTCTTATGATTTGCGAGAAGAATCGATCCAAACCAAAAACTATAAGGTCTGTTTGGAATATCATATCGGAAACTGCTTGGGTGGTTGTGTGGGCGAGCAAAGTGAGAGTGACTATGACCATCAAATCAGTCAGATCAGAGCCCTCTTGCGTGGCAATTTTAGCGAGGCGATTCGAGGGTTTAAACAAAAGATGAAACTTGCTGCTGATGTGCTTGACTATGAAGAGGCACAAAAGCAAAAAAATAAAATCGATATTCTAACCAATTATCAATCCAAATCTGCTGTGGTCAGTGCCACCATCAGCAATGTGGATGTGTGTACTGTGATCAGCGATGAACATACTGCTTTTGTCAACTATCTTCATGTGGCATATGGATCGATTGTTCGTTTTCACAACATGGAAATCAAAAAGAAACTGGAGGAAAGCGATGAGGATGTCCTTCGAGTGGTGGTGGTGGAACTGCGTCGCCGATTTCAATCCACCTCCAAAGATGTGATCTTACCTGTTGCCATCGACTTGGGAGATGATATTCGTGTGACTGTCCCCCAAAAAGGAGAGAAAAAAAAGCTGTTGGACTTATCGTTGCGCAATGCCAAGCAGGGGCGTTTGGAACAACTAAAACAAATCAAAATCTCTGACCCACAGCAACACACCAATCGTTTGCTCAGTCAGATGAAAAAAGACCTTCGTCTACAAGTCCTGCCCGACCATATCGAGTGTTTTGACAACTCCAACATTCAGGGGAGTAACCCTGTTGCTGCCTGTGTGGTGTTTCGCAACACCAAGCCTGCCAAAAAGGAGTATCGTCACTACATCATCAAAACAGTCACTGGTGCCAATGACTATGCCTCGATGGAGGAGGTCATTTATCGGCGATACAAACGTCTTCTAGATGAAAAACAAAGCCTCCCACAACTGATTGTGATCGATGGTGGTAAAGGGCAGTTGAGCTCTGCTTTAATCAGTATTGATGCCCTAGGATTACGCAACAAAATTGCAGTGATCGGTATTGCCAAACGACTGGAAGAAATCTATTACCCAAACGATCCCATTCCAATGTACCTCGACAAACGATCTGAAACACTTAAAATTATTCAACAATTGCGAAACGAAGCCCATCGCTTTGGTGTGCGATTGCATCGAAACAGAAGAAGTAAACATGCTGTTTCTTCATCGCTTGACAACATCCCCGGCATCGGAGAAAAAACAATCATCAAACTGCTCAAAGTGTTTAAGTCCGTCAAGCGAATCAAAGAGGCTGAGTTGAAAGATCTGGGTGCAGCGATTGGTACGGCAAAAGCCAAAGAACTTTATTCCCATTTTCACCCTGCAAAAGAGAAGGCAAAATAAAACTTCACATTTAACATTTTAAGAAAACATCTTGTCAAGGGATTTTTTTAATTTTGTAATTGATGTATTTGATTCGACATTTCATCCTTTTCCTCATCTTTTTCCCAGGGGCTATTGCCCAACCAAACACTGGCGACTCCATCCAATCCAATCGTATTGTCACAGATCAAAAGGTCAATGATGCTTTTCAAGATGGTGAATGGTTTCGATTTCGAATGCGCTATGGCTTTCTCAATGCCAGTTATGCAACAGCTACAGTCCGAGAAACAACCTTCAAAGACCAAGCTGTATATCATGTTGCTGCGACTGGAAAAACAACAGGCTTTGCACGTTGGTTTTTTAAAGTCGATGACTACTTTGATAGTTATTTTGAAAAAGATATTGTTCGCCCCATTCGTTTTGTGCGCAATATTTCAGAGGGAAACTATAAGCGTCATGTTGAAATTGACTTTGACCACAACACTCAATCGGGCATCATGAACGATTTGCTGAGAAAAACCAAAACTGAAATTGACTTTGCCCCAAACCTACAAGACCTGGTTTCTACCTTTTATTTTTTGAGAAACCATTTTGATTTGGAAGGGATTCAAGTTGGAGAGACTGCTTCCCTACATATGATTTATGACAAAAAACCATTTGCATTTCGGTTTCGATTTCTTGGGTATGAAAACGTCAAAACCAAGTTTGGGGTGGTTCCTTGTGTCAAATTTCGGCCCTATGTTGAAGAAGGGCGAATTTTTAAAAAAGAGAGTGGACTGTCGCTTTGGGTAAGCAATGACAACAATAGAGTCCCCATTAAAGTAGTTGCAGAGTTGAGCGTGGGTTCTCTCGATGTCGATTTAGTAGATTTTAAGGGTCTAAAACACCCCTTTAATATTATTGTAAATGAATAAACACTTTATACTTTTTATTGTTTTGGCTGGTCTTGTTTCAGCCTGTGGATCGCGTGCAGAACGTGAACCAGCAAAGCCAGTTGAACCACAAGTCTTTGAGTTTGGTTTTTTACTCAACGACTATCATGTGGTGAGAGATACTGTTGTGCGTGGGGATAGCTTTGGTGGGATTTTGGAAAAATATGGCATCTATTATCCACAGATTTACAACATCAATACTGTTGCGAAAAAGGCATATAACTTTCGTAAAATCCGCACAGGAAGACCTTATACCATACTGCGTAGAAAGGACTCATTGCAAACCCCCGAATTTTTAATTTATCAGCCCAGCGCGATTGACTATGTAACCGTCAGACTCACCGATTCTCTGTGGGCAAAAAAAGACCAAAAAGAAGTCAAGCTACTCGAACGCCAATCCTGGGGCGTCATCAATAGTTCCTTGTATGAAACTCTCGACGAGCAAGGCCTCAGTCCACTGGTTGCCTATGATATGTCGGATATCTACGCCTGGACAATCGACTTCTTTCGTTTGGAAAAAGGCGATCGGTTCAAGGTACTTTACACAGAGAAATATGTAAATGACTCTGTTTTTGTGGGACACAACAGGGTGCATGCTGCTTATTTTGAGCATCGTGGAAAACCGATTTACGCTATCGAATTCGAATTGGATTCTGTTCGTGGAATCACTGAATTTTTTGATGAAAAAGGGAAAAATCTTCGTCGTGTCTTCTTACGAGCACCTGTCAATTTTTCACGGATTTCATCTCGCTATAACACCAAACGTCGCATTGCTTATTATGGTCGTGTCAAACCCCATTTGGGAACAGACTTTGCTGCTCCCGTCGGTACGCCCATTCGCGCAACAGCAGCAGGAACAGTTGTCAAGTCAGGCTATACTCGAGGGAATGGTAATTATGTAACCATCCGTCACAATGCAACCTATTCGACCCAGTACCTCCACATGAAAAAAAGAGGGGTTCGCGTGGGAAAATATGTCAATCAAGGGGATTATATAGGAACTGTCGGAATGACTGGATATACTTCAGGTCCGCATGTGTGCTATCGCTTTTGGAAAAATGGAAAACAGGTCGATCCGTTTAAAACCAAATTACCCGACGCCAAACCCATTGCAAGTGAATTGAAAGATGCATATTTGCAGCACATGATTCCGTGGAAGGACAAACTCGATTGCATTTATTTTGAAGAACAAAAAACAAATACCAATGCCATTACCAACAATTAATCCAACGACGACGACAGCTTGGAAAAAACTACAGAAACACTGTAAAGAAACTCAGGGTGTATCGCTGCAAAACCTTTTTGCAAATGACCCCAAACGGGGAGAGCAGTTTCGCATTAGTTGGGAAGATTTTTATGTCGATTTTTCCAAAAATCACCTGACGCAAGAGACCCTCGATCTGTTGACTGCACTCGCAGAAGAATGCCAACTCAAAGAAGCGATGAATCACTACTTTGGTGGGTCGATCATCAACGCCACAGAAGGGAGACCAGTACTGCACACTGCCCTGCGTTCCCCTAGCAATCAGGACGTTCGAGTGGATGATGAAAATATTATCCCAGGCGTTCATGCCGTCATCGATCAAATCAAAAGCTTTAGCCAAGGGGTGATTAACGGAAGCATTAGCAGCAGCAACGGACAAGCTTTTACCGACGTTGTGAACATCGGCATAGGAGGTTCGGACTTGGGGCCTGTGATGATTACAGAAGCACTTGCATATTATAAAACCCATCTCAACTTGCACTTTATGTCCAACGTAGATGGGGATCATGTAACTGAAGTCCTTCAAAACCTAAACCCAGAAACGACTCTGTTTGTGGTGGTGTCGAAGTCCTTTACAACCCAAGAAACCCTGAGCAATGCGACCACTGCCAAACAGTGGCTGGTGGATGCCCTCGGAGAAAAGGCTGTAGCCAATCACTTTGTAGCAGTATCAACCAATTTGCAAATGATCAACGACTTTGGAATTGATCCCAACAATGTGTTTCCAATGAACGATTGGGTTGGTGGGCGTTTTTCCTTGTGGAGCGCTGTCGGACTATCGATTGCCCTAGGCGTTGGTTCAGATCATTTTGAAGAACTTCTTCAAGGGGCTCACGCCATGGATACACATTTTGCGAACACGCCTTTGCATGAAAACATCCCTGTCGTCCTTGCGCTGATCACCTTGTGGTACAATAACTTTCATGGAGCAGAAAGCGAAGCAATTATCCCCTACACCCAATACCTCCACCGTTTGCCTGCCTACTTGCAACAAGGCATTATGGAGAGCAATGGGAAGAGTGTTGACCGCGAGGGCAATACTGTTGACTATCAAACAGGAAATCTGATTTGGGGAGAGCCAGGCACCAATTCCCAACACGCCTTTTTTCAATTGATTCATCAAGGAACCAAGCTGATTCCTGCCCATTTTATTGGCTTTAAAAAACCCCTGCATGGCAAGCAAGATCATCACGATAAACTGATGGCAAACTTTTTTGCACAAACCGAAGCCTTAATGAAAGGGAAGTCGGAAGAAGTGGTTCGCAGTGAAGGAGTCGATGAATCCTTGTTGCCCTATAAAGTCTTTGCTGGGAACAAGCCCACAACAACCCTGCTGGTTGACAAGCTCACACCTTCTAGTTTGGGTAAACTCGTTGCGATGTATGAGCACAAAATTTTTGTGGAGGGTATCCTTTGGAATATCTACAGTTACGACCAATGGGGCGTGGAACTGGGTAAGCAATTGGCGAGTACAATTTTAAAAGAAATTGTCAACAAAAAAGGGGGTGCACACGATAGTTCAACTTCGAATTTACTTCGTGTGTATAATCGTTAATGAATTGTTGAGAAATCCATAGCAATTTGTTAACATCATCACTTGATTAATCAATATATTTGTGTCACAAACTAATTTAACTATATTAATTATATGAAAAAAATAATTTTAAGTATGTTCTTCAGCTTTGTTGCTGTTGCAGTATTTGCTCAAGACGAGGAGCAAGAAAAAGAGATTGTTACAACAGATCTTGAAGAGGTGGTTGTTATGAGCGGAATTATTGACCTTGCAAAAGATCGTGAAACTCCGATAGCAGTAAGTAACATTAAAACTGCTGAAATTGAAAGAAAAGGTGGTTCTTTTGATTTAATTGAAGTTATGAGATCAACCCCATCTGTGCAAATTAATAGAGGAGCTGGTTTTGGTGATGGGAAAATGTATTTGCGTGGGTTTGATCAAACAAATACTGCATTTCTTATCAATGGTCAACCAATTAATGGAGTTGAGGATGGGAAAATGTATTGGTCAAATTGGAGCGGTATGATTGATGTCGCAGATGAAATAGAGATTCAAAGAGGTCTAGGTTCATCAAAGCTTGCCATTTCATCCGTTGGTGGTACAGTTAACATTGTCACAAAAACTGTAGATACTAAAGAAGGTGGCGTTTACAAATCGATGATTGGAAATAACAATTATTTCAAAAACTCTCTATATCTATCATCTGGCCTTAATGATAAGGGCTGGGCATATGCTATGTTCTTAGGACACTGGAGTGGTGATGGTTATATGCAGTTTTCTAAAGGTCAAGGCCAAACATATTACTTCTCCATCGGATATAAGCCTAATGATCGAAATGTTTTTAACGCATTTATCACTGGTGCTCCTCAATGGCATGGAGCCGGTGGAGGTGAAAGTCTTCAAAAGTATTTAGATGAAGGCTTTGATTACGCTGATTGGGGTGGTGTTAGAAATGGTGAAATCTACCCAGGTGGAAGAAATTTTTATCACAAGCCGATTTACAACCTAAGCTGGGATTGGACAATTAATGATAATAGTTCTTTATCAACCGTGTTGTATGGCTCACATGGTAGAGGTGGGTTTGCCTATAATGAAGGAAAGTTTTACTACACCGACCAAGGTATGATTGACTATGGTAAAATTATTGATGAAAATGCAGCAGGCAATTCAGAAGGGGTTGTCAAGGCCTCTGTTAACGGTCACAACTGGTACGGAGCTGTCTCCAACTATAATAGTCAAATCAATGAAAACCTATCTTTTAACTTAGGTTTTGATTTTCGATTCTATAATGGTATTCACTTTAGAACCCCAACTGACTTTTTAGGGTTATCATCATACAAAGGTGCTACGAAATCATACGGATATAATCCATGGGACGCTGTATTTGATTTCCCAAAAGGAAGCAGAGATGAATATCACATTTCGTACGATTATGAAGAAGATATCACATATTCTGGTCTCTTCGGCCAACTTGAATACAGTAATGACAATTCTTCTTATTATGTTCAAGCAGCTGTTTCAAGCCAATCACACTTGAAGGAAGATTTTATGTTTGATCTTGGTAAGGCAGAAAAAATTACGAACACTGGTTACAATCTTAAAATCGGTGGCGCTACCAATGTTGGTGAGTATTCTAAGGCATATGCAAACTTTGGTATTTATAGTCGTCAACCATTTCATGATGACCTCTACGAGAATATCAGATACTCAAACAACTTAAACATAGCTGGCGGAGAAAACCAAGAAATCACTGGAATTGAATTCGGTTATGTTTACGAAAAAGATTCTTTCAAAGCTATCATTGATTTGTATTCCACCACATGGGATAATCGTATTCTTTCCAGTACGGATTATGACGATAATAATGTCATTCAGTCTTATTCTCAATCCGATCCAATTTCTCAAGTGCATAAAGGAATTGAAGGTCAGTTTTTCTATAAGCCTTCAAGGGATATCATGTTAAAAGCATACTTTTCATTAGGCGATTGGACTTACAATTCAAATGTGAAATCAACGACATTTAATGAGGCTGGTCAAACCTTGAGTGAGGGAGATGTTGCCTATCTAGATGGTGTAAAAGTTGGTGATGCTGCCCAAACGACAGGTGGTCTTGAAATGATGTACATTGTGAATGACCGTTCAAGAATTGATCTATCCTTAAATCACTATGCAGATTTATACGCTCGCGTAAATTTCTCTGATGATGTTTTTGAAAATCCAGGAAACGCAGGTACAATTAAACTCCCTTCGCATACTTTAGTTGACTTGACATACACCTTGGACATTCCATTGAAGGATAATAATCTAGAAGCTAGACTTGGTGTTTATAACTTGTTTGACACAAAATATATTGAAGAAATGACAAGGAATTATCCTGTGACAGGTGATAGTACTGTATGGAGAGGGATAGATACTAGCAATCGCGTAGATCCAGGTTATCTAAGAACATGGACCTTAGGTTTTAAATATAAATTCTAAGCAATTTTCAAATCTAAAATTAACCCTCCTTTTGGGGGGTTTTTTTTCATGCGTGACTTCGTACTAACATTGTGTTTTGTGTGTGTGTTTGGATGTTCCTCTAATAATGAAAATAATTTTATTGAAGCTATTGATGACCATGTTTCTTCAGTTCAAAATTTTGAACGAACATTTAAGAAACTTTTATTCAACGATTCATTCGGTGGTAATATAATTTTATCCGTTGATGGTACTACCCGTGAGGGTGGAAAAGTCGTGGTTAATAATCGTCACATTGTGTACACCCCAGCCACTGATTTTATAGGGGAAGATCAGTTTGAATATGAGTTGTGTGCATCTGCAGACCCATCCAATTGCTCTGTTTCTAGTGTTCAAATAAATGTTCTCCCACCGACCTCATTTATACTCCCACAGGAAATACAAGGGTACTATGGACATTTAACTTTGTGTACAGATAATGATACAAACCACCAGGTAGTAAGCGAGCTTACTCAAAAATTCCACAGCAATATTTTAACCTACACTGAAAGACATAATTTTTTATACACAGCCGATGCTGATCTTATCGATTCCGAAAATGTCGTTCTAATATACTCGGGAGAAAGAAGGTATTGGGAAGAATATACTTCCCCTAACAATTCCTACAAACCACAAACCTTTAATACAGAACATGTGTACCCACAATCCAAACTAAAAGATAATGATGCGGTTACGGATTTACATCACTTAAGGGTTTGTAATGATCAAGTAAACGCTGATAAAAGTAATTTTTCATTTATCGGTGGGTCTGGTGAGTATGGCATAAAATCACAAAGGTGGTACCCTGGAGACGAATGGAAAGGTGATGTTGCAAGAATGATATTTTATCTTTCTATTCGATATGACGAAAGCATCACAGCAATTGGCAATATAGATTTGTTTGTTCGATGGAATATTGAAGATCCAGTATCGGATTTTGAAAGACAACGCAACAATGTGATTGAACAAGCGCAAGGCAATCGGAACCCATTTATTGATAACCCATACTTAGTAACCCTGTTATGGGGCGGAGAAGATGCTGAAAATCTCTGGGAATAAGCTAGTCATATTTTTTGAATCCCCTTGAGATTTAACTGCAAGCTCGTTTTGCCATTCCACTCATTTTCATCAACTACATAGGCAATGTCACAAGTCGAAGATTGTACGATGTCTAAGTCATTTCCCAAGCCAAAACCAATGGCATCAATCGATTGGGCACCCGCCACAAACGAACACTTGAGATGGTTCTCGTCAGAACCAACTCGCTTGGCATATCCTCGATCAGTAACCCCTTTTGACAACAACACCGGTCGCATATTGCCAGGGCCAAATGGTGCCATCTGATTGATGATTCGATAAAACTTAGGCGTGATTTCTTCGATAGGGATTTCCATGTCAATTCGCAAGGTTCGCTCTTGCTGATCGGGTTGAATTTGTCTAGATACAACCTGTTCAAAACACTTACAAAAACCATCATACTGTTCGGGCCTGATTGTCAATCCAGCAGCATATTTATGACCCCCAAATTGTATCATATAATCTTGGCATTTGGATAAGGCTGCATACAAATCAAACCCCCGAACCGATCGTGCTGACGCAGTGAGCACATCCCCAGAACGAGTGAACACAACTGTTGGTTTGTAGTGGGTTTCGATCAGTCGTGAGGCAACAATCCCAATAACCCCCTTATGCCAATTTGGATCATAAACAACTGTACTCGTTTTGTTGGTTTGATCACTCTCTTGGATTTGTGCCAAGGCCTGTTCTGTGATGTCTCTGTCCAGTGCTTTTCGATCCTCATTAAAGGCTTCAATCGCCTCGGCACGTTTGTTTGCCTCCTCGGTCGTTTCACTCAACAATAGCTCCACTGCATAGGTGCCATGCTTCATACGCCCAGCTGCATTGATGCGCGGTGCTACTCGAAAAACCAGATCGGTAACAGTGATTGCTCGTTGTTTTCGTTCGCCCAACAAGGCCATCAACCCAGGACGTGGAGACTGCTGATAGACTTGCATCCCAAAATAGGCAAGCACCCGATTTTCGTCGAGAATGGGCACAATATCTGCCGCTGATGCTGTTGCTACCAAATCTAAATAGTGCTGTAATTCTTGTACTTTAATTCCCAATGTGCTTGCATGGGCTTGGATGAGTTTAAACACTACTCCGCATCCACAAAGGCCATCAAAGGGATAGCTGCAATCGGGTCGCTTGGGATCCAAAACTGCATGTGCAGCAGGGAGTTGCTCGCCTGGAGTATGGTGGTCACAAATGATGACATCAAGCCCCTTTTGGTTGGCATCAGCAATCAAGTCAACTGCCTTGATACCACAATCCAATGTGAAAATCAAACCAACCCCTTCATCAACTGCCTTGTCGATGCCTTGCTGTGAAAGACCATAGCCCTCAGCATAGCGATCAGGGATGTATGAAATGACATTGCACTTTTGACTCCTCAAATAATGAACAAGCAATGCCACAGCACTTGTACCATCTACGTCATAATCGCCAAATACCATTATGGTCTCGTTATTCTTGATGGCATCTTGTAAACGATCAACTGCTTTCTTCATGTCTTTCATTAAAAAAGGATCGTGCAGATAACTCCAATCGGGACGAAAAAATTGTTTGGCTGCATCAAAAGTGGTAACGCCTCTTTGCACCAAGAGTTGCGCAACAACCGATGGTACACTCAATGCTTTGGCAAGTGATTGCACAGTTTCTTGGTTGGGGTTGGGTTGAACAAGCCAGCGCATATCAGTTTTTTCCTTGAATGACAAGCACAAATTCGCCTTTGGGTGTATGTGTAGTAAAATGTGCTTCAAGTTCTTCTAATGTTCCTCGTACAGTTTCCTCAAAAGCTTTGGTCAGCTCTCTAGAAATCGATGCTTGTCTGTCGGGTCCCATCACTTGCGCGCATTGTGCGAGGGTTTTCAAAATACGATGAGGTGACTCGTATAATACTATTGTTTTGGTTTCTTCAGCCAGTTGAGATAGTCTAGACTTTCGCCCTTTTTTGTGGGGTAAAAACCCTTCAAAAACAAAGCGATCTGTGGGAAATCCACTCTGCACCAATGCTGGCACAAAGGCAGTCGGCCCAGGAAGGCTGGTGACATTGACCCCTGATTGTAAGCATGCCCTGACCAACAAAAACCCAGGATCTGAAATCGCTGGTGTACCAGCATCCGAAATCAACGCCATTGACACCCCTTGCTGAAGTTGTTCGACAAGTCGATCAGCTGTTCGGTGCTCATTATGCATGTGATAAGACTTGGTTGGCGTATCGATATTGTAATGTTTGAGCAGCTTTTGACTCACCCGTGTGTCTTCACACAAAATCAACTCCACTTGTGAAAGAACATGAATTGAACGATGAGTTATATCAGCCAAATTACCAATCGGCGTAGGAACAACATAAAGTGTGGTTGACTGGATTTCCAAGGTCTTTTATTTATGTGGGGGTGGATATGTTGAGGACTAAAGATAAGTCATTTCTTTTGCAATCATCTTCCTTTCCAAAACATTATGATTATTTATCCCCAGTTCTTACATGGGTATTATGATTTTAATACCTTTGTGAGTGGCAGGTGAGCAATAAAATCACAGACTATGTTTCTCGAAAATACAGTTAATCAAGAAGAGCAGTTCGGTTGGATTGAAGTCATCTGTGGTTCGATGTTTTCAGGAAAAACAGAAGAACTCATTCGGCGATTGAAGAGAGCACAGTTTGCCAAACAAAAAGTCGAAATTTTTAAGCCAACTGTTGACAATCGATATGATGATGACAAAGTGGTTTCGCATGATGCCAATGAAATCCGATCCACCCCTGTTCCTGCTGCTGCCAATATTCGCATTCTAGCCGATGACTGTGATGTGGTTGGTATAGACGAAGCGCAGTTTTTTGATGACGAAATCGTTTCGGTTTGCAATGACCTCGCCAACAAAGGCATTCGTGTGATTGTAGCTGGCTTGGATATGGATTATAAAGGCAACCCTTTTGGCCCCATGCCCAACTTGATGGCCACTGCTGAATACGTCACCAAAGTTCACGCTGTATGCACACGCACTGGTAATCTTGCACAGTATAGTTTTCGTAAATCCGACGATGAAAATTTAGTGTTTCTTGGACAGACTGGCGAATATGAACCCCTCAGTCGAGCAGCATACTATCATACGACGGGAATGAGCAAAACAAAACAAAAAAGCCCTAATAAATCGAAAGAAAACAAAAAAAGAAAAAGTGGCTGAAGCAACACGATTTGAAATCCATCTGCCCGCCCTACGTCACAACTTCCAGCAGATCAAAAAACGACTACAACCCCACACCAAAGTATTAGCAGTCGTCAAAGCATTTGCCTATGGGTCAGATGCTTCTGCTATTGGGCGTTGTTTGGAAAAAGAGGGTGCCGATTATCTCGGCGTTGCCTATGTCAGTGAGGGTGTTGCCTTGCGCAACGCTGGGGTTCAAATTCCAATTTTGGTGCTCCACCCCCAAATGCATCAGCTATCTACTTTGATTGAGCATCAACTCGAACCCTGTGTGTATTCTTGGCGAATCCTGCATGCACTTGAAAAAGTGTTGGTCGAGCAACAATCAACAGCCTACCCAATTCATCTAAAGTTCAACACAGGTCTTCATCGCCTGGGCTTTTCGATTGATGAAGGGGCATCGCTCAAGCAACATCTCGCCTCTTCCCCTTTTCACTTACAGGGTGTATTGTCGCATCTCGCCGCCACTGAAGACCCCGCTGAAAGGGCTTTTACTCTCAAACAACTTGCGCAATTTGACCTGCTTAAGCCCATTTTTGGCAGCGATCCCATTTATCATGTGCTCAACACTTCTGGGGTCTTTCAGTACCCCGAAGCCCATCATGATATGATTCGATGTGGGATTGGGTTATATGGCTATGGCAATCAAGAGGAAGTCAGTAAAATACTTCGACCAGTAGGGGTGTTAAAAACAATTGTTTCACAAATTCATGACGTTAAGACAGGAGATGCTGTGGGCTATAATCGTGGGTTTGTTGCCAACAAACCAACGCGATCTGCGACCCTACCCATTGGTCATGCCGATGGTATCGGACGGCTCTATGGCAAAGGCAAAGGAGCAGTTATGATCCATGGTCAAAAAGCACCAATTTTGGGGAATGTATGCATGGATATGATTATGGTTGATGTGACAGGTATCGACTGCAAAGAAGGAGATGAAGTCATTATTTTTGGTGGTGTTGATGCAAGCGCAGAAATCGTCGCAGAACATGCCGATACCATTTCTTATGAGTTGCTAACTGCCATCTCACAACGCGTTCCCAGAGTAATCATTTCTTAATTGTTAAAATTATAACATTTTGTTATTTTTTTGATTTTTCAAATACTTTTCTCGCACAGTGTTGGTTTTATCTTTATTTTTGCTGACCTAAAATCAAACAAATGAGAATTGCACTTGTCGGCGTCACAGGCATGGTTGGTGAAATCATGCGAAATGTTCTTGAAGAGCGAAACTTCCCCATCACAGAATTCCTTCCTGTCGCTTCGGCGCGTTCGGTAGGTAAAACAATTAGCTTTCAAGGAAAAGACTACACTGTGATTGGTCTTGAAGATGCTGTTGCGCAAGCACCCGACTTTGCCTTGTTTTCGGCTGGTGGACAAACATCTCTTGACTGGGCACCAAAATTTGCAGCTGTGGGTACTACTGTCATTGACAATTCCTCTGCCTGGCGAATGCACCCCGATCACAAGCTTATCGTTCCAGAAATCAATGCAGATCAACTTACCCCCGATGATAAAATCATTGCCAATCCCAACTGTTCCACGATTCAAATGGTGATGGCTCTGGCCCCCATACACAAGCGATATGGCATTGAGCGAGTTGTTGTTTCAACCTATCAATCAATCACAGGTACAGGAGTCAAAGCAGTACAACAATTGGAAAACGAATACGAGGGAGTTGATGGCGAAAAGGCTTATCCCCACCCTATTCATCGCAATGCACTTCCACACTGTGATGTTTTTATGGACAATGGATATACCAAAGAGGAAATGAAATTGGTCCATGAAACACACAAAATTTTGGATCCCAATATCAAAGTGACCGCAACAGCTGTGCGGATTCCTGTGGTTGGAGGTCATAGCGAATCGGTCAACCTCACCCTTTCTCAAGCAGCAGACTTGGATGAGGTTCGAGAGCTTCTCAACAACACTCCAGGAGTGGTGGTGATTGATGATCTAGACAACAATGGCTACCCCATGCCACTCGACGCAGAAGGAAAAGACGACGTATTTGTCGGGCGTATTCGAAAAGACGAATCTCAAGAAAAGGGGCTGAACCTATGGATTGTTGCTGACAACCTTCGCAAAGGTGCTGCGACAAATACAGTTCAAATCGCTGAATATCTCATTCAAAAATCATAAAGATATGGATGAAAAAAAGCCCTCAGTTGAGGGCTTTTTGATTGGGTTGAATTATTGGATTACACCTGTTTCATTTCAAAGTCTTCCATAAACTTCGTTGTGTAATTTCCCGCCACATAGTCAGGATGATCCATCAACTGACGATGAAAAGGAATGGTGGTTTTAATTCCTTCTATGACAAATTCGTCGAGAGCACGTTTCATTTTATTGATTGCCTCTTCCCGCGTTTGTGCAGTGGTGATCAACTTGGCAATCATCGAATCGTAGTGGGGTGGAATCGCATAACCTCCATACACATGGGTGTCCAAACGAACACCATGACCACCAGGCGTGTGAAGGGTTTGAATAACCCCTGGAGATGGACGAAAATCGTTAAAGGGATCTTCAGCATTGATGCGGCACTCAATCGAGTGTAGTTTTGGATAATAATCCTTACCACTCAGTCGATGACCAGCTGCGACTTTGATCTGCTCTGCAATGAGGTCATTATCGATGACTTGCTCGGTGATTGGGTGCTCGACCTGAATCCGAGTGTTCATCTCCATAAAATAGAAATTGCGATGTTTGTCAACCAAAAACTCCACTGTACCTGCACCTTCATATTTGATATATTCGGCAGCTTTCACAGCGGCTTTCCCCATTTTTTCTCTTAGTTCATCGGTCATAAATGGAGAGGGTGTTTCCTCGGTCAATTTTTGATGACGACGCTGAACAGAGCAATCTCTTTCCGATAAGTGGCATGCCTTTCCAAACGAATCCCCAACGACTTGTATTTCGATATGACGTGGCTCCTCAATGAGCTTTTCCATATACATCCCATCGTTGCCAAAAGACGCCTTGGCTTCTTGCCTAGCGCTATCCCATGCTTTTTGAAGGTCTTCTTCTGACCAAACTGCGCGCATCCCTTTTCCACCGCCGCCAGCTGTTGCTTTAAGCATTACAGGGTATCCCACTTTTTTGGCGAGTTTTTTACACTGTGTAAAGTCCTTGATTAGGCCATCTGAACCAGGAATGGTTGGCACTCCAGCAGCTTTCATTGTGGCCTTTGCTGTTGCCTTGTCTCCCATTTTGCTGATCATGTCTGCAGAAGCCCCAATAAATTTGATCTTATGCTCATCACAAATTTTGGAAAACTTGGCGTTTTCTGATAAAAAACCATAGCCAGGGTGAATGGCATCGGCATTTGTGATTTCGGCTGCTGCAATGATATTTGGAATTTTTAGATACGATTCCGAACTCGGTGCAGGACCAATACAAACAGCTTCATCTGCAAACTTAACGTGCAAGCTTTCTTCATCTGCTTTTGAATAAACAGCAACTGTTCCAATACCCATTTCACGGCAGGTACGAATCACTCGTAAAGCGATTTCGCCACGATTGGCGATAAGAATTTTGTTAAACATCTATGTTTGGTTTGATGGTTAAGATGGGTCAACGATAAACAGTGGTTGATCAAACTCAACTGGTGAAGAGTCATCCACAAGAACCTTGACAATAGTCCCTGACACTTCAGACTCAATTTCATTAAACAGCTTCATTGCCTCAACCACACAAAGGACATCACCTTCATTGACTTGATCACCAGCCTCTACAAAATTAGGTTTATCGGGAGATGGTTTGCGATAAAAGGTTCCAATAATAGGTGATTTGATTGTGATATGATTATCATTTTCTGTTGTCGCAGCTGCTGGCGCTGGTGGTGCTGGCTCTGAAGCAGGTGCTGGTGCTGCCACAGGAGCTGCTGGTGTTGCGACTTCAATCGCAGCAGGAGCAGTGACCACTTGTTGCACCACGTCTCCACCTGTTTTGATGGTGACTTTAGTCTCGCCCATTTCGACGTGTACTTCGTTTACGCCTGATTTTGCGACAAACTTGATTAGATTTTGGATTTCTTTGAGTTCCATATTGTTTTGTTATTGTTTTTATTAAGTATTATAAGCCCATTTGAGCCATGCTGCACCCCACGTGAATCCACCTCCAAAAGCAGCAAACATAATGTTGTCTCCTTTTTGAAAGCGATCTTCGAAATCTGATAAAATCAGTGGTAGGGTTGCGGCAGTTGTATTGCCGTAAGATGATATGTTGGATAGCACTTTTTCGGGCTCAATCCCCGCGCGCTGTGCTGTCGCGTCTATGATTCTTTGGTTGGCCTGATGAGGTACAAAAAAATCAATGTCTTCTGAAACCAGTTCATTTCGTTCCATCAATTTGGTCGTTGCTTCTGACATATTAGAAACAGCAAATTTAAAAACTGTTTTGCCATCTTGGCGCAAAAAATGTTGCCCATTCGAAACTGTTTCTGATGATGCCGGTAGCATCGACCCTCCGGCCTCGATATAGAGGTGATCACGCCCAATTCCGTCGGAGCGGAAGTGCTCGTCTATCATTCCAAGTCCTTCGTCATTTGGCTCGAACAACGCAGCACCTGCACCATCTCCAAATATGATACAAGTGGTACGATCCTTATAGTCAATAATCGATGACATTTTATCTGCTCCGATCAGCAACACACGCTGGTAGCGCCCCGAACTGACATAAGCAGCAGCAGTGGACATCCCATAAAGAAAGCCCGAGCACGCCGCTTGTAAGTCATAGCCAAAAGCAGCTGTTGCCCCAATTTCAGTTGCCACATGGGCTGCAGTTGCTGCAATCACCATATCAGGTGTTGAGGTACTGACAAGAACAAGATCAATGGTTTTTGGATCGATCGACGAACGCTCGATGAGATTTTTCGCAGCTTGAATGGCCATAAACGAAGTGGGTTTGTCTTTCAACATCCTCCGCTCCGAAATTCCTGTTCGCGAGCGAATCCACTCATCGGAAGTGTCAACCATTTGCTCTAAATCTGTATTGGAGAGCACTTGGTCGGGAACATAAGCTCCCACGGCTGTAATAGCTGCGGTTCGTCCTTTTGACATATGCGCTGTTTTAGTTAAAAATGACGCAAATTGGGGCGAAAATTACTAAAAATTGATCATTTTTAGACAAAAAACTTGTTTTTTTTGGATTTTTTGAAAAATAAAAAACGCCCCGAAAGGCGTTTAATTAGTAAGATCAATCAGCTTTTAAGCTGTTTCGGTAGTGCTGTCGATAAGCACTTTCCCTCTGTAATACAATTTTCCTTCATGCCAATGCGCACGATGGTATAGATGCGACTCGCCAGTTGTTGAGCAAACAGCAATCTGTGGGCTCGTGGCTTTGTAATGCGTTCGGCGTTTGTCGCGACGCGTTTTGGATATTTTTCGTTTAGGATGTGCCATACTTTACTTTTTTAATTTTTTCAATGCATCCCAACGTGGGTCTGTTTCACTTTGTGATGCGTGGATGTTCGATGAGGGCTTGAGTTGATCAAGTTTATCGAGAACTTCTGAATTCAAACTGCCATCTTCAACGCCTGGGTGTACGCGCTTTTGCGGAACACTCAAAACCACTAACTCGTAGAGCTGATGGGTGACATTGAACTGATGTGAACCATGAGGCAAAAGAGGTGCAAGTTGGTGACACAATTACTTTGGCAGCCACACCTACCGACGCCCCCATTGATGGTTTTGAAGAGGTCAAACCAATGGTTTTTGCTGGGATATATCCTGTTGATACTGAAGACTATGAGGAATTGAGAAACTCGATGGAAAAACTACAGCTCAACGATGCTTCTTTGGTCTTTCAGCCCGAAAGCTCGGCTGCACTTGGGTTTGGTTTTCGATGTGGCTTTTTGGGTATGTTGCACTTAGAAATCATTCAAGAGAGACTGGAGCGTGAATTTGATATGTCAGTGATTACTACTGTTCCCAACGTGTCCTATCACGCCTTCACCAAAAAGAAGCCTGATGAAATTATATTGGTCAACAACCCAACTGATCTACCAGAGCCTTCTGTTCTCGATCATGTGGAAGAGCCTTTTATCAAAGCATCTGTCATCACCAAAGCAGGTTATGTTGGAAATGTCATGGGCTTGTGTATTGAAAAGCGAGGGCAAATCACCAACCAAACCTATCTGACTCCTGAGCGAGTGGAGTTGTCTTTTGATATGCCTTTGGCAGAGATTGTTTTTGATTTTTACGACCGTCTAAAGTCTGTCTCACGTGGGTATGCCTCTTTTGATTATAGCCCTATTGGCTTGCGCACATCCAAGCTAGTGAAAGTAGATATCTTGCTCAATGGCAATGCTGTTGATGCCCTCTCGGCCTTGGTGCATGCTGACAATGCCTATACACTAGGAAAGAAAATGTGTGAAAAGCTCAAGGATTTGATCCCAAGGCAACAGTTTGACATTCCAATTCAAGCAGCGATCGGCGCAAAAATTATTTCGCGCGAGACTATCAAGGCTGTTCGAAAAGATGTAACTGCCAAGTGTTATGGTGGGGACATCACTCGAAAGCGAAAACTACTTGAAAAACAGAAAAAAGGAAAAAAGAAAATGCGCCAGGTGGGTAATGTCGAAATTCCACAACAAGCGTTTATGGCTGTGCTTCAGTTAAACGACTAAGTTTATTATCACCCTCTACAATCAAAATTTATTTAGTACTTTTCAAGTGAAATGAAAAGCAAGACAACACTTATACGCACATTGAGTTTGCCTTCTGCCATTGCCATCAGTATTGGGGGAATGCTCAGTGGTATTTTTGTTTTGCCTGGTGTTGCTTTTGGCATCACAGGCCCATCTGTTTCATTGGCTTTTTTGGTGGCAGGAATTTGCATCATCCCTGCTGTTTTATCAAAGGCCGAGCTGGCTACTGCTATGCCCAAATCAGGAGGTACTTATGTCTATATCGATCGTGCCTTTGGTCCTCTTTTTGGGGTAGTCTCAGGTATAGGCCTTTGGTTGTCATTACTGCTGAAAAGCGCATTCTCCCTCGTAGGGCTGAGTGCCTATTTATATGTGTTAGTCGAACTGGATTCACTCTACACCACTGTCGTGGCAATTGTCTCCCTACTTCTTGTGTTGATATTAAACATATTTGGTGTAAAAAAAGTGGGTAATGCCCAACTGGCTATTGTTGGTGTAAGCATCACCTCATTGGTGGTGCTGATTGCCCTTGGGTTCAACAGCGTTAGTGTTGTTCCGCCCACAGCTTTTTTGTCCGACGGAACACTAGGTTTTTTTAGTGGTGTTGCTTTTTTATACATCTCTTATGCAGGTGTAACCAAGATCGCTGCCATTGCTGGTGAAATCTCAAAACCAGAAAAAAATCTACCCCTAACCATGATTATTTCACTACTGCTTATCATGGCTGTTTATGTTTGTGTGTCGATGGTACTTGTCAATTTTGTCAATGGTGACACACTCGCCACTGACATCCGACCTATTTATACTGCTGCTGCCGAAATCGGTGGGCCAATTGCTGGATACATTGCAGGTGTTGTTGGGGTTATGACGCTGCTCTCTATGGCAAACTCTGGATTGCTTGCCTCCTCACGATTCCCGTTTGCAATGGCGCGTGATGGCGCTTTGCCGTCAGTCTTTACCTCGATCAGTAAACAATATATGACCCCTGTTTTCTCGATTGTTGTCACTGCTGTTGCGATTGGGTTGGCAATTGTCTTTTTAGATGTGGTTAAAATCGCAAAACTCGCCAGTGCCTTCAAGGTCTTAATGTTTGTTTCTGTCAACCTAGCTGTGATTGTTTTTAGAGAAACCAACGCCCAGTGGTATCGTCCCAAATACAAATCTCCACTCTACCCTTTTGTGCAGATTTTCGGCATTCTAAGTGGTTTGTTTCTTCTGGCTTTTTTAGGGCTTCAAGCGTTGTTGTCAGTGTTGGCTGTCTTTGTCATTGGTTTTTTAGTATTCCTTGCCTATGGGCGAAAAACAAATCGCAGTGGGTTGTTGTCCAACTATGGGGTCTTCTCTTTTCTGTTTCGTGGAAAGCGAGGTGGGTCGTCTGATATCAGTCTCGAACAGGAAGAAGTAATTGAAGGTATCTATAGTTCTGATTCTCAGATCGTTGTGCCACTGCTGGGTGACGAAACCTCTCCTGAAATGATTGTAGAAGTTGCGTCTTCTATCAATCCAACAAACAGTATTAATGCCATCAACATCATAGAAGCACCAGACCAAACGTTTTTGGAAGATGTGGATTTGGTCACACCCAAAGACGAGTCTGTCAAACGGCGAATCTTATCCCTCAAACAAACGAAAAATACCAATGTTACTTTTGAAAGTTTGCCAACTCACGATGTTGTAAACACCATCAAAAACATTACTTCTGTTCAGAAGTGTGAGTGGTTGGTGATGGGTTGGGGTGGCCGAGAAAACGCAGGTATTTTGGTTCGAAATCCTGTGGGATGGGTCATCAAAAATATCAATGCTAGTCTTGCTTTATTTAAGGACAATGGTGTTCGGAACATCTCAAAAATTGTTCTGGCTGTGAGGCCTGGTCGCCAAGGGAATAAGTTTATTCGTGTGGCAGATAATGTTTGTAAATACTACGGTGCTAGCTTAACATTGTTGAACGTCATTAGCAAAGATGCGTCGAAAAGTCAAGAGACAAAACTTCATAATAGTAACAAAGAATTGCTGAGGAGTTTTTCTCGTGAAGAAGATAGTTTGGTCATTCGAAGCAACGATGTGGTTGGGGTTATATCTGAGGTCTCTGCCAGCTATGATTTACTCATCATTGGTTCTCAGGAAAAAAGTGCTTGGTATAATGTATTGCTTGGTTTAAAGTCTGACCGATTTGTCAAAAACTCGGTTTGTTCTGTATTACGTTTAACCATAAATGAATAGACATGAATCTTTTTCCCATCAATGCAGGTCATTTTAAACTTGACGGGGGTGCTATGTTTGGGGTGGTTCCCAAGTCCCTATGGCAACGCACCAATCCTGCAGACAAAGACAACTTAATTGATGTTTGTGCCAGATGCCTTTTGATTGAAACTGGTGATCGTTTGATTTTGGTTGATACAGGAATGGGCGATAAGCAAAGCGATAAATTCTTCAGCTACTACAAGCCCTGGGGAAAAAATAACCTGCTTGATTCCATCACCAATGCTGGCTTTCACCCCAACGATATCACAGATGTGCTGTTAACGCATTTGCATTTTGATCACTGTGGAGGTTGTTTTACTTTTAACAAAGACCACACCTCTTTTGTGCCTGTGTTTCCAAACGCCGACTACTGGTCCAACGAATCCCATTGGCAGTGGGCAACCAACCCAAACCCTCGTGAAAAGGCTTCATTTTTAGATGATAACCTACTCCCGGTTGAGGAGTCTGGTCGATTGCGATTTATCGAAAAAAGTAAGGAAAACCCCTTGGGTTTGGAGCTGCTTTTTGTCGATGGCCATACAGAAAAACAAATGCTGCCTATACTTGATTGGAAAGGCGAAAAAATCGTTTTTATGGGTGATCTCATCCCCACTATTGGGCATATTCCTGTGCCCTATGTAATGGGTTATGATGTAAGGCCCTTACAAACACTTGTAGAAAAGGCCGCTTTTTTGGATCTTGCTGCTGAAAATGATTATTTGCTTTTTATGGAACATGACCCCAACACCCCTTTGATTAAAGTACAACAAACTGAAAAGGGTGTTCGTTTGCAGTCGAGTCATCAGTGGAACGAATTTTTTTAACTGAAATCTTATTTATGAAATATCTCATCTTTCTTTTTTGCCTGTTTTCTGTTGCTCAAAACCCTTACAAAGGCTATTGGCAACAAGAGGTTGATTATGTCATGGACATTCGTATGGATGTGGAAACATATCGATACAACGGAACGCAACAGCTGCGCTATACAAATCACTCACCTGATACACTTTCAATAGTGTTTTATCATCTGTACTTCAATGCTTTTCAGCCTGGTAGCGAAATGGATGTTCGTTCAAGAACAATCAAAGATCCTGACAGTCGTGTAGGGGATCGAATTTCGAAATTGTCGGCAGATGAAATTGGCTTTTTACATGTCAATGATCTTGTACAAGATGGAAAAGCTGTGGCTTATGCTGAAGAAGAAACCATTTTGGTTGTTGAACTTGCCACGCCTCTTTTGCCAGGAGATTCCACTGTGTTTGATATGGTGTTTGAGGGTCAAGTACCTGTACAAATTCGTCGAAGTGGAAGGAACAATAAAGAAGGGGTTGATCTGTCGATGACGCAGTGGTACCCTAAAATGGCTGAATACGACAAGGATGGTTGGCATCCCAACCCTTATATCGGACGAGAGTTTCATGGGGTGTGGGGCGATTTTGATGTTTCCATCACTATTGATCGTGACTATGTAATCGGTGGTACAGGATATCTTCAAAACCCTGAAGAAATTGGACATGGATATGCAAAAAAGAATAAAAAAACAAAAGCAAAAACACTTACTTGGCGTTTTGTTGCGCCTATGGTACATGATTTTGCTTGGGCTGCAGATCCAGATTTTATCCATGATATGATATTGGGTCCAAATGATGTTGAGCTTCATTTTTTCTATCTCAACAACCCTGATATTCAAGACAATTGGAAAAGACTACAGGCAGATACTGCTAAAATGCTGTCATTTTTTAATGAAAATATAGGTGAATATCCTTACAAACAATATTCTGTTATTCAGGGTGGTGATGGTGGTATGGAATATCCGATGTGCACACTCATAACAGGTGAACGAGAATACAGCAGTTTGTTTGGGGTAACAGCTCATGAGTTGGCTCATAGTTGGTTTCATCATTTGTTGGGAACGAATGAAGCAAAATATGCTTGGATGGATGAGGGGTTTACTTCTTTTTATGATATGCTTTGTGAAGCTGCTATTTTGGGAACAGAAAATCCATATTCTAGTTTCTATGATCGTTACTTTCAGCTTGTCCAATCAGGTGTAGAAGAGCCACTAACAACCCATGCCGACAGGTTTCAATATAACTTTGCATATGGTGTTGGGAGTTATTCTAAGGGGGCTCTTTTCCTCGCTCAACTCGAGTATATCATGGGTACTTACAAACTCATAGAAACGATAAAAAGATATTATGATGTGTTTAAGTTTAGCCACCCAACGCCGAATGATTTTAAACGAATCGCTGAAAAGGTTTCAGGTATGCAACTTGAGTGGTATCTCAACGATTGGGTTCGCACGACCAACACGATTGATTATGGTGTTCAAAAGGTAGAAGAAAAAGGCGAAAAAACAGTTGTTGTCTTAGAGCGAATTGGCAATATGCCGATACCTGTTGAAGTCTATGTTGAAATGAATGATGGATCTTTTTATTATTATTATATCCCTTTGCGTATGCTTCGAGGTGAGAAAGAATTTGTAAACAATACAGTCACAACGATTGATGATTGGGCATGGGCAATACCAACATATACCTTTGAAATCGATAATGATTTAGATGATATAAAATATATTCTTATCAATCCAAATGGCCTCGTCGCTGATGTGAATCCAAAGAATGATGTTTATTATAAAGCTGAGTAATGTACTCCTTTCCAAAACAACTTCGGATCACAAATGATAGGCAGCTTCAACAGTTGTTTACATCTGGAAAATCATTGTCCTTTGGTGGGATAACCTTAAAATATATCAATAAAAAAAAGGAGTTTAAAATAGGTTTTTCTGCTCCCAAACGACTGCATCAATCTGCTGTTACAAGAAACTTAATCAAACGAAGAATGCGTGAATCCTTTCGTTTGCAACAACAGTTGCTGGGACCTTCTTTTAGTGGTATTGGGTATTTTATTTATAATGACAAAAAAGTTAAAAGCAGTCAGGAAATTTATGTTGCTTTTACACATTTACTTACGAACTGGAAAAATTCCGATACATAGCAATATGAGGGATGCCATCTTCTAAATATGTGTCTCCTTGTGACACAAAACCATGCTTTTGATATAGTTTTTCTAGGTGGTATTGAGCAGAAATTTTGATTTCTTTATCTAGACCTAGCGCTTGAATTGATTGCTGTACAAGCTCATCACCTAAACCCAACCCACGATGTGTTTGTTTAATCACAGCTCGGCCAAATGAGTATTCTTCAAAATAATCACCTGGTTTAAAAAGCCTACTATAAGCGATTAGTTGATCATCTTCATACCCTAACAAATGATTTGATTTAGCGTCCTTGCCATCGATGTCTTGATAAACACAATCTTGCTCAACAACAAAAACCTCAGATCGCAACGCCAGTATGGCATATAAAACAGCTGTATCGATTTGATTCCAATCATACAGTTTCCAATCGAGTTTCATTTGTTTATTTTATCTATTCTTCGTTGATGACGACCACCTTCAAAAGGTGTGGATAGAAAAAGATCAACAATTTCTTTTGCTTCCTCTATTGAAATGAATCGTGCAGGTAAACTCAGGATATTCGCATCGTTATGTTGACGTGCTAGTGAAGAGATTTCTTTGTTCCAGCACAGGGCAGAACGAATATTTTCGTGTTTGTTAGCTGTCATATTTGCACCATTTCCACTGCCACAAATAATGATACCTATGTCAGATTTACGATTGGCAACGTCTTCAGCAACAGGATGAATGGTGTCTGGATAGTCCATACTATTATCGTCATTGGTTCCATGATTTATGACAGTGTGGCCTTTGCTAGTGAGATAGCTCAAAAGCTCTCGTTTATAGGCTGTTCCTGCGTGATCGTTTCCAATTGATATATTCATGACTGTCGTTTGCTGTAAAATTAATTAACTTTCTGTTGATAGATATGTTGATAAAACAACTGTTGTTAACAATGTAAAAAACAAAAGACTGATTGCTTGTATTTATTCTTTTTAATATACATTTTGTAAACAATAAAGATAAGTTTATCAACAACCACTGTAAGAAGTAGAACAGACCTTATTGTACAAATTAACAAGCTATTATAATCTCTAAAATAATTTAATTTAAAAATATTTTATAATGATAATATGAATAAAGTTGATAAGTCATTTTTTGTGGACCAAAGCGTATAGATTTATTATTCTAAATTGCACGTGTTAAATCATGGGAAAAAAGACGACCACAAAAGATGTCATTATAAACATTTTACTTCAACAAAATGGAAACCCTCTAAACTATAAACAAATCTGCCGTCGTATGTCTGTACATGATCCTAGTGGTAGAAACCATATCACAAAAACGCTGAAAAAACTAAAGTCAAAAGGCATCATCGAAGAAAAAGAACGAGGGAAATATTTCATTCCTTCCCCATCTTATCTTCACGAAGGAATATTAGATGTCAATAGCCAAGGAAATGGGTACCTTATATCAGAGGAGTTAGATGATGATGTATTTATAGATAGACGTCATTTCAACAAGGCTTTTCATGGCGATACAGTGTCTTTTAAAATCACAACATCTAGAGGTAAACGACGAAAGCAAGGGGTAGTCGTCAATATATTAAAGAGAAAACAAACGCATTATGTTGGTGTAATAGAAAGCTTTGGTGAGGTGTATGCTGTTCAACCCAAACAAATCAATATTCCTTTTTTGTTGTCAAAAGACAATTTGGGAGGAGCAAAGCTAGGCGACTGTGTGTTGGTTTCTATACAAGAATGGAAACGAAAATCGAATTACCCTCAAGCAATTGTAACTGAAATTTTGGGAGTACCTGGCACACATGAAACAGAAATTCATACGATCATGGCAAGTCATGGTTTGCCCTGGAATTTTCCAAAGGAAATAGAAGAACAGGCTTCCACTTTAGATGCATCCATCACAGCACAGGAAATATCATCACGACGAGATTTTCGTGAGATACTAACCTTCACAATCGATCCAAAAAATGCAAAGGATTTTGATGATGCAATATCATTTCGAAAAGTAAAAGAAGATCAATATGAGATTGGAATTCATATTGCAGATGTTTCTCATTATGTACAACAAGGAAGTGAGCTGGACAAGGAAGCGTACAAACGCGCAACTTCTATTTACCTCGTAGATCGTGTGGTTCCGATGCTTCCAGAAAAACTCTCGAATCAAATTTGCTCTCTGCGACCAAACGAAGAAAAGCTTTGTTTTTCTGCTATTTTTGAAATGTCATCAGCAGGAAAAATGATATCGAAGTGGTTTGGTAAAACAGTGATTCTATCTGATGCTCGTTTTGCTTATGAAGAAGCACAACACATCATAACCACTCAAACAAAAACGATACCCAAAGAGATATCTCTATCAAATGACGAGTACACTGTGAGTGATGATATTTATGAAGCCATTCAAGTTTTGCAAAACATTGCATCGATGCGAAGAAAAGAACGATTGATCAATGGCGCTATTAACTTTAACAAACAAGAAGTTCGATTTGATTTAGACAGTCAAAACAATCCTACATCAGTGTTGCTGAAGGAAAGTAAGGAAGCTAATCACTTGATAGAAGAGTTTATGCTTTTGGCAAACGAATATGTTGCAAAGCATATTGGAGAACAACAACAATCCTTGCCTTTTGTGTATCGTGTTCACGACGAACCAGACGAAGAAAAGTTGGCACAATTCGCACGAATTGCTTTTGGTTTGGGATATAAATTGAATTTAAATTCGCCTAATTTAATTGCAAAATCAATCAACAAATTGCTCAAGCAAATTGATGAAAAACCTGAAAAAAACTTGCTTGATACTTTAGCCATTAGGAGTATGAGTAAAGCGATTTATACGACACAAAACATAGGTCATTATGGTCTTCATTTTGACTATTATACGCATTTCACATCGCCCATACGTAGGTATCCAGACATCATCGTTCATCGTTTATTGCAATACTATCTAACAGAAAAAAGCACACTAAAAGCAGATGAATTAGAACAGCAACTGAAGCACTGTACAGATCAAGAAATACTCGCAACCAAAGCAGAACGAGACTCGATTAAACTCATGCAGGTAAAATATGTATCAAAGCTCATCGGCACAACGCAAAAAGCAAGTATATCAGGTGTTACAGAAAGAGGAATTTTTATTGAGTTAAATGAAAGTAAATGCGAGGGTTTTGTTCGTATACAAGATCTTCAAGATGATTTTTTTTATTACGATCCTGCTCAACTAAAGATGGTTGGCCAACAAACAAAAAAGGAGTATCAATTGGGAGATCAGGTTTTTGCTAAAATATTATCGACCGACTTAATCAAAAGACAAATCGATTTGTCGATTGTAGAAGATTAGATTTATGTAATTTTGAAAAAATACCCAAATGAATAAAATACTAATGACCCTTCTTTTTTGTTGCTTATATGTCAATGGGCAAAAAAAGGCTATTGGTGATTTTAATCAACTCATCATTAGAGATGGCTTGCATGTGACGATGATAAAATCAGATACAAACGAGGTCATAATCACAAGTGAAAACGAACAAGGCGTAACGCTAACCAACAAAGACGGACAGCTAAAAATCAGCATGAAACCAGTGCAAGCACTCAAAGGCATTGATGGCAATATAGAACTGTTTTACGCAGGTAAAATTGAAAAAATAGATGTAAGACGAGGCGCATACCTCTCTATACTCGATACAATCGTTACGCAAAACATTGATGTTATTAGCAGAAAGGGTGGTGAAATTGAGCTGCTATTGGATGCAAAACGTGCAAACTATGCTGCAAAAACAGGAGGAAAAATCATTGTGAAAGGCCAGGCAGATCAACAGCATATTCACATTTCATCAGGGGGAGTTGTGAATGCTGAGCATACATTATCCAAAGACACGACAGCAAAAATACTTTTTGGTGGCTCTTGTGATATACAAGCCACTACCTCTTTCGATTTAACAACATGTTTTGGAGGTGTTGCACGAGTGCATGGAAACCCATTAAAAACAGTTCACAACAAAACGCTAGGCGGGTCTATTATCTTCTCAAAAACAACAGAATAAATGAATGATGTTCTTTCAGCACTACCCTTTTCGGTCTTGTTGATATTTGCAACAGGGCCACTTTTTTTTCTTATTCTAGAAACAAGTATTAGCAAAGGAATCAAGGCAGCATTTCTAATTGATCTAGGAGCAGTTTTTGCAGATGCTATTTTTGTTTCTGTCGCTTTTCTAGGTACGAAATCATTGTTAGCAGACATACAAGACAACCCAAACCTGTATATTTTGGGAGGGGTGTTGTTGCTTGTTTACACCATCATTAGCGCCATTACGACCATGAGTAAAAAGGAAGAAATTATAGAAAATGGGCACATCGAACCCAAGGGCTTTCGTCTTTTTACGTATTTCCTCAAAGGTTTTTTTCTAAACATCATCAATATTGGAACCTTTTTGTTTTGGCTTGGGTTGCTTGTTTCTATTGCACCAACGTTGGAATTAGAAACAAGTCGCATCATTGTTTTCTTCTCAACAGTAATGCTTGGCTATTTGTTTCTTGGATTTATCAAAATTGTATTGGCAAAACAATTGAGCAAAACCCTCACACCTCCAGTGATTTACAAAATAAGAATGTTCGTTTGTTTCTTGCTTGTTGTTTTTGGCATATACTTTATATACCAAGGAGTTTATGCACCAGAACCCGAGGTGTTATTACCCTCAATAAATCAGTGGAATTAAAAGAGGCACCGAGCGGATTCGAACCGCTGTACAAGCTTTTGCAGAGCTCTGCCTAGCCACTCGGCCACGGTGCCAAATTCAATGGCAAAAGTAAGCTATTTTAACCAACATATCACGAGTTAGGAGCTGAGGAGTACAGATACAGACTTAACATCCCCTCCAATGGGTGGGTTTATTTTGGTTACACGCACCTTTACTTTCTCCAAAGAAGCAAACTTCCTATTGATCTGGTCAATAATCCTTTGTGCCACATGCTCCAACAGTTTTGAAGCAGTTTTCATTTCTGAAACAACAATCTCATGCAGCAACACATAATCTGGGGTATCATTTAGATTATCTGTTTGGGCAGCAACAGACAAATCAGCGTCAACCCAAAGATCCACACGATATTCGCTGCCAATAATCGTCTCTTCTTGCATACAACCATGATGACTATAAGTCCGAATATTTTCTAAATAAATTTGCCCCATATTTATTTTTGGCAAAGATAATAAACAAAGGTCCCAAAGCGTGCGAATTAATTACCTTTGCAAACAAATAAAGTCAAGTGAACCCCTCGAAAAATTTTATCGAACACATAATTGACGAAGATCTGCAACAAGGACTCTCACAAGAATCGCTGCGTTTTCGATTTCCACCAGAGCCAAATGGGTTTTTGCATATTGGCCATGTAAAAGCGATATGTGTCAATTTTGGACTGGGACAAAAGTATAATGCGCCTGTAAACCTTCGCTTCGATGATACCAACCCTGCAGCTGAAGAGCAACTTTATGTAGATGCGATAAAAAATGATATTCAATGGTTGGGCTTTACTTGGGACAATGAGTGTTATGCTTCCGATTATTTCCAAACACTCTACGACTGGGCAGTTGATCTTATCAAGGCAGGAAAAGCTTATGTTGACTCACAATCTTCAGAGGACATAGCAAGTCAAAAAGGAACACCCACACAAGCTGGCGAAAACAGTCCTTATCGAACGCGATCGATAGACGAAAACCTTCAGCTGTTTACTGAAATGAAAGAAGGGAAGCACAAAGAAGGAAGCCACGTTTTGCGATATAAAGGCGACATGGTATCCCCCAATATGCTGTTGCGCGACCCTGTCATGTATCGAATATTGTTTCAAACACATCACAGAACAGGCGACAAGTGGTGCATATACCCAATGTATGATTGGACGCATGGGCAGTCTGATTATATTGAAAAGATATCACACTCCCTATGTTCGTTGGAATTTAAACCCCACAGAGACTTGTATGAAGCCTTTCTAAACGATGTGTATGGATCAGGACTAGCACCCAAGCAAAGAGAGTTTGCAAGGCTCAATTTGAACTATACTGTTACGAGCAAACGCAAACTGATGCAGCTTGTTCAAAACAACGACGTTTCTGGCTGGGATGACCCTAGAATGCCAACCATCAGTGGTCTGAGAAGAAGGGGCTATACACCAGAATCATTAAAGAATTTTATTCAAGCAGTAGGCGTAGCCAAGCGCGAGAATCTTATCGATGTTTCGCTTTTGGAGTTTTGTGTGCGTGAGGATCTGAACAAAGCAGCATTACGTATGATGGCTGTACTCAATCCTTTGCGCGTTGTGATTACCAATTATCCTGAGGATAAAACAGAATTACTAAAAGCAGAAAACAACCCAGAAGACCCAACAGCTGGGTCTAGAGAAGTGCCTTTTTCCAAAACGATCTTGATTGAGCAAGAGGATTTTAGAGAAGAGGCAAATCGTAAGTTTTTTCGATTAAAACTAGGGAAAGAAGTACGCTTAAAAAATGCTTATATCATCAAGGCAGAATCTGTTGAAAAGGACGAAAATGGAAAGATAATAACTGTTTTTTGCACCTATGATCCCTTGAGCAAAAGTGGTAGTGGTACAGAAGAAAGTCAACGCAAAGTGAAAGGCACCCTGCACTGGGTTTCGCAAAATCATGCACAACAAATACAGGTACGAAACTATGACAGACTCTTTTCAGACCCCAACCCAGATGGTCATAAAGACAAGCCGTTTACGAGTTTTCTTAACACCAACTCCCTCAACGAGCAGCAGGCATTTATAGAGCCAAACATCGATGATGCTGTAGCAGGAAAGAGTTATCAATTTCAGCGACAAGGCTATTATGTTGTAGACCCCGACAGCACCCCTGACCAAATTGTTTTTAACAAAACAGTTGGGTTGCGCGACAATTGGTCCAAAAACAACAACTAGTTGTTATTCGCTCTTTTTAGTGCTTTCGCTTTTTTCTCTTTGCTTTTTCATGGCCTCCCCTATTTGATTGCTCGCAGTAAAGGATGCGACCATATTATTAAGCATTTCAGAGCCAGCTTGAGGTGAGTTTGGCATCAAAATCAAATTGCTATTGCTCGCAGATCCAACAGACTGAAGGGTGTCATAGTGCTGTGTAACAACAATCAAAGCAGAGGCCTCTTGTGAGTTGATATTGACACCATTTAGGACCTTGACAGAGTCTTCCAAACCACGTGCAATTTCACGCCTTTGATCAGCAATACCTTGCCCTTGCAAACGCTTGGATTCTGCCTCTGCCTTGGCTCTTTCAACAATCAAAATACGCTGTGCATCTCCTTCAAACTGTGCAGCAACCTTCTCTCTTTCAGAAGCATTAATTCGATTCATAGAGTCTTTCACTTGCGCATCTGGGTCGATGTCAGTGACGAGGGTTTTTATAATGTCAAACCCATAGTTGAGCATCGAATCATTCAGCTCTGACTTCACAGCAATTGCGATATCATCTTTTTTCTCAAAGACATCATCTAAAATCATTTTTGGGACTTCAGCACGAACGACATCAAACACATAAGAGGTGATTTGGTCCTGAGGAAAATCGAGCTTATAAAAAGCATCAAACACCTTGTCCTTGATGACTTTGTATTGTACAGACACTTTTATTTTTACAAAAACATCGTCCTTTGTTTTTGTTTCGACAACAACATCTAGCTGCTGCACACGTAAACTCACTCGTCCAGAAACGCGATCAATGAATGGGATTTTGAGTTGTAAACCGGAATGCCGAACACTGATAAATTTTCCAAAGCGCTCAACGACAGCAGCCGACTGTTGCCGAACGATAAAAAAGGTGCCGAAAAGCAGGACAAAAGCAAGAAACCCAAGGATAGAATATATGATTATTGACATGATAAGTTGTTTTTAGATTCAGACGTAAGATAAAAAATCTTTAGCTGATTTTCATTAACGCAAGGTTAATTCGATCAATCACCACTTGAGCGCCCAAGGCTTGCACCAACTGCAACAAATCAGGACCTGTTAATGAACCAACCAACACAAGCCGAAGGGGTCCCATCAGTGCACCAATTCCTGTGCCAGCATCCTCTGCAATGGACTGCAATAGAGCTTTGAAAGCATCTGCTTTTAAATCATCTTTATTGACGAGACGATTCGCAACAGCCTGCAGAAGTGTTGATGTATTTTCTTTCCAAACCTTTTTGGTCGCTTTGGGATTGTATTCATCAGGCGTTTCGAAGAATACCTTTAGCTCTGACCACAAGTCACCAAGCAACACAACTCTTGGCTGCACCATTTCTGCCATTGCCAGCAGCTTTTCATCTGTTAAAGTGCTTTGGTTATATCGCTCAACTTCAGCCTTACATAACTGAGCAAAAGCCTTTGGTGGTAAGGCCTGTATGTGTTGTTGATTAAACCACTTATTTTTCTCAGGGTCAAAACGAGCACCCGCATGATGAACCCTGTTCAAATCGAAAAGCGCAACCATTTCTTCTAAGCTAAACACTTCTTGTTCGTCGCCATTGTTCCAACCGAGTAATGTCAAAAAATTTACAACAGCCTCGGGCAAAAAGCCAATTTCTCGATAACCTTTCATTTCATCTCCCCACTGTATAGGGAAAACAGGAAAACCCAATTGATCACCATCTCTTTTGGATAATTTCCCTTTGCCACTAGGTTTCAAAATCAAAGGCAAATGCGCAAAAGCAGGAGCAGTCCAACCAAAAGCATCATATAGTTTGATGTGCAAGGCGAGTGATGGCAACCACTCCTCACCTCTTATGACATGAGAAATCTTCATCAGGTGGTCATCCACAACATTGGCAAAATGGTAGGTGGGGAACCCATCGCTTTTATACAAAATTTTATCATCTAGCAGTTTACAGTCTACATCCACATTACCACGAATGATGTCGGGACAACGCACAACTTCATCATCGCCATTGCTCCACATTAAAAAACGCACGACATATGGCGCACCTCTTTTGATTTTCTCGTTGACTTCTTTTGCGCTTACACTCAAACTGTTCTTAAGTTTAAGTCGATTGTGCCAATTGTATATAAATGTTTTCCCTTTTTTCTCGTGTTCTTTCCTGTGCGCCTCCAACTCCTCAGGTGCATCAAAAGCATAATATGCCAAGCCTTTATGTATAAGAATCTGCACCCATTTTTTATAAATCTCTTTTCGTTCACTTTGGCGATAAGGGCCAAATGACCCCCCGTGCTTTGGGCTTTCATCTGGCACAATTCCCAGCCATTCTAGTGCCGAGTAGATATATTCCTCAGCGTCTGAAACAGTTCGTTTTTGGTCAGTGTCTTCAATGCGAAGCAAAAAGGAACCATTGTTTTTTTTGGCGTACAGATAATTGTATAAAGCTGTTCGCACTCCCCCAATATGAAGAGGACCAGTGGGGCTTGGCGCAAAACGAACACGAACAGAATCTGCCATTTAATTTTTTTGTAAAGATATCGTCTAATGATGACAACACGAAACCCACGCAAAAGCTGTATAAATACCACAAAATCAATACATTAAATCAAATTATACTTTTCTGTATTGACTTGCAATAGCGTAAACACCTACCTTTGTTCCGTGGATAACATTACAATTAGTGCACAAAACGATTTTGAGTTGAGCAACGAAGCTTCCTTAGTTGCTTGGCTAAAGCGATGCGTGAACCTGTTACAAATGCAGATCGGCGAGATACATATCTCTTTAATGAGTGACGAAAGTTTGTTGGAGATCAATAAAAAGCACCTGAACCATAATGATTATACAGACGTCATCACTTTTGATTATTCATCTCAAAACACCATTCACTGTGATATTGCTGTTTCAACAGACCGTGTTTCAGAAAATGCTGATAATGAGGGTGTTAGCACAGAAAACGAATTAGCTCGAGTAATGATACATGGTATTTTGCACTGTGTTGGCTTTAACGACAAGACAGAAGGTGATAAGCGAATGATGCACCACAAAGAGAACGAGTTATTAAAACTGTTCCACGTGGAACCAAAATCTACACCAAGCGATGTTTAGTGATAAATATGATGTTATCGTTGTTGGCGCGGGACACGCAGGTTCTGAAGCCGCAGCTGCGGCTGCTAATATGGGCAGCAAAACCCTTTTGGTTACGATGAACCTTCAAAACATTGCACAAATGTCTTGTAATCCTGCAATGGGCGGTATCGCCAAAGGACAAATTTTAAGAGAAATCGATGCGCTTGGGGGCTATAGTGGCATTGTAACTGACCAAACAGCCATACAGTTTAAAATGCTTAACAAATCTAAAGGGCCTGCGATGTGGAGCCCAAGAGCACAGTCAGATCGTATGCGTTTTGCAGAACAATGGCGCTTGCTTTTGGAAGAAACAACCAATGTCGATTTTTATCAAGAGATGGTTACTGATCTCCTTTTTGATAAAGAACGTGTATGTGGTGTTAAAACATCCTTAGGGTTAGAGATATATGCGAAGTCAGTTGTATTGACAAGCGGCACGTTCCTCAATGGCCTTATTCACATAGGAGAAAAGCAATTTGGTGGTGGTCGCGCAGGTGAAAGTGCATCCTTTGGTATCACAGAACGCTTGGTTGAAAGGGGTTTTTCGTCAGGACGAATGAAAACAGGCACCCCACCCCGTGTCGATGGCCGATCGTTGGATTATTCAAAAATGATCGAGCAGCCTGGAGACGACCAACCCAGCACCTTTTCTTATCTCCCAACTACCCAACCCTTGCAAACACAGCGATCTTGCCACATGACATATACCAACCCCGAGGTTCATGATCTCTTACGTGAAGGCTTTGACCGATCTCCTATGTTTAATGGAAGAATCAAAAGTATAGGCCCTCGCTATTGTCCGTCGGTTGAAGATAAAATCAATCGATTTGCTGACAAGGACAGACACCAAATTTTCGTAGAACCAGAGGGGTGGAATACAGTTGAAGTGTATGTGAATGGGTTTTCAACATCCCTTCCAGAAGACGTTCAATTTCGAGCGTTGACAGCTGTTAAGGGCTTCGAAAACGTAAAGTTTTTTCGTCCAGGATATGCGATTGAATACGATTATTTCCCTCCTACCCAACTTAAGCATAGTTTGGAAACCAAACCAATTAAAGGCTTGTTTTTCGCAGGTCAAATCAATGGCACCACAGGTTATGAAGAAGCAGCAGCACAAGGCCTAATGGCAGGCATCAACGCACATCAGTATCACAACGAAAAAGAACCCTTTTCTTTACGAAGAGATCAAGCATATATAGGGGTTCTGATCGACGATCTCATCACCAAGGGAACCGAGGAGCCTTACCGAATGTTTACCTCTAGAGCTGAGTACAGAACTTTGCTACGACAAGACAACGCCGACACACGCCTAACGCCGTTATCGCACAAAATAGGTTTGGCAACAGATGAAAGGATGCGAGTAATGGAAAGTGCTCAGGAACGCGCAAATCACTTGATCGGCTTTTTGAGAAAAACAAGCATACAACCAGATCAAATCAACTCTATTCTTAACAGCAACGAAACAGCAGAAATCAAACAATCAACCAAGTTGGCAAAGATTTTGTCTCGTCCACAACTGACAATGGATGACCTTACTTCTGTAGTGCCATTGGCAAACTTTTTATCTGAAAACGAACCCAATCAAGAGACTTTAGAACAAGCAGAAATACAGATCAAGTATGCTGGTTATATAGAAAAGGAAGAAGCACAAGCAAAGAAACTAGATCGCCTTGAATCGATTAAGATCCCTGATGGTTTTGATTACAACAACATCCAATCGATATCTACAGAGGCACGTCAAAAGCTCACAGAAATACAACCCAAAACCCTATCCCAAGCCTCTAGAATTAGTGGTGTTTCACCTAGCGACATCAGTGTTTTATTGGTCCACATGGGGCGTTAGGTTCCACGTGGAACATAAAGCTAGAGACAATGAAAAAAACTACTTGCATCGATTATTTAGTCACAGGAGAGGCCTTTGTATTGGAGCCTTATCAGACCTATGAAATCTTACAAACCACCCCACAACCAAAACACCTTGATCTCTACTATAACCACCCAAACTATATCTCTCACAAAATAAAAGGAAAGTCTTTGTTTTTTACTTTTTATGCTTTGTTGAGACAATTCAATCATAAGTACAAAACAAAATTGATTCACAAGCACATGTCAACCAAAGGAAAGCTGTTGGATTTTGGTGCAGGTACAGGCTCTTTTGTGGAATTTGCCCAAAAGAAAGGATGGGATGCGGAAGGATATGAGCCCAATACCAACGCACACAGCCCCAAAGCAACCTACGTAAATGAATGGATCAAAACTTCCTATTATAACACCATAACAGCTTGGCATGTGATTGAACATTTACCCAAGCCCAAAGCGTTTTTGCAACAAGCATACGATTCATTACAAAAAGATGGAAAGATGTTTGTGGCCTTGCCAAATTATAAATCATGGGATGCTAAAAAATATGGTGTTCAGTGGGCGGGTTATGATGTACCGAGGCACCTTTGGCATTTTTCTCCAAAAGGCTTTATCGATCTGAGTGAAGATTGTGGCTTTGTTGTTGAAAAGACCTATCCACTTGTCTTTGACGCATATTACGTTTCATTGCTTTCTGAAAAAAACAAACAATCTCGTTTTGCTTGGCTAAAAGCAATTTGTACTGGATGGCGCTCAAATCAAGCTGCAAAACAATCTCAGAACCACTCATCTGTCATTTTTGTTCTAAAAAAACAAAAATAAAGGCGTTTAAGGCCATTCTGTTCTAACAAAGGATATGTGTGTCAAAAAAAACGAGATGTGCGCTTAGACGCGATCAAAAAAAAGAAGGTGTTATGACGCCAAAATAGGGGCTTTGTGAATTTGTCGCGTGAGCTTTAGCGATAGATCTGAGAAAACCATTTTTGCGTTTCCGTTGCGTTCAATGTGGGCGTAAGCAGACTCTAACTCGCTGATAATCAAATGAATATTTCCATTATGTACATACTTCGCAAAACGGTTTAGATCAAAAGCACTTTGAGGTTTGTAGGTTGCTAATTCATCAAGATCGTACTGAATCAGCAAGGCTTGGCGAAATAAATCAATGCTAAACAACAAAAATTGCTTTTGTGTTTCGCGACCAACTTGTGCGATCTTCTGACTCCAATTCAACAATTCCACAACAGAACCTTTGTTCTGCTTTGCCTTAAACGCTGTACGCACCCAACTTACAAACCACTCTTCAAAAGGAACATCATCAGCATTCATCATATGCATCGCTCGACTCAATTGCCCATTTGACTGTACACTCAAAGCTTTGGCTTGTTCTTGAGTTGCGCCTTTTGCGACTAAGGCCTTAGAAATTTCAGCATCAGCTAACAATGAAAAATTGATAGTCTGACAACGCGAACGTAATGTTTCAAGTACATGATCTTCATGGTTTGAAATAAACACAAATAGTGTTTTTTCCGTAGGCTCTTCAACCAGCTTTAGCAACTTGTTTGCAGCAGCAGCATTGAGCTTGTCAGCTTGCCAAACAATGACCCCTTTCCAGCCACCTTCATACGATTTTAAAGACAGTTTCTTTGTGATTTCCTCAGCATCCAACACTCCAATTTGACCCTGTTTGTTTTCAACCTCGATCTGCTGATACCAATCAAAAAGAGTTCCTGCTGGGGTTTTATCGACAAACAATCGCCAATCTTCAAGGAAGAGTGTTGAAGTTGGCTTTGATTTTACTTTTGCGTTCGCAGCGACAGGAAAAACAAAATGCAGGTCTGCATGAGTAAGACGATCAAATTTCAGATTGCAAGAAGATGAATCAGAGTCCTGACAAAATACAGAACGCATAAATGCGATTGCAACCCCAAGCATACCAACACCCTCAGGACCAACAAACAATTGAGCGTGTGGAACTCGCCCCAAAGAGATGCTTTCTCGAAGTGCGTTTATTTGTGCCTTGTTGCCATAGATTTCATCAAATCGCATATCCAAAGATACATATTCATCTTCTAAAAATACAGCACTGAACAGACAGAAAAAAGAACAAGAAAAACGTACATTTACAGCCATAAATTACCACATGAAAACCATAGATAAAACCAGTTTTACAAACAAGAAAGTATTGATTCGAGTTGATTTCAATGTTCCATTGGATGACAACAAATCTGTAACAGACAACACCAGAATTATAGCAGCCAAACCAACAATTGATAAGGTTTTGGCAGATGGAGGAAGCTGTGTGTTGATGAGCCATTTAGGCCGACCAAAAGGGGTGGATGACAACCTATCACTTCGTCACATTGTTGCTGAAATAGAAAAGGTATTGGGTGTTCAAGTACATTTTTCAAACAAAACGATAGGAAGAGAGGCTGAACAGATGGCAAATGCACTACAACCAGGCCAGGTGATGCTGCTCGAAAACTTGAGGTTTTATGACGAAGAAACCAAAGGAGATAAGCAATTTGCACAATCATTAGCAAAGTTAGCAGACGCATATATCAACGATGCCTTTGGAACAGCGCATCGCGCACACGCTTCAACAACAACAGTTGCCCAATTTTTCCCGACATCAAAATACTTTGGTTTTCTGTTGGCAAAAGAAATCGACGCGATCGATCGTGTGATGTTGTCTGGAGAAAAGCCAGTGTTGGCAATTCTTGGCGGAGCAAAAGTGTCTTCAAAAATCACGATTATTGAAAACATATTAGACAAAGTTGACCATCTTATTTTGGGTGGCGGAATGTCTTTTACTTTTGCCAAAGCAATGGGTGGAAGTATCGGAAACTCGATTTGTGAAGATGACAAACAGGAGTTGGCTTTATCGATCTTAGCGAATGCAAAAGAAAAGGGTGTTCATGTTCATTTACCAAAAGACGTGCTTGCAGGCGACAGCTTTTCAAACGACGCAAAACAACAAGTGTTTCCCATTGATCAAATTCCTGATGGGTGGGAAGGGATGGACGCAGGACTTGAAACGATTGCTGCTTTTGCAGAAGTGGTGTCTAGCTGTAAAACGATTTTATGGAATGGCCCTGTAGGTGTTTTTGAGTTTTCTCATTTTTCTAAAGGGACAATTGCTTTGGGTGAAGCGATTGCAGCAAGCACTAAAAACGGATCCTTCTCACTCGTTGGTGGTGGGGACTCTGTAGCTGCTGTGAAGCAGTTTGAGATGGAAGATCAAGTTAGTTATGTGTCAACTGGTGGAGGTGCGATGCTTGAGAGTTTGGAAGGAAAAACACTCCCAGGAATAGCTGCGATTTTGGCTTAGTTTTTGGTTGTTAATCATTATGAAACAAAACTTGACCCTTATTTTTTCTGTATTGATAATGGTCTCTTGTCAGACTAAAAAAGGCACACCCCTTGTTCTGTCCTCGAATGGAAATATCAATACAGTAACAGTGGTGATGCCCAATCAATTGTGGCAAGGCAGTATTGGACAAACAGTTAGAGACATGTATGCTTACCCAGCGGAAGGTTTACCACAACAAGAGCCATTGTATGATCTCAAGCAAATCCCCCCAGAGATTTTTACTGGATTTGCACAGTCAAGCCGAAGTGTATTGTGGATTGGTATTAGCGATCAAACCAGTGCGCGAATCGCTAAAAACACCTATGCACAACCCCAAACGATAGCAGTGTTTACTGCGCCAACAACAAATCAATTGACAGAAATCATTATATCTCAGTCCAATAAAGTCATAGAAACGATACGCAAGCAAGAACGCATCGAAAGATTGCGAAGAATTAGAAAATCTACCTATACAAATCATGGACTGGAGGAAAAATTTGGGATTTCTCTCACAATGCCATCTGCTTACAATACGCTTAAAGAAGGCGAAAACACAATCTGGTTTCAACGAGAAACACAAAAAGGACATGTCAATCTATTGGTGTTGACTACCCCTTATGACGAAACGATCGTTTCGCAAAAAAACCTAGAACAAATCATCGCTAAGCGAGACTCTATTGGAAAAGCGTTTATCCCAGGGCGATTGCCCAACAGTTATTTGATTACAGAAAAAGCCTATGAGCCATATGTGTATCACACAAGCTTTGGTAACAAGCCAGCGGTAGAAATACGAGGAACGTGGGAAGTCCAAGGCGATTTTATGGCAGGCCCTTTTTTACAATACATCATCAACGACAAGGCCAACAATCGAAATATTGTATTAGAAGGTTTTGTGTTTGCCCCATCAACAGCAAAGCGAGATTATATTTTTGAAGTGGAGACGATACTGAGATCTATAAAAGAAAAGAAGTAATTTATTTTTCTTTTTCAGAATCTTCTTCTTTTGAGGCATCTTTAAACTCTTTGATGCCAGTGCCAAGACCGCGCATAAGCTCTGGAATTTTACGTCCTCCAAAAAGAAGAACAACCAAGACAACAAGAAGAACAATTTGCCAAGGACCAATTGCTAACGGCAGAAATAAAGAGGACATAAACGATTATTTTAAGCAAATGTAGTAAAGTTTTTTAGAACTGTAAGATGTGCCAAAACAGAGTTGGTTATATTTGCAAACGATGGCCAAATCAAACAATAAAGACAACAAATCATTTCGCTCCAGACTTGTGGCAAAATACCGCTTTGTGGTTCTCAATGAGAACACATTTGAGGAGATGTTGTCATATAAGTTGAGTCGACTCAATGTGTTTATGATTTTGAGTATTTCGGCGATTCTTTTAATTGCCGCCACATATTTGATTATTTCAGTTACACCACTCAAAGAATATATACCAGGATATGATTCAACAGCACTGCGACGACAGGCAATAAACAATACTTACCTTATAGATTCCTTGCAGCAGCAACTGTTTTTAAATGAAAGATATATTACCTCTATCGCTGACGCATTGAGTGGAAATGTGGATCTAGAAGACATACCATCGAGTGGATCAATAGATGACATAGACCAGCTAGAGGAGCTGGACTTTAGCACAAACAAACAAGATTCTATTCTACGCGCAGAAGTTGCACAGGAAGATCGATTCAATTTATTTGAAACAGCTGGGACCGAAAACAACTTTACGCTATTTACACCAGTGACTGGGGTGATCACACAAGGATATTCCCCATCCGAAAACCATTTTGCAGTTGATATCAGCGTACCAGAAAAAACACCTATAAAAGCAGTGTCGGACGGAACAGTGATTTTGGCTGAATGGACAACAGAGACAGGCTATGTTGTAATCATCAAACACCAACAAAACCTTATCTCTGTTTACAAACACAACGAATCTTTAGCTGTCAATCAAGGCGACCTTGTTCTTTCTGGCGAGGTAATCAGTTTTGCAGGAAGCACAGGAACCTTATCAACAGGGCCTCATTTACATTTGGAACTTTGGAGTGATGGTTATCCCATCAACCCAACGGAGTTAATAGAATTCGAATAAGATGTCATTGCGAAAACTGATAGCGAAACAACTCGCAAAACGCGCAAGAAAAAAAATAAATTATTGGTCATCAAAACCCATTGAGACCCAACAAAAAGTATTAAAGCAGCTGATTGAGAAAGCAAAACACACAGCTTTTGGTAAAGACCATAACTTCGACCAAATTCAAAGCCATAAAGACTTTGTAAAGCAGGTTGCTGTCGCTGATTATGAGGGCCTGCGCGCATATGTAGATCGAGTGGTTGAGGGTGAAGCGGATGTGCTCTGGCCAGGCAAACCCTTATATTTTGCAAAAACATCAGGAACAACTTCTGGGATGAAGTATATCCCACTCACCAAGGAATCAATGCCAACCCATATCGAGGCAGCTAAAAACGCTTTGTTTTGTCATATCGAAGCAACGGATGACGCCTCATTTGTAGATGGCAAAATGATTTTCTTACAAGGAAGCCCAATCCTTGAAAAGAAAAACGGAATTGATTTGGGACGTCTCTCGGGCATCGTGGCTCATTATGTACCAAAATACCTTCAAAAAAATCGATTACCTTCTTGGGAAACAAACTGTATTGAAGATTGGGAAATAAAAGTAGATGCCATTGTTGAAGAGACCCACCAAAAAGATATGCGTTTGATTAGTGGCATTCCTCCTTGGGTGAGCATGTATTATGAGAAACTACAGTTAAAAACAGGTAAAAAAGTAGGGGACTTGTTCCCAAACTTTAACTTGTTTGTGTATGGAGGGGTAAATTATGAGCCCTATCGAACAAAACTAGAAAGTTTAGTAGGTCGTCATATACCAAGTGTGGAGCTCTACCCTGCCTCTGAAGGTTTTTTTGCTTTTCAGGATCATCCAGACGCAGAAGGGATGCTCCTACAACTTGATTCAGGGATTTTTTATGAGTTTATTTCTGCAGACCAGTTTTATGATGCATCACCTCCACGTTTAGGGTTGGCTGAAGTGGAGTTGGGCGTTAATTATGTGATAATTATATCCACAAACGCAGGTTTGTGGGGGTATAACATCGGAGACACTGTGATATTTACATCCTTATTTCCCTTCCGAGTGGTGGTTTCGGGTCGCATCAAGCACTTCATCTCTGCTTTTGGCGAGCACGTGATTGGGAAAGAGGTCGAACAAGCTTTGCTGCAAGCAACAAGCGAAACTGATATTGAAATCAGCGAATTCACAGTTGCCCCTCAAGTCAACCCCCAAGAAGGACTTCCGTATCACGAGTGGTTTATCGAGTTTACCTCGCCCCCAAAAGATATTAAACAATTTTGCTTGGACGTTGACCAGCAACTGTGTAAACAAAACAGATATTATGACGATCTAATCAAAGGAAAAGTACTGCGTCCTTTGGAAATTAAAGTCGTTCAAAAAGAAGGGTTTTCACGCTATATGAAAAGAATCGGTAAATTGGGCGGACAAAATAAGGTTCCACGCTTGACGAACGATCGAAAAATAGCAGACGAACTTAAAAAAGAATGTCAATGACGCAACAACCAACAGTTTCGGCAGCTCTGCGAAAACGTGCGCAAGACTCATCCAACGCCATTGCTCGGATGTATATCAGTATGCGCCACCTACTCAACCGAGGGTTTTACAAACCTATGGGTGTTTCGGGCACATCATTACGCAAAGCATTACTCACCCTGAAACCAGAGATTTATGGCACAATTGCAGAAACCAAAACAGAGTTAAATGGCTTGTTGTACGTTATCGATCGTTTGCCAGAGGGTATAACAGAGTGTGTTTCGATCAATATGACAGCAGAAGAGGGGTTATCCTCCTCTAGTTTTCAACCGATTATCCCTGCCAAAAGAAGACGAAACTGCTATCGTATCGACAAGGACCAAATGGTCATAGAGGTCACAAGAGGGCGATCAGAGGTTTATGACATCCTGACGCATTTGACATTTTTGTATATCGAGGCAGATAAAATTTGCAATCGAGTGTATATCCCATCATCTAAACAAACTATACGTGAATGGCAAAAAATTGAAGCCACAGCCACCTCAACCAAAACCGTTGGGAAGAATGAATTGGAATCAACAATGGCGTATTTGGCGCAACTATTGGAGTGTACATATAACGAAGCAACGGATTTTTACAATCGTTTTCAAACCCCAAAAAACCCTCATCGATTCATTCGGCTGATCTATCACATGGTTCGCGTTGCCATAAACGAACGCAGTAAAGGGAACAAGAGGGTGATAACATTTAGCGCAATGTTAAGAGATCAGATTGGACATCACATCCATGGTGAACGTTGGGCAAACCAGCTTTATCAGGTGTTGGAACAACACAAGCTCGTTGACCGACCAATCCATTTGGTTTCTGCAAATCGGCATAGCTTTCTAAATACAATTTATGCAGAAGAGGCATTGGGCAAAACGGCAAAGGACAAAACATGGTTTGGCCAGTTTATAGATGATCAAACCAATCAGAAAAAAGTAAATCAATTTGCCAAAAAACAAGGGTTTATCGAAACAAAGGACAATACTGGTAGCAACGTACACGCACAAATTATAGATACCGATAAAATAAAGGGGAACAAGTATGCGTTTGCAAAGGGGACAGTTTTGGTTGTGTTTGATTATGCCTTTGGCGAACAAGCATACGAGCTGATGGACGAGCTGTTAAAAACGAATATTGGGAAGCAATTGGAATCGATTTCAATTATGGGTAAAGCAGGGATTATGAATGGCAAAAAAGGAGACGTCATGGTACCAACAGCACATATTTTTGAAGGTACATCCGACAATTATCCTTTTGAGAATGACTTGTCGCCAGACGACTTTGCCAGCACAAAAATCCCAACCTATAAAGGAACAATGATTACTGTTCTAGGCACATCTCTTCAAAACAAAGACATTTTAACGTATTTTTGCGGCTCCTCTTGGAAGGTAATAGGAATCGAAATGGAAGGAGTTCATTATCAAAAAGCGATTCAGTCTGCTATGCATATCAGAAAAACAGTTCGTCCGAACATCAAAATTCGCTATGCTTACTACGCTTCGGATAACCCCTTAGAAACAGGTAGCACCTTGGCCTCTGGCTCATTGGGTCAAACGGGAGTCGTACCGACCTACACGATTACACAAAAAATCTTAGAAAAAATAAACTCATAACACATGCAAAAGGTTTTCTTTAGTGGTATGGTAAGAAGATTATTAACGAACAGTTCAGTGTTATTGTTGTTCTTATTTGTAGCCCCGTCAGCTGCACAAGACACAACCCCCTTTTTGACACAAATTCGAAACTTAACCCCAAAACAGCAAACGAGTTATGTGATTGAAGCTCGAAAGCGAGGATATTCTTTGGTGCAGCTAGAAGGATTGGCAAAAGCTCAAGGCGCAACTCTTCAAGACTTGTCTCTGCTTCGAAATGCTTGGGCAGAGAACCAAGAGGGCGGCGATGACCAAGACGAAAATAACATGCAAAATCAAGAATCTCTTGGCTTTGGAAACGACACAGCGATGCTTATGTTTGGTGAAGAGGAAGAAGAATCTGATATTTTTGGAAGTGCTTTTTTCGCCAATCAAAAGATAACCGAAACACCACAGTTTTATGTGGCAACACCTGCAGGATATCGCTTAGGACCAACGGACGAAATCTCTATTGATGTTTGGGGCGCTTCGGAAAACCGCTATGAATTGACCTTATCGAGGCAAGGAGTTGTTCGTATAGACAGGCTTAAACCGATGTACTTGTCTGGCCTGACAATAGCGGCAGCAGAGCGAAAAATCAGAAACGAATTTTCTTCGATTTATACAGGTCTTTCGCCAGATGCTCCTAACGAATCGAAAGTGTATTTGGATGTAAACCTTCAAAAAGCGAGAAGTATTGTTGTAAACATCACAGGAAGCGTGGAAGCACCTGGCACCTATACAATTTCTGGATTCTCTTCTGTTTTGAACGCACTTTATGCAGCAGGAGGCCCAAGCGAAAGCGGTAGTTATCGAGACATTTCAATCATGCGCAACGGCAAGCGTGCACAAACGGTTGATTTATATGACTATTTTGTTAAAGGAACATACCCTTCCTTTTTTCTCAACGATCAAGATGTCATTGTTGTTTCTCCTCATCACAACCGAATAACAGTAGATGGAGCGTTTAAGACGACAGGACGCTTCGAAACCTTGCAGAATGAGACGGTTGAAGACTTACTGTCTTATGTTGGAGGCTTTTCGTCTGAAGCATATAAAAAAGCAGTGTATGTAGATCGTGTACTAGAGCTGGAGCGTGAAATCATCAAAATTGACCAACCATCATACAGCTCCACATCACTAACAGATGGAGACTCGGTTGAAGCAAAAAGCGTCTCGGATAAATATACAAATAAGGTGAGCGTTTCGGGAGAAGTATACCTTCCTGGAAATTATCCATTAAACGAATCACCAACCTTGTCTGCATTATTGAAAAGCAGCAACGGATTGACCCCTGGTGCTTATCCAGAATCAGCTATTTTGTATCGATCTACACAAGGGTATTTTAATGAAATCAAAACGATTAATCTGTCAGAGATTGCCAGCAAAACTCAAGATATTCAACTACAACCAAATGACAGCTTGGTTGTCATTTCCATGGAAAATATAAAAACTGAAAGAACGGTTGATGTTCAAGGCATTGTTAATGAGCCAGGCGAATATCCCTTTTTTGAAGGGATGACAGCAAGAGATCTGGTGTTGATTGCCAACGGATTTGATGATCGCGCCAACACAGATCAAATTGAATTGTATACCAATGTAACTGAATTGGATCAAAGCAAACGCATTAATGCTCGCTGGTTTTCGTTTGACGAAGCAAAAGAAGTAGAACTAAACCCGTCTGACCTTATGGTTGTTCGTGCAAAACCAGGCTATCAGCCCACAACATTCGTTACATTAGAGGGGGAGGTTTCCAGGCCAGGGACTTATCCCATCATCAACGAAAATTATACGCTTTATGATTTATATTTTGATGCTGGAAAAGCACTCCCAGGAGCAAATTTGAGGGGTGTTTCTATCGAAAGAAAAATTTCAAATCAAACCAAAAGCAACATTGAAGAAACAGAAGATTCTTTGAACATCTTGTTTTTTGATGAAGATGATACAGATATTAAAATTGGGGTTAATTTTGAAAATATACTTTCCAGTAAAGGAAATTACACAGGCAACCTTTTATTGAAGCCAAACGATGTGATTTTCTTTCCAAAAAAAGACTCTACAGTTTCTGTATTGGGTGCGGTTCAGCGAGAGACCGCAATGCCATATGCGAATGGAATTTCATTTAGAGAAGCGGTCATCAAAGCAGGAGGAGCTAAACAATCAGCAAATTATAAAAACGCTTATGTGATTTATCAAAATGGAGACGTGAAAGGAACGAAGCGCTTCTTGATTTTTAATATAAGACCTAGGCTTGAGCCCGGTGCAGTGGTTGTGGTTCCAACCAAAGATCAAAAACGCGAGGTATCGGTTCAGGAAGTTATTGGTATGACATCGGCACTTGCCTCCCTAACCCTTCTTGTAAGAACAATAATCGGAAATTGATATTTTGACAAATGAATGACAACAAAGACGACGAAATTGACTTGATTGCTCTGTTAAAAACAGTTTTTGTAGCAAGGCGTTTTGTGATAACAATTACAGTTATGTTCTCTGTTCTAGGGATTGTTTTGGCATTGGTTTCACCTGTACGCTACACCGCATCATCGATGTTTATGCCTCAGCTTTCTGAGGGACAATCAAACTCATCTCTAGGCGGCTTGGCGTCTCTTGCTGGCATAAACCTCACAGCGATTATGGGTGGCCAGCCACAAGAAATAGCACCTTCATTATACCCTCAAATTGCTGAAAGTTCTCCTTATCGCATGGCGTTGCTTGAAACGCCTGTTGGCGAAAACCAAATCAGCTTTCGTGATTATATTATAGGTCAAGGTGAAGGCGTATCGATTATAGCCTCAATTAAAAAGTATACCATTGGCCTACCAAGCCTATTGTTTTCCAGCAACAATGAAGAGCCCACTCCACAAACCAATAAGCTTTTTGATATTAGCGAAGAGGACAAAGACTTGTTTGAATTTTTAGGTCAAATTTTGTCGGTGGAGGTAGATGATCAGGAAGGCCTAGTTTCTATTGGGGTAGAGTTTTCCGACAGAAAGATTGCAGCACAACTAGCACAAGCAGCAACAGACTTGTTACAAACTAAAATCATTGCGTTTAAAAGCCAAAGCGCCAGAAACAACTTGCAGTTTGTTCAAAGTCAATTTGACGCAAAGCGCCAGGAGTTTGAACAAATTCAAGACTCTATTGCGATGTTTAAAGATCAAAATCTAAACATCACTTCTTCTTTATACCAAAATCAACTCACGCGCCTAGAGTCGCAATTTACTGTGACCTCATCCGTCTTTCAGGAGTTGGCGGGACAGGTGGAGCAAGCCAAAATACAAGTCAATAAAGACACCCCGATTTTTATGATCATTGAACCAGTAAGTGTTCCCTTAATACGTTCAAAACCTCAGCGCACGATGATGGTAATTATCTGGACCTTTTTGGGAGGTGTAATAGCAGTGGGTTGGACGCTTGTAAAAGCCCCAGTATTCCAAATTTTAGAAGAGCTGAAAAGCAGCTAAACAGACTTTTCTTTACGTACTCTTCGTCGCAGAAAAAAGAGTGTGATATACCAAAAAATCAGGTAGACAAAAAACAAGATGATTGTAAGCTCGTGACTAAGGCTAAAGGCAAGTTGTGAAAACAACATCAAGGTAGCAGTTAAACACGCAATGATAATCAGAGAAGCCATAATATGGTTTTTGGTGTAGTGAAGCACCAAGTGGTGGATATGATTATTGTCGGGTTTAAATGGGCTTTTTTTGTGCCAAACCCGACTGAAAAACACACTACCAGAATCCAGTATAGGCACAATAAAAACACTAAGAGCAGCCACAGTCACAAGGGATTTGTGAGGAATAAAAACGGACAAAATCACAGAATCGGTCGTTACAAAATACATGGTAAACAAGTAAAACATAAACCCTAAAAATAAAGATCCAGTATCGCCCATAAACACTTTGTTTTTATGTGGTAAATTGAAACGTAAAAAAGCTAGCAGAGAACCAATTAGGATTACACAAAACGATAAAAATAAATAGTCGCTGACAATGTAGAAGATGGCTCCATAACACACAGAAATGACGATGCCCATCATGGCTGCTAGGCCATCAATTCCATCACAGAGATTGAAAGAATTAATCATAAACACTCCAATAAAAAATGTGAATAAATAGTCCATTCCTAGAGGGAGCTCATAAATATTTAAAAACCCATTGAGATTGCGAACAACCAGATCGTCTCCAAAAACAAAAAACGAAATAGCAACAAGCTGAAGCATAAGCTTAACAATAGGTCTGAGCTGATAGATATCATCTCGAATACCAACATAGATAACAATTGCACCAGCGCCCAAAACAAGAATTAGTCGTTGGACATCCACAAAGGGGACAAAAGCAAAAGCAACAACCAAAAGTGCAGCATAGAACGACAAGCCAGTAAGCTTAGGAACAAAGCTCCAATGAAGATCACGTTCACTGGGTTTTCGAAAAATCCGGTACTTTTTTACAATCTCAGCCACACGTGGAATGGTAAGCCAAGTAAAAATAAACCCATAACCCAATAAAACGATAAGAGTGCTAATTGTCATAGGACAAAAATACGTATCTTTGCAAAACAAAAAACAAAATAGTCTTATTTTTATGCGACTATTATTAATCCTTTTTACACTCCCCCTTTTCGCCCAGTCTCCTACAGCTGTTAAGACCTGGTACGATAAAACCAACGAATCTACTTATCGGTTTTACGAAGACAGGATTATTAAGGAGCATTTTTTAACCAAAAAACGGGACACTTTCCTATTAGAGCCAATACCTGAAGATTATCCTGACTATTCAGCCATTTGGTACAGCGATGCACTTCATCTGACCAGCAACAAGGGGGGGTTGATTTATCGAATTGAAAAAGAAAAGACCTTACGGATCGATCGATCATATCAACACCGAAAGCAGAAGAAAGCGAGTCAGTTTGTTTATCGCGACACTCTTTTTCGCTATGGGGGATATGGTTTTTGGCGCGCAAACAACTTTTTTACTTATTTTGATGAATCGACAACAGAATGGGAATATTATCCCACCAAAGGATTTAGCTTCCCTTCTGAAGCTTATGGTGGTTCCTGTTTTTTGTTGGGAGACACTTTTTATAGTGTGGGCGGCCTAGAGATTGATAAATTCACAGGGCTTGAGGGTGAAAGTAACAAAGACATATGGACATTTGACTTTATCACAAGAAAGTGGACAAACCTAGGAAAAACAGCAGTTAATTTGTCCCCCTATAAAATTGTACAAAAAGACAGTTTGTTTTATTTGTTTGGCCATCCAATTGATACAGAACAAAATCTAGTGGTAGATTTGAAAAACAACAATGTTTTATTTTATAATCAAGGACTTACTTCTGCCAATATCAGTAAATCTGAACCAGCCTTTTTTAGAGGGGATTCACTGTATTATTTCAAAAACAACCAACTATATGGAAAAGCATTGGGTATAGGCACTTTTGCTAACCCAGAAAAAGTAGAACGCCTCTACTTTGACCAAAGGACTTTATTTTTAAACCTTACATATGCTGCTGTGCTTGCTTTTGTTATCATTACTTTGGGTTACCTATGGGTGATTGTGGTTCGTATGCGTACGCCTCGTTTGGTGCGTGGAGGAATACGCAATAAACTTGAGTTTTTTGCGCTATCTGAAGAGGAGGAGATGATATTGGTATTGTTGCAATCAAAGTTGAGAGCAACAACAGATGATATCCTTCAATTGATAGGGCGAGATGACCTGAGTGATTCACAAAACAACAAAAGAAAAGCAGATGCCATTGAATCCATCAACACACTGATGAAAAAACTTGTGGGGAAAAGCATCATTAAAATCGTAAAAGACCCCAACGACAAGCGTCAGCTCATTTATTATTTCAAAAGAAACCTACTAAACTAGATATTATGTACAAAAGACCCCACACAAAGACTTTTATTCAAGTCAAACACCTAATATTCTTGCTTTTAATTAACTCATCAGTAATTGCTCAAACCGAGGCAAAAGTCAACTTAGCAACACTTCCATTTTTAATTCCCAATTTTGGACTTGAAGTCCCTGTGAGTGAAAAACAATCGTTTCAACTCGATGTACTTGCTTCGTTTTGGGACGAACAACCACTTCTCGACGACACCCCTTTTCATGTAAACCAAGTGTTTTTAGAATATCGATGGTATCGTAAAGAAGATACCCAAAATTGGTTTATTGCCCCACACCTTGGCTTTGGTATGTTCACCCTTCAAAAGCCAAACTTTGCTGTCATTTATGACTATTGGGAAGAAAAAGAAGGTGTAGAAAATCGTTTTGATATTCCAGATGATGAGTACCACTCTGGTCGTGCGGCGTTTTATGGGCTGACAATTGGATATAAAAAACGATTGAAAAAGGGGTTTGGTTTAGAGTTCTTCATTGGCGCTGGGCTAGCACAGTCATGGTATAAAGGCTACAAAGGCCTTCGGCGGGTTGACTTGGACAATCCAGACGAGAAGGTTTATCGACCATTCAATGGATCAGGAGAAGTTGTTGCTTATCGTGGAGGGCTGATGCTCACCTATAAAATTCCTACTTTTGCAACCAAAACCAACAGCGATGAATAAGATATGTTGTATTGGAGCTGGCTATGTAGGCGGACCCACCATGGCGGTGATCGCTAGGCAGTGTCCCAATATGACAGTTAATGTGGTTGACATCAGCGAAGAGCGCATTGCTGCTTGGAATGACCCCGACTTGGACAAACTACCCATATACGAACCTGGTTTGGCTGAAGTTGTGGCAAAAGCACGAAACAAAAACCTCTTTTTTTCAACAGATATCGACAAAGCCATAGAGGAGGCAGATATTATTTTTATCGCTGTGAACACTCCCACCAAAACCTATGGTAAAGGCAAAGGGATGGCAGCAGATCTAACATACGTAGAACAATGCGCCCGACGAATTGCCGAAGTTGCAACGACTGACAAAATAGTGGTCGAAAAAAGTACACTTCCTGTTCGAACAGCAGAGGCAATACAAACCATATTGGAACAATCACCCCACGGAGCACATTTTGAGGTACTGTCCAACCCCGAGTTTTTAGCCGAAGGAACAGCCATTGCCGATTTGTTTAAATCAGATCGAGTGTTGATTGGAGGACGCACAACACCTAAAGGCAAAAAGGCCGTTGAGGCATTGGTTGACATTTATGCAAATTGGATTCCACGTGAAAAAATTGTGACCACCAATGTATGGTCATCCGAGCTTTCAAAACTTGTGTCCAATGCTTTTTTGGCTCAACGGATTAGTTCCATCAACAGTATTTCTGCCCTTTGCGAAGCCACAGGTGCAGATGTGGAAGAAGTTGCCACAGCAGTTGGCAAGGACAGTCGGATTGGACCCAAATTTTTAAAAGCATCCATCGGTTTTGGAGGGAGCTGTTTTCAAAAAGATATTTTAAATCTAGTTTATCTCTGCCAGCAATATGGGCTAGATGAAGTAGCCGACTATTGGAAGGGCGTTATTACCATAAACGATTACCAGAAGAATCGGTTTGCCAATCGAATTCAACAGGCCTTATTCAATACGGTGAATGGTAAAAAAATTGCCTTTTGGGGTTGGGCCTTTAAAAAGGATACCAACGACACACGAGAATCCGCAGCGATTTATGTAGCAGATCAATTACTCTCTGAAGGTGCGGAGATTGTTGTGTATGACCCAAAAGTGTCTTTAGCTCGGATGCAGATGGATCTACAAACTTTATGGGAGTTCCGTGGAGAAACGGAAACAGACATCAACGGAAAGTTAGCAAAACTCCATAGTGTCGATTCTGCTGAGGTAGCATGTAAGAAAGCCCATGGGTTAGCCGTTATTACAGAGTGGGATGAGTTTAAAACCCAAGACTTTAAAAAGATTTATAATCAAATGGAAAAGCCCGCTTTTGTGTTTGACGGAAGAAAAATTTTAGACCATAATCACTTGCAATCCATTGGCTTTATTGCCTATGAGATTGGAAAAGGAATCGAATAAGTATGTGTGGAATTGTAGGTTATATCGGATATCGCGCTGCATATCCTATTATAATTCAGGGGTTAAAACGCCTTGAATATCGAGGTTATGACAGTGCAGGGATTGCCTTACTCAACAGCGAATTACACCTGACCAAAACCAAAGGAAAAGTTGCAGATTTGGAAGCAAAGGCAGAACAAAATCATCGCTCTGGCACACTTGGCATTGGCCATACACGCTGGGCAACACATGGTGTTCCCAATGATGTGAATGCTCACCCACACACCTCCAACTCTGGTCGTTTGGTATTGGTTCACAATGGGATCATTGAAAACTACGAATCACTACGATCCTATTTGACTGACCAGGGGTTTAGCTTCTCTTCTGAAACAGACACAGAAGTTTTGGTCAACCTGATTGAACACATTCAAATCACGCAAGGACTCAAAACAGGAAAAGCCGTTCAAATTGCGCTTAATCAAGTGGTTGGTGCCTATGCCATTGCTGTTTTTGACAAAGAAAGACCCAAAGAAGTGGTGGTTGCCAAACTCGGAAGCCCATTGGCCATTGGCCTTGGGAAAGATGAATACTTTATAGCATCTGACGCTTCCCCTTTTATTGAATATACCAATCGTTCCATTTATTTGGAAGACAACGAAATGGCAGTCATCAACCAAGACAAGGGATTAAAAATGTACGCGATTCCAGACAATAGTCGGGTTGATCCACATATTCAAGAACTGCAACTTAGTTTGGAAAAAATAGAGAAAGGGGGTTATGACCATTTTATGCTCAAAGAGATTTATGAGCAGCCCAATGCCATTATCGACACCTTTAGGGGAAGGCTTCATAGGGATGAACAACAGATTTTATTGTCTGGGTTAGAAGAACACAAAGAGGTGTTTCAGAAAGCCAAAAGAATCATTATTGTTGCTTGTGGCACCTCTTGGCACGCAGGCTTGGTGGGCGAATATTTGTTTGAAGATGCAGCTCGTATCCCTGTTGAGGTGGAATACGCATCCGAGTTTCGCTATCGCAACCCCGTGATTGATAAAGACGATGTCGTGATTGCGATTTCTCAGTCTGGCGAAACAGCAGACACTTTAGCAGCGATCAAGCTGGCCAAAGAATCAGGGGCTTTTGTCTTTGGGATTTGTAATGTGGTGGGAAGCTCCATTGCCCGCGTTGCGGATACAGGTGCCTACACCCATGCAGGCCCAGAAATTGGGGTGGCATCGACTAAGGCGTTTACTACTCAAATCACACTCTTGATCTTGATTGGATTGCGTTTGGGGCAATTGCGCGGAACATTATCAGCAGAAGAGTTTAATCGTGTTGCCGAGGAATTGGAAACCCTTCCCAATGCCGTACAAACCGTACTGAAAAGTGAAAAGGAGATTCAGCAGATTGCAAAAAATTACAAAGATGCTGCCAACTTTTTGTATTTAGGCCGGGGGTATAATTTTCCAGTGGCTTTGGAAGGGGCGCTAAAGCTAAAGGAAATCTCCTACATACACGCAGAGGGCTATCCTGCAGCAGAAATGAAACATGGCCCTATTGCGCTTATCGACAAAAACATGCCTGTGGTGGTGATTGCTACTAACAAAGGGCATTATGAAAAGGTTGTGAGCAATATCCAAGAAATTAAATCCAGAGATGGGAAAATCATTGCCGTTGTGACCAAGGGCGATAAGTCTGTCAAATCATTGGCGGATCATGTGATTGAGATCCCAGAAGTGACAGAGTCCCTTACGCCCATTTTGGCATCAGTCCCCTTGCAGTTACTTGCCTATCACATCGCTGTCATGCGCAGTTGTAATGTGGATCAGCCTAGAAACCTAGCAAAATCCGTAACGGTGGAATAATGAAGAAAAAGGCAATCATCGTTTCGGGCTATTTTAACCCCCTGCACAAAGGGCATTTGGAGTATTTTAATAATGCCAAAGCCTTGTGTGACGAACTGTTTGTGATTGTCAACAACGATTGTCAAAGGGAATTAAAAGGCAGCAAGCCCTTCCAAGACGAGGAAGAACGTATGTTGATTGTCTCCAACATCAAAGCGGTGGACAAAGCCATTCTTTCCATAGACCAAGACCGAACAGTCTGCCAAACGATTGCCAAAATCGCGGAGGACTATGGCGACACCCTCGAACTGGCCTTTGCCAATGGGGGTGATCAAAACAACGAGACCATTCCTGAAATACCCGTATGTAAGGATTTAGGGGTAGCGCTGATCGATGGGCTGGGCGAGAAGATACAGAGTAGTAGTTGGTTGTTAAAAAAACATTAGGAAAACAAATGAATAAAACAGCATTAATCACAGGAGTTACAGGTCAAGACGAGGCCTATTTGGCTGATTCTATGTGCGGTCGGATGCGTGTTTTTGATTAAAAAAAGTTTTAAACAACAACTTTAATTAAAAAGTCAATCAAAAAAATAACACAAACATTTTTGAATTATTCAGATAATCTATCAATTGCCCTTTCCGCTGCTTTTGCCGCTGGCGAGATGATTATGGAGATATATAACTCTGAAGATTTTGCTGTAGAATTAAAGCAAGACAACTCTCCACTTACAAGGGCTGACAAGGCATCGCATAAAATTATTACAGACATTCTGGCTTCTTCAAACCTGCCAATTCTCTCAGAGGAAGATGATATTTGTGTCTATGAAGAAAGAAAATCTTGGGAATCATTTTGGATGTTAGACCCCATAGATGGCACCAAAGAATTTATCAAACGAAATGGCGAATTCACGGTCAACGTCGCCCTCATCCGGCACAACTCGCCTGTATTGGGGGTGGTTTATGTGCCCGCTACAAAGGTATTGTATTATGCAGAACATGGCTTAGGCGCTTTTAAAATTGAAGACATTTCGGACTTTGACCAATTAGAAAATTCATTTCACATTGATTTGAGTAACAGTAATCAACATCTTCCGAAGACATTTACATTGGTGGTGTCCAAATCACACATGAATCAAGAAACGGAGGATTATATTCATAAAATGAAAATAGAGCACGGGGCAGTAGCATCTAAATCTTTTGGAAGCTCATTAAAAATTTGCAAAGTAGCAGAAGGACATGCCCATTGCTACCCTCGTTTTGGACCCACAATGGAGTGGGATACGGCAGCAGCTCACGCAGTAGCCACATATGCTGGTTGCAAAATGGTTGCTGCGGAGACATCTGAACACCTTTCTTACAATAAAAAGAATTTGTTAAACCCTTTCTTTATAGTATCTAGAGACACAAAATGAAAGTTGCCAAAAGACATATAGCCAAAACTTTCTCCTGGAGGGCAATTGGCACTTTAGACACCCTTCTTTTTGCGTGGCTATTAAGCGGAAATGTGGAAAAGGGCGTGAGTATTTCGGCCTACACAATCATTACCAAAATGATTTGGTATTATCTCCATGAAAGAGCATGGTTTAAGTCTACAATACAGAACCCTAACAAAAGGCACATCTATAAAACGTTTACATGGAGGCTTATAGGCACCTTAGACACCATAATCATTAGTTGGATCATATTAGGCGACATCTCTGCAGGGCTTCAAATTGGCGGGGCGGAGACAATCACTAAAATGATCTTGTATTTCTTTCATGAAAAACTTTGGTATCGGATAAATTTTGGACTAGATCAACGCAATAAAAGAAAAGCTAAAAAAGAAACGGACGCAAAAACAAATATTGTAGCTCACGATTTTGAGGTGACGCAACAAGAAAGAGAAGAAAGGCTCGGTCAAAAAGGTAAGCTTATATGGTTCACAGGACTCTCAGGATCAGGAAAGTCGACGTTATCCAACGCTACTGAAAAACGTCTTTTTGCGGCTGGTTTCGCAACCTATGCCCTTGACGGAGACAACGTTCGATCTGGAATTAACAGCAATTTAGGCTTTACCGAGGCAGACAGAAAAGAAAATATCCGTAGAATTTCAGAAATTGCGCACCTTATGCTGGATGCGGGCTTGGTGGTATGTGCATCATTCATATCACCGTTTGAAAAAGACAGAAATATGGTTCGTCAGATAGTAGGTGCTCAAAATTACATTGAAATCTATGTATGTACACCTATTGAGGAGTGCGAGAAAAGAGATATCAAAGGGCTTTATGCAAAAGCACGAGCTGGTGAAATAGACAATTTCACAGGAATTTCTGCACCATATCAATCTCCGAATGCTCCAGATATTTCTATAGACACATCAAACAATTCAGTAGAAGAAGCCACCGAAATGATTTTTAATCACCTAATGACTAAACTCAAATAAATGGGAAATTACAACCTTACACATTTAGACGAACTCGAATCCGAAGCCATTTTTGTCATTCGTGAAGTCGTGTCGTCTTTTGAAAACCCGGCACTTCTATTTTCTGGGGGTAAGGATTCAATTGTTCTTACACACCTTGCCAAAAAAGCCTTTTATCCAGCGCGAATTCCTTTCCCTTTGATTCATGTTGATACAGGGCACAATTTTCCAGAAACCATTTCGTTTAGAGATAATCTTGCTGAAAAGCTGGGGGTTAATTTAATTGTTGGCTCTGTACAGAGCGCCATTGACAGGGGGCTTGTAAAGGAAGAAACCGGGGCAAATGCTTCAAGAAATTTTCTACAGATAGAAACACTTTTAGAATGTCTTGAAAATCACAAAATTGATGGCGCTATGGGCGGTGCGCGTCGTGATGAGGAAAAAGCCCGGGCAAAAGAACGGTTTTTTTCACACAGAGATGCCTTTGGACAATGGGACCCAAAGAACCAAAGGCCAGAGCTTTGGAATCTTTTCAATCCGAAAAAACAAATGGGAGAACATTTTAGGGTTTTTCCTATTTCAAACTGGACAGAAATGGATGTATGGGAATATATCAAACGCGAAAACATTGAGTTGCCTTCACTCTACTATTCACACAACAGAAGATGTGTTGTTCGTGATTGTGTAATCCTCGCAGAAGGCCCATATTTACCCTTAAAAGAGGGCGAAGAAGTGGTAGAAATGACGGTACGTTATCGCACTTGTGGAGATATGCCCATCACTGGAGCGGTGGAGTCTCATGCTACAACGATTGATGAAATCATTAATGAAATCGCCACTACCAGAACCACCGAAAGGGGTTCAAGGGCAGACGACAAAAGAGGCGAAACCGCCATGGAAGATAGAAAGAAACAAGGGTATTTTTAAACGACTTACAAGACCAGACCTAAATGAAATCTCAAAAAGAAATTTTACGTTTTACAACCGCAGGAAGTGTAGATGATGGAAAAAGCACACTCATAGGCCGATTGCTATATGATTCCAAAGCGATTTTTCAAGACCAATTGGAAGCTGTGGAGGAGTCCTCAAAGAACAAAGGGTTTGATTATGTGGATCTTTCGCTATTGACAGATGGTTTAAAATCTGAAAGAGAGCAAGGAATCACCATCGATGTGGCATACCGCTATTTTGAAACACCCAAACGCAAATTTATTATCGCTGATACCCCAGGACACGTACAGTACACACGAAACATGGTGACGGGCGCTTCAACAGCTAATTTGGCCATTATTTTGATCGATGCGCGTAAGGGCATGCTGGAGCAAACACACCGGCACTCTTTTATAGCATCCCTATTGGGAATTCCACACGTAATTGTGTGTGTTAACAAAATGGATTTGGTGGATTATAGCGAAGATGTGTTTAACAAAATTGTTTCTGATTATGAAAGCTTTTCTTCTAAACTCAACGTGAAGGACATCCGATTTATTCCTATCTCAGCATTGGTTGGGGATAATGTGGTCAACAAATCTGAAAACATGCCTTGGTATAAAGGAGGGACTTTGATTCATGAGTTGGAGAACGTTCATATTTCAAGCGATTTAAACCATGTCGATTGTCGCTTTCCCATACAAACGGTCATACGTCCTCACCGCGAGGGATTTCAGGACTTTAGAGGGTATGCTGGTAGAATAGAAGGGGGTGTATTTAAGCCAGGCGACTCCATCAAAGCGCTGCCGTCTGGTTTTACCACCAAAGTCAAGGAGATTTATGTTGGGAAAAAAAAGGTTAATGAGGCATTTTCGCCCATGTCAGTCACGATGACTCTAGAGGATGAAATTGACATTAGTCGAGGCGATATGCTTGTCCGCGAAAATAATTCTCCAGATATTCAACAAAACCTAGAGCTGCTGGTTACATGGATGAATGAAAAATCACTCACTTCCAGCAGAAAGCTTTTGGTAAAACATACCACCTTGGAGACCAAAGCCATGGTGGGGGACATCCTTTATGAAGTGGACATCAACACACTTCACCGCATTGAGGGCGTCACCGAGTTAGGGTTAAATTCGATCGGAAGGGTAAACCTAAGGGTGGCTCAACCGTTTTTTACAGACCACTACAAACGCAACAGAAGCACAGGAAGTTTAATTTTAATTGACCCTCAAACCTATGAAACTGTGGGAGCGGGGATGATAATTTAATAAACATATCTATGAGGGTTATTTTTAATTTTAAAATTATTTTAAAAAACTTAATACTTAAACTATTTTTTTTAATCAAGTATAAGTACAGATTTAAAAAAGCATCCTTTATTCACCCTTGTTCAAATATTGGTTTTAATGTAAAAATTGGAAAAGGAACTAGAATTAATGGAATATGTTTTATTTCGAATGAAACAATGATTGGAAATTATTGTGCAATTGCACATAATTTTAGAGTAAGACACCGAAATCATTCAATTAATTACCCAAACATTCAAGATTATCTTCAAAATAAATTGGGTATTTCCAGTTTAACTGTTTTTAAGGGAAAAATTGAAGTTGGCGATGGATCGTGGATTGGTGATAATGTTACTTTTTTACCTGGAGCAGGAATTGGTAAGGGGTGTGTCGTTGGAGCAGGAAGTGTAGTCACAAAAAAATTTGATGATTTTAGTGTTATTGCTGGAAACCCCGCTGTTTTAATCCGGACTAGATTTGATAAAAAAGGCCAACATGAATTTTTAAAATCAAAATGGTGGGAATGGGATGTTAAAAAAATCAAAAAAAACGCCGAGTTTTTTAATACTACATTAAATTGATCAATTATTTTAATCGTTTACTGTCCTTTATAATCCCTGTACTAATAATTTTTTTTAGTAAAAGGTTATATAATACTGACGAACAATTTATTGTTACGATAATAGTTTTTTTGAGCAACTTTAGCTACTCAGTTGGATTTTTTGGAAACCAAGTTGAACAACTAAAAACAGAGAAAGAGTTTCTGTTAGTTCCATTAACGTTCACATTAATGTTGCTATTTGTTTTTGATGTTTTTTATTATTCTAAAGAGTTTGTTTTAAATCATCTTCTTTCACTTTTATTAGTTTTTTTTAATAGTTCTTCAAATGTATTTAGCTTATTAAATTTAAAAAAAGAAAAATTATTACTTTCAAACTTTTTATGGTCAAAAATTTGGTTGATTTTTTTGTTAATCCCCACAGATTTCACTGTAAAAATAACTTTAACAATATTGTTGGCGTTTTTTTTTACTTACGGCCTTATAATGAAACAAATTAAGACCGAATTAAACTATATCCAGACGAATCAGACCTTTTTTAAAAAACAATCTTTTTATTCATGGGCTTCATCCTGTAGTAATTTTGCATTATCTAATATTGAAACGGTGTTAATTTTTTCAATTTATGGAAAAGAGGGGGGAGATATTTTCTTATTATTCTATGTAGTAAAGATGGGTAAATCTCTTTACATAGCTAACCAACATAAATTTATTGGTGAGTTTGCAAGAAATGAAAAAACATCGACTTTATCAATGTTGTTTAAAAAAAACATTTCACAAAATTTATATATTTCAATAATCTATTGTTTTGGGTTAAGCATTATACTGTACTTAATAAACCTTTTTATATTAAATCTAGATTCAAAGATTACTATGTCACTTATTTTCACTGCATTAACAATTGTAGCTCACTACTCTGTTGGTGCCAGCGGGTGGCTATTGGTTTTTTTAAATCAAAGAGGTTATAAATTAATTATTGATCTGGCTGTTTTGGCCACAACCATTATTTTTTACAATTTATTGAACACTATCATTTCAATTACATTACTTGGCCTATTTATATCAATAAGTGTTTCTATTCTGCATTATAATAAATTACAAAAAACCTTAAATGAATAGTTTTTCAAATTTATCTGTCTCAATTTTCTTGTTTTTTTCATTAATTTTTTATGGAATTGCTATATTTTTATTCGGAGATTTTTTATTGATATTAAACTGTCTGTTCTTTATTATAATATGTTCTTTAATTTTAAATTTTTATCCTCCCTATTCTAAAAACTTAATCAAGATCAACGTTATCAACGAAGATAAGACTTTTAACATTATTTTATTTTTGTTAGGGCCAACAAGCTTGTTTTTGGCCTTAATTTTATTTTCACCCCCACTGCTTTCAGAAAAACCAGAATTAGATCGGGTAATTTTTGCGGACCGATTAGGAGTATTTGATAGAATAATCACTACTGCAAATTACTTTTTTATTATTTACAATGTGTGTTTGTTCACATTGGATAAAAAAAAGACAAGAATAATTTTGATCCTTCTCACAATAATTTTAATGCTTTTAACAGGGTTTAGATCAAGAGTTATGGACGTTTTATTTATATCTTTTTTAACCTATTCTTATACGAGGAAAATTAATTTAGTTAAGACTTTTTTTTCTTTAAGGATTCTTGTTTTGGGCGCTTTGTTTTTTATTTTGTTAGTATTTATTACTAAAATTAGAACACAGTCGGATATAATTTTAGTGATTCTTTCAATCTTTGAAAGGATTTTCTTAATTAATTATGAAGTAAACATTAGTAGAATACTGAAATACACTACAAATAATGAATTTATGTATGGCTATGGTTACATAAATGATTTTAAATCAGTCTTTAGTAGTACAACTCTCAGCATGCAACAAATAGTTACATCACATTTTAACAAAATAAATTCAGAAATTTTTGTGATGACTCCAACACAATTTGGAGAAGCGTATTTAAATTTTGGATATTTCACTAATGTTTTTTACCCTTTTATTTTATTCCTTTTTACGTTTTTAATTAGGTTTTTTACAAATCTCATTTACCTAGCTAATCATAAAGGATTATTAGTTGTTTTTCTTATATACTCTACCTATTTTTTGGTGAGATCTGCCCCAACCCTTGGAATTTCATCATATTTTATTACTAAGCTCATTCCAGGATTTTTAGTGGCAACTCTCTTCATGATATTAATTTACATTACAAAAAAATGAAAAACGTTTTTATAATCAGTCCAGGCAGAACCGCAACTTTTGCAATGTCTAAAGCTTTAAGTTGTGTGTCGGGTTTCACAAGCTCACACGAAAGCAGAGTGAGTTTTCTTGAAGATGAGAGAATCAATTACCCTGATTTTCATATAGAACTTGATAACAGGTTAAGCTTTTATATGCCTCAGCTAACTAAGAAGTACAGCAAAACAGAAAGCTTATTGGTCATTGTAAATAGAGACCGAAAATCTATTGCAGAGAGCTATAACAAAAGATGGAGAAAAATTAATATAATGAAAGCCTTTTCTCAAGGAATTCACATGAGAAACCTGGACTCAAACAACATAGATGTTTGTTTGGCATATGTTAATTACGTTTATGAAACTTTAGATTACTTTAAGAATGATTGGGATAATGTTTTAGAAGTTGACTTTTCCAATTTAAATGCTGCAGTTGAACAAATTTTAAAAAGGGTAAATAAGATTGAAGATTTAGATAACGTTTTAGAGGAAATGAAAAATAAATCTAACTTAAACACGACCACAATCAAATCAAAACTTGCAGACGCAAGATTTAACTTTAAAAACTTAATAAAAGACTTTTTCGAATGATTTCCATTATCATCCCCTGTGTTTCAGTAGAAAAAGGAATCAAAACAGCTAAAAATGTTTTGAGAAAAATTCAAAATGAAACAGAAATAATTATTGTAAATGACGGACAGTCTGAAAACAAACATTATTCATCAGCTGGCTTTACAATTTATGAACTGAAGGGGATCAACGGAAGTTATTTTTGTAGAAATTTTGGAGCTTCAAAATCCTGTGGCAATTGGCTATATTTTCTAGACTCTGATGTGAGTTTCACAAATAAGTTTTCAATTGATATTAAAGAAAATGAAATTGGTTACTTTGACGTTACGTTTAATAGAGAGCCAAAAAACAACTATGAAAAGTGGTATTTTAAGAACGCATTTAAAATTGATTTTTTTATCACATATTATAATTTTGTCCCAACCATTTCATTAATAGTAAGCAGGGAAAAGTTTAACACAATTAATGGATTTAATGCAAAACTATTTTCTTCAGGAGATGTTGACTTTTGCAATAGATTGAATTTAAAATATAAAAAAATCAAGAACACAAGCTTAGTGGCAAATTTGAGAGAAAAAGACGCAATTTTCTTAAAATTAAAAAGACAAATTCTAGGCCATTGCATAAATAAAATCAACTCTTCAAACAAACTGATTTATTTTTCTTTTGTCCTTATAAAAATTATTAAAAATTTTATTTCAGGCACAATCTACTCCCTGAACAATAAAGAGTATTCCTCAATTTATTTTTATAAGTCTAAATTTGCATTATACTGTCTTTTAAATCCAGAATCACTAAAAAGAAAAATAATTCATACAAACAAAAGAGAAGTGCAACTTGATCAATAAAATCTTTAAATGAACAAAATAAAACTTGTAGGAATTTCTTTAAACCCAGTATTGTTTGATCACATTAAAGAAATTTTTAAACAGTTCAACAAAAAGAACTTAATTTACTCAATGAAATCAGATTCATTGAAGAATCATTTAATTAAAATTGTAGATTGCGGAAAAATAAAAAAATCAAATATTTTCATTTATAATACAAGTGTGTATAACGCACTTCTAATTTTTATACTAAAACTAAGAATCAATAAAATTTTTTTCCATCTCCACGATCCAATTCCGCATTCTGGGATACTTAACCCCATTATTTTTTTAGTTAATCAACTAATGGTTTTATTAAGCGATCGTGTTTTGGTTTTTAGCACTCGACTTAAGCATCAGACTGAAAAATATTATTTTCCAAAGCGAGTGCATGTGGTTCAACATGGGGGACCCAAATTCGAGTATAAAAAAACAGAAATTTCAGATAAATTAGAAATCACAATAGGATTAGTCGGCCGTTACATGCCCTATAAAGGCTTTAAACGTTTTAAAGAGATTTCCATTAAATATCCCAAACATCATTTCTATTGTATCGGGGATGGATATCCTCCGTTCAAATCACATAACCTGTCTTATTATAAAGGATATATTGAAGAAAATAGATATTATTCTTTGTTAACAGATTTAGACTACATATTTTTCGGCCACAAAGACGTGTCCTTCAGCGGCGTTTTGAATGACTGTGTTTTTTTAAACAAGAGGTTGATATCACCAAAAGAATCTCTGAGGTTTTTATCATCTTGTGATTTAAGTGTAAAATCAATATCTGAACCTCTAAACAAACAAGAAAAGCCCTTACCTCCAAAAAATTTTGGTTGGGAAAACTATGCTAACTTTTTAAAAGAAATATCATGATGTGTGTTATTGTTGGAGGATCTGGATTTGTAGGATCTCGACTTCTTTCAGAACTTAACACTGAAAACTGCTATAACTTGGACAAAAACCCATCCCCATTTTTCAATGAAAGAACAACAATTGGGGATATCCAAAAGAAAGATGAGATTATTATAGACAAGCAAACAAAAGCAGTGGTTCTTTTGGCTGCCGAACACCGTGATGATGTGAGCCCTACCTCTCTATATTATGATGTCAACGTCACCGGGACAAAAAATGTGCTTGAAAAAATGGATGAAGCAGGTGTCAAACACCTGGTTTTTACCAGCTCTGTTGCCATTTATGGGCTTAACAAACAGAACCCCAAAGAGGACCACCCAGAGGATCCCTTTAACCACTATGGGAAAAGCAAATGGCAAGCCGAGCAAGTAATCAAAAAATGGTTTGAAAAAGATCCTATCGGTAAATCTGTCACTATCATCAGACCCACGGTTATTTTTGGTGAACGCAACCGTGGAAACGTGTACAATCTTCTTAAACAAATTAGCTCAGGGAAGTTTCTGATGATCGGTAAGGGGCAAAACAAAAAATCCATGGCTTACGTAGGCAATGTGGTTGCTTTTATTAAGGACCGACTTGAAAAAAAAGAACAAGGCTACCACGTTTTTAATTACGCAGACAAACCGGATTTTACTATGATGGAACTGGTGTCAGTTATTGAGAAAAAGATGAATTTACGCATTCCAAAAACAAAAACCCCATATTTTTTTGGAATGCTTGTGGGCTTTTTTTTTGATATACTTTCAAAGCTTACAGCAAAAAAGTTCTCAATATCTTCTGTGCGTGTGAAAAAATTCTGTGCCAACACACAATTTGATGCATCAAAGGCACACGCTTCGTTTAAAGCTCCCTATAAACTAGAAAAAGCCCTCCACAAAACACTTCAGCATGAGTTTATTGAACCTGCGGATGACGATTTTTTGTTCTATTCTGAATAACATATTCAATTGATTAAAAATTAAGTGAGAATCTTTAATTGACCCTCAATATTTATTTATCTTTTTAGACGAAAAACACCACAACCCTAAAATGATTATTGCTAACGGCCCAAAAAAACCTGCAGCAAATGCAGAGAATAAAGGCACTGTTTTTTCCCAAGATAAAAGGAGTTTTACATGAAAAAGAAACATGGTGGTTAATCCAACAAGCCCAAACCATGATAGAATATCTATTGGAACTACCTCAACCCAAAGCTGAGAGTACCTTGTTGTGCCTCCAAATAAAAATGTTTTTAGAGAAATGTTTTCAGAAAAAATCTCCCAAAACTCCAATATTTTTTGATCACGAAGGGAGAAAAGAACTCCCCAAATACCATGACTGTCCAATACATTGGACCAAAAGCTACTTTTACTCACAAAACCAGGCATCCAACTAGGACTTTTTATTATTGCTAGGCCACAGACTAAACCTAGCACAGTTCTAAAAGTAAATGATTTAATTATCACAAAAAATATAAAAAGCGCAATCGCTAAAATCCCCATTTTTGTGCCAGATACTAAAAGAGGGATTAAAAAAATCAATGACTTTATTTTATTTAAATTCCAATTTTGGATTAAAAAAATGACTGAAAAGAAGACGCTATAACCCCTGTACATGAATCCTGAAACACCAAATCTAGAAGAATTAGGATAGCTCTCAAAAAATGGTAACCCAAAAACAAAATACGACAAAATCAATAATATATTTATTAACACCATATTTTCAATTATTTTCAGAATCTTATTAGTGTAAAGAAGATTACAATCTATCTCTTTCCAAACACCCAAAAAAATAATTGGTAAAGAAAAAACTAAGGTATAGTATATCTGCCCCTCTGTTAAGCTAAATAAAAAGCTGTAAGAATGAGAGTTTTTAGCATAAACTATTTCATTAAATATGGAAATGGAAACAATTATTAACCAACAGTATAAAAAAAAAGGTTCAACCTTTTTTCTTAAAAAAAATCCACTAATTAGGGCAATTATATAAACAAGCGCATACAAAACATAAGTTATAACCTTTAACCACAGAAATTCTTCAACACCCCATATATCGAAAAACTTAAACATAAACCTTCTTAAAAAAAGGTGTACAATAAATATAATTAGCCCTGTATAAAAAAACCGCGCACTCTCAAACACATTCACTCGGGCACTATGGATCAATCGTTTTAGCATCTATTGTAAAACGTTTAAACAGTTGAACTATTGTTGTTTTTTAAAATAACCTTTTTGGGTCTAACAGTATGTGAGTTCGCACCGCCCCACTCTAAAACCTTTTGCTCTGGAAACAATCGTCTAGCCAAATCCAGCCATGTCATTACCTCACCTCCGCAATAATGCGAAATGCCTTTTACGAGCTGTTGGTTAGCAATTCCTTTTAGCAAATGGGCAGCCAAATCTTCTGCACGTGTCGGACAGCCCTTTTGGTCTGCTGTGACTTGTAGTGTTTTTCCAGCATCGATTTGGGCTTGTAGCTTGGTATAGAAGTTATTACCATATTGAGAATATAACCAAGACGTACGCACAATCGAATACGTCCCACCAACCAACGCTATGGCTTGTTCTCCGGCCAATTTACTCGCGCCATAAACATTCAAAGGGTTGGGCGCATCGGCTGGGGTGTAAAGCCCGTCCAAAGTGCCGTCAAAGACATAATCTGTTGATATATGAATCAACCAGCATTGTTGTTGGTTACAGACTTTGGCAAGGGTTTCAACCGCCGTGGCATTAATAGCATAGGCGAGTGCTTTATTGGTCTCTGCTCCGTCTACCTCAGTATAGGCAGCAGCGTTGATACAGACATCAAAGGTTTGTGTGGCAAACACTTTGTTTACCTCCTCGGCATTGGTAATGTCTAGCGAACTTTTGTTCATAAAGACAATCTCAAGGTTAGAATCTTTTGCAGCATCTTGTAAGGCAAGCCCCAACTGCCCATTGGCGCCAGTGATGAGTGCCCTTTTCATGGGTTAAGATCTTTAAGAAAGGGGAGTTTTTGGTCCTTTTCAGACAGTATGGGATTGTCCACCTGCCAATCAATGCCCAAGTAAGGGTCATCAAATCGAATGCCACTTTCGGCTTGTGGGTTGTAAGGCGCGTCAACTTTGTATTGCACAATGGCACGTTCGCTCAGTACGCTGTACCCATGCGCAAAACCCTTGGGCAAAAACAATTGGATTTGGTTGTCAGCTGAAAGTTCAACACCAAACCATTCCCCATAGGTAGATGAATCAGCGCGGAGGTCCACTGCTACATCATAGATTTGCCCTTGCACCACCCGAATCAATTTGGCCTGTGCATGTGGGGTTTTTTGTAAATGAAGCCCCCGCACAACATCATGTTCAGAAACCACTTCATTGTCTTGGATAAAATCGATTGAAAGACCTGTTTGTTTTGCAAACACATCTTTTTGAAAACTCTCGACAAATTGCCCTCGCAAATCGGCATGCACCTTGGGCGTGAGCAACCAACTGCCTTCAAGGGGTCCTGGCTTACTGTTCATTGATCCACTGTTTGAGATAGTTTCCGTATTCTGCGTCTTTGTACGACTTGGCTAGTGTTGTGAGTTGGGAAAGGTCGATAAACCCTTGTTGGTAGGCCTCTAATTCAGGAGACCCAACAAGGACACCTTGACGACTTTGGATGGCTTCGACAAAGTCATGGGCTTTGGACAAGCTTTGAACAGTTCCAGTATCGAGCCATGCAGTGCCTTGTTCTAAAACAGTAACACCCAACTTACCTGCCTTCCAATATGTATTGTGAATATCTGTGATTTCGAGTTCACCTCTCGCACTGGGCTTGACTTTTGTTGCCTTTTCCACTACAGTATGGTCAAAGAAATAAAGCCCCGGAATGGCAAGGTTTGACTTTGGGTGATTGGGTTTTTCTTCAATGGATTTCACTTCCCCATCAGCATCGAGCTCGACAATTCCATAGCGCTTTGGGTTTTGTACGTGCATACCAAATATGAGACCACCACTAAAATCAGTCTTTGATGGGCTTTGTTTTTGGATGGCACTGCCATAAAATAAATTATCACCCAAAATAAGAGCAACAGAATCATTTCCAATAAAATCAGCACCAATCAAAAAGGCCTCTGCCAAACCGTTGGGCTTTGGCTGAACAGCATAGGAAAACGAACATCCAAGCTGACTCCCATCACCCAAAAGGGAAGTAAACGCCTCCTGATCCCTTGGGGTTGTGATGATCAAAATTTCGGAAATACCCAAAGAAAGTAGAGTTGACAAGGGATAATATACCATTGGCTTGTCATAAACAGGTAATAGCTGTTTACTCACTGTTTTTGTCATTGGGTATAAGCGAGAACCCGTTCCACCAGCAAGAAGTATTCCTTTCATATTTTATCGAGATAGGAGGAGATGGTTTTTTGTATCCCCACTTCCCAATTCGTTTGTGGTGACCACCCCAATGTTGATTCCAACTTATGAGGATCAATGGCATAACGATAGTCATGCCCAGGACGGTCGGGAACAAAAGTAATCAACTTTTCAGCAGTGCCATCGGCTTGACCAACATGGGTGTCATAGGCTCTACATATAGATGTTGCAACTGCTAGGTTTGATCGTTCACATCGCCCTCCGACGAGGTAAGTTTCACCTAAAACCCCTTTGTGAAAAATGAGATCCATGGCAGAAATATGATCCTCTACATAGAGCCAATCTCGAATGTTTGATCCATCACCATAAATGGGAAGGGCTTTGTTTTGTTGTAAACTATGAATCAGGGTTGGGATAAGTTTTTCTCTGTGTTGATCGGGGCCATAGTTGTTGCTACAATTTGAAATCACATAGGGCAAACCATAGGTTTCTCCATAGGCGCGAACCATATGATCTGCACTTGCTTTCGAAGCTGCATAGGGTGATCGAGGTTGATAAGGGCTTTGTTCGGTAAACACACCTTCTTTTCCCAAAGACCCATAGACCTCATCTGTACTGATGTGATAAAATCGATGGTTGGACTCTTTTCCCCAATGTGTACGACATGCATTGAGTAGGGTCATCGTTCCGATGATGTTGGTGTTTGCAAAAGGCATAGGTCCTTCGATTGATCGATCAACATGTGACTCAGCAGCAAGATGAATGACAGCATCTAAGGAGCGAGATTGAAACACATTTTCAACCACTGAAGAGTCATTGATATTTCCCTCGACAAACTGATAATTTGGCGCATCTTTCACATCATCCAAGCGAGCTAGATTAGCCGCATAAGTCAGCGCATCTAGATTGACAATGGTATAATGAGGATAAGTTTTGACCAGGTGCCGTACCAAATGTGACCCTATAAACCCTGCTCCTCCTGTGATTAAAATAGTCATAGCTGTAATAAGATAAACGCCAGATTAGTTCCAAAAGTACAAATCATTTTTTGAGCAAGTCTTATGCAATTTTTTACTTTTGCCAACGTTTGTTCATTGTATAACACCAACCATACCCTATTTGGAATCTGTACTTAAGCGATTTTTCGATATCCTTTTTGCTTTGTTTATACTTGTGTTTGTCATGCTGTGGCTAGTGCCTTTGTTATGGCTACTCAATCTTTTTGTCGGAGGAGGGCCTTTGTTTTTCAGCCATCAGCGAGAAGGAAAAGAACGCAAATTGTTTTGGTGTTATAAGTTTCGAACCTTTCCAAAATCGGCTGTTCATCCAAAACCCGGCGAGTCATTAAATACACCCATCCCTTGGTTGGGAACCTTGCTTCGCAATTCTGGGATTGATGAACTTCCACAAGTCATGAATATAATTCGAGGAGAAATGTCTGTCATAGGTCCTCGCCCACACCTTCCTGAGTACAATGCTTATTATCAAAAGGCTGTAGGGCAAGAAAATATGGACAAGCGACATAGTGTTAGACCTGGGCTAACAGGCTTGGCACAAGTGCGAGGCTATCGTGGAGAAACACCCAACAATGCTTCTATACAGAACAGAATCAATACTGATATTGAATATATCAGCAAGCAATCGATTGTTCTTGACCTCGAAATTATATTGATTTCGTTTTGGATGCTTGTTCGTGCTTCCATTCTGCGAATTTTTAATTAGCCAACCCCTTACTCTTCAGCATACAAATTCCTATTTTTGTCAAAAACAAGCATGAATATACTTCTATTGGGGAGCGGCGGTCGAGAATACACCTTTTGTCACCAACTCGCAAAAAGCCCCCAACAACCACAATTATTCATTGCACCTGGCAATGCAGGAACAGCAGCGTTTGGAACAAACCTAGCCGTTTCACCCACAGATTTTGAGGGCTTAAAACAAGCAACAATAACCCATCAAATAGAGCTCGTTATCGTTGGCCCTGAAGTTCCTTTGGTGGAGGGGGTGGTTGATTTTTTTGCGAACGATCAAGCGCTATCTCATATCCCTGTGATCGGCCCTTCCAAAGAAGGGGCAGAGCTTGAGGGTAGCAAGGAATTCGCCAAGGCCTTTATGCAGCGTCACAACATTCCAACGGCAGCATATCAAAGCTTTACCAAAGACACTCTAGCAGATGGGCTTACATACCTTGAAACTGTTGTGCCGCCTTATGTGCTCAAGGCTGATGGATTGGCAGCTGGAAAGGGAGTGGTGATTCTCAACGATCTTGCCGACGCCAAAGCGGAACTCACTGCCATGCTTGCCGACGCCAAGTTTGGAGAAGCCAGTCAAAAGGTGGTGATTGAGGAGTTTTTGGATGGGATTGAGTTGTCTTGTTTTGTACTCACTGATGGAAAATCTTATAAAACCCTTCCAATGGCTAAGGATTATAAACGAATTGGAGAGGGTGATACAGGGCTCAACACAGGGGGTATGGGTGCTGTTTCTCCAGTTCCTTTTGCCGATGAGGCTTTTGTACAAAAAATCAAAACCCAAGTCGTGGAACCAACCATGAATGGGCTTCAAAAAGATGGTATTCCCTACGTAGGGTTTGTTTTTATTGGTTTGATCAAAGTGGGTGACAACCCCAAGGTGATTGAGTACAACGTGCGTATGGGTGATCCAGAAACCCAAGTGGTATTGCCACGAATCAAAAACGACTTATTCGAACTCTTACAAGCCACTGCAACAGCTACCCTCGATAGCATAACCCTAAGTGTTGATGATCGCTCTGCGTCTACGATTGTTGCTGTTTCGGGAGGTTATCCAGAAAGCTATGAAAAGGGAAAAATAATTACTGGCATAGACCCAAAAGACTTTGTTGTACATGCAGGAACAGCAATCGCTGACGATGAGTTGGTGACTAGTGGAGGACGAGTATTGTCTGCTACTGGCTTTGGGGATGATCACCACCAAGCCATCGCAAAAAGCTATGAGGCTTTGGCAAAGATTGCGTTTGAAGGGATGTACTATCGAAAAGATATAGGCTTCGACCTATAGAAAGGAATGGGAAGTGGAATCAGTATCTTCTTCACCACTATCACTGAATTTTTTGAGCTGCCCAATCCAATAGAAGGCTGCGACAAACCCAACAATCAAAAACACCCAATTGATACCATTGGCCAAAAACCAGCTGGTGATTTCAAGCTCGCGCAGGAAATTGAGGGGTATAAATAAAATTTCTTGAAACAAATAAGCAATCGCTTCGAAAAAGGCCTTCATTTTTTCAGAATTTGGTGGTACAAAAATAAGGCATAGGGGCATGAGATACAACCCAGTCTCTTATATTTGTTAAAAAATCAAATGAAGAGCGCAGCGGCCTATTCAATTTTTGAACAAAGTGTTAAGGATTATCATGTGTTGGATCGCATTGATCAGCCCTACAACAACCCTTATCCAGCCAATTCGGTCGAACACCTGATGTATCGAAAAAACTGGATCGACACTATCCAATGGCATTATGAAGACCTGATTCGTGACCCCAACATCAACCCTGTTGAAGCACTTGCACTCAAACGAAAAATCGATGCATCCAATCAAGATCGAACAGATACTGTTGAATATATCGACAGCTATTTCCTCGATCAGTACAGCAGTGTGACCCCTCAAGCCGATGCAACTAGGAACACCGAAAGTCCAGCCTGGGCATACGATCGATTGTCGATATTATCACTCAAAATCTATCATATGCTCGAGGAAAGTGAACGCAGTACTGCCTCGGCAGCTCATCGCCAGCAGTGCGCCGACAAGTTAGCTGTGTTGCAAACCCAACGCGAAGACCTATCTCTTGCTATCGATCAATTACTCGACGATCTCTCATCAGGACGAAAGACGATGAAGGTGTACAAGCAAATGAAGATGTACAATGACGAGGCTTTAAACCCTGTGCTTTACAACCCAAAAACGGACTAAGTGGCAAGGTCAAAACATCTCATGATTTTTCGCTTCTCAGCGATGGGAGATGTGGCAATGTTGGTCCCTGTGCTGAGATGTCTGTATGCACAAAACACAAATCTAACAGTAACCCTTGTCACGCGAAAGCGTTTTGTCCCCATCTTTAAAGAGTTCACAGCACTACAAATTGTGACCCCTGACTTTGCAAATCAACACAAGGGGCTGAAAGGGCTTTACCGATTGTATAAGGAACTCAAACAACGCAAACCCCATCGTATTGCAGATATTCATAAAAACCTTCGCACTGCTGTATTGCGAATGTTTTTCAAACTGTCTTTCACACGAATAAAAGCCATCAACAAGGGCTATGCAGAGCGCAAACGACTGACACATCCCAGCAAAAAGGCAATGAAGCCCCTCACGCCACAACACTATCGTTATGTGGAGGTTTTCTCTCGTTTGGGGTTTCCGATTGATCTCGACCAACACGAATTCCCACCCAAGCCAGCTCTTCTAAAGTCGATGGTGGATATTGATTTACCTGCAGACAGAAAATGGATTGGGATTGCACCTTTTGCTGCTCATCTAGGAAAGGTGTATCCACTTGATTTGATGCAAAAAGTAGTGGGGTATTTGCAACAGCAACATAGTGTTTTTTTGTTTGGCCATGGACCCAAAGAAACTGATCAAATCAACATATGGGCGAAAGCCTATCCTCATGTTGTTTCGCAGGCTTTGGAGTTGCCCTTTTCCGACCAACTCGACCTAATCGCCAACCTTGATGTTATGTTGTCGATGGACTCTGCCAATGGGCATTTGGCAGCCAACTTCAATGTACCTGTTGTTACCCTGTGGGGGATGACACACCCCTTTTTAGGATTTTCGCCCTTTGGGCAAAACAATCACTTGTTGGTCGATCGAGAAAGCTTTCCCAAAATACCTACTTCTGCCTATGGTAAGGTGATTCCAAAAGGGTATAAAGATGCCATGCGAACCATTTCTCCAGAAGAGGTAATCGAAATGGTGTTGGATAAAATCTAGTTATACATCATCAAAGTCAACAACGACGCGCTCGCTGGTACAGCTTGCTTGGCAGGTCAATACAAGACCCTCTTCGACCTCACTGTCGGATAGAATTTGATTGCTTGCCATGCTGACTTCACCTTCTTTTACACGCCCAATACAGCTTCCACATACCCCTCCCTGACAAGAATATGGGGGGTCGATACCTGCATCAATGGCAGCTTCTAAAATGGTTTTACTGGCATCAGCCGAAAAGGGATGTGTCTCATCATCTAACATTACTTCGTATGCAATTTTTCCCTCTACCGAACGATCGATTTCAGCCCCTCCAGTAAAGTGTTCTACATGGATATTTTCATCACTAACCCCAGAATCTGAAAGCGCCTGAACAGAGGCCTCTATCATACCTGATGGCCCACATACATAAAACATGTCAAAGGTAAGTTGGCTAAACAAGGTGTTTCGCACATAGTTGATATGAGACATATCGATTCGCCCAAACAGAGCATCTGAAACTTTTTTACGACTGTAGATATTGACAATCGACAATCTATTGTCATAAGCAGACTGTAATTGCTGCAACTCATCCACAAACATAGCGTCTTCTGCCGACCGATTGCCATAGACCAACACCACATTGCTTTCTGTTTGCTTCAGAGCAGTTTTGGCAATAGAAATGATGGGGGTAATGCCACTGCCAGCAGCAAGCAATAAAAGGTTCTTGTTTTGGTTGGGGATAAATGTAAAACGCCCTTCCGGAACACCTACTTCAAGGGTATCACCAACCTGAATTTTTTGATTGGCATAGTTCGAAAACAACCCATTGGGAATGGCTTTGATACCAACACGCAACAGCCCTTCGTGTGGCGCACTGCAAATAGAGTAGGATCGTCTTACGTCTTCACCATCTATTGTTAGTGATAAAATGAGGAACTGTCCAGATTGGAACGAAAAAGGCTCTGTTAGATCTTTTGGTACAGCAAACGAAATGGCAACAGCATCATCTGTTAGACGCTGAACCTCAGCAACTTGTAAAGGGTGCAGTTCAGGCATAGCAATTTTTTTACAAACATATAAAAATGATATCTTTGAACGACCAAAAAAAATCGATGTTTCTTCGTTTACTACAACTACAGTGGAAATCATATCGTCGCTCCTCAGCCTTCACTTCAGGGGTTGTTACTTCGATATTCTATCTCTTTGGAATGCTTTATTTTATTGGGATATTCACTTTTTTGGGGGTTAGGAGTTTTTATGAAATTGATGAAAATATGGGGGTTGACCCCTTGATTTTTATCAATAAGTATATGGTTTATGGCACTAGTTTTTGGGTGGTGTGGCGTTATTTTATCCAAAAAATGCCAGTGTTGAACGTAAAAGCACTATTGTCCTTACCAGTAAAGGAAAACACTATTGTTCACTATGCACTTGGGCGAACGATTTTTTCTTTTTTTAATATCTCAAACGCATTTTTCTTTGTTCCTTTTTCTATTGTTCTTGTCAATAATGGATACCCTATTGCTCAGGTGTTAAGCTGGCATCTTGCCATCATTGCAATTGTATTTTGTACAAACTATATCAACATCCTCATCAATGACCGCAACGATGTGTTCTATGCTGTTGCGTCTGTTTTGATTTTGTTTGCAGGGCTTCAGTACTATGATGTTTTTGATATCACCCAGCACATGGGACCAGTGTTTGACAGTTTTTACAACAACCCCATTTACACCCTAATCCCATGGCTGATTTTGATTTTACTCTATCGATCGACTTTTACTCATTTTACGCATCGAATGTATCTCGATTCAGGGCTACAGGAGGTGAAGAAAGAGGCACAAAACATACAGTTGGGCTGGCTCAATCGCTTTGGGCGAACAGCCATTTTTGTCAAAAACGATATCAAACTTATTTTGCGAAACAAGCGTTCCAAAATGACTATTTGGGTATCGATTGGATTCTTGTTTTATGGGCTACTGTTTTTTACAGACTCTTCAGGCGGCTTATACAACGCCCCTGTTTGGAAGATCTTCGCTGGGATTTTTGTCACAGGTGGATTTTTGTTCACCTTCGGGCAATATGTGCCAAGCTGGGATAGC
>CACIJH010000005.1 GCA_902586905.1 uncultured Bacteroidota bacterium | reverse complement strand
TTGTAATATCAAATTTATGATCGAAGGCGAGGAAGAAGTGGGCAGCGACAACCTGGAAACCTTTGTGCGTGAAAATACCGACAAACTCGACAATGATGTAATACTGATCTCCGATACTGGTATGCTTGCCAACGACATTCCTTCCATCACTACTGGTCTACGTGGCATGAGCTATGTGGAAGTGGAAATCACTGGTCCGAATCGTGACTTGCATTCGGGTCTTTATGGTGGGGCAGTTGCCAATCCGATCAACATCCTGACCAAAATGGTGGCGTCGCTCCACGACGAAAACAATCGAGTGACAATTCCAGGCTTTTATGATAAAGTGGAAGAACTCAATGCTGCAGAACGCGAGCAATTCAAACAAATCCCATTTTCCCTAGAAAATTATCAAAACGCACTTGACATTGAATCGGTTTATGGAGAAAAAGGCTATTCTACACTAGAACGCAAGTCCATTCGCCCAACCCTTGACGTCAATGGTATTTGGGGAGGATATATTGGTGAGGGTGCAAAAACAGTTATTGCATCAAAGGCCTATGCAAAAATATCGATGCGATTGGTGCCAAATCAAAAGTCGGAAGAGATTACAAAACTATTTATGGATCATTTTGTTTCAATCGCTCCCAAAGGAGTGACAGTAAAAGTTACGCCTCATCACGGAGGAGAAGCCTATGTCATGCATCCCGATGGCTTGGAATTTCAAGCAGCATCAAAAGCATACGTTGAAACCTTTGGTAAAGCCCCTATCCCAGTGCGCGATGGAGGGAGTATTCCAATCGTAGCATTGTTTGAAGAAACCCTACAAAGCAAGACCGTACTGATGGGCTTTGGTCTCGACAGTGATGCAATTCACTCCCCCAATGAGCATTTTGGTGTGTTTAACTTTTTAAAAGGGATCGAGACAATTCCGCACTTTTACAAACACTTCACGACGATGCACCAAGCAAGTCAATAAGAAACAAGTCTGCAGAAATTCCGTCAGCCAAAAATGCACCACTTCGAGTGGTTTTTAAAGCATTGTTTTCAATATGCAACAATCCTTCTTCTATAAATCGTTGGGCTTGCTCCTCCAGATGCTGCCGATAACGCAGTCCCAAATTGCTTTCCATTGCCTGTAACGATACACCCCAAGATGCGCGTAACCCAATCATAATCGATTCGTTGTATCGATCAATTACACTCAACTTTTCTATCGTTTGTGGCAGCTCGCCCTGTGTTATCTTTTGCATATAATTTGCATTATTGCTCACATTCCAATATCGATGAACACCATCAAACCCATGTGCTGAGGGACCAATACCCAAGTAGGTTTTGCCTTGCCAATAACCAGTGTTGTTGCGCGAATGATACCCCGGTTTTCCAAAACTTGATAATTCATAATGATCATAACCCCTGGCAGTTAGGGTGTCAACCAAATAATTGAACTGCGCCTCCACAAGCTGTTCGTCCAAAAGAGAAACAACCCCCTTGTCTACAAAACGTTCAAGAGCTGTTTTAGGCTCAAGGGTGAGTGCGTATGATGAAATGTGTGGCACATCTAGTTGAAGGGCATAATCAAGGTTTTGTTTCCAGTCATCTAGTGTCGTATTCGGATTGCCAAAAAGGAGGTCAATCGACAGGTTATTAAAAATTGCTTTTGCATCCTGCACTGATGAAATGGCTTGACTGCCATTGTGCGCGCGATTCATCAGTGCTAACTCATCATCCAAAAACGATTGCACGCCTATCGACAGGCGATTGATGCCTAGCTTTTCAATGTCACGCATATACGCTTTGGACAAATCATCGGGGTTGGCTTCAAGGGTGATTTCGGGATTTTTTACAAGGTCATAACACTGATTCACTTCATCGATCAATAATTGGAGTTGTGCAGGACTAAGCACAGATGGTGTTCCCCCACCAAAATAGATTGTCTCAACAGGGATTATAGCACCTTGTTTTCGCAGTCGAATTTCTTGTTGAATTGCAGCCACCATATCGTCAGCATAGCGCATCGAGGTCGAAAAATGGAAGTTACAATAATGACATGCCTTTTTACAAAAAGGGATATGTAGATATAGTCCCGACATGCTATTTTTTAATGCGATGAGCCTCTTGTTTGACAAAGGAGCCCCAACCGGAATAGGTTTTTCCAGATTCCTGAGCAGGATTGAAAAAGTGACAGACAGCAGCTGCCAACCCATCTGTAGCATCAAGGTTTTTTGGGTAGGGTTTTGAGATCCACCAGTTGTTGAAGCATTCGAGCAACCTGCTCCTTGGAGGCGTTTCCATTGCCTGTGATAGCCATTTTTATTTTTCTGGGGGAATACTCGGTTATTGTCAACTCTCGTGACAATCCAGCAGCCATAGCAACCCCTTGTGCACGACCCAACTTCAACATCGACTGAACATTTTTTCCAAAAAAGGGTGCTTCCAAAGCCATTTCATCTGGGTGAAATTTATCAATGATCTCGATGGTCTTTTCAAAAATCTTTTGCAAACGCAAATAGTGGTTTTCTTTTGAATTCATCACCAGTTCATCCATGTGAAGAAGCTCTATTTTTTTTCCATTGACTGTGATAAGACCATACCCCATTATCGTTGTTCCTGGGTCAACACCAAGGATAATGCGTTTCGAGCTAGAGATTGTCTCTTTCATTGTTTGATCATATCAGTTTTGAAGTAGAATAGGTATGCGAAACTGCACTTGGGCAGTAACCCCTACATTGGTTTTTGTTGCTGGGCTTACAATTGGTAGTTCATCAATGGCTGTTTGCATGGCTTGCAGAATTGCCTTGTCTGCTTGAGGTTCAATTCCTTTGAACATCACTTTTCCACTTTGATCAACTTCTACATAAAGGATTACGGATTTAGGTGCATTGGCTTGAAGTGGTAGAGGATTTTCTGTAAAAGCCATGCTAATCGATCGGGAAATCGATGCCTGGAAACAATCCCATTGATCAGCAGTCGTTTCTCTACTCTCGCATCCAGGATAAACAGGAGGTTGATCTGTTGATTGCCAAGCAGTGTTGGGCTTGCGAATTTGCTCTGCGTCAGTTTGGTTGCAGGAATTCGCCAATATCAATATCCCAATAAATAATGCCCTCAACATTGGTTATGAAAAGTACAAAAAAAATTATGGAATCATTTGCATACTACTCCCACTTCGCTAATTTAGCATCTCCTATTTTATACCATGGACATTACACTACTCATTTTTGGTGGTCTGCTGATATTGTTGGGCGTAGCAGGCAGTTTTTTACCCATCATCCCAGGGCCAGTTTGCAGTTGGCTGGGCTTGCTTGTACTCCATCTAACAGACAGTGTTCCATCAAACACAACCTTTTTGACACTCACATTCATTATCGCTCTTATCATTTTTTTACTCGATGCTTTACTTCCTGTATGGGGTACAAAAAAACTAGGTGGTACACGAATGGGTACCATTGGTTCTGGCATTGGTCTTGTTATCGGATTTTTCTTTGGACCAATTGGACTTGTTTTTGGTCCTTTTATAGGAGCATTAGCTGGTGAGCTAACGCAAAATTCAGACTTCAAAAAAGCTGTTCGTGCTGCCTTTGGCTCCTTGATGGGATTTTTAGCAGGGACAATGATCAAGTTTACCCTTGCTGTGGTTTATTTAGTTCTATTTGTCAATATTTTTTGGAAACACAAAGAGTTGTTTTTTTAAAAAAGCCCCGGCAATCTAAAGTTCTTATCAAATCACAATACTATACTTAAAAAAGAACTTTTTAATGCGTGGAAACGTTTATTGCTACCTTAAAAAAATCAAATCACAATAAATTTTAACTTCAAGAAACTTATGAAATTGGTAGCTTATTCCTATCAATCTATGATTGCCTTTGGGGCTGTTTATGTATCCATTTTTCTTTCATTTTTTTGATACCTCCTAGGTTATCAACATATACTTTCTTTGGGTTATAGGTCAACCAACCTGTTTTACGCTGTCCAAAATTCAACACTCGAATATAATTGGGGAATGAGTGTTGTAAATATCTGCGTCATATACTTGCTTAAACACATAAAACTTTGTTGAAATTCTCTGCACTCGGTACAAGTGCTCCATGATTTTTCTCCTCGGTAATCTTTCAAAATCAAAATACTCTTCATCGGAAAGTCCCATCAAAAAACAGTCGTTAATCTGCAAGGTTGTAATAACCTCCTGACCATCTTCAGGAAGCTGGGCTAGAGGTTCTTTTTTTCGTATGCGATCCACAGCTGTCCGAAAGAGCTAAATAAGAGGAAAACACCACCCAAAAACAAAAGTGAATTCAGTGATTATAAAAAAACATCCTGTAAAAAATACTTATTTCAGTGTAGTATAATACCTTAAAAATAGTCGAATCTATTGTCAACCACTTCAAAATGATCGCGAATGACCTCGTCTATCAATGGTCGAAGACGGTTCAAAACGCTTTCATTTAACGAACTCGAGTAACCATCGTAAGAGGGCAATGCAGTTGATTCTTCAAATAAATCAACTTCTAACATAAATATTCCTTGTTTTCCCTGTATCAATGCTGAGGTCTGATTCATTTCAAGTGAAAAACCTGAACCAACGACAAATGGCTCTGTCCCTGCACCAGCAATTGAGCCTGCTGCTGCATTGATCGCTGATGAGGTTAAAATGCTTTGTCCATAATCCTCAGCGATTGTTGCAAGTGATACATCACTGCTATATCTAGAACGGAGAAGATCATACTTTTTGTCCTGCATTAGTTTAGATTCTACCGTATTTCTTGCATCTTCTACACTTGACGTTCCAGCTGATGATTTTTCAATCAATTCAGCAACAACATATCCACCACCAAGAAGGTCAAATCGTTTGATATCACTCACGCTTGTTTCTTCTTCAAAAGACCATTTCACAATGGTACGCTGAACACCAAGACCTGGAATGCTTTCATCCATAAGCTTTAAATTGGATCCATTACGCAAGTCGTATCCCAATGACTCTGATGCAGTTGAAAATCCGTTTTTCTTACTTTCTATTTCAAATTCTGTAGCCAATCGAAAAACTTCGTTGCTTGTAGATTCAGATGGTACAATTTTTTTGACAACAGATGCAATCAAGACTACATCTTCTTTTTCTTGTACCTCAATCACATGATAACCAAAATCTGTTTCAACAACGCCAATTGAACCCGTTGGCTTTGAAAATACATAATCATTAAACGCTTCAACCATATCGCCACGTCTAAAAAATCCAAGATCACCACCTCTGTTTTTGGATGGCCCATCAGAGTAAGTTTTTGCAAGCTCGGCAAAGTCAGAACCATTGGCACGCACCAAACGAAGTACGCGATAAGCCTCTTTTCTTGCTTCGTTTTTTGTTCTAGTCACATCGCTAGATGCACTCTGTGACCCTTCATAAGCAATCAATATATGACGTGCTTTCACAGATCCTCCTCGATCGAAATCCATCATGCGAGAGAGCTTAAACTGATTTCCATCTTTATATGGTCCGAAAACCTCACCTTCTTTAAGGTCGAAAAGTGTATTTGCATAAGTCCCTAGTTGGGCTCTGGTTTTATAAGTCTCATCATATGGAGTTTCTGAATATTCGGCGATAAACTCCTTTACATTATCTGTCTGGGAAAATGATGGCAAAGTTTCTTCAGACTGACTAACTTCATTGAATATGACCTGAGCTTCGAGTAATTTTTTAAGACCGTTTTCGATTTCTAAATTGTCTTCGACAGAGGCTGTTTCATCAAAAACCACAAACTGAATCGATCGGCTTTCTTCTACTTCATATTCTTCTGCGTTAGCATTGATGTATTTTTTGATGTCTCGATCTGAAATCGTTACCAAACTATCTGGAATAGAGCTGTATGGTACTTTTACAAACGATATACTAATCTTATCATTTTCGAGTTTGTGTTCTGTTTTTCCATCAAATGAAGTGTGATAAATGCCAGCTTGAATCATGGTGTTGTATAACTGTCGGCTGATGGTACTTCGTATTGATTCTTCCTGTAGCTGCCATTGGCTGTATACGGCAGGATTGTTTCTTTTGCTGTCATTGATAAAATCAGTAAAAGCAACAATATCAAATTCTCCTAAAGCATTTTGAAAACGGCTGTCTTGTCTGAATCCAGGGGAATTGGCAATAAAATTTTCAACATGGCTTCGACCCACTTCAAGACCAAGTTCCTCTTGCAATTGGTTAAACGAATATTCGGTTACAATTTGGTTCCAAACAGTATTGGCTGCTTGCACATTGCTCATTCCTGTGTTTCGTTCAACAGCATCTACGCGCCTGCTAAACTGTTCGATGGTTATTTCCTCATCTCCAACAATAGCGACTGGTTCTTGGCTGATGGTTCCAGCGCCGTCAAAAACACCTGAAATAACAAACGCAAATAGTGCCATTCCAATAACTAGTATTAGTACGATTGATTTTTCTCGGATTTTACCTAAAATCGCCATGAGTTATTTTTTTGATAGATGCGAAAATACAACTTCTTTGGTTGAAAAAAAAGATGTTTAGAAGCTCTTATTTGGCAAGGATTTTAATAAGTTCAATTTTGCTTGCTGTTACCTTTTGGATTTCAAATTTGTATTCTCCAATTTCAACGATTTCGCCTTTTTTAGGGATACTTTGCGTGTGATGAACGATGTAACCCCCTAAAGTTTCATATTGATCATCTTCGATCAAGTCGAGCTTGTATTTGTCGTTGAGATAATCGACCTCGAGTCTGGCTGAAAGCAGATAATCGCCAGATTCAAGCTTTAACTCGATTAAATCGACCTGATCGTATTCATCTTCTATTTCTCCAAACAACTCCTCAACGATGTCTTCTAAGGTGATCATTCCAGCTGTACCACCATACTCGTCAAGCACTATGGCAATGCTTTTTCGCTTTTTGGTAAGAGAATTCAAAATATCTTTAATCAACATCGATTCTGGTACAAATTCGACAGGATGTGTAATCGAACGAATATTTTTTGGTTTTTTAAATAAGTCAAATGCATGAACATATCCAACCACATTGTCTAGGTTTCCCTTATAGACCAAAATTTTTGAAAAACCAGTACTTGAAAAAAGGCTAATAAGTTCCTTGTTGGACACATAGCGATCGACAGCAGTTACTTCAGCTCGAGGAACCATAATTTCTCTCGCTTTTCGATCGTTGAATGTCAATGCATTGTGGAAAATTTGTACCTCACTGTCGAGCTCTTCATCATCTGTCGATTCGACCTGTTCACTCACATATTCTTCGAGATCAACTCTGGAAAAAGCTGTTGGGATATGATCCTCACTCGTTTTAAAAAAGCGTTTTAGAATGACATTAGAAAACCACAAAAATGCATCTGTCAAAGGGCTCAATATATGATAAAAGAAGACTGTTGGAATTGCAAAAAATTGCAGCAAAGCATTGGCATAAATCTGAAACACAACTTTGGGTAAAAATTCTGCAGTAATCAAAATTACTACTGCAGAAATAACAGTTTGTATAAAAACAATCGAAAGCGTCAAGTCATCAACCCCCACCATATCAGGATAGATTTTAGAGATGATGAAGTCTCCCATAAACAATCCATAAATGACTAGCGCGATATTGTTTCCAACCAAAGTGGTTGCAATGAATTTCGAAGGGTTTTTGGTGATGTTTGCCAAGGCAGAGGACACTAGCCCAGGTTGTTTGATTTGCAATGCCAAGCGCACTCTGCTAGAGGAGACAAAAGCAATTTCCATCCCTGAAAAAAAAGCAGATAGCATCAAGCAGCCAAAAATGACAAACAGCTCAGAGGTCATTTCTGATTTTGGTTTCTACTTTCAAATTTTTTACGATACTTACGTCGGAAGAAAAACATTCCAAAAGCAGCAGCTCCCAATATACAGGAGATATAAAAACGCTGATTCATACTTTGAATGTTTACAATGGCCTCGATGATAAATACGAAACCAAAAAACAAATACATTTTTTCTGAAAATCTATGAAACTTATTCATTTAATCTATGTTTTCGTCTTTCACTAGAATATTACCCCTTATCATTCCTGTCATCAGTTTTTGAAATGAGCGATTGGCATCCAATCGAACTGCTTTGATGTCATAGGAACTGTTGGTAAAAGTAAAATTTTTTTCTGTGAACAACCACTCTTTGCCCACATCCCAGTACAATTGACTTGTGTTCAACTTTGTTCCCGTTGTATCAGAAATGACCACATTCCCTCTCAGGTCAATGATTTCAGTTTTGGGATAATAGATCCCATAATCCGATCGAATAAAAGTGATTTCACCTCGATCTCCATACAAAGTTGCATCTAACCCCTCAGGGAACTCTGAATAAGGAAATTTTTGATTTGTAAAATCAATATTTACAGGGGCTATGAGCTCTGCTTCCTTGCGAGCAGAGTCAGAGTAAATCAAGTGGAGATCTTCTGTAATACCAACTGGGATTTCATCGAACTTATTCATCTGTTGCACAGCTGAAAACTGATCTGTGCAACTTGCAAACATCACTGCAACCAAAAGAACAAGATACCTCCCGGTAGTCATGTGCTTACAAGTTGGGAACAGTGATAGATGATCGAATCCAACAGTCAAACGTGATCACCTCACCTGCCTTTCCTTGTGTAAAGATATCGGTTTTGGAAGGTGCTCGTCCACTATAACTCGCCTCGAGTTTTTGGGATGTTTTCTTTAAAGATGGATCAACAGATGCTGCTCGACGTGCGGTTTGGGCTGCCAACCAATAAACTGCTTGTTTTTCAAACTGATTATTCCCACAGTCATTGGCACTGTCGGCATACAAACCTGCTATCAAAATATATGCTTTACCCATCGATGGTTTGTTCGACAAGGCTTGGTTTGCATATTTTCTCGCTTGGCTTTTCAAACCTCTTTTCTTGAGTTTTGAAGCGATTTTGTACATTATTTCTGCTTTTCTATAAGTATCTGTTTCTAGTTTGAGGGACTCCTCATAGAAACTGATTGCTTCGGTAGTGTTTCCAGCCTTATCCTTTAAGATACCCAAATAATAAGCAGAATCTGCAGAGGGGCTAAGACTGTGAAGAGCTTCGACAAGCTCAACAAACAATGGGTCGTCTGAACACTCTTTAGCATCCATACGACTTGCTGCCCGTTTGAGCCATTTCTCATCCGATTTGTTTTTATCAAAGTTTGATCGATACAGTGGAATCAGGTTTTCACAGGACGCTTCTTGCGAAATCATGGCATCTAGATTGTTGGCATAAGTCGAATTGGCGCGTGAATTGATCTCAGCAACGCGTTTACTTCGTTTATCTCTCGAAGTCAAGATTTCGCCAGCATCTTCCTTTTTTATGATTCGATCAAATGTTTTGGAGAGTTTTTGATTTTCGATATTAAATTTTTCAGAAACATCCTCATACTTTGAAAACAAAATATCCATTGTCACATTGTCTTTTCCATTTTTATACATGGTGTATAAAGTCTTGAAGTAATTGTAGAGTGCTTTTGGATTGTTAAAACTTTCAACATCAGAACAGTATGCTTGGTCAAAAATTGCATAAATATCTGCCAGTGGAGCTGTTTCAAGCTCATACATCGACTGTGCTTTGGCAGCCAAAATTTTCCCTTGTTGCGATTTACCTCTTCTATCTGTAGGGAAATATGTTAGCCAATCATCGTAAAGAGACGATAACATTGTTTTGAACTCTGCATTATCCACAGTGTTTTTGATTTTGTGGTTGAGGATGCGTTCTCCATAAATATATGTTGCTTCGTTCAACTCTGGGCAATGGGTTTTTACTTCGAGCCAAGGTGCATAGGCTGAATCGTAATTTTTGACTTTTGCAAACTCGGCAAAAATGCTGAGGTTGGCTGGACAGTCTGCTGGGGATTGTGCAGATAGTGTTCCAAATGAATAATAGAGTAATATGATTAAAGTAAATTTTTTCATTTTAATTGTATTTACGTTTGATAAACCAACGATCATTGAGCGAAAACCCAATGCGTGTGTTGAAATAATTTTCTTGAATAAGGGTTTCGCCATCAGCCCCTAATTTTCCAAATTCGATTCCGATGTTCAAATTTGAAAAACCGGCAACTGGGAGTCCAACCCCAAAAGTTATGCCAGTATTAACGATTGCTTTGTCATTTAAAATCATTCCTGTTTTGGATGATACAAAACCAGCGCGATAAACAATGCGTTTCCAATAAGACGAAAAAGAGTCATGTTCAGGGATAAAATACCCCCCGAGTGATAATTTTGTAGCAGGTTCATATCGAACAGATCCTGTAGAGTAGAATGCATTATCGATAGACTCTTCTGATGAGGACCATTGCCCTCCAATAAACCATTTTTTAGGCTCGCCAATCCCTCCCCCAAATGTTTGTTTAGATGGTAATCTACTGATCGTTTCATCGAGACCATCGTTGGAGAGGTTTACATCTTGAAAATCACGTGATTCACCAAGTGATGTAAATGTTGATATTGTTCGAGAATTCAAAGATTCTAGGTCTGCACTAGGTTGATATGCATAGTGCAATTGCATCTGAAGACGATTTGAAAGATCAATCTTATAATATGATGAAAGATTCAACTCAACTCCTCTTATTTCTGATTCACTGGCCAATTGTGAGAGCAAATCAATACCTTCGTCTTGACGGGTATGAAATCGTGAGATTGATCCAAAATTATAATGTACTGCTAGTCCGATTCCTGCATTTTTTACCGGAGAGAAACCCAATGAAAAGAAAACTTGGTTGATTCCTCCACTTCCTTCATAATTCGAATTGGTGTTCACCCCATCAACTTGATCATCAACACTCAATCGATAACCAACTGCCGTTTTTGGAATTAAACCAAAACCAAATCCAAAGTATTTGGTCGGAATGGCTACTGACATATAATCAATCCCAGCAGTGACATTGTTCGTCGAATTGTCTTCAGAACTAAATTTTCGGCTTGAATGATTCGCCCCTACTGCGTAATTGATAAGTTTGAGATCGGCCAACGATGCAGGCGACGAGATGTTGAAGTGAATACTATCGACGTGTGCGACCAAACCACCCATAGATCTTTGGTCTATGGTTCCTTCAAACAAGGGTTCTCCCAAACCATAAAAAGAGTAAGGGGATAATGTACCCTTTTGAGCAGACACAAGATGTGTAATGAAAAGGAATGTGATAATAAAATAGCGAGTCATCTATGACTTATTCGTTTCGAGCAAAAGATTTAATCCAAATGCTAAAAAATTTGCGTCCGCTAAGATGCTATTTTTTACTCGTTTAGACAAGAAACCAGCGTCTCCACCTGTTAAAATTGTCATAAAATTTGGTGTATGAGTCTCAAATCTCTTGATAAATGCCTCTATTTCAGCTGTCACACCAGAGATAACCCCATGATGTATGGCTTCATTGGTATTTGTAGGTGGAAATACAGCGGGCTGCTGTATCTCCAAGTTTGGCAATTGATATGTGTTTTTGTGCATGGCTTGATATCTCATGGCGAGACCAGGACTGATGATACCTCCAAGATGATTTTCACTTGCAGTGATAAAATCATAGGTGATACAAGTCCCTGCATCGATAATCAGGGCATTTGTTTTGGGAAACAAGTATGTTGCAGCTGCCAATCCCACAACTCGATCAATCCCCAAATTCGTAAAAGGCTCATATGCAGATGTAAATGGGAGTTGAAGCTGATGATGCACCTCCAAACATTGGGTGTTGGCGTAGAGGTCATCAAGTGCTAACTGTTGATTTCCAACCTGAGAAACAATGGCATGGGAGACTTTATTTGTCGAGACAATCGATTTCCATTCGATGGGTTCGTTGGTTCTATACTTCTCTGTAGATTTCAACTCCAAACCTTCAAAAAACCCGAGCTTGGTGTTTGTGTTTCCGATATCTATTGTGAGATTCAAAACGATACTTTGTTAGTGCTAATGTACTTCAATTTTCAATAGTCCCTTGTCAATTCTATAAAGGGTTTTATATTTGCATCTGCCAAAGTGCATGGTACCTTAGCTCAGTTGGTAGAGCAAAGGACTGAAAATCCTTGTGTCCCTGGTTCGATTCCTGGAGGTACCACAAACTCCGAGTTTAATAAAACTCGGAGTTTTTTTTTATAACATTTTCAAATAATCTATTTCTTGTTTCGACAGGTGACGCCAAGTGCCTCTTGGAAGATCTTTTTTGGTTAAACCCGCAAAAACAACACGATCTAGCGCTATGACTTCATATCCCATATGCTCAAATATACGCCTCACGATCCTGTTGCGCCCCGAGTGAATTTCCAATCCAATTTCTCTTTTACTTGCACCTTTGACATAGCTGACCTCATCTACTTGAACAAGGCCATCATCGAGACTAAGTCCCCGCCGAATCTGTGCCAAATCATGTGGTTTTAAACTTTTGGAAAGCACCACGTGATAAAGCTTTTTCACCATCGAAGAAGGGTGTGTGAGTTTTTTTGCCAAATCTCCATCATTGGTAAAGAGGAGTAAGCCTGTTGTAGGGCGATCTAAACGCCCAACTGGCACAACCCTCGATGGGGTCGATTTTGCAATCAAATCCATTACAGTTTTTCGACCTTTTTCATCTTTTGTTGTTGTGATAAATCCTTTTGGTTTGTTCAAAAGCACATAGGCCTTTTTCTCTGGGGTTATGCGTTTACCATCAAAATGAACTACATCACCTTCCTTGACCTGATAACCAAGCTCAGTCATAACTTTATTATTGACCTCCACCACACCCAAACTGATGTGCATGTCAGCCTCTCTACGAGAGCAAATGCCAGCATGGGCGATATATTTATTGAGTCGAGTTGTATTCGAGGAAGTTGATTTCTTTGCAGTTGGTTTTTTTCTTCTCATCATTTGGCAAAGGTATGATAACTATATTGGGATTTTCAACAATGGTAAGCAGATGATTCCAAGTACGATAAGTGCTTTTATGCCAAACAACAGCAATACCAATTGTTTGGGTTTTGAGGATACCCACAACAGTACTGTGAGGAACACAAGAAAACATAAGCTAGCCAGAAAATAATAGACCATACTTTGTAAGGAAAAAAAGAAATACAACAACAGAAAAACACCAAAACAAAAAACGACCAAAAGGGAAATGAGTCGTTTGGCCCTGTTCTCGCCATAAACAGTGGGTATGGTTTTATAATTGTTTGATAAATCTCCCTTGATATTACAGAGGTCTTTAAGCAATTCTTTGATAGAGATGAGCAACAATAGATAGGAAGCGAGAGTAAACATTTCGACTGAAAAGTTCTTGAAATAGACAGTTATGGCAAAAAATGGAAGTACTGTTAGCAGTGCAGAACCAATATTTCCAATGAACAAATATCTCTTCAAAAATGCAGAGTAAAACGCCATTGAAGCGATATATGCGCAAAAGAACAAAGCAGACCTTTGCGAAACACTGCTCGCCACCAACACAGCAGTCCCATTCAAGAAAATATACCCAATCATTTTTGATCGTATAGATATGTTTGTTTCCAACAGGGTTTTTTGTGGTCGATTAATCAAATCTTTTTCTTGATCAAAAAATGCATTGATGATATACCCAGCTGCAACAGAGAGCATGGTTGCACAAACAATCAACCAAAGATTGATGTCCAAAATTGTTTCTCTAGGACTTATGGCAGATGAAAAAATAAAAGCAGCAGAGAGGAGTTGGGCAATGACCAAAACCATAAGATTTTGACCTCTTACCAACGATAGCAAGCTTATTGATTTAAGAATTATGCCTTTTCTAGTGGGCATAGCAAAAAAATTAGAAGGTATATACCACTTCCAAACGATGATCTTTCAATACATCTCTCGCCTTGGAAATATCTTCAGTGAAGCCAAGAATGTATCCACCTCCACCCGATCCACATAGTTTGAGATAATAAGCATTGGTATCAATACCTGTTTTCCACAAATCGTGAAACTGCTTTGGAATCATGGGTTTAAAATGAGTTAGAACAGTATTAGAAAGCCTCTTCAAATCGCCAAATAAAGATTTGATATCTCCATTTAAAAAGTGTTCAACGCAGTTATCAGAGTAGGAGATAAACTTTTCTTTGACCATTTTACGAAATGAAGCTGACTCCATATTCTGCATAAAGATATTGACCATGGGGGCAGTTTCTCCCATCGTTCCACTGTCGAGTAAAAACACAGCACCTTTTCCAGCTTGCGACTGCGATGGAATTCCTGTAGCTTCTAAAACATCTTTGGAAAGAATAAGAATGGGCAAACTCAAAAAACTATTGAGTGGGTCTAAACCTGAAGACTGCCCATGAAAAAAAGATTCCATCAATCCAAAAATCTGTTTGAGTTTCAACAGCTTATCACGTGTAAGGTTTTCCAAAATTGTGATTTTATTGTTGGCATAACGATCATAAATCGCTGCAACCAACGCACCACTACTGCCAATACCATAGCCTTGTGGAATACTACTATCAAAGTATAATCCTCTGCTCAAATCCAGACGAAATTGCTCGGAGTTGAAAGACACCAATTTGCTGTCTAAGTTTTCAAGATAATCAGCAAATTCAGTTAGCTTCTGATTGGAAGCTTTTGCCAAATCAGTTTTTGTATTGGAAATTTTAAGGGCTCCTTTGTAAAAGTTGTAAGGAATGGATAAGCCTTTGGCATCTTTGATGATTCCGTACTCTCCAAATAGTAAAATTTTGGCGTAAAACAATGGCCCTTTCATGTGATAAAACTAAGCTTTTTTTAGTCCCATTCCAACCCGATCGTGAATCAATTCCTTGTTTTGACAAAACTGACCTAAGTCAGATTCAATAAATTCAACGATGTGTTTTGATTGATCTTCAGGATAAAGCAAATGAACATTAGCCCCAGCATCGAGAGTGAAAGTGAGGTTAAAATCAGTTTTGTTTCGAAAATTTCGCACCCTTTGAATGATTTCCAATGTGTTGGGATGCATCAAAATATATGATGGAGAAGAGGTCAACATCATGGCGTGTAAGCTCAATGCTTCTTGCTCTACAATGTTGGTAAAGCCACTCATGTCTCCATTTTGTAAAACATCAAGCAGTGCTTGGTAGTTTTTTTCTGCTAGCAAAAAACGACTTTCAGCAAAGGGATGATTGTGCATAAGATTATGCCCCACTGTGCTGCTCACTTCTTTCTCGTCCTTATCCACCAAAAGGATAGTGTCTCTAAAGGTATTAAACACCTCTGCCCCTTTGGTCCATCGAACGCCAAATAAATTGCTGCTTTCAGGAGTATTGGCGTGTTCTCCCCAAAGCACAACTGGCCCTTCGACGCTTCGCGCTGCACTACCCGACCCCAATCGAGCTAGAAAGGAGCATTTTTTCGTTTGATGATCATTTGTCATTGAAGGATAAAGTTGCTTTTCAAAATCCATGATCGCGGCAGCTAGCGCAGCCATAGCAGATGCAGACGAAGCAATTCCACTACTGTGGGGAAAAGAATTTGATGTATCGATTGCAAGGCTATACTGCTTTAGATAAGGAGCATATGCTAGTATCCTATCGATAAAGGTTTTGATTTTGGGTTCAAATGAAGGCGCAGGTTTTCCATCATATTGAATTGTAAATACAACATCATCTTTTGCATCAAGTTGTTTTTCAAATCGAACAGTGGTTGTTGTGCGACATTGATCGAGCGTAAAACTAACAGAGGGATTGCAAGGGATTTGTAACTCTTTTTTTCCCCAGTATTTCACCAAAGCAATGTTGCTCGGTGCTGTCCGAGTGGTTTTGAATAAGGAAATTTCCATCTCCCCACCTGTAGGAACAAATTCTGTACGAATCATCATAGTTGATACAAAGATAGCACCCATATTTCATTATGGCCTATTTCATAGGTCAATAGATTTATTATATTAGTACTGTTTAACCAAATTCTTAATATCATGTTTAGTAAAAATAGAATCATCTCTACTTTCGCAACTTTTGTACCGATTTACTTTTTCCCTTGGATTTTTTATTCTTATCTCGCTGCAGACTTTTTCGAAAGTCAAATGTTGAACGACGTTTCGAGAGGGGAAGATATGCTGCTTCTCCCTCTTACCTTAGGCTGTCTCATTATGGCCTACATATTTTCATCCATTTATGAAGGATGGGATAAGGATTCCTACAGCATTCCTAGTGGCATTCAATTCGGCGTATTGATTGGGCTCTTTTTTGGTGCTGGAGTTGGACTTGTCATGTATGGAACAGAATTGCGAATCACTGCAATAGGGCACTTGATTGATGGCATTTTTTGGGTAATAACTTACGCTATTACTGGAATCGTGGCAAGTATCGTGTACAAGCGATAGCAATCAAAAAACCATGTATAAAAAAACCCCGATTACTCGGGGTTTTATTTTGTCAAAACGTATTCTTTAAACAGACTTTACAAAAGGAAGTCCTGTTCTTTCGTTTTCAACAACTTTCTTACCAGCTGGTAAATCACATGCATTGCTGCGTTGATCTTTTGCAAAGTAATAAATTGTTTGGTTTCTACCACCCTTAAGAGTTACATCTTTGGTGTGTAAGTAATACGTTTTTCCTTTACTATTTTCAAATGAATAAGCCATGATTAATAATTTGTTTCTAAAATACGTAAATTTTCTCATACTACCCCTTTTGTTAACAAATTATCGAAAGAAAACCCCTTTTTTTATAAGGTTGATATTTTTTAATTGATTGCCATCAGATCGACCAAAATCATTAAAATGATAAAAAAATATATGTATCTACTTGATTATGAGTAACTTATCGTTAATTTAGTTTAAAATTCAATCTTCAATTCCATCGAAAAAGAGTTTTTCTTTTTTATTCAGAAAAAATCGAAAAAAATGTATCTCAACAATGTTAATTTCTCGATTTTGGGCTAAAATTCTATTTTTTAAACCTATATAAACTGATTTCTGAAGGTATGGGACTCCCTTTTTCGATGTAATCATAGAGAGATCTAGCGCAAAAAGGGGCTTGTAATACCCCTCGAGAACCCATACCATTGCAGATGGCGAGATGTGAAAATTGTGGATGAACCCCTGTAACAGGTTTTCTGTCTGGTAAGGTGGGGCGAAAGCCTGCAGATTGACTCACAATATGATAGGGAACTTGAATCATTTTATCCAACTGTTGTTGTAGCCTTAGTTGCGCTTTCTGTGTTGGTCCTTCGTTTTGATCTTTCCAGTTGTAGGTCGAACCAACTCGATATCTATGATTTCCAAGGGGTATCATAAATACACCTCCTTTAATGATGCTTTTTTCTTGTAAATCTTTACTCTCAATAATCATCAACTCTCCCTTTGTTTGCTGCAGTGGAACTTGTGAGAACCATGGGTTGTGTGTCAGTCCTCCAACACCCTGGGTGAAAACGATGTGTTTGGCTTTGATATCTCTATAGCGAACACAGTTGTCATCCATTTGTAAGTCATTTGCTTCAAAAGTTTCTTGCATCAACTTTTCCTTGCTTTTCAAATAGGTTGTGAACTCATCAACAAGCAATGCGGTATTAACCCAACCTGTATTCGTCACCTCTCCAAAACCAAATGCTGCACGAATGCCAGGGTTTCTATTTTGCTGTATGTTTGGATTCATGTAAGGTTTGCAATCGTCTCGCACACTTGCTTGGTGCCAGTCATTGATATCCACCTTTTGATGCATGATTTTCAAGATCGAGGCATGATGAATAAGGCGAACGCCAAGCTCCATTTCTAATGCCTTGTAGGTCGGCATCGAGGTTAACATCAGTTGATGACCCATCCATGCCGGTTTGGTGCGCTTGAGGGCAATGGGATTGAATAAGCCCGATCCAACACGACTAGCAGATTGTTTTCCGTTGTCAATGACGACAAATGAATGCTGCTGTTTTTGAAGTTGATGGCAAAAGGAAATTCCTGATAATCCAATTCCAACAACAATATAGTCGATCACTTTATAAAATTAGATGCATGAGAAAGAAAGAGAGATGATTGTTGGCAACTAGTTGCTCCACATATCATGTTCAAAGTTTCGAATGATTTCTTTGAGTCTTTGTGATTCTGTGATTCTCAGATAAGGATCATCATTGATATAAGGCGTATTCAATAAATCACGATCATTCATCACATTATCAATTCGGTATAAATATGTGTGAAACTTTCGCGAGAGAAGGAGTTGATCGAAAGTGATTCGCTTGGAGTTGTTTCTGTCACTAAAAACATAGTGCTTGTGTAGCACCTCACGAATGTCTTTATACCAAAGCCAGAAAAAAGCAACAGGTTTAAGGGCGTTCCCATCAGACTCGGCAGCGATTTGAGCAGCACCAAGGTCAAAAGCGGTGTACCCAACAGGTTGAATACCAATCAATCGATAGCGAAGCTCTCCATACTTTTTGTCAAAATACCATACCCCTTTCAGGTTATACCCAACAATATTTTCGGATGGTAAATATTCAACATCGTTTTCATCCACAACGCCATCGAGGTTGTAGTCTGTTTCGTCATCTGGGAATTTTGTGTTTACCAAGTAGAATTGATCACCGATAACATCTGCAGGTTTCGGCTCTCTTATGTTGTAAGTGAATTTAACATTAAAGTTTCTAAAGTTAGGGTCGTAAATCGTAATTGAATCTTGACTTTCGTATAAATACTCTCTAAGAATTCGCCAAAGAGATTTACGATCTTCAGAGAACTGCGAATCCTGCGTTGGGAAAAACAGTGGGTAATTAAACTGCTCAAAGCCATCAATATATTCGTAAACAACTTTGCTCCAAAGGATGTCTTTGTCATCCACGTAAGGATAAACTAACGGTTCATTGTAGTCCAGTTCTTGTTGCTTTTCAGTCTTTTTACCTACTTCATCAGGAGATGAAGCATTCAACAGGTTAAACTGCCCATAGGAAGCAGAAACTAGCAAGCAAGCAAGAATGTAAATGAACTTATGCATGGCGTTATCTGAGTTTAATGTTGAAATCTTTAACCTTAACATTTTCTACATAGCGTCTTTTCCCTCCAGAATTAAAGTACGCTCGGGATATCACATTATCAAAGAAAGCTCGTGCTCCCTTTGGCTGTGCTTCGATGACTGCAAACAATTCGTTAAGTTTATCGCCTTTGATTTCCCTTGGAGCTGAATTTCCAATTTGGAATGTAAAGCTAACCACTTCAATCGTAAGCTCATAATCAAAATCATCAGGGATTTTGGCTGTCAATCTTCCTCTTTGAAGACCTCTTTTACTAATTCCTGTAGAACTTGTAAAGAAATTATTACTGTACAGCAAAGAACTTTCCATTTCAGGTAAGTCTTTTACTCTAAATGTTTTTTCCTTTTTCAATCTTGCATTCGATCGATCCCCAACAGTGACTTTTACACTTTTCACATTGCTTTTGGGTATGATTTCAAAAGTGCTGCTAGACCCACGAATAATGTCTGCAGAGCCAGATCTTAGTGTCATATTACTCTGCTGAATTTCAGGATCAATAACACGAATTTCGTTTGGCAATCCACGATACAACACATTCATTCGTGGAATCTCGATGAAAAAGTCAGTACGATTGTTCACCACTAAGGTTTGTTCAACAGGGATTGGCTCAAGATTTCCATCAGCATCAGAGAAAAATAAATCACCTGTGATTTTCTTTTCCCCACCAGAACTGAAGACTAGGTTTAGGTTGATAGCACCATCTTCGATCGTAAAGTCTCTCCCCTGTCGCAATTGGCGATTATCGATTTTAATCGAAACCGAGTCGGGCTGGAAATCACTTGCAATTCGACCAATGAGTATCTTGGCATCATTGATGCGCTCCCCAACGAAATAAGTTGATTTTGCATTCAATAGCGACTTCGAGGTGTTGATGTTTACAGCACTACCATCACTTAAAATTTTCGTGTTAAACGCATCCACCATTTGAAGTTCTAATTCACGAACATCAGATTGTAATTTTGTGAGTTTAGAGAGAGAAGCGATTTTAGGAAAGCCTTTGTAGTTGTAATCAAGATAAGGTTGGATCGTACCTTCTGAGTTCACAACAGAATCCTGAAAAGTAAAACTTCTGCTCAATAGATCTTTACTGATTGAAAAATCGTGTGGCGTTCTTTTTACAGTCAATCGACTTTCTTGCAAGGCAATAGAATCGATAATAGAACTCATCAAAGAAGAATATGATTTGAATTTGTCAACGAACACAACACCCAAGCTATCGTAGTTGTTACCTTCAAAAAACATATCATCAAGATCGAGTGACTTGTCCATCGTCTGATAATTTGTAATGCGTAAGGTATCTGATTTGTTCGGGCCGTCTTTGATTACGACATATTTTTTATATTTATTTTTCCCGTCTTTGTCTAGTAATAACGTATCTTTTATTCCCTGGATAAATGAATAGTATTCGTTGGTGGCATCTTGTATGATAGGAGCCCACTCTTTCGTAAATGAATAGCTTGGGTTCTCTGCGTTTTGCTTGAACAAGCCATAAAGTACTTCACTTTTTTCACTTTTGGATCGGATCGAATTTTCTATCTCATCATTCAAAATACCCAAAGTGGCGAGCACCTCCTTACTAATATTCAAAGCCAACATGGCGATAAACACGAGATACATCATGTTTATCATTTTCTGCCTAGAATCTTGTTTTCCTGCTGCCATTAATTGTCGTTGATATTATTTAATTACCCATTGCTTTTGAAATCGCAGAGTACTTTTCGTTTAGCTTCTTCACAAGAGAGTTCATTTCTTCTAGTTGCACAACAAGCTTATCACTTGCAGAAACAACGTCTCTGTGTGCTTCAGGCTGTCCATCCAAGCTTTTTTCAATGTTACTATACACGTCCTGTACTTGCGAAACAGAAACACTAGCCGAAGCAAGGCGATTGTTTAGCTCATCAACATTGACTTGAAAATTTTCGGGAATCTTAATTGTTGCTGCCGCAATTGTAGCAGCTTTTAAACTTCCTGTCAAATTTTGTATTTGGTTGGTGGCAGACGCAAAGGCTTCTTTAAGCGCATCTACTTCTTTAGAAACGTCAGAGATTGCAGCCTCTGGACTTACTTCATCAGGATCATCATCCTCGGTTGTGACAACATAGCCTCTAAAACCTGCAATCATAAAAATCACTGCCTCAGTTATGAGTCCAGCTGATAGCCATGTGTTTCCACTAAATATGAAATCCTTGTGTGTAATTTTCAAAAGTGCTCCAATAATAACGACTGATGCTCCTAATCCAAAAATTAATTCTAAGTATTTTTCCGGTATAAAAAACTTTTTCTTCATTCCTCTTTAAATTATCTACTATTTGACCCTAAATAGTCACGTACTAAACGCAACCCAATATAACTCTTTGCACTGTCGGCGTATTCGTAATCTCTACTTCCAACTTTTAAGAAGTAGGCTACATCTTTCCATGAGCCTCCTCGCACTACTTTTCTTTCATTCCCTGGCATATATACGTCGGGGTTAAAAGTTGTGTTGAACTCATAACTCTCGTTGTAATAAGGTGATGAGGTCCATTCAGCTACATTTCCAGACATATTGTACAGTCCAAAATCATTTGGTTCATAGGAATCTACCTCAGCAGTGTAAACGATGTTATCAGCTGAGTAATCGCCTCGTTTGGGTTTAAAGTTTGCAAGAAAATCCCCACGGTTGTCGACCAAATAAGGCCCACCCCATGGGTAAATTGCAGATTGCTTACCACCACGAGCAGCATATTCCCATTCTCCTTCCGTTGGCAGTCGAAACTGGCCTACTGTTGTTTTATTTTTTTCTCCTCTTAAATAATCATTCCTGTATTTTGTTCTCCAATTCGCAAATGCTTTTGCCTGCTTCCAACTGATACCCACTACTGGATAATCAGCATAAGCGGGATGCCAAAAATATTCGTTAAACATTGGTTCGTTGTAACTGTACTTAAAGTCTTTGATCCAAACTGTTGTATCAGGATAAATGCGAACAGCGTCGTGAACGAGGTAATCAGAACGATTTATGTTATCTACTAAGTTTGGATTCTTCATGTCATTGACCAAACTATCCGTCTTTAATTCTGAATAGCGATAAACCAATATTTTGGTGTCAATAGATCGAACGCCATTATACCATTCTTCTTCGGGAAGATATACCTCATCTTCCATCACTTCTGCATAGTGGACATCAGGGTAATCTTCTCTCTCCCAAAAAATATCAGTATCTCTATCTAAGGGGAGATAGTTATGAAATTCGTCGTCAGGCTTATTTCTATCTCTTAACCACAAAACGATAGGGTTTTCGGCTCTGTATCGAATAAGTAATTGATATCCGTTGAGTCCACTAAACTCTTCGCCAGCGTCACCATCAGATTCTTCAACACCAACATAGTCGGCTATGGCAGGAAAATATGTGAGTATTTCTCCTTTTTCGGCAGTATAGAAATCTTCTGGACTGCTAAAGTTTTCGTTTTCATCTGAAAGGTCATCAAGGTTGGGCATTTTAATTTCACCTACACCATCCGAGTTTTCATCGACCAAAGATTCTGCTAGATCATTAAAATCTGACCAGTCTTGCTCTACATCTTTAAAATCCTTAGTGTTGTCTTGCGTAACTCCTAGTGCTACATAAACTGCTTTTTCTGCGAGTTTGGTTCTCACGATTGAGTCTTTCACCCATTCGATAAACTGCATATACTCTCGATTGGTAATTTCGGTTTCGTCCATGTAGAAGGTTCGGACAGTCATGGTTCGAGTGATATCGTTTTGCGCATCAATGATATCCTCGTCGGAAGAACCCATAATAAAAGACCCACCAGGGATTTCAACCATCCCATGTGGGTTTACCTTGATAAACTTTTTTGTCTTAACTCCAATTAACTCGCCCTGATCGCGTTTTCCACAACTCAAGGCCAAAATTAATAAAGCAAGTAATGCGGTTATACTTCTCATTACGTATGCGAAATTAAGATATTTATTAACAATACTGTTGACAAAAATATACATTTTAAATTATACTACGTCGAATGGCCTTCCACCAACGCTCAGGAATTACCCCTTTTTCTGCTGTATAAAAATCATTTTTAGCGCATGAAATCAACCTGATTTCCTGATTAGAGTCCTGTTCTGCTTGTACTTCCAACCACCAGCGTTTACTCACCGAACTTTGATAAAAAACCAACTCTTGGTTATCACACGAAACGACATACTTTACACAATTTTCCTTTGTTGAAAAAGGATATTCATTCACTCTAAAATGCATACCCTCGATGATATACCACATTGTTTGAGCTGTCAAATTCGCAGCGGCACTGGTGTCTGGAATATTCTGTATCCCTACAAATCGAACCCTATCGCTGATACCAACATAACGCCCCAATGCACAAAATTGTTGTGCTGTAAATCCATTAACTTGTGTCAATCCACCTTGAAGCTCGTTGGATTTGACTGATGTCATGTCCATTGAAACGATATCAGAGTCACGCATCAGAGGTTCTACAACTCTGAGGTCGGGCGTCAATGCACCTAGGCGAAAGGACTCAAAATACAAACGATCCATTAGGTCAATTTCATCTTGAGCTACCATATAACTCTGATACCCCAGATTACAGAAATTCGACATATAATTGGGTCGGTTTGCAATGAGCTTTGACATATAGGAATCTGGCGAAATGAGATTGCCATCGCCACCAAAGTCAAATTTATAATCTATCGATGTTAAATTGTAATAAACCTCCAGTTCGTTATACACACTACAAAGGCCAAGGGTATTTTTCTGGCTGCCACCAAAAGCGATCAGCAGTATGTTGCGCTGATACATTTCTTTTGCGATATCGTGCAGCACCTTCATTGAGTCACTTTCCTTATCACCAATGGGGACATCTCCAAGATCGATGATACTGTAGCTCCAGTTTCCAATATATAAGCTGTAGAGGGCTTTACGAATGCCTGTTAGGTTTTGTTTGCGCTGATGGGGCTGACCTATGGATCTTGTTTCATGAACGCCTACAATAGCGATTCTGTTGTTTTTGAAGCTCGGAATCCCTCCTGTTTCAGTGTGAATTTTAATTTTATTCCCCAATGTCTGTGGCTCTGAAGTGGTTCGAAGTGATAAAACTTCTTCAGAAACAGGAATAAGAAACTCAATCGCCATTTGTTATTTTTTTTTCTTTTTTGCGGGCTTCTTTTTGCTCAACATCGCTTCGGCTTCATCAAGGGTCATATTGGCTGCGTCTATTGTTTTGTTGAGCTCAACCTTCGTTTTTCCTTTGATGAGGTTATGCCTCCCCCACCTTGCTTTTTCGATTCGAATGCCCTCTTCTTCCCAAACCTGGACAATTCGCTCTGCTTCTTTTTTCTTCTTTGCTTCTATGAGTTCTTCGATATCTTTTGCTGAAAGATCATCAAAATCATATTGCTTTGACACGTTGATAAACCACCCATTCCACTTGATAAAGGGTCCAAATCGGCCCTTGCCTTTGGTGACACCCTGACCTTCATAGGTTGCGATTGGTGCATCGTCTTTTCGTTTTTGTTCAATGCACTCGATGGCTTGTTCCAACGTCACTGTGAGTGGGTCTGTGCCTTTTGGCAGAGAAACAAATACCTTGTTGTGAAGCACGTATGACCCATAACGACCATTGTTGGCTTGCACAGGCAATCCCTCATATTCGCCAATCGTTGCAGGCAGTTTAAACAAGTCTAAAGCTTCTTCGAAAGTAATTTTACCTAAACTAAGTGTATCTGGAATTGAAGCAAACAATGGCTTTTCTTCATCGTCAACGGTACCTATCTGTGCCATTGGGCCAAATTTTCCAAGGCGAACGCTCAATTGACGACCAGTTTTTGGATCTGTTCCCAAAATTCGCTGTCCTGTTTCTCGTGTAGCATTTTTCTTAACATCTTCTACAACTGGATGAAAATTCGAGTAAAATTGCTTCATGATGGACTCCCATTCAGAATTTCCTGTTGCAACTCGATCAAAATCCTGTTCGATGCTTGCCGTAAATCCATAATCAACTATGTCCTTGAAGTTGTTGATCAAAAAGTCATTGACCAAAAAGCCAATATCTGTCGGAACAAGTTTGCCTTTTTGGGAGCCTGTTTTTTCAAATTTATTTTCAGTTGTCAGTTTGTTATCCTTGAGCAACAGTTGTTTGTATGCTCGCTGATCTCCTTCGTGTGTGCCTTTGGCAACATATTTACGATTGAGAACAGTTGATATGGTAGGTGCATAGGTTGATGGTCTTCCAATGCCAAGCTCTTCCAATTTTTTGACCAGTGATGCTTCTGAGTATCGATAAGGAGGTCGACTGAAGCGTTGTGTAGCATTGATTTGTTTTGCGTGTGCAACCTCACCCTTTTTCATTGCTGGAAGCAGCGATTGATCTTCATCTGATGGGTCATCAACACCTTCAAAATATAATTTTAAGAATCCATCAAAAACAACCACTTCTCCTCTTGCAACAAATGCATGTGAATGCTTGTCTGTAACGATTTTGGCAACTGTTCTTTCGAGTTTTGCCAAACTCATCTGCGAGGCCAAGGTGCGCTTCCAAATCAAATCATAGAGTCGCTTTTGATCATAATCTACATTCGCTTCCATTCGAGTCAAGTCAGTTGGACGAATGGCTTCATGCGCTTCTTGTGCTCCTTTCTTTTTGGTAACATACTGATGGGTTCGTACATATTGTTTCCCATAGTTGCTTTCAATCACTGAAGCAGCCTGTCCCAAGGCTTGTTTTGAAAGGTTTACGCTGTCTGTTCGCATATAAGTAATCAAACCTGCTTCATACAATCGTTGCGCATTTTGCATGGTTCTACTGACAGAAAACCCAAGCTTTCTCGACGCCTCTTGTTGCAATGTTGAAGTCGTAAAAGGTGCTGCTGGCGCTTTTGTGGCTGGCTTTTTTTCGATAGAATCGATATGAAACTGAGCCTCAATATTTAGATTTAAAAAATCTAACGCTTCTTGCTCACTCGAAAAAGTTTTAGATAGTTCGGTTGAAAAGGCACTGCCCTCTGCTGTGGTGAAATTTGCCTGAACTTTAAATGTTTCTTTAGGAACAAAATTTTCGATTTCACGCTCTCGCTCAACAACCAAGCGAAGCGTTACCGATTGCACACGCCCAGCAGATAATCCACCCTGTACTTTGCGCCAAAGGATTGGAGATAGCTCATACCCCACAAGTCGATCCAACACCCTTCGCGCTTGTTGCGCATCGACTAAGTTTTGATCGATTTGTCGGGGGTGTTCAATGGCGTGTTGTATCGCAGTTTTTGTGATTTCATTAAAAACAATTCGTTTTGTGTTTTCTTTTTGCAACTCAAGTACATTCGACAAATGCCAAGCAATCGCTTCTCCTTCTCGATCCTCATCACTTGCAAGCCATACAGTATTTGACTTTTTTGCGAGGGTTTTTAACTCTGATACAAGTTTTTTCTTATCACTTGACACTGTGTACTTTGGCATAAAATTTTTCTCAACATCAACCCCCAGTTCTTTGTCAGGAAGGTCTGAAATATGACCATAACTGGACACAACTTTGAAGTCAGCGCCAAGGTATTTTTCAATTGTTTTTGCTTTGGCTGGAGACTCTACAATAACTAAATTTTTTGCCATATGTCGGTGTGAAAATGGGAACAAAAGTAGTAGAATTATTTTTGAACATGCAAAACTTTTCTCTTAAAATGATCAATTTTTAGTGGCATTTTGCCATGATTCATTCATCAAAATAGTATAATTTTGCGCAGTGATTGCAAGACTTTTTCCGATTTACAACGACCTACTGAACTATAAAAAATCAGCTTTGTTTAGCGATCTGATTTCAGGGCTTTCCATTGCGATCATCGTTATTCCACAAGGCCTTGCTTATGCAATGATTGCAGGACTTCCTCCTATCTACGGGCTCTATGCTGCTCTCATCTCACAGTTTATTTATGGCTTGATGGGTACCTCTCGGCACCCAGCTGTTGGACCAGTTGCCCTTGACTCCCTAGTCGTTGCCATTGCCCTTGGTAATCTTTCCATAACCAAAGTGGATGATGTCATAACTGCTGCAATTTTTTTAGCAGCAATGGTTGGAGTTTTACAAATTCTGATGGGGCTGTTGCGCATGGGAGTGTTGGCAAACTACCTCTCGTGACCTGTCATTAGTGGTTTTACTTCTGCTGCTGCGATCATCATTGGTTTGAGTCAGATCGAAAACTTATTGGGTATTCAAATTGAATCTGCGTATCAAATCCAAAAAATGCTTGGTTCTTTGGTGCAGAACCTCAACCAAACGAATGTAGTTACCATGATTGTGGGTATTTCCGCCATGATTCTAATTTTGGTGTCTAAAAAATATTTGCCCAAATTTCCATCTGCTTTGCTGGTCACTGTCGTGGGTGTTATCATTACACAAAGCATCAAACGCTTTAAACTAAAATCATTTTATGGCAATACGATTTCATTGGAGACAAGCCAAAATTGCTAAAAAGTAACTTGTATGGAGGCATTGTTTTCGGACTTGGTTGGGCGCTGGTAGGGGCTTGTCCAGGACCAATTTTTGTTCTCTTGGGCGCAGGGTTTACACCTGTTTTAGTGCTATTGTTTTTTGCTACCCTAGGCACTTTTGTCTATGGCAAACTCAAAAAACGACTGCCTCACTAAAAAGTGAAAGATCCTCTTTTTGATATATTACTGACAAAATGTCGGTATTTTTGTATTTTTGCTTACATTTTATTTTTAAATCACTTCATTGCACGCTAAAACTACACAACCGAAAGATCCGAATCTATATAATGGAGATGTGCTTAATGTCCATGACCCCAAAGCAAATGGCAAAAAAATGTACATCGAGAGTTATGGGTGTCAAATGAATTTTTCTGACAGTGAAATTGTTGCTTCTATCCTAGCAGATGCTGGATACTCAACAACGAATGATCTCAAACATGCCGATTTGGTCCTAGTCAATACTTGTTCGATTCGAGAAAAAGCAGAGCAAACTGTTCGAAATCGATTGGAGCAATTCAACAGTGTCAAAAAAAGCAATCCAAAACTAAAAGTTGGGGTATTGGGCTGTATGGCTGAGCGTTTGAAATCAAAATTTTTAGAAGAAGAAAAAATTGTTGATCTCGTTGCTGGTCCTGATGCATATAAAGATCTTCCTAGTTTGGTCAAAGAAGTTGAAGAGGGTCGAGATGCTGTCAATGTGATCCTATCTAAAGAAGAAACATATGGTGATATACGACCTGTTCGTTTGCAATCCAATGGCGTAACTGCCTTTGTATCCATCACACGTGGTTGTGACAATATGTGTACTTTCTGTGTGGTACCTTTCACTCGTGGTAGAGAACGCAGTCGTGACCCTAAAAGCATCATAAAAGAAATCAATGATCTTGCAGAAAAGGGATACAAAGAAGTTACTTTACTGGGGCAAAACGTTGACAGTTACTTGTGGTATGGTGGTGGACCCAAAAAAGATTTTCGAAAGGCATCTGATTTGCAAAAGAAAACAGCAATCACCTTTGATAAGCTTCTCGATATGGTAGCTATTGAGCAACCAAAAATGCGATTTCGATTCTCCACATCCAACCCCCAAGATATGACTTCAGATGTGTTGTATGTGATGCAAAAGCATAAAAATATCTGTAACTACATCCATTTGCCTGTGCAGTCAGGTAGCGATCGTGTATTGGAAGCAATGAATCGGCAGCATACGAGAGCTGAATATATTGAACTTATTGATCACATTCGAGCGATTCTGCCAGACTGTGGTATATCTCAGGATATGATTAGTGGCTTTCCAAACGAAACTGAGGAAGATCATCAAGACACACTCAGTTTGATGGACTATGTGAAATATGATTTTGGGTTTATGTTTATGTATTCCGAACGCCCAGGAACCCCTGCTGCCAAAAAACTTGAAGACAACATACCCGAGAGTGTAAAAAAACGTCGTTTGCAAGAAGTTGTCGCTAAACAACAGCAACATGGTTTGTATCGAACACAGCAGTTTGTTGGCAAAACAGTTGAGGTTCTCATCGAAAAAGAATCCAAAAAATCAAGTGAGCATTGGAGTGGTCGCAATCAACAAAACACTGTGGTTGTTTTCCCAAAAGAAAACTTTACTGTTGGTGATTTTGTTAATGTAAAAATCGAAAGTTGTACGTCTGCAACTCTAATTGGTAAAGCTGTTTAAGTATGGACAAAATTCAATCCATAAAACAACGTTTTGAAATCATTGGGAATGATCCCCAACTCAACAGGGCAATTGGCAAGGCAATTCGTGTTTCACCTACTGACATATCTGTATTGGTGACTGGTGAAAGTGGGGTTGGTAAAGAAAGTATTCCACGAATAATTCATCAGCTTTCCCTTCGAAAACATGGGAAGTTTATAGCAGTCAACTGTGGTGCGATCCCTGAAGGCACCATCGACTCCGAGCTTTTTGGACACGAAAAAGGAGCCTTTACAGGAGCCACCTCAACAAGAAGTGGATATTTTGAAGAAGCTGATGGTGGAACTATTTTTCTTGACGAAGTTGGCGAATTACCTCTAACCACCCAAGTCAGGTTGTTGAGGGTATTGGAAAATGGTGAGTTTTTAAAGGTTGGTTCTTCGGCAGTACAAAAAACCAATGTACGAATCGTAGCAGCCACCAATCTCAATATGCCCAAAGCCATCCAGCAAGGGAAATTTAGAGAAGATTTGTTTTATCGCTTGAGTACAGTTGAAATTGTTCTTCCACCACTGCGAGAGAGAGATGGTGATATTCACTTACTCTTTCGAAAGTTTGCAGCAGATTTTGCACAGAAATACAAAATGCCCACTGTGCGACTCGACGAACAAGCACAACAACTTCTGGAAAGACAACAATGGCACGGAAACATTCGTCAGCTTCGCAATGTGGCTGAGCAATTATCTGTGTTGGAACAAGATCGCGCGATTGGGGTAGATACATTGAGTTTATACCTACCCAATCATGATATGCGTTTGCCTGCTGTTGTATCATCTTCGTCAGATAAAGGGAGTGATTTTAGCTCAGAACGTGAAATTTTATACAAAGTGTTGTTTGATATGAAATCTGATTTGAATGATTTAAAACAACTGACCTTAGAGTTGATGAACTCCTCCAACACTGACCAGGTACGCACTGAGAATGAAGGGTTGATTCAAAAAATTTATGGCAACGAACAAGACCAAACAGAACGCTTATTGCCTTCTGCCAACGAACCAAAGCCCTACACGCCAAAGACAGAGGACAATTTTGAATATGCTGAAGAAATTGAGGAGGAAGAAACGTTGAGTTTGATTGAAAAAGAGCTCGAAATGATCAAAAAAGCACTTGAACGCAATCATGGAAAGCGAAAGGCTGCAGCCAATGAACTTGGAATTTCAGAACGCACGCTGTATCGAAAAATAAAACAGTTTGATCTCGATTTATAATGAAAAAGATTTTTTTATTCAGTCTGGTTTTTCTTGTTTTTGGATGTAAATTTTATTCCTTCACTGGAGCCTCTATCCCTGAAAATGCTGAGACTGTTCAAGTCAACCTTTTTGTAAATGATGCAGCAAACTCCATTGGTTCTACCTTTGAACCAGGGCTTGATAGAGATTTTACAAATGCCATGCAAGAGGTGTTGATCAATCAAACGAATTTAGAACTGACAGGGGCAAATGGAGATTTGATATATGAGGGAGAAATCACAGAATATCGCGTGACGCCGACAACTGCTACTGCTCAGCAAACAGCTGCACAAAATAGACTCACAGTAACGATCAATGTTCGTTATATCAACACCAATAACGAAGAGGATAATTTTGAAAAAAGGTTTTCTCACTTCTATGATTTCCCTGACACAGCGCAACTTCAAAGTGTGAAATCAAATGCGCATGATGAGATATTTGAGCGAATAACACAAGATGTGTTTAACCAATCTCTCGCAAAATGGTAAACCAAGAACAGACCATTGAAGAGCTCAGCAATCTGGCCAAAACCAATGCTGAAGAAGCACTTATTTCTATCAAAAAAATGATTAAGAAATATCCCTATTTCAACGCTTTAAGAGTGCTGGAGTTGGAGGTTCTTAAATCTTCAAATGCAAAAGGCTATAAAAGTGCTCTTCGTTCTTGTGCACTTCAAACGACCCAAAGGAATGTTTTGTATCAACACTTAGAGCATTTGGCTCAAGGAATAGAAGGTGGTAAGGAACAAGTGACAATGCTTAGTGAAAGTAATATGCACTCCTTTATGGAATGGCTAGAGGTCGTGGACACAAAAAACGAAAACAAAACACCCTCAAAATTTGACTGGATTGACAAGTTTGTCAGCAGCAATCCAAAGATTGGTGTTGTGAAAAAGACTGGTCCGAAAAAAGACTTATCGAAAGAGAAGCCACTGTCAAAAAATAAAATTATGACAGAAACACTTGCTCATTTGTACTGGAAACAAAAAAAGTATGATGAAGCAAAAAAAGCCTTCAAAATCCTCTCTTTGAAATATCCAGAAAAAAGTAGTTTATTTGCAACCCATATTAAAAAAATAAAATCAGAGGAGTCGAAATAACATTTTTATGAGTACATTTTCCATCTTTATCACTCTCATTATTATTGTATCATTTCTTTTGGTACTGGTCATCATGGTTCAAAATCCTAAAGGAGGTGGGCTTTCTTCATCTTTTGGTGGTGGTGGACAACAAATTGGTGGTGTACAAAACACAACAAACTTTTTGGATCGAAGCACTTGGGTGTTGGCTACTTTACTTTTGGTTTTGATCTTGTTGTCAAACTCGATGATATCACAACCAGGCAGTGTCGAAGATTCTAGTTTGTTGAGTGAGGAGGCAATTGAAGAGGTTATCCCTGAAGAGATACCTGAAGAGTTGCCAGAAGTATTACCTGAAGATATCCCCGAACAATAATCCATACTATAATATCAAGATGCCATAATGTCACAAAATGACAGATGGAATCAATCCTTAGTAAGTTGGCATGGTTCATGCCAATAAAATAAAAAAATAACACGAGATTATGAGTAAATTAAATATAAAACCTCTAGCTGATCGAGTGGTGATTATCCCACTTGAAGCTGAGACCAAAACTGCTTCGGGAATTATCATTCCAGACACAGCAAAAGAAAAACCTCAAAAAGGAACAGTAGCAGCTGTGGGACCAGGTACCAAAGACGAGTCGATGACCCTCAAAGTTGGTGATACAGTTCTTTATGGAAAGTATGCTGGTACAGATTTGAAACTAGACGGAACGGATTATTTAATTATGCGCGAAAGCGATGTTATAGCAATTGTATAAAATAAAACAAAATGGCAAAAGATATTCAATTTGATGTTCAGGCTCGAGAAGGGCTCAAGCGTGGTGTAGATGCTCTCGCCAACGCTGTAAAAGTTACCTTAGGTCCAAAAGGAAGAAACGTAATCATCGATAAATCCTTTGGTGGTCCTCAAGTGACGAAAGATGGGGTCACAGTTGCAAAAGAAGTTGAACTAGAGGACGCCCTAGAAAACATGGGTGCTCAAATGGTCAAAGAAGTTGCATCTAAAACAAATGACTTGGCTGGTGATGGTACAACAACTGCCACCATTTTGGCACAAGCCATAGTGCATGAAGGTCTTAAAAATGTTGCTGCTGGCGCCAATCCTATGGATCTAAAACGAGGTGTGGACAAAGCTGTTGATGCCATTGTGAAAGACCTCGATAAGCAATCTGTGCAAGTAGGTGATTCTTCTGAAAAAATCAAACAAGTTGCTTCCATCTCTGCAAATAACGATGAAACCATTGGTACGCTCATAACAGAGGCCTTTGAAAAGGTTGGTAAAGAAGGTGTTATCACAGTGGAAGAAGCAAAAGGGACTGATACCTATGTAGATGTTGTTGAAGGGATGCAGTTTGACCGAGGTTATTTGTCTCCATATTTTGTCACAAACGCTGAGAAAATGGAAGCTGATTTAGAAAGCCCTTATATCCTTTTGTTTGACAAAAAGATTTCGACGATGAAAGACCTATTGCCTGTCTTAGAACCTGTTGCACAAACAGGAAAACCACTCGTTATTGTGGCTGAGGATGTTGATGGAGAAGCATTGGCCACCCTTGTTGTCAATAAGCTGAGAGGAACACTCAAAATCGCAGCTGTAAAAGCACCTGGTTTTGGTGATCGTCGAAAAGCAATGCTTGAAGATATTGCGATCCTTACAGGTGGTACTGTCATTTCCGAAGAACGTGGTTTCAACCTTGAAAATACCACAATCGAAATGCTTGGAACTGCTGAAAAGGTAACCATTGATAAGGACAATACAACCATCGTGAATGGATCTGGAGACGCAGAAGCAATCAAAGCGCGAGTCAACCAAATCAAAGCGCAAATTGAATCGACTACCTCCGATTACGACAAAGAGAAACTACAAGAGCGACTGGCAAAATTGGCTGGTGGTGTTGCTGTTCTCTATGTTGGTGCTGCTTCTGAAGTAGAAATGAAAGAAAAAAAGGATCGTGTTGATGATGCATTACATGCCACACGTGCTGCTGTTGAAGAAGGTATCGTTTCAGGTGGAGGTGTTGCTTTGCTCAATGCAAGAAAATCGATTCAAAAAATCAAAGCTGAAAACGCTGACGAGGCAACTGGAAATCAGATCGTCTTTAACGCTGTCGAAGCACCTTTACGCACAATCGTAACCAATGCTGGTGGCGAAGGTTCTGTTGTTGTATCCAAAGTCGAAGAAGGCAAAGCCAATTTTGGCTATGATGCCAAATCGGAAACTTATGTGGACATGCAAGATGCTGGGATCATTGATCCTAAAAAAGTTACACGGGTTGCTTTAGAAAACGCAGCCTCTGTTGCTGGCATGGTACTCACAACCGAGTGTGCACTCATCGACATCAAAGAGGATACTCCTGCACCTGCTGCTCCTCCAATGGGTGGTGGCATGCCAGGGATGATGTAAATCGATTACTACTGCCCCTCTTGGGGCAGTTTTTTTTTATGAAAACAGATTCGTTATTAGCAAAAATCGAAGCGGAAATCAGTTCAGGAATCGATCAAAAAGAAGGACTGCAATTGATCTGTAAACTTCTTCATAATCGTATTGAAAGCTACGACTGGGTGGGTTATTATTTACATCACCCCGAAAAAAAAGAGCTGGTTTTACACGCTTATGTTGGCGAATCGACAGAGCATACAAATATTCCATTTGGCAAAGGGATTTGTGGGCAAGTTGCATTGAGTAACAAAAACTTTATTGTCGATGATGTGAACGCACAAGACAATTATATTGCCTGCAGTTTGGATGTAAAATCTGAGATTGTCATTCCATTATTTGTGCATGATAAAAACATCGGTCAGATCGATATCGACTCCCATCAGTTAAAGGCTTTTACCGAAAAAGATGCAGCTTTTTTAACCCAAGTCAATCGCCTGGCTGCTAAGCATTTGTTTTAATCGAGTTACAGAGATTAAATTACGCTTGAAAATTGCTACTTTTGCAACCTATTTGGGCTTATGCAAGATACAATTCGAGTTTCATCCGCTCTGATTTCGGTTTTTGATAAAGATGGTTTAGAACCCATTGTCAAAAAACTCAACCAGCTTGGGGTGACAATCTATTCGACAGGAGGTACAGCAGATTATATTGATTCTTTGGGCATCGAAGTTGTTCGAGTCGAGTCCATAACCGACTATCCCTCCATCCTAGGTGGGCGCGTTAAAACCTTGCACCCAAAGGTATTTGGCGGAATTCTCAATCGCAGAGACAATAGCAAAGACGCTGAAGAACTATCGACCTATGACATCCCTCCTATTGATTTGGTGATTGTTGACTTATATCCATTTGAAGAAACTGTAGCACGTGGAGGAACCGAGCAAGAAATCATTGAAAAAATTGATATCGGTGGTATTGCCTTGATTCGTGCAGCTGCAAAAAACCAAGCTCATGTTGTTTGTATTGCTTCAAAATCTGAGTACCAACACCTGCTCTCCATTCTGATGGATGAAAATGGGGCGTTTACCTTAGAACAAAGAAAGTATTTTGCCAAGCATTCGTTCAATGTGTCATCTCATTATGACAGTGCCATTTTTAATTATTTTGATGATGGATCTTCTGCATTAAAGTTGAGTGTTCAGAAAGGTCATCAACTTCGCTATGGTGAAAACCCCCATCAGGAAGGCTATTTTTTTGGCGATTTAGAGAAATTATTCGATAAGCTAAATGGCAAAGAATTATCATATAATAATCTTCTAGATATTGATTCTGCTTTGAGCTTGATGGAAGCCCACGAGTCCACTGATCCTACCTTTGCAATTCTCAAACACAACAACGCTTGTGGTATTGCCACCAGAAAAACACTAAGTGAAGCCTATACAGCAGCACTTGCAGGCGATCCAATTTCTGCATTTGGTGGTATTTTAATTGCAAATCGCCCAATTGATATTGAAACAGCACGTCAAATTCACGAATTGTTTTGTGAGGTCGTCATTGCGCCATCTTTTGACAAAAAATCACTTACTCTTCTCAAGAACAAGAAAAACAGAATTTTACTTGCTCAAAAAACAAACACTCACACAGTAAAATTGGTTCGCAGCTGTCTCAACGGATATATCGTCCAAGACAAGGATCAAATTATTGATCATGAGAAAATGTTACAGACAGCTACCACTACAAAGCCAACTGCAGCGCAGATTGAGGACATGTTGTTTGCCTCGAATATTTGTAAAAACACTAAATCCAATACCATTGTGTTGGCCAAAGGTTTACAATTGCTTGCCTCCGGAACAGGCCAAACATCGAGAGTTGATGCGCTATCACAAGCGATTAAAAAAGCAGAAACATTTGGGTTTGATCTGACAGGGTCTGTCATGGCAAGTGATGCATTTTTCCCTTTTCCTGATTGTGTTGAAATCGCTCATAAGGCAGGAATTACAGCAGTGATTCAACCAGGAGGATCGATCAAAGATCAGCAGAGTATCGATTTTTGTAATGCTCATCAGATGGCGATGGTGATGACAGGTGTGCGTCACTTTAAACATTAATTTCGTATAATTACAATATAATTGAACTATGGGTTTTTTCGATTTTTTAACAGAAAACATTGCAATTGACTTGGGTACTGCAAACACACTCATTATTCATAATGAAAATGTAGTGGTCGACAGCCCATCTATTGTTGCACGTGATCGTGTGACAAACAAAATCATCGCTGTTGGACATGAAGCAGCCCTAATGCAGGGAAAAACCCACGAAAATATCAAAACAATACGCCCATTAAAAGATGGTGTTATTGCTGATTTTGACGCCTCAGAGCAGATGATTAGCATGTTTATCAAAAATATTCCTGCTCTAAAAAAACGATTTTTTACTCCTGCCCTTCGCATGGTCATCTGTATTCCATCTGGAATCACTGAAGTTGAAATGCGTGCTGTGCGTGAGTCAGCAGAGCGTGTCAATGGAAAAGAGGTATATCTTATCCATGAACCCATGGCAGCAGCCATAGGTATTGGTGTGAATATCATGCAACCCAAAGGAAATATGATTATCGATATTGGTGGAGGAACAACAGAAATTGCTGTCATTGCCCTCTCAGGTATTGTATGCGATAAGTCTGTAAAAGTGGCGGGTGATGTGTTTACAAACGATATCATTTATTATATGCGAACACAACACAACCTCTATGTAGGAGAACGAACAGCAGAGCGCGTGAAAATTTTGATCGGATCTGCCCTTGAGGAGTTGGAAAACCCACCAGAAGACATGACTGTTCAAGGAAGGGACTTGCTGACAGGAAAACCAAAAGAAACAGTGATTTCTTATCGAGAAATTGCAAAAGCCCTCGATAAATCAATCATACGAATTGAAGACTCTGTTATGGAAACCCTATCTCAAACACCCCCAGAACTTGCGGCAGACATCTACAACACTGGTGTTTATCTTGCTGGAGGGGGGTCGATGCTACGTGGGCTAGACAAGCGATTGTCGCAAAAAACAGATCTTCCTATATTTATCGCCGAAGATCCATTGCGAGCAGTTGTAAGAGGAACTGGAATTGCGCTAAAAAATATTGACCAATACAAAACAATCTTAGTTAAATAGCTGAACAATGCAGCAGCTTGTCAATGCCATTATTAGATTCCGTAACGGCTTGGTTTATCTACTACTTATTTCATTGAGTATTTTCCTATTACAACAATCAAGTTCTTACCACCGAAGTTTGATTGCAAATGCTGGCCTTTATTTTGGGACGCAACTAAACTCTATTGTTTATTCCCTTTCATCATATGTTAGCTTAAGAAAAACCAACGAACTTCTCATCGAAGAAAACCAAATTCTTTTGGATCAACTCCTTTCTGAAAAAAAACTGCCATCCGATACTTTAAGCTATAGTACTGTGAGGCTACAAGTGATTCGAAATTCTTTTATCAATAGCTATAACTATATCAGCTTAAGAGGGGGTAAGAATATTGGTGTTGAGAAAGAAATGGGGTTGGTAACTTCAAAAGGGATTGTTGGTGTTGTACAGTTTGTCGAAAATCGATATTCACAAGCGATCTCCATCTTAAACAAAGACCTACAAATCAATGCAAAGCTCAAAAACAGCAATCACTTTGGAAGCTTAATCTGGTCAGGAGATGACCCTACAAAAATGAACTTGATTGATGTGTCAAAAACTGCCATTGTCAAGGTCGGCGATACCATTCAAACAGGTGGTATGTCAACCATTTTTCCCCCTGGGATTCCAATAGGTATGATTTCAGATTTTATCGACGATCCATCTTTAAGTTTTTACGATATCGAAGTCTCTCTTTTTCAAGACATGACTAATTTGGGATCTGTTTTTGCCATTGACCACCCCACAAAAGAAGAAGTGAAAAGCATTCAACAATCAATAAATGAACAGTAGATCATACCCTTTTGTCGTCTATTTTCTTTTGTTACCCATCTTACAGGTGATGGTGTTTGATCAGTTCAATTTGGGGCTTCAACTGGTTCCTCAAATCACACTCCTTTTCTTAATTTTTTACCCAACTGACGCTGAACAAACCATCTTTCTTGTCATTGCATTTTTATATGGTCTTTATTCAGATCTACTACACTCGACTATGGGTATTCAAGCTGCAGCATGTGTAACCGCAGCTTTTCTTCGACCAACAATTGTCACTTCTGTTTTTGGTAAAAATCATGGCTATGTCAACATCCGCTTGCAACAAACACCATTCATTGCCTTGTCTGCCTACAGCTTAAATATGGTTCTCATTCACCACTTGGTGTACTATCTCCTAGGTTTAGCCAGTTGGCCCAAAACACTATGGGGAATTCAACAATTTATTTTTGGAAGTCTATATACATTGTTATTTTTAATTGCAATTATGTTTGTATTACGAAAGAATAAGCAATGAGAAAAAATCTGTTATACATTCTTATTATAGGAAGTGGAATTATTTTTTTGGTCCGTCTTCTAAGCCTCCAAGTCTTAAGCTCAGATTATGATGATCAGTCCTTACAAAACTCTGTTTTACGAGAATATATATACCCTGAGCGAGGATTTATTTATGATCGAAATGGAACATTGATCGTCGAAAATCAAGCAACCTATGATCTGATGATTATTCCAAGGCAGTTGCAACAATTCGATACGCTTGAGTTCTGTAAACTATTGAAGATCGACAAAAATAATCTCGTCGAAAAAATCCAAAAAGCTCGCTCTTATTCCACTAGAAAACCATCTGTTTTTTTGGCGCAATTATCCAAAAGTGACTATGCCGTACTGCAAGAAAAACTCTGGAAGTATCGAGGATTTTATGTTCAAAAAAGAGCTGTTCGAAAATACAACACAGCATCGGCCTCGAACATCTTGGGCTACATCAGTGAGGTCAATCGATTTGATATCAGAAAAGACCCCTACTATCAATCTGGCGAACTGATTGGGCGGCAAGGAATCGAGAAAACCTATGAAAAAACATTGCGAGGCGTAAAAGGGGTTCGCTATCTTCAAAGAGACAAATTCAATCGAGTAATTGGACCTTATCAAAAAGGCGAGCTCGATACCCTTCCAACAAAGGCTCAAGATCTCTACTTGACGATTGATATTGCGCTTCAGGAGTATGGTCAAAAACTTCTGCAAAATAAAAGAGGTGGTATCGTTGCTATAGAACCTGAAACAGGGGAAATTCTAGTCAATGTGAGTACCCCAACATATGCGCCAGACCTATTGGTTGGTCGAAGTCGATCTGAGAATTTCAACGTATTGAAAAACGACACCATCAACCGTCCCCTTTTTGATCGAGGCCTACAAGGACAGTATCCCCCAGGATCACCTTTCAAGCTCGTCAATGCACTGGTTGCACTTCAAGAAGAAGCAATTACTCCTCGTTTTCGCGTGCTCTGCAACGAGGGGCATTATTATGGCAGAACTGATTTTATGAAATGTCATTGTAATTATGGGACAAAAAACCGACTAAACAGTGGTATTTACAACTCTTGCAACACTTACTTTGCTACAATCTATCGCCGAACCATAGATCATTTTGACGATCTAAAAAAAGGGATGAACATCTGGAGTAATCACATCAAAAGTTTCGGCATGGGCAATTATTTAGGATACGATCATCCAACTGGTCAAAAAGGGTTTATTCCAAATTCTGATTATTATGATTATTGGTATCCAAACCAACGATGGGGTGCAACAACCTCACTTTCCAACTCGATTGGACAAGGAGAGGTGTTAACCACTCCCATTCAATTGGCAAATATGGTTGCAACCATTGCCAACAGAGGATATTTTTACAAACCTCATTTTGTGAAAAAAATTCAAAAAGACTCGTTGGCCGAAATATATAGAACACCAAATTACACCTCCATAGACTCTATTCATTTTGAACCAGTTATCGAAGGGATGTCTAATGTTGTGAAGTGGGGTACTGCTCGCGTTGCACGTGTACCAGGGGTTGAAGTGTGTGGAAAAACAGGAACAGTTGAGAATTTCACTAAAATAGATGGAGAAAAAGTACAGTTAACAGATCACTCGATGTTTGTGGCTTTTGCACCCCGAGAGAATCCAAAAATTGCAGTTGCTGTTTTTGTTGAAAATGGGTACTGGGGTGGCCGATGGGCTGCACCAATCGCAAGCCTAGTGATAGAAAAGTATCTCACTGGAAATGTGAGAAGAACCTGGTTGGAAAATCGTATGCTAAACGGAAGTTTATTAGATGAGTATCAAAAACCGCTGAGCGGAAAACCTTTTGAAATCAATGAATAATAAATACCTTTTAAAGTTTGATTGGTACACCTTTTTGGTGTATTTCGCCCTTGTTTCCATTGGTCTTGTCAACGTTTACTCAACTGGACATACACTGGAAGAAAACATGCTTTCTTTAAATCATACCTTTGGAAAGCAGTTGTTTTTTGCTCTTTTGAGCATCGGTTTGATTTTCTTCATACAGTTTCCAAAAGTGAAGATTTATGAGCGTTACTCAAGTATCTTTTATCTGATTATTCTTGCGCTTCTACTGGGTCTTTTTGTTTTTGGAAAAGAAGTCTCTGGCGCTCAATCTTGGTATTCATTTGGGGGTTTTAGTTTTCAACCAGCAGAGTTTGCAAAAGTTGTCACTGCTTTGGCACTGACAAAGCATCTGAGTGAAATCAATACAGACTTAACAAAAATTTCAGATCAACTCACCTCCTTTCTTCTCATCTTTCTTCCTGCACTAATCATCCTTCCCCAACCAGACCCAGGTAGTACAGTTGTGTTTCTGAGCTTTCTTTTGGTTTTACACACTGAAAAACTACCCTCTCAATTTTTACTTTCTTTTGTTGGGCTTATTGTTTTGTTCATCATTACTTTGCTGCTAGATAAAACAATTGCGACAGCTATTGTTTTGGTGATGGGGCTTGTCTATATTTTTGGTTTGGATCGAAAGAAGCGTAGAAAACGACTGCTTTCTATCATTCTAACCCTTGCCATGGCCTCTGCCTTTATTCAGTCTGTTGACTTTGTATTTGAAAATGTGTTCGATCAACGCCACCGTGATCGCTTCAATATTGTTTTGGGACGCGAGGTGGATACACAAGGAATTGGATATAACATCAACCAATCTCAAATTGCTATTGGGTCTGGAGGGATTCTTGGAAAAGGGTTTCTTGAGGGTACGCAAACCAAAGGAAATTTTATCCCAGAACAACAAACAGATTATATTTTTACCACTGTTGGTGAAGAATGGGGCTTTGTCGGATCAGTTTTAGTTGTGGTTCTATATGTGACTTTAATGCTTCGCATACTCATAACATCTAGGCGGCAAAAAAATAGTTTTAGTAGAATCTACTGTTACTCTGTCGTGTGTCTTTTGTTTGCCCATTTTAGCATTAACCTCGGTATGGTTTTAGGTCTCTTGCCTACCATTGGAATCCCACTGCCATACTTGAGTTATGGAGGGTCAAATCTTCTTGCATTTAGTCTGTTATTAGGAATCTATTTGAAGTTCGATGCCAATCGGGTCAATGAGTGGTAATCAGCTTTTTTGAGGGTCGTAACGATCTCTCAAATTGTTGCCAATAATCATAAAAGAACTCACTAAAATCATGATTGCTAGGCCTGGAATCAATGCCAAATAAGGTTTCCCCATGACCAGAAATTGATAATGATCCTTAATCATTGTGCCCCAGCTCGGTATGGGTGGTTGAACACCTATCCCCAAAAAACTCAACCCACTTTCGATGAGTATCGCAGCTGCAAAATTGGACGCAGTAATCACTGCCAACGGTCCAAAAGCATTGGGGAGGATGTGACCAAAAAGAGTACGAAATGATGAAAATCCAAGCACTTGTGTAGCAATGACGTATTGACGATTCTTGATGCTCATCACTTGACCCCTGACAATACGAGCTACCTCAACCCACATTGTCAACCCAACAGCGATAAAGACTTGCCAAAATCCTTTCCCCAATGCAACAGATATTGCAATGACAAGTAATAAAGTAGGAATTGACCATGTAACATTAATGACCCACATGACTGCTTTGTCGATATTGCCACCATAAAAACCCCCCAAACTACCAATGATGATACCAATAATCAAAGAAATAAATACTGAAATTAAACCAATAGATAGGGAAATTCGCGTGCCAACCAACAATCGACTCAATACATCTCGTCCAAACAAATCGGTTCCCAATAAGAATTTATGATTTGAAATGTGCAGAGCGACGATTTCTGAAGCTGATGTCAATGCACCAAAAGAGGATGTAGAAAACCATTCTCTTTGTCCTGGAGAATCAAAATTGTAGTGTTCTATCCATATACCATCTTCCCCTATTTGATAAGAAGATATTGGATACTGAATAGCAGGGTCAGGATTTCCAAGTAATAAGGTATAAAAGCTGCTGATCTCTTTGTTTTTCGTAGAAGGAATACTTAGCATTTTGACCTCAAACCCAGGGTATTGCGAATGAATAGAGAGATGCATTTGATTTGCATTGACCGAATTGTCAGGCACGATGACATAGGCAAAAACAGAGATGATGGCGCAGATGATGATAACCCCAACAGCAAGATAGCCTCCCAGATCATATAAAAACGCTCTGTTGGTTGTGTTTTGCAATCGTTTTTTGGTTTATTTTCTCGCGAGTGGCTCTTGCTGATAAATACCTACTTTGAGATCCTGTAGGATATTCACTGCTTCCTCTACATAAAAATCTTTCGATAAGTTTGAAAACCAGCGTTCTCTTTTTTCTAAAAAGATATCGTCCTCTGAAATACGTTTTTGATCTGCAGGCGAGATGGTGAAATCCAGATTGTTGTCGTACTCTTCTACTGCATCAAATTGATCTGCATAAGCTCGATCAGACTCAATTTTTGAAACGTACTCTTGATAATTCAAAGCAATTGTATTGTCGTTTTGACGCTGCTCAATCCACTTTGCATCTTGGTCAACAAGGTTGAAAATGGGGTGGTCGTTGACTCTATCTTGACTCTTATCTATGACGTCATCATAATTCAGATAGCCATTCCATTTTGTATACACCAAGGGGCTTATACGATCCCATCTCATGGGGTTGTCTTCATCTCTTTCGCCAACATCGACATATCGATATCGGTCTGGCGTAATCACATCACTTTTTACCCCTTCAAGTTGGGTCGAACCACCATTGATTCTATAAAACTTATCTGTCGTAATTTTTAAAGCACCAAGATTACCATAGGTGCTATTGGAAAGGAAACGATTGAGATCAACCACATTCTGTACTGTTCCTTTGCCAAAAGTTTGCTCGCTGCCAATCACTATTGCGCGTTCATAATCCTGCATTGCTGCAGCCAATATTTCAGAGGCAGAAGCAGATAGTTCATTCACAAGAATGACCATTGGTCCGTTCCACAATGTTTTCCCATCTCGATCTCGTAAAACTTCTGTTTTGCTCACAGTTGACTTGACCTGTACAATAGGACCTTCGTCGATAAAAAGACCTGCAATGTCAACCACAGTTTGAAGTGAACCTCCTCCATTGTTTCTCAAATCAATGATAAGGCCACCAACGCCTGCCTCTTTTAGGTTGATCACCTCTTGCTCAACGTCGTGTGCAGCATTTCTTTCTTTGTAACTTTTAAAGTCAACATAAAATTTTGGCAGGTGAATAAGACCATATTTTTGGTCTTGTCGATTGATTACTGTTGATCTTGCATAAGACTCCTCGAGAACAACCAAATCTCTTTTCACAGGGATTGTTTCTATATTTCCATCAACCTTCTTAACAGTCAAATACACCATCGATCCCTTAGGGCCTTTGATCAGCTTTATCGCATCATCTAGGCGCATCGCACGAATATCAACAGCATCTCCATCTTCCTGTCGCACCAACTGGATTTCATCCCCTACTTCCATCAACTGATCGCGCCAAAGCGGCCCCCCTACAATGATGTCAACTACTTTGATTGCTTGGTTTCGTTTTGAAAGTCGTGCACCAATTCCTTCAAACTTCCCAGACATGCTCATGTCAAATCGGTCTTTGTCATCGGGGTTGAAATAATTTGTGTGAGGATCAAATTGTAAGACAAATGAGTTGATATAGACGTCAAACCAATCTTTGCGTTTCAATTCATTCATCAAATCAAAGAAATCTTCCATGTTTTCACGAGTGGTTGTTCGTGCTTCAGCCTCCAAGTCCATCCACGAAGATGAAAGGTACGCTGGCGTTGTTTCGTCATTGTTTTCTTCCTCTTGCACTTTGTCGTACAACACGCTTAGGGTGGATAATTTTAGTTGTTTTCTCCACTTTTCTGATCTTGATTTTTGAGATAGTGGATAAATTTGCTCATTATAATCTGTATCAAATTCTTCTTCTTTATCAAAATCAAAAGGACGAGACAAGATTGAACTATACATGCTTTCTACTTCACTCATGCGAAGTACAAGTCTTTTATAAGTCAAATCAAAAAACGTTAAATCTAATTTTCGAATTTGGTCATCAATCTGATACATATATTTCGAAAACTCTCTGTAATCGCTTTGAAGAAAATATCTTTTTTGACCATCAAGACTTTCTAGATAGGTGTGAAAAATTTGTTCAGACATATCATCGTTCAAGGATTTGACATCGTAATGACCACGCTGAATTACATGTGAAATCAGCTCGATGAGAAGTCGATCTTTATCGTTGCTGACAAACTCCTTTTCTATAGGGTTGGTGGTTGCTGTGAATAGGTACAGAACTACAGCAACAGCAAAAATCAAGTAAGAGGCATTCTTTTTCATTTCAATCTATTGAGGACCTACGAATATATAGATAATATTCAAAGTATGAAAATATCAAGTTTATTGGTCGGAAAGGCAAATTGAAATCTGTATTTTTGTGAAAACAGACAATCGAAATGAGCAGTAAACCATTGATTCTTGTCACAAATGACGATGGCATAAGTGCCCCTGGGCTTCGAACCCTTATTCAAATTATGAATACCATAGGTGATGTGGTTGTGGTTGCTCCCGATAGCCCACAATCTGGAATGGGACATGCAATCACTATCAATAGCACCTTGCGATGTACCAAAGTAAAACTCGATGATGGGCCTCAAGAGGAATACTCGTGTTCGGGCACGCCAGCTGATTGTGTAAAACTGGGTGTTCATGAAATTCTAAAACGAAAGCCAGATTTATGTGTTTCTGGGATTAATCATGGATCAAACGCAGCGATCAATGTCATATATTCTGGAACGATGAGTGCTGCTATTGAAGCTGGTATCGAAGGGATTCCAGCAATTGGTTTTTCTTTGCTCGATTATGCTTGGGATGCCGATTTTGATTCTCTGTCCAGTTTTGTCAAAAAAATAACCAAATCGGCACTAAAAAATAAAATCCCAGAAAGTACAGTACTCAATGTCAATTTCCCTAAACGAAAAAAAGGTGAGATTAAAGGAATCAAGATTTGTCGACAGGCAAATGCCTATTGGATTGAAGAATTCGACAAACGCCAAGACCCCATGGGAAAAGAATATTATTGGATGACTGGCGCCTTTATCAATGATGACAATGGGGAAGATACAGATATCTGGGCACTCGAAAATGGGTATATTTCAGTGGTTCCTACTCATTTTGACCTCACTGCACACCATCATATTCAAAAACTCAACTCATGGGCCTTTTAAAGAAAATCAGTCCTGGCTTGTTGGGATGGCTCATTGGTTTGGCAATACCATTTGGTATGCTTTTACTTTTGGTCGAATTTTCGGCTGATGGCAATGCCTTGGATACAATCCCAATACTCTATGCATATGATGAACTAGGCATTTGGATAACGATGGCTGTACTTCCCAATCTATTTATCTTTTGGTGGTGGATTCAAAAAAAGAACACGCGCGCTGCCCAATCCATACTAGGCGCAACCATTTTTTGGGCCTTTATTAGTCTATTGTTAAAATTTGGTACATGAGATACTACCTCATTGCTGGCGAGGCCTCTGGAGATTTGCATGGTGCCAATTTAATTGCTGCATTACAACAAATTGACGATTCAGCTGTGCTTCGTGCTTGGGGTGGAAATAAAATGCAGCAACAAGGTGCGCAAATCGTAAAACACTACAAACATCTTGCTTTTATGGGGTTTTGGGAAGTACTCAAAAATATAAGAACCATCTTAGCAAACGTTTCCTTTTGCAAGAAAGATATTCTCAACTTCAAACCAGATGCTTTGATCTTAATCGACTACCCTGGCTTTAACATGATCATCGCAAAATGGGCCACCAGATTGGGAATACCAGTGCACTATTACATCTTACCACAGGCTTGGGCATGGAAAGAAAATCGTGTAAAAAAATTGGCGAAACACACCAACTTTCGATATGCAATCTTGCCTTTTGAAGTTGATTTTTTTGAACAAAAACACAAGCTCAGTATTGACTTTGTTGGACACCCACTCATCGATGAGCTTTTTGCAACTCCAGACTTGGAGGAAGATGCATTCAGAACACAGTTGGGCATTCCAAACAACCAAAAAGTAATTGCTTTATTACCAGGAAGTCGAAAGCAGGAAATCAATAAAATACTCTCCGTGATGACGAGCGTCATTGAGGCCTTTCCAAACCATCGCTTTGTTATTGCTGGCACATCAAACATTGATAAATCACTCTACCAACGTTTTGCGCCAAATGTAGATGTTGTTATGGATCGAACCTATGACGTTTTACGCATAGCTCAAGCAGCTATTGTTACCAGCGGGACAGCTACTTTAGAAACAGCACTGCTCAAAATTCCTCAGATCGTTTGTTATAAAACGAGCCCTTTGAGCTTTGTCATTGCAAAGCGAATTGTCAAACTTCCCTTTGTTTCACTTGTCAATCTCATTGCAGGTCGCTTGCTTGTGAAAGAGCTGATTCAAAAGGATTGCAATGCGTTTGCCTTGACAGATGCATTACAAGAGATTTTATCTCCCACTGGCAGAAAAAAGGTGTTGTCTGGATATGACGATCTTATTCAAAAACTAGGAGGTAGAGGAGCAAGTGAAAAGGTTGCCAAACTCATTTATACACGAACGCATGCGTAAGCTCATTTCTTTTGTTGCCATCGCTGTTCTCGCTACAAGTTGTGGGGTATTTAAAGGTGAAAAAAAATTAAAACCTACAGATGGTGTTGTTTTGTATGCAAAGGAATATATGGGTACTCCATATCGTTTGGGTGGTAACAACACTCGCGGAATTGATTGTTCTGGACTAATTCACAACGCATTTAAAAAGCAAGGGATTCGTGTGCCAAGAACCGTTAACCTTTTGCGAAAAGAGGGAAAACGTATTTCGATTGATCGTGCAAAAGCTGGAGATATACTCTTTTTTAGAACCACCAAAAAGCGAAAGCTCACCCATGCGGGTATCGTTGTTGGACGTAAAAGAGATGTGCCTCTATTCATTCATGCCTCATCTTCAAGGGGGGTAATCATTTCTTCAATGAACGAAGGCTATTGGAACAAAGCCTACGCACAAACACGAAGATTGATTCGTTAACATTTCCTATTTTTCAGGCATGTCCCCACTTGCCTACTGTACGCTTTGGTTTGTCGCAGGTATATTAGCCTATCCCTATATCACGTCTTTTCATTTTTCGATTCCTGTACTATTGTTCAGTATATCCATTATTTGTCACAAAAAAAGATGGCGATATGGCTTTATCCTTTGCCTATCGCTACTGAGTTGGATTGGAGGTCAACAGTGGGCACAGCTACAAGACCCTTTACAACACCCCAAAAATATTGCGCATCATGATCAACAGCTCAATAAAGAATCCATCATCACGTTCACAGTGCAACGGAAAAGAAAGCCATCGCGTTTTGGTCAGTAGTACATTGTTGAAGTTCAACAAGTCGATCGCCAAAGCTTTACAGGTCTAGTTTTGCTTCAACTAGAGGTCTCATCTTCACTTACAATAGGTGAAAAATACATTACCATTGGAAAATTACTTCCCATCCCTTCGGCACCTAATCCTGGTGGTTTTGACTTTGGCAATTACATGAAAAAAAAGGGTGTTCATCTACAACTTTATGGCAACAGCAGTCAATTGACATTTATTTCAAAAAAAAATCTGTTAGGGGTTGCACAAAAAACGAGAGAGAAAATGTTAGGTTATGTCGATCATTTACAATTACGTGACCAGTCAAAAGCTGTGATGAAAGCGCTGGTACTAGGAGATCGATCAGACATCGATGCTCATTTGCAAGAGGAGTATGCCAAGGCAGGTGCTGTTCATCTTCTTGCAATTTCGGGTTTGCATGTGGGCGTACTCATGATTATTCTGCAAAGCATATTTGGTTATTTAATTCCGCTTCACAAATACAGGCGATGGCTGCTGTTTTTAACAGTATCATCAAGCCTTTGGTGCTATGCCTTTCTCACAGGCCTATCGCCATCTGTATTGCGTGCAGTGACAATGTTTAGCTTTCTCAGCTTTAGCACTGTCATGCATCGACCTGGATTACCAATGCAGCAATTGTGGTTGTCATTACTTTTTTTGATGTTGATTCAGCCATCATTGGTCTATGAAGTTGGGTTTCAATTGAGTTACGCTGCAGTGTTTGGCATTCTGTGGGTAATGCCAAAATTCCAATCCCTCAATCGATCCAAGTGGGTGGTCATTCAAAAGGGGTTGGACTTGTTGGTCTTGGGGTGTGTTGCGCAACTGTCAACCCTACCTTTGAGTCTGTATTATTTTCATCAGTTTCCAGCATTGTTTTGGATTAGCAATCTTGCAATCGTTCCTTCGTTGGGGCTGATTTTAGGAGGATGTCTTATTGGATTAGCCATTTCCCCTTGGGAATTTATGGCAACTTATTATGGGAGAATTGTCGATCAGATGCTTCATGCAATGAACACACTAATTGCCTATGTTGCCAAGCAAGAGTCTTTTTTATTTACAAATATACCCTTTGATGCAATAGATGCTTTTCTCCTTGCAATGATGGTTGTTTTAGTATTTTTTACAATTCTAAAATTTCGTTTAGCTGTTGTTTATCTATTGGTTATTCTGTCGTTTGGATTTCATTATTCTGTGAAACACACACCCTTTCATTATGATGAATTCATCGTATTTCACAGCTATAAAAACACATTGATTGGCATCAAAGAGGGTGAAAAAGTCACTTTCTTATATGATGAATCAAAGACTATGAATCAAAAAATCATTAACGATTACACGCTCCATCGACAAATCAACAAGCAAAATTTCCAAACGATTCCTTTAGGGCTTCAATGGGGTGACAACCAACTATTGATTGTGGATGAAAATCGGTTCTACGATTTCCCATCCTTATTAGGAAGCATCGTTATTGTTCGAAACAGCCCAAAAGTTCATCTCGGGCATTTGATTCAGCGACTGCAACCAAAGGCAATTGTCTCAGATGGGAGCAACTTCAAAAATTATATTGATCAATGGAAAAAAACCTGCGAGTCAAATGGTATATCGTTTTATGATACCTCAAGAGAGGGAGCGTTTATTCTCAACCTTTGAATTGTGCAGTGAAATTCTTGTAGTAATTGGTAAAATCTTCCTGTGACTTTAATTGTTTATAATCATTGGATGAAAATAACTTCAAGTAAAATTCCATTTGCTGCACATTGTGATAGCCAACAATAGGAGCAAGATAATTGGAATTCTCATCAAAGAAAGCCACTGTTGGATAGCCAGTAATCCCGAGATAGGCAGTGAACTGATGCCGAGCATTTCTTCCCTTTCGATTTGGGTCATATCTAGGGTTTTCAAACCGATTTCCATTGTAATTGACCTCCTCTTTACCTTCAGCATTAAATTTTACAGGATAATAATTTTGATTGATAAAGGCACTTACTTCAGCATTCCCAAAGGTGTTTTTGTCGAGGAGTTTACAGGGTCCACACCAGCTAGTATATACGTCAACAATGATTTTTTTGGGGTTTGATTTTTGAGCAGCCAAAGCCTCATCCATCGTCATCCAGTTGACTTGGGCAGATGAAAAGGTGCAACTAATAAAAAATAGAATCAGACTACGTAATCCCATGCATTTTTCGAATCATGATTTTATTAAGGATAAGCATCAGTACCCCTGCAAGTACAGGGATCGCTGTAAAAATAAGGAAGAAGTTAGATAAGCCATATGACTCTGAAATTGAGTCAATAAAACTACCTGTCCAACCCCCTAGGAAATTGGCTATTGCGCTACACACAAACCAAAATCCAAACATCAAACCAACCAATCGTTTGGGAGCTAGCTTGCTTACATAAGACAAGCCCACAGGAGAGATACAAAGCTCCCCCAAGGTGTGAAATAAGTATGCCAAAATCAGCCAGGCAATACTCACACTTGCTGTGCTTGCACCCAGTGGAATGCCAGATGCCCCATAGGACAAAAATGCAAAACCAAATCCGAGTAACATCAATCCTATGGCGAACTTAACAGGTCCACTCGGATTGAGTGAAGAAGCCCAAATTTTGGAAAAAATTGGTGCAAAAATAACGATGAAAAGTGAGTTGAGAACAGAAAACCAAGACGCTGGAATTTCAGCAACATCAGAGGCAAACTCTCTATTGAGCATCCATATCACTATGCCCCAAATGATGGCAAAACTCAATCCTAAAAAGAAATTAGATAGTATATATTTCCCCAACATATTACGAAACAATTCGTATAGGACATAAGTCAAAATCACCATTGGAACCAGGGTGATGATGGAGTTTACAATATTGAATGTTTTTGATGCAGTACCGACCAAATTTCTGTCCGTATAGTCATTTGCAAATATGGTCATCGAGCCACCTGCTTGTTCAAAAGCCCACCAGAAGAAAATGGTGAATAGAGAGAAAACAACCACTACAAAAAGTCGATCATTTTCAGTTTTTTTAGGTACCTCTTCGGTTACTTCTTCCGTCTCATTATTGGTTTGCGCTAGGGCTTTTGGAGATAAACCTATATTTCCAAATATTTTCTGGGCAAACCAAAATTGAAGCATTCCAAAAAACATAAAAATCCCAGCCAGACCAAAGCCTAAATGCCATCCAACCTTTTCGCCTATATATCCACAGAGTAAAATTCCTAGGAAAGCACCTGCGTTGATACCCATATAAAAAATGGTATATCCCCCATCTTTACGAATATCACCATCTTTATATAGCTGTCCAACAATTGAAGAGATATTGGGTTTAAAAAATCCATTCCCAATGACCAAACAACTCAGACCAATGAAAAAGAATGTTGTGGAAAAAGTTTCCAATGCCATGGAGGCGTGACCAAGAGTCATGATGAAAGCACCTAAAACGGTTGCATTTCTGTACCCTAAAAACTTATCAGCAAAAAAGCCTCCAACTATGGGCGTTAAATACACCAACCCAGTGTACCAACCATATAAAGTCAATGCATCTTCTCTCTCCCAAGCCCAACCTTCATCGAGGATGGATGAGGTGAGAAATAACACTAAAATTGCACGCATACCGTAGTAGCTGAATCGCTCCCACATCTCTGTAAAAAACAATACAAATAGACCGACAGGATGTCCAGCAATGGTTCTTTGATTGAGGGCAGATCCTCCAAATTGGTTTGACATGATACCTAAGTTTTTAGTTGAGATTTGCTAATATATGACTTTTCAGTTATTCGCTGATTCGTTTAATATACAAGATATCTTATCTTTACACCATGGCAAATGAGGGTGTTCAAAACGAATTGGTTTCGGGCTTTTCCAAAAAATCAAAACAAGAGAAAATCGAATGGATTGCCAATAAATGCTTTTCCAATCCTACACAAGCTAAAGAGGTGCTTCAAACCTATTGGAACTCAGACGAACAGTTGCAGAACTTACACGATGAGTTTATTGAGAATGCAATCAGTAATTTTTATTTACCCCTAGCAGTTGCGCCCAACTTCGTCATCAATGGGAAGAGCTATGTTCTTCCGATGGTTACAGAAGAAAGCTCGGTGGTTGCTGCCTCGGCCAATGCTGCTAAATTTTGGGCTACTCGAGGGGGGTTTCATGCCGAAATAGTGGGCACAGAAAAAACAGGTCAAGTTCACTTTTTATTTACAGGATCTCATCAAAGCCTGACGAGCTTTTTCAACGCTGTCAAACCCACACTACTAAAGGAAACAGAAGCCATTACCAAAAACATGCGTCAACGAGGGGGCGGAATCCTTGCTATTGAACTACTCGACAGCACCAAAAATATGGCAAACTATTACCAGTTGCACGTTCGCTTTGAAACTGCAGATGCGATGGGTGCTAATTTTATCAATTCGTGCCTCGAGCAACTTGCCCAAACACTCCAAAATGAAGCTGCTAACTATCCTCATTTTTCTAAAACTGAAAAACAAATCGAAGTGGTGATGAGTATCTTATCGAACTATGTGCCAGGGAGTCGTGTAAAAGCCTGGGTAAGCTGTCCTATTGCAGAGTTGGGAGATGATGGTGATGTCCTCGCCAAAAAGTTTGTACAAGCAGTTGAAATTGCACATCACAACGCCTACAGAGCAGTCACGCATAACAAAGGCATTATGAATGGGGTTGATACGTTAGCCATTGCTACAGGAAATGATTTTAGGGCAGTAGAGGCTGGCATACATGCCTATGCTGCAAAAGATGGAAACTACAGAGGGCTATCAAAAGCAAGAATAAAGAAAGATGTGTTTTGGTTTGAGCTAGAATTGCCACTATCAGTGGGAACAGTTGGTGGGTTAACAAAGCTTCACCCCATGGTGCAATGGTCGCATCAATTGCTACAAAATCCAAATGCAAAAGAGCTAATGCAAATCATGGCAGTAAGTGGATTAGCGCAAAACTTTGCTGCCTTGCGTTCATTGGTCACCACTGGTATCCAGAAAGGACATATGAAAATGCATTTGCTAAACATTCTCAACCAAATGGGTGCTACCCAACCCGAAAAAGAGGCAATGATCAAGCACTTTACAACCAATGTTGTTAGCTTTAATGCCGTTGAACAAGCACTAGCAGCATGGCGAAAAAACTGACATATTATAGCGCTGGGAAGTTGCTCATCACGAGTGAATATGCAGTAATTGATGGGGCTTGTGCCCTTGCTTTACCAACCAAATTGGGGCAACGTATGACTGTTGTTGATGCAGAAAAATATCGCTTGCATTGGATAGCAAGGGACATGGATGGAAAAATTTGGTTTGAAAATGATTTTGACACGATTGATTTTAACCCCATTCATCAAAAGGACAATGTGTCGAAGCGACTCCAACAAATCTTTATTCATGTGCGTGAGCAAAACCAAGATTTTTTGGCAGAATCAAAAGGAGCGGTTGTTGAAACCCAACTGGATTTTTCCAGAAACTGGGGTCTTGGAAGTTCATCGACATTGATCAACAATATAGCGCAATGGGCGAATGTAAATCCATTTGATTTGCAACAAAAAGTTTTTGGAGGAAGTGGATATGATATTGCAAGTGCCCAAAAGTCTAACCCCATCACTTATCAGCTGATCAAACAAAATCCCATTATAACAGATGTGAGCTTTCACCCTCCATTTCATCAGCATTTGTTTTTCGTTTATATGAACAAAAAGCAAAACAGTCGAGCTTCTATTCGTCATCACTACAAGGGGGTGACAGATCAGTTAATTGATGCACTGAACACACTCACAAAAAGGTGCATTGACGCCAATACGGTGAGTGATTTCCAGATGCTCATGCTTGCACATGAAAGCATTATCTCTAAACTAATCGGCATTGAGCCAGTACAGGAGGCTGAATTTTCAGACTACGAAGGGGTAGTCAAAAGCCTGGGTGCTTGGGGAGGAGATTTTGTTCTTGCTTGTGGCCCTACAAATAGCAAGGAATATTTTGCGGCAAAAGGGTTTACAGTGTGTTTTCCGTATGCTGAACTTATTTCTCCCGCGATTTAAAATCAACAGGGATCATCAAAGTCACTGCTGTTCCACTTGGCTTTCCTTTGTCATCATATAAATCCTCTATATTGAAACTCAATTCATAGTTGTTATAATAATTGAAGATGTCAATACGCTGTTTCATAATTTGTGTGGCAAATGACTTGTGCGTTTTGTTATACTTTTCACTTTCCTCTGCAGATGCTGTACGCCCAATTCCATTATCAGAAATCCTGCATCTTAAAAAATAAGGGAGTTTTGTAAAATGGATATCAATCTTGTTTTCGCCATCTTTTTTTACAACTCCATGAACAATTGCATTCTCTACAATGGGTTGTAACATCATGCAGGGCAAATAGCTTGTCTCAGGTTCAATTTCATCATCAATATGAATTGTTGTTTGAATTGCTTTTTCGAGTCGAAGTGCTTGTAAATCAATATAATTTTCAATGTAGTCCAACTCATCGTCAAGCGATATTTTGTCAAGGTTACTCATCTCAAAAGTGTTGCGTATCAGTTTAGAAAATGAGGATATGTATTTGTTGAACTTCTCTTCTCCATGAAGAACCACAGCTGCTTGCATACCATTGAGGGCATTGAAGATAAAATGTGGATTCATTTGGGCACGATAGGCGTGTGCTTCGAGATTTGAAATTTTCAAATCTCGATCTTTTTTGATTTTTAAGATGCGATACTCATATGATCTCCACAAAGAAACTATGCCCAGAACCAGCAAAACCATACAAAGGAGAAACCACCAAGTACGCCAATAGGGTGGTGGTACATCCATTTCCAACTCAATAATGTTTTGTGATTGTTGACCAAGGTCATTTCTTGCCATAATCATCAAAGTGTAGTCTCCATCATAGAGTCCAACCAAGCGCAACTCCTTCTCAAAACTGAGCCACTCATCTGGAACTTTAGAAGTGTAGAGTTTAAAAAATAGTCGAGGGTCTGTCCTGTAACAAAGTCTTTTTCTGGAAAATGAATGGCAAAATAATTATCGACTCTAGAGAGATGTATCGATTTAACACTCTCAAGATCCTCTGTTATTGTAATGAGTTCGTGAGTGTCAGGGCAGATAAATTCAATGCGATCTGAAAGAACCGAAAAACTTTGCGCTTTGACAATAAATAATGACCCTATGAAAAATAAAAAAATATAGCTTAAACCCTAATGTAATTTCATTTTTTAAAAATTTGGCACGATAAATGTATTAAATTTAACGTTCTAATAATTTTTTGTTAGTTATTGTTTTTTACGCCTGCACTGCTTATCCCTTGGTGCAGGCGTTTTTTATAATCTTTAGCTATCTTTATAAATGATATAAAAATAATACTTTCACTTTTTTATGGATTTAAATCGTTACTCCTTTATAGAATTTCTAAACAAACAAAACATTGATATTGGTCTTGCTTGGTGGATTGATTTTATTGCTACATCATCCCTACTTTTACTCATATCTTATCTGTTAGCAGCTGTTTCAAGAACGGTTAGTAAAAATATTTTAATTAAACTTTCTAAACAGACAAAAACACATTTGGATGACTACCTTTTATCGTCTGGTTTTCCAAAATATATCTCTAGGGTAATTCCTTATGTTTTTCTGTTTTCTATTGTACCGTTTTGGATTGTTGATAGTCCTACTACAACCTCAAATGTAACGCTGCTGCTCAATGTATATGGGGTAATCGTTTCGATTTGGATTTTTAGAAGTATTCTCCAAACATTGCGTTCTTTTTTGCTCACACTCGATTCATTTAAAGACAAGCCTATAGACAGCTACGTTCAGGTTTTTATGTTGCTCATTTGGATCATCGGTATCATCGTGATTTTTTCTATCCTTACGGGAAAAGAAGTTGGATATTTCCTCACAGCAATGGGGGCACTATCGGCAGTGCTGCTATTGATATTCAAAGACACCATTTTAGGGTTTGTAGCCAGTATTCAAATTGCAGCCAATGATTTGGTCCGCATTGGCGATTGGGTTACGATGGAAAAATACGGAGCTGATGGGGATGTAATTGAGATTAACTTATCTACGGTTAAAATTCAAAATTTTGACAAGACCATCACCACCATTCCCACCTATAACCTGATTTCTGATTCCTTTAAAAATTGGCGTGGAATGGCAGAGTCGGCAGGGAGACGGATCAAACGATCAATAATAATCCGTACCTCAAGTGTTCGGTTTTTGGACAATAGGGCTTTAGAAAAGTTATATCAAATCGAACGAATTTCTGCTTTTGTTTCCGAGAGAAGTGCTGCAATCGAAAAAGACAACCAAGCCGCAAACAGTGATAAATCACTTGCAATCAACGGGCGCAACCTAACCAATTTAGGACTCTACAGACAGTATGTGGAAAATTATTTACAATCCCATCCAAAAATCAGCAATCAGCTGACAGTCATGTGCCGACAACTTCCACCAACTCAATTTGGTGGAACTCCATTGGAAATCTATGCCTTTAGCATAGATAAAGAGTGGGTTAAGTTTGAGCATTTAACTGCAGATATTTTTGACCATTTGCTGGCTGCCCTTCATTATTTCAACTTGGAAAGTTTTGAGATCAGCGGAGTCAATCAAAACTAAGGCCTCCTCTTTTTGGAAAGATTTTGGGTTTAACAAATGCTTTTACATCAGCAAATAGATACTATAATCCTTACATATTATCCGTAGAGAGACGTTTGTAATTTCCTCTTCGGTTTCTAGAGAATCGGTTGAAATCCATTGTTACACCAATCTGTACAATGGATGGCGGATTAAACGCATTTTGTGAACTTGGAAAGGTGTAGGTCAAATCAACGCGGTAGTTGTCAGATGAAAAACCAGAGATCAATCCAAACTCAAGAGAATTGTTGTCTTTATATTTTGCTAGAGACTGTAAAATTCCCAATGAAAATCCATCCATTTGAAGTTCTTGTGAGGAATATATTCTCAAGGTTTCCCCTGCTTGTAGTGCATATAAATATGTCATCATAAACGAGTTTTCAGGGAGAAAACTTCTTCCGTATTGATTCACGTTAAATTCCAGTGCAGCTTGAAGAGAAAATGCAATATCTTTTTCAATTTGTGATTCGTTGTTAAACGAAACGTTGGGTGTGTTGATATGGTCAAGGCTTAACCCAATCAAAAACCTTTCATTATAAATAAGAGCCGAGGCACCGACATCAAAATAGTTGGTTGAGGGAGAAAAATCAGCCAGTGGATCTCTAGAAACACCCGATATGGTTCCAAGCGTCAAGTCAATTTGGTCTTGAAAGATTAATGAGCTTCGATCAATATCTTGCGATCCTATTCCCAAGGTCAACGCACCGAGAATATAGGTGTCAAAATTGACAGGGATCTTATATATATAGCTTAAATCAATTTGATTTTCAGTCAGACCAAGGTTTGTTAAACTGAAAGAGTTTACATCAAGGCCGAGACTAAAATTCATGTCATCAAAGGCAAAGTTTCCATAGAGGTATTTATTGTCGATATATGACGTGCCATCTCCAAAATCAAAACGACTGTAGTAAGCCCCTGCTTTTGAAACCATATTCATCCCATGAAAGCTGGGATTGATAAACTGCATATTCCGGGACGTAGAGATAAAGCCCTCCTGTGCATGTCCAAATGAAAATGCCAACAATGCAAGTGAGATGATATGTTTGTTAAAGCTTTTCATTCAATTAAAAATATGGTTCCTGTTTTTGAAACAACTTCATCATTAATGCGAACCCCTATAATTTTATAGACATAAAAATTAGATGCTGGATCGGAGTTGGTTCCATCCCATCCCCTAATTTCAATGGTCCCGTCAGCAGATAAATTGGTTTCTGAAACAGACTCTTCATAGACCATGATTCCTTGTTTGTTGTAGACAAAGAAATCAACTGCTTTGAGTCCAGTAAATACCGGACCAATAATTTCATTGATGTTGTCACCATTGGGGCTAAATGCATTTGGCATTAAAATGGTGTACCCCTTACCCACTACAATTTCCTGTGTGGCCGTTGTAAAGCAACCCGAAGCATTGTACACATAAACGGTTACTGTGTAGGTGCCATCCGCAAAATATTGATGTGAAACTCTTTCCCCCGTGACCACTGGAGAAGCATCCCCAAAGTCCCACTCTACATTATAGTAGCTGGTATTATTTGCAAGTGTAAAGAGAACATTACTTCTTTCACTGATTGTACCGTATTTCTCAAGTTCAGGACTTGTGTAATTGATAATTGGTGTCAAAACAGAAGTGTCTAAAAGATCTTGCGCAACAACAACACCACAACCATTTGCATTTCTAATTTCAAATGAAGCCTCACTTACTGGTGCAGTAATCAGAACACGGTGTGTATTGATTCCAAACTCAGCAGCAATAATTGATATATCAGCGCTTGGAATTCGAACACCATCGTAATAGAAATAGACTTCACCAGCACTTTGGTTTACATCGATGTCGATATAGCCTCCTGTCAAGGAGCAATAAGCTTCATCAACCCGAACAGATCCATACAAGATTTGATCTTTCGGTAATTCAAAAATCTGATCTGTGATACATACATCTGGGTCATTGCGCAGATCATCGATGTCTAACGATTCTATATCCGCTAAATCTGGTCCCTCAACAACAGTCAGACGATAGAGACCAGCAGAGAGGTTATCGGCATAGGTTGTTCCTTTTAATCGATCAATTTTTTGCCACGAACCAGAAGAGCAGGAAGCTGTTCCACCACTGAGGACTACAGATGAAATGTTTGCGGTATTCGCATCTAAATCATGATCTAGGTTTGCATCTGAAGAAACTGAATTTGGAACCGCACAAATCTGGTAGACGCCGCTGGATGAAAAATCAGAAAGCGATTGTTTATTATCCGTGATAAATGTCCCATCACAACTTTGATAAGAAACAATACTGTAAGAGAAGTTTCCGCCAGTCGCTTCATCAATAATTCCATCCCCATTGATATCCGACTTGTTGGGATCAACCACTCCGTCGTTATCAATATCAGCATCTGCAATATCAAAAATACCATCGTTATCTGTGTCTCGAAGTTTGATGGTGTAGGTCACGCAATTCTCATCCTCCTCAAGTACTTCCCAGATATAATTTTTATAATAAAAGGAGTTTCCACCTGTAATAGATACTGATATCAATCCATCGTCGGCACCTGTACAGGACACAGGAGATATGTTATTGATAGAGATACCCGTTGGATTGGGCTGTACCACTGTAAACGATGCGGTGACAGGGCAATCCGAATTTCCTTGCGGGAATACACTTACCGTATAATTACCGGGTTTTAAATTCTTGATATGGTTTGATTGTGTTGTATTTGCATAATTGTTTGGCCCACTCCAAGAATAGATATAACTCAGTGCAGAAGAATTATTCGACAAGTTCACTTTGATTTCACCATCACTATTGCCGAAACAAGATATGTTTTTAACAAGAGACTCATCCGTACCGTTGGATGGATCGTTCATATCAAGAACTACTCTTGTCGGGTTAATTGAATAATCAGGAACAACCGTGAGTTGTACCGTAACCGCTGTTGAACTACAACCATTTGTATTCGTGCCAATTACATCAAAGTTGTATGGCCCTCCAACAGGGACACTTCCGTAAATTCGAAGAATATCCGTACTACCGACAACTTCTGAGCTAAGACCACTTGGTAAGTTATTCGCTGTCGGAACACTACTATTTTTGAAACGGATTCTAATATCAGAGATATTTGAGTTGACACAAACCGTTTGGTCAATTGTATTTGTTGAACTCAGGAGAGTGAGTTCAGCATTTGCTTTAACAGTAATTTCTCCACTGAGTTCAGGGCTTTCACAACCTTGATCATTGAGTGCACGAACCGTGAAGTTATAGGAGGTATCGATCTCAACATTTTGAGTTGGGGTACCCGAAATTGTCATGATACGCGTAGAAGGGTTGTATGTTCCCGTAATTCCTGCTGGTAGTCCAGAGGGGACAGCATCTACAGTTCCGCCGCCAAAAGTGTATGTAATAGGGTCTATGGATTCTCCTTCACAGATGAATTGATTTGATGTGGATGATGGGGTTGATAAAGTAATTTCTGCGTCTGGATTAATAGTAATCTGACCATTTTGTGTTTTTTGTGTACAATTGTTTCCAAGTGTTTCGACAGTGAATGGATAGCTTGTTGTTGCTGAAATATTTTCAGACGAAGTACCACTTATGGTGATCACATTCCCAGTGATAATCCACCCAATTCCAGGTGGCAATCCAAGAACTCTAGCTGAGTTTGCTCCTCCACCAAATTCATAAACGACGTCCAATGGAAGTGCTGCCCCTTCACATATGTTTTGGCTTGTAGATGTTGAGCCAGAGAGCAGTTTTAGGTCATGGCCATTCTGCACCGAAATTGACCCTGTCAACTCTTCAGAAACACAACCATCAGAAAGGTTCACTGCTCGTAGGGTATAATTGTATGTTTTGTCTTCTGTCAAACCTGATGGTGTTCCAGATATCACAAACTGTTGGGTAGACACATCAAACTGGCCAAAAATACCACTCGGTTGAGCATCCCATGTGAGTTCCACATTTTCAGCTCCATCTATTGTACTGTACACTATGTCGACGATTGATTCGTCTTCACACACAGTTTGTGTATTCAAGCCCCCAATAAGCTGAATCATTGGGTTGGGAATCAAAGTAATTGTTCCTGTTTCAGTTGCTGAGGAACAAGAGCTTCCAATTGTTTCGACAGTGTATGTAAATATATTGGAGGTTGTGGAAGTCACATTCACATTAGGTGTACCAGAGATTGTGATTCTATTGTCAACAATTGACCAGTTGACCCCCGGCGGAAGTCCAAGCACACGAGCTGACAATGCTCCACCACCAAATTCATATGAAATTGGGAATTCAAGAACCTCACCCTCACACAAGGTCTGGTCTACAGAAGATGACCCTGAAAGAAGCTGTAAATTATGTCCATTCAACACTGATATACTACCAGTAAATGCATCTGATTCACATCCAGCTGTAGAGTTCACAGCCTTAATACTAAAATTGAAAGTCGTGTCTTGATCAATTCCAGATGGTGTACCTGAAATTGTGAATTGTTTTGTTGTTGAATCATATTGTGCATTGATTCCAGGGGGCTGCAAATCCCATGTAATGATTGCATTGTTGGCTCCTTGCGTAACATCAATCACCACATCAGTGATGGGTTCTCCTTCACATTTGTTTTGATTGCTTGGACCATTATTTAAAATTAATTGAGGTTTCGGTATAATGGTAATCATACCAGTGTAGCTCGTCGCAGGGGTACAGCCACTATTGATGGTGGTAACAGTATATTCCAGTTCGGTCGAAGATGTAATGTTGTCTGCTGGTGTTCCTGAAATCGTTAACATTCCATCGTTGTTGCTCATGATAAGCCCCGAGGGAGTTGTTGCAGATGGTAGTGATCCATCAATGCTCCATTCAACTGTGACTCCAATTGCCCCTCCAGCGTAATCGTAGCGTATTGTATTTATCTGCTCACCCTCACAAACAGTTTGTGAGATATCAGAAACTGGCGTCAGGACGTCATCTCGGCTAATTGTTAACACCCCATTAACCGATGTAGAGCATCCTCCAGAACTGCCAGAAGCAGTAACAGTATAATTGTAATTGTCATTTGGATTACTTGAATCTAGTGTTCCCGATATGGTTAATGTATTGTTTGCTGAATCATAAAAATAATTCACGCCAGTTGGCAAGCCTATTACACTTGGGTTGATTGCGCCATCAACCAAATTAAACACAATATCATCGATGCTATCACCTTCGCATTTGATTTGGCTTATCGATCCAACTGTTGATCCAAATAATTCAATTCTAGGACCAGGGTTCACGACTAAAGTTCCGTTTACATTTCCTGCACCACACAAGCCTCCATTTGTGGAGATGTTAAAGGCATAGGTGGTCGTTGCTGATATGTTCTCTGAAAAATTACCTCCAATGACAAGCTGCCCATTATTTAAGCTATAGCCAATTCCAGGTGGGTTTCCAGTAATAGCGCTTCCATCTTTCGTCCAAGTCAGGTTAATTCCAGAAACCCCATTTCCAACGCTATACTCAATTGGAATAATCGGATTTCCTTCACAAACTGATTGGTTATCAGCTCCTGGGTTTATAGGAACTAGACTCGATAATGCGTTTACTGTGATTGAACCTGTATAAGGAACCCCTGCACAACCTGTAATCGAATTAACAGGGATGATCTGGTAGGTGTATTCACTCGTTGCAGCCTGAGCGTTTGGTGTACCAGTAATACGATATACACTCCCCGAAAGACTTTGCGTAAGGCCGTTGGGTATCGTTAAGCTTGTCCACTGAAACTGAACATTGTCAGCTCCATTTTCCAATTGATATTCGATCGGTGCAATGGAATTGCCCTCACAGAACGTTTGCGAATCGGATCCAGAAGCTTGAAGGGTCAAGGATGGACTAGCAGACAATGTAATTGACCCTGTTTCAACAACAGTGAGAGTTGTACAACCACTGACTGACGCTGTCAATTCATAAGAATAAACTGTATCAGAGGTAAGTGTTTCGTTGGCAACACCAGCTATTGTGAAAGAATCTATTGTAATTGAAGTTGTAATTCCTTGTGGCGAAGCAACATTGGAACCTCCAACAGACCATTGTATTGAAATTTCACTATCGTCTGTTCCACCTGCAAATGCATATTCAATAGGCTCTAAAGGATCGTTGAAACAAAGCACTTGATCACTGTTGTTTGAAGAGGTAAGGATCAGCTCTGGCTCTGCCTGAATCTCAATCGGTAGTGTCATAAACTGAATCTGACCTGGACAATTGTTTGATGCCAGTACAGATATTTCAGCCGTTTCGTCTTGACTGAAACTATCGAATGAAACAAGAATTGATGATGTACCATCTCCAGAAACGATAGAGACTCCATCTGGAACTGTCCACTCATAATCCACAGCACCTGTTAGCCCTGTCACTGAGTAGCTTCCAGAAGTGTTTTCACAAACAACTGAATTTCCTGCAATTGTTCCTGTACCCTGAAGATCTTCTGAAATATAAATAACTTTTACAAATGGAGGTGGTGGGGTACAGCTAAAGCTACCAGTGTTGGATGGAACGATATTTAGACCTAAACGAACACCATTCGGGTTCGATTTATCCAGAGCGCTAGGCACATACTCAGGGGTAAGGGAATTTGGATTGAGAAGCTGTCCATCTCCATCTAAAATCGTCCATTGGTATGATGAATAGCTGTCTGGACTGCTATTGATAACAGCGTCTTGTACGATATAACTGTCTGGATAACACACACTATCAACCTCTCCAGCAGTTGCATCTATGGCCTCGGAGAAGAAAATTGTCATTGTGTCTTCAATACTGTTTGTACAGTTTCCAGAACCAGCACCTCTGAGAACGAGCGTCACATACCCACGATCATAGTCTTCTTGTAGTGGTTGGTATGATGTGTTCACAGTGGTTGGGTCAACAAACCCAGCTTGACTTCCATCAAGTGTAGTCCATGTGACAACAGGGTTGGCTTTGTTGGTCGTTGCGTCAGCAATTGTATAGAACGTATTGTCGGTACAAACTGTGGCATCTGCCCCTGCATATACACTTATGCTTGGCTCAACAAGAAGTTGAATTGATTCTGACTGACCAGGGCAGCTCCCATTTCCTGTTGCTGTTAGTGTCAAGGTAACTGGTGTTATAAATCCGTTTTGCTCATCTAGTGGGCCTGGAGTATATATTGGGTTTTCAAGGGTTGCATTGTTGAAGAATCCATCACCTGAAGTTGTCCAACTGTATGCAGTCGTTCCAAATACTTGCGCACCAAACACCTGAAAGTCTTGTCCCTCACATATCGTTCCGCCTGTACCTGCATTGACAATGATCTCTGGGTCAAATTCGATATTAATCTCTTGGGTATCGATAAAATTGCAGTCACCTTCGCCAAAAGCAGTCAACAATAGCGTAACACCTGTTGTGTAGTCATTCCCTGCTGGTATATACGTAGGATTGACCTCAGTATTCGAATTTTGCCATGTTCCTTGACCAGTAATGATTGACCATTCTACATCGGGTGAGCCTCCTGTGGTGTCTACATTTAAAAGACTGATGCCAGTGATCGGAATCACAGTCTCACTATCACAGAAGGTAAAGTAATCTTGTGACGTAATGATTACAACATCTTCTGTCAGCGTTAAGGTCATGGTATCTGAAGTCGAACTGCAAACTCCATCATTGTATCCAGTGAGGGTAAGGGTTACTGTTCCTTTAGAAAAGTCAAGTGTGCTGGGAATATACTCTGCATTTAAACTCGTTGGATCATCAAATGTACCCGTTCCTGATGTTGTCCACATGAGTGATGTTGTCTGGCTTGTAGAAGCTGTTGATAAAGAAATTGCTGAAGTCCCTTCGCATATTTCTAAGTCAAGACCCGCATCTACTATAGGCTTTGGGGAGAAGATGACATCAATTGAGTCTGTTGCAAGTTGATCGCTACAAGCTCTAAAAGCTTCGCCACTGAGAGAAACAGTCAAGGTTACCCCATTGGCAAGGTCGTTTGGACCAGGAACATATTCGGGATTGAGAGCTGTGTCGTCAACAAAATATCCATCTGCTCCAGCACTCGAAACCCACTGAACTGTACTGGGGTCATAATGTAAAGCCGTTACATTGCTTAGAATCAATGGTTGGGTTTCACAATGATCGAGTGTTGTTTCTTGAATCACAACACTTGGTTGCTTGTCAATTATTAATTCTAATTCATCAAATGAATCAGCACAATCACTATTGCCAGTGGCTGTCAATCGAAGTCTAACAACTCCATTGACAACATCAGCCTCAGAGGGGGTATAGACTGGTTGCAAGGTTTGCTCTGTTGGGGAGAAAGTTCCCGACCCAGAGGTTGTCCAAGTAAATGATGTAAAGTTTGTTGCAGTTGCTATATCTAACAGATAGGTATCACCCTCACAAATCGAAGCATTCACAGGGCCTGCATCTACCTGTGGTGCATCTTCTAAATATATGGTGATTAGGTCCGAATAGGCTGGAGAACATGGCGCAATCGGGTTGGCAGTCAGTATAAGACTCACAAAGCCTTGCCCAATTTCTTCTATACTTGGGTAATAGGTTGTCGATAGATTTGAAGAGACATTTTCGCCAGTTGTTGGGTCATCAAACAAGCCATTTCCACCTGACCATTGAATGCTATCGACATCACCCCCTACAACTCCGTTTAAGATGATTGGGCCAGCACAAGTGGTGTAGCTCTCACCAGCTTCAGCTGTTGGCTTTTCAATGATTGTCAGGGTTACTGTATCTGTCAAAGTGCTTACACATGGCGATATTTCGTCTGCAGTGACTGTAAACGTAATTGTTCCCGTTTCTCCCGTTGCTGGTGTATAGGTTGGGGTGAGTGTTCCTTGACCATTGGTAATCGATCCAAGGCCGTCGTGAATCCAGAGGATATTTTGGACATCTGAAGCAGAAGCCCCATTTGCGAACGTATGTGTTGTTGAATCCTCACATATTGTCATGTCGGGTCCGGCATCGAGTTCACCTGCAGGGTTTATGTTTAGGGTCACAAACTCTTCCACTGAAGTTGTCGCACAACCATTTTCGCCAAAGACTTCAACTTTAAGTATCACAGGTCCTAAAGCACCTACATCAGCTGGGTTGGTGGTGTAAATTGGTTCTATTTGGTTTTCAAACGCCAGTGATCCTGTACCCTCTACTATTGACCATTCTATCAAACCTTCATTTTGGACAGTTGTCCCAGTTACTGTAAATGAACTTTCACAAATATCAAAATTTGGCACAACACTTACTGTTGGCGCTTGTGTGATTTCAATGACCACATCATCACTAATTGGATCTGAACAAGGATCAATTGGGTCAAGCGTTAGGCGTAAGGTAACAGTACCATCAATAATGTCTTGAGGACCAGGGGTATACACTGGTTCTAGGATATTGCTGTTGATGTTCCCACTAAAGTTTCCATCTCCACCAATGATTGTCCACTCAGGACTGACGCCATGTAGATAGCTAGGTGAAGAGTTTGTCAAGTCATACGATTCTCCTTCACAAATAAAGGCATCTGTACCAGCATTTACAATTGGCTGTGGTGCAAAAGTAACTATCATACTATCAGTTGCATCTACACATCCATCAAGTCCAACTGCTGTTAAATTCAATGTCACAGAACCACTTGCGATGTCAGTTGGCGATGGGTTATAAGTGGTATTGACATCATTGTCTGGTGTAAATGTTCCTGAACCAGCAGACCCATCGGCTAGGTTTGCAGTCCAGACAAAACTTGCTTCATTCGTGACATTTCCAGATAAAACAACTTCGTTTGTTGATGCACAAAGGGTTTGGTCAGCACCTGCATCTGCAGTTGGCGCAGCATTGATGGTGAGCAGGATTTCGTCTGTCACGACTTCGGTACATGACCCATTGGATTGTGCAGTCAATACAAGTGTAACGATTCCAGACTCATCATCAGCTGGTGTATAGATTGCAACTGTATCGTTCGCATTGGAGGTGAGTATTCCTGTTCCATCTGGTGTTGACCAAGCAAAGTTGGTAGCATATTGGACAGAGGCTGTTGTGGTGGTATAAGAACTGTTATTACACACACTTACATCTGCACCAGCATCAATGATTGGGCTTGGCGTTAGGGAAATAATCACATCATCAAAAGCATCAGCGCAGCCTGGATTTGCTTGAGCAGTTAACCTCAAAATCAATTGACCATTGACCCAATCTTGGTTGGAAGGGGTGTAGGTCGGTGCAATATCATTTTGATTCACAAGCAACCCACTACCAGTGATTACACTCCATGCTTGTCCCTGACTGTTGGCAACACTTGCCCCTGCAATTGTGAAAGCACCATCTGCTTGACAAACCTCAAAATCTTCTCCTGCATCAGCAGTTGCTTGGCTTTGATAAGTCACAGATTTTGTACGGATTTCAGCAGTGGTACAAGGTGCTTGGGCTTGTACAGTGAGCACAAAGTCAATTTGACCTGTTTCTCCAACTGCTGGTGTATAGGTTGGTGTGAGTGTTTGCTCACCACTGAGGGTACCCAAACCATTGGTTGTGACCCAAGATAATGAAGCATAAGTTCCAGCGGCCACAGTGACGTCAGTAAAGTTCACAACATCACCTTCACATAAACTCAGATCTACACCCACATCTACCTGTGGATTGCGTGCAAATGTGATGACCACATCATCAGTGGCATTGCTGCAATTCACGTCACCAACAACAGTTGCTGTGAGGGTTACTGTTCCAGCTTCTATATCTTGAATGCTAGGAATATATACTGGATCTTCAATATTGTTGACACCTCCTGTAAATGTTCCATTGCCAGACGTTGTCCATGTAATTGTATCGTATTGTGTGGCTGTGCCATCGAGTTGTACGTCAGCAACATCCTCACAAAGTGTTTGATCAGGACCAGCAATGACTGTTGGTGGCTCTGCAAATAAAATAGTCAAACTGTCTTCAACCAAATCAGCACACGGATTGATTGGGTATCCAACCAAAGTAATGGTGACTTGACCATTGTCATAATCTTCTTGAGATGGGTAATACGTAGCAGAATTGTCTCCATTGAGATTAATCTGAGCTGTTGGGTTTGTTGGATCGCTTGAAGTTCTCCACTCGATTGCACTAACATTCTCTATGGTTTGCGCAGCCAAAGTAATTGGGTTATCAGAGCTGCTTGGATCAGGTGAAGTACAGTAATCAGCTGTTTCAACCCCCAATTCGATGACAGGCGTTGGTATGATCGTTACCTCTTTGGTGGCAACTACTTCTGGGCAAACGCCATTTCCTTGGGCAGTCAACGTGAGTGTAAAAGAACTAGCTGCCAAATCATTTACACCAGGCAAATAAGTTGGCGATAAGGTGTCTGAGTTTTGGAATGTTCCATCTCCAACTGCAGTCCAAGTGTATGAAACTACATTTTCAACACTGACATCTGTAACGAAGTAATTACTGTCCTCACATACTGTATCAGTATCAGCCATTGTAATGGTTGGTGCTGGCGTTAAAGTCACCACAAATGAAGCAGTATCATCAACTACGCTATCGCATGGACTATCAGCAACTGCTCTCATCGTCAGGGTAACAAAGCCTGCTGCAATATCGTTTGACGATGGGTAGTATCTTGGGGTTAATATAGAGGGGTTATCAAAAGTACCATCCCCATCAGTCGTCCATTCAATTGCTGATTCAACACCTGTTGTTGTTACACCAGTAATCGTAAAATCTTGATCAAAACATATTTCAGTATCTACAGGGAAACCTGTGATTTCTGGGTTCGGAGTGACTTGAATTGTAATGCTTTCTGTAACTGATTCTGTACATGGATTTTGACCTGTGATAGTAGCTTCAAGCACAACAGTATCACTATCGAGTGCAGGTTCATATACTGGGGTTGTAGTGTTTCCACCAGAAACAATTGCCCCTGTACCACCTGTAATCTGCCAATTGATCGTGTAGTAATGATCTGCAATTGCTGTCAGTTGTACTTGACTACCATAGCAGACAGAAGTGGCAGAGGTGGATAAATCTAAGACTGGTTCAGGAACAACAGTAAGAGTAACACTATCTGCATCTGTTGTACAACCCGCTGCATCAGCAACAGTGAGGGTTAGTGTCACTGAACCACTCGATCTGTCAAAGGTACCGGGGGTATATGTTGGTGCTTTTTCGTCAGGGGCAGAAAATATTCCATCACCACTGGTTGTCCAGGTATATGTGTTTGCCTGACTATCAATAATTTGATCATCAGTGAAGGTGTAATCTGAAGACGCACAGAACTCAGTTGCATATTCTTCCACTCCATCCGAATTGATGTCTCCTCGCAAAATAGATACTGATGATGGGGTACTAAATGTGAGTGTAATCGTATCTGAAACTGTCGTGCCAGCATCACATGGAGCAATTGGTGTTGCAGTTAAAGTCAAGGTTACAACTCCAAGAGTGATATCGTCTGCACTTGGCGTATAAATTGTGTTGATAACAGTATCATTATCAAAAGTTCCATCACCACTTGAAGTCCACTTGATTGCAGACTGACGCGAAACAGAAGCTGTCAATGTTTGATAGTCTGTATCGCTTTCACACAATACAGCATTATTACCAGCTTCAACCTCAGGGAGTTGTTGAATGGTAAGTGTCATTGTATCTATAACTGGATCAGCACATGGCGCAATGGGTTGAGCTGTTAGACTAATAATCGCTTGACCAGCTGCAATTTCTGCAGCACTTGGTGTGAAGGTTGGCACTAATGTGTTTGCATTGGCAAATACACCACCCCCATCAGAACTCCAAGTAAAACTGGTTTCGTTTGATACACTTGCCACACCAGCTAAGAAAATAAAATCTTCGCCCTCACACATGGTACTGTCTCCACCTATCGAAACAACTGGCTGTGGTGCAATGGTTACAATCACATCATCTGTTATTGGTGTTGCACAAGGTGCAATTGGGAAAGCTGTTAAACGAAGGGTTGCAATGCCATTGGCAATGTCTGCTGGTCCAGGGATAAAGGTAGGTGTGAGACTTGTATCATTTACAATCTGACTACCAGTGGTACCACTTTCATTGGTCCAAATAAAACTGCTATAGTTGGTAACATCTTCAGCAGCAATCGATAAATCGCCACCTGTTTCACACATGGTAATATCTGGTCCAGCAGCTACTGTTGGCTCAGCCATAATAGTAAACACAAAATCGTCTTGAATGGTTCCACCACATGGGCTCAACGCATCTGCTATTAGGGAAATTGTTACTGATCCTGCTGCGATATCGTCGGCGCTTGGCGAATAGGTTGGTGATAAAGAATTGACACTGTTAAAGAAACCATTTCCTGTCGATGCCCAAGCATAAGAACTCGTATTAACGTTGGCAACGTCGGCACCCTCAGTGAGGTTGATCACTAAATCTTCACCCACACAAAGCGTTCGGTCTGGGCCAATATCCATAATCGGGCTTGGCGCAAAAGTCAAGTCAATAAAGTCACTAATTTCAGCCTCACATACACTTGTACTCACAGCAGTGAGCGTAAGTCGTATCGGAACCCCTGCAGCAATATCTGCAGCACTAGGGGTGTAGATCGGATCTTCAGAGGTTTGATTACTAAAAGTTCCTGTTCCAGAGGTATTCCAACTTTGAGATGACGTACCTGTAACTGTTCCATCGAGTTGGTAGCTGCTATCCTCACAAATCTCAACTGGTGTTGTGCCTGCGTCAACTGTTGGAAGATCGACAAAAACAACCCGAATAACAGCTTGGGTATCAAACGGACATGAGTTTTCTGTGGCGCTAATCGTCAATAAAATTTCACCGCTATCGATATCGTGTTGTGATGGGGTATAATCTGGATTCAGTACAGAATTATCAGAAAAAGTACCCGACGCATCACCTGAAGATGAAGTCCACTGAATTGTGTCATAAAAATCGGCAGTTACCATATCCAAAGCAATAGGAGAACTGTCAACACAATAATCGATTGTGGTTGGTGCATTAATCACTGGCTGACGAGTAATTTCCAAAAACATCACATCACTAGGTGTACTGGTACAAGGCGCGTTTGAAGATGTTTCTAGTTGAAGGATAACACCCCCGTTTGCTTTGTCGTTTGGACCAGGGAAATATGTTGGTTGAAGTGTTTCGTTATCGTCAAAATTACCATCCCCTTGTGAGGACCAAGTCAAGCCATTGAAATCGGTTGCCGACACAGTGTTGTCAAATGTGTAGGTCTCATCTTCACAAATGATAGCATCACTTCCAGCACTAACAGTTGGCAGTGGCTCAATGAAGATCGAAACATCATCTGTTGCAGGATTTCCACAGTCAACACCATTGATTTGCAATGGATCTACAGTCAGTCGCAATACGACCTCTCCTGTTTCGCCAGCAGATGGTTGGTAAACTGGGTTGATGTCAGTGTCATTTTGAAGTGTTCCACCTCCAGTTATGACTGTCCAAAGGAAGGTTGTGTTCGGCGTAACTGTTGCACCAGTAATGATTCCACTTTCGTCTTGACAAGTAGTCAAATCTAATCCAGCATTTGCTGAGACTTGAGGAACAATCGTCAAAATCATATCGTCGGATTCGTCAGGACAACCATTTTGTTGCACTGTCAATGTCAAAACCACTTGGCCAGCTGCAATATCTGCAGTACTTGGTGTATAAACTGGATTGACCATGGTTGCATTGCTAAATGTACCTGATCCACTTGTTGTCCAAAGGGTTGATGTTGGGCTTAGCGCAGCTCCCGAAGTGTCAGTAATACTCGCGCTTCCAAAGGTATATGAATCGCCTTCACAAACTTCTGCATCACCTCCAGCACTGGCAACAGCCTGCTTGGAAATGGAAAAAGTAACAGTATCTGTAACTGTATCTGTACATGCGCCTTGAGGAGTTGCTGTCATGGTGAGTGTGACTGCACCAACTGTTAAATCGTTTGTTCCTGGTGTGTAAAAAGGAGATATTGAATTTGGAGTTGTAATGAACCCATCGCCAGATGTTGACCAGGAAATCGAATCGACAAAATCAGCTGTCGCACCAGAAATTGGGTTTAACCCTTCACACAAAATTTGATTGCTAGGACCTGCATCAATCACAGGATTTTTATTGATCACAATGGGTAGTGTAACAGAATAACTTGGGTCATCTGCACAAGGTGATGTTGGTGTTGCTGTTAAAGTCAATACTGTTCCACCATTGTCAATTGCTGTTTGGTTTGGTTCATACACCCAATCTCCTGGGTTTGGTCCTGTTACGCTAAAGATACCCCCACTGCTATCGGTCCAAGTAAAGCTCGCAGCATTTGTAACAGTAGAGCCTGTTAATGGCACATTATCTCCTTCACAAATGGATAGACCTGTTGGCACACTAACAACTGGTGTGCTGATGAGGTTAATCGAAACAGTGTCGGTTATTGGTCCTGATGCGTCACAAGGGCTCAGTGGCAATACAGACAATGTAAGAGTTACACTTCCTGCTGCAACATCACTCGCCGAAGGAGTATATGTTGGCGTAAGTGTATTGTTTGCTGTCAAAGTGCCTGTTGTACCTGACGAACTCCATGAAATTGAATTTGGATCATAGAATTGTGCAGAGGCTCCAGGGATCTGAATCGATTCATTTTCACAGAGCGTAATGGCACTTAAACCTGCATCTACAGATGCAGACCTTGTAATGTTGAGTGTGAGTTGTTCAGTGACAGGAGTCGTACAAATTCCTGTTGTTGATGTAGCCGAAAGTTGTAACACAACACTTCCATTCGAAATATCTGTTGTGCCAGGGAAATAGGTAGCATTTAGATCAGAATCATCGTCGAAAGACCCATCTCCACCCAAGGCTTGCCATGCGTAAGTTGCATTTGTAGAAGATGAAGTGGCGTCATCTAATCGATATCCTGCAGCAGCTTCACTTTCACAGATGGTTGCATCTAACCCTGGATTGATATCTATAGGTTCTTCAACTGTAATGGTTACACTGTTTTGAGTCGAACAACCAGGTGTTGCATCGATCGTTTCAGTCAAAGTATATGTTGTGGTCACTGTAGGTGATACTGTTGGATTGGCAACAGTAGACGAAAAACCTGCAGGATTGGAAGTCCATTGGTAAGTATGTCCAGCTACAGTTGCTGCTCCAATTTGAACACTATCACCCTGGCAAATGGTAACATCAGTAGCCACTGCAGCAACTGGCTTATCAATTACTGTTACAACAATAATATCTGAACCAACTAAAACCCCAGAATCATAAGCACTTAAAGTAAACTGAGTTGTAGTAAATACAGTTACTTCTGTCAAAGGAGTTGTTGGGCTATTGAGGGTTGGACCATTCGATGCCGAAGGGTCAGGTGATGCTGTCCAAACGTAGTCGTAGGACAAATCATTTGAATTGGAACCAATATTGATTGTGGCTTCTTCACAGACTGTTGTATCAGATCCAGCATTGACATCTGGTCCCACAGTTACTGTTCGAACAACCTCCACTGCATCATTCGCTGATGAATCTGACACATTGTATGCAACTGTGTATGTACCAATGGAAGCTGTGTTTACGCCATTTGTCGTGATTATAGACGAAGAAATATCTCCATCATAGTTGTCAGATGCTGTTGCACCATCATCGCTGTAGCTTGCACCCTGCTCGATGCTTACACTCTCATCGCCAGTCAAAGAAATGACAGGGATCTCAGTGTCTACAACTGTCACAAGTCTTGACACAGTATTGGCAGCATTTCCACTGGAATCTGTTACATCAAAATCAACTGTGTATGTACCTAAAACAGAGGTGTTCACATTGTTTGTTACAACAATTTCATCTGAAATATTTAAGTCATAATTGTCAGTTGCTGTTGCACCACCTTCATCAATATATGTTGTCAAAGCTTCAACGCTAGCAGTCGCATTAGCAATCGTTATCACAGGTTTGGTCGTATCAACAACTTGAACTGTGCGCTGTGCTTGCGTTATGTTTCCGTCTGAATCTGTTACTGAATATTGTATAAAATAAGTAGAGACGATATTGGTATTAACATTGCCATCGACTGAAATGAGTGATGGTGAATCTGAGGTGCTCCCCAAAGTACCATCATCCGAGTCAAAAGCATTAGCACCTGGCTCGGTATATGTTCCCCCAACTTCAATGACCATTGGATCATCTCCCTGAAGAATTATCGTGGGTGGTGAGCCAACGATAACAGTACGTGTAACTTGAATGGCAGCATTGCCCTCCGAGTCAGACAGATTGTAGAATAAGGTATATGTACCTACTGTTGAAGTGTCTACTGCTCCAGAAACTGCAACTGTGTTCATCATGCCATCATAATTGTCATTGGCAGTTGCTCCTGGATCATTGAAAGATGTTCCCAGTTCAATATTGGTGGTCGAATCGCCTACCAATGTGATAACTGGTGGTGTTGTATCGACAACTTGCACCAGTCGACTAGCTGTTGCAGCTGCATTTCCAGACAGGTCCGAAACATCATAGGATAAAGTGTAACTCCCTAGATTTGAGGAGTCTACCGATCCATCGATCAATACATTTGCTGTTAGGTCTCCTTCGTTGCTGTCATTGGCACTATATCCTGGCTCAACAAAAGGAGTATTTACCTCATGGGTAATCGTTGTATTGCCAGTAAGGGCAATCACTGGTGGTTGGGTATCTTCTACAGTCACTGTTCTTGTGACAGGACTTGCTTGGTTGGATGAAGTGTCAACAGCAGTGTATGTTATTGTATAGACGCCAACGCTATTTGTATCGATTGTAGTTGGAGAGACAGTTGCAGTCAATCCACTATCATAATTGTCTGTCACAATTGCTCCATCATCTGAGTAAGCTGTTCCCACTTCCAAGGTCAGATTGGCTTGACCATTGAGGGCAATCACAGGTGCTGTTGTATCCTCAACAACCACTGTTCTTGAAACTGTAGTGGCACTATTGCCATTTGCATCAGTGATGTCATATGTCAATGTATATGTATCAACAACTGATGTGTCGACAGCTCCAGATGTGACTATCGAACTAGAAATATTACCATCGTAATTGTCAATCGCACTTGCGCCACTTTCGGTATATGTATCATACACTTCAAGGTTGATGTTTGCTTGACCAAATAAACTGATTGTCGGCGCAATTTCATCAACAACATTCACTGTTCGCGTTTCAGTGATTGCACTATTGCCTTGACTATCAATTACATCGTAGGTAATTGTGTAGGTACCTACTGTGCTACTGTCTACACTGCCTATTGTGGAAATGATATTCGAAATATCTCCATCATAATTATCAGACGCTGTTACGCCTGGGTCGGCATACGATGACCCAACTGCAACATTTTCAGAGGCATTGCCAGCGAGTGTGATGACAGGAACAGTTGTGTCAACAACATTGACAGTTCGCTCCACAACAGTCGTAACCCCTGACGAATCACTAACGCTATATTGAACAATATAAGTACCAAGTATGGAAGAATTTACAGTGCCAGAAGTTGTGATGCTAGACGTTATCACGCCATCCTCAACATCAGTTGCTGTTGCACCCAATTCGGTATAAGTTTCGTTGTATTGAATCGTGAGTGGGTTATCGCCCTGCAAACTGATCGATGGAGGTGTGCCAACGACGACTGTTCTCACAACTTGATTTGCTGCATTTCCTTGCGCATCAGAAACATTATAGGCGATCAGGTAAGCACCAGCAGCACTCGTGTCCACAGTGCCAATTGTTGTGACAGCACCAGTCAATGACCCATCATAATTGTCAACAGCTGTTGCACCAGGATCAGTAAATGAATCCCCTACTTCAAGCGAAATTGAAGCATCTCCAACCAAAAAAATGACTGGATCGGTTGTATCTTCAACCACTACTGTTCTGACAACCTCAGCAGCAGCATTCCCAGAACTGTCCGATACATTGTAACGAAGCGTATATGTACCCACAGTCGTATGATCAACATTGCCTGTCAATACGATTGAAGAAGTAATATCATCATCATAATTATCAAGGGCAGTTGCGCCAGCATCTATATAAGAACTAAACACCTCAAGGCTTACAAAAGAATCTCCACCAAGAGTGATGACAGGTGGTGTTGATTCTACAACTTGAACAGTACGAGTGAGTTGACTTGCAGCATTTCCAGAAGAGTCTGATACATTATAATATAAGGTAGTACTCCCAACCTCTGAAGTGTCTACAGTCCCAATCACATTCACAGAGGAGCTAATATCCCCATCATAAGCATCAATAGCAGAGGCACCAGGGTCAACAAAAATTGTGTTGATCTCAATGCTCACTGTTGCATTGTCAACAAGGGAAAAATCGGGTGGTGTTGTATCTACTACTGTAACTGTTCTAATGACTTCAGTTGCAGCATTCCCTGAGTTATCTGAAACATTATATCTTATGACATATGTCCCAAGCGTGTCGGTATCAACACTGCCAGTGACAACAATAGCAGAGGATATATTCCCCTGATAAGTATCTGTTGCTGTAGCACCAGGGTCAACAAAACTTCCCCCAACTTCAACAGTAATTTCTTCATCTCCATTGAGAGTTATCGAAGGGTTGGTTGTGTCCACAACCTCCACTGTTCTTGTGACGATAGTTGTGTTTGAATTTAAATCAGTAACACTATACTGTATTTGATACGTACCAAATACACTAGTGTTGACTGTTCCACTTATAACAATATCATCTGTGAGGTCTCCATCTTCAGGATCACTGGCAATGGCTCCCAATTCGTTGTAACTTGATCCAATTTCAACAGTCATAGGGTTATCACCTTGAAGGCTAATTGAAGGTGGTGTGCCTACGACAACTGTTCGTGTGGCTTGTGGAGCACTATTCCCATTTGAGTCAGATACATTATAAACGATATAATAGATTCCAACAACAGCAGTATCCACTGAGCCAGACTGAGTGATGGCTGATGAAATATCTAGATCATAGTTATCCAATGCAGTTGCGCCAGCATCTGAATATGAATCTCCAACTACCAGATATATTGTTTCATCTCCAAGTATGGTTATTGATGGTGGAGTTGTGTCAGCAACAGTAACTTGGCGTGTTACAGTCGTTGCATCATTTCCTGAACTATCACTTACATCGTATGAAAGAGTGTATGTTGCTAAAATATTTTCATTGACCGAACCAGTTACTTGGATACTTGATGTGATGTTATTGTCATAATTATCAGTCGCTGTTGCACCAGGATCTACAAAGCTACTTTGATAGGATATGGTCATCGAAGCATCCCCAACAAGACTAATCGATGGACTAGTGGAATCCACAACTTGCACTGTTCTTGAAACAGGGGTTGCAGCATTTCCAGAACTATCACTAACTGTATATGTGACCAAATATGAGCCTAATGACGATGTATCCACCGACCCCGACGAAGTGATGGCTGCTGTAATTGCCGAATCATTATCATAATTGTCTGTACCCACAACTCCTGGATCAGTATAGCTGTTTCCAACTTCCACAGTCGTTGTGGCAGTACCCAGAAGAGTGATCACGGGGCTAGTGTTGTCCTCAACAACAACTGTTCTTGTAATCGGATTTGCTTGGTTATTCGAAGTGTCCGACACACTATAGGTGAGCGTATACGACCCAACTGTTGTATTGTCTACAGCACCTGAAGTAGTTATGGCTGCTGTAATGGATGTGTTATCATCATAATTATCGGATGCACTAGCACCAGCATCTGAATAAGCCTGTCCAAGTTCAATTGTCACAAGGTTTGTGCCTAATAAAGAAAGAATTGGCTTTGTAGTATCAATCACATTGACAGTACGAGTCAAGGTCGTCGCAGCATTCGATGACGAATCAGATACATCATATGAAACTGTGTAGGACCCCAAAACTGCAGTATCCACAGAACCTGAAGTAACAATGGAAGAGGTGATGGTATTGTCATCATCATAATTGTCAGATGCTGTTGCACCTAACTCATTATATGTTGTGCCAACTTCAATCGAAATGATACTGTTCCCATTTAAATTGATACTTGGTGGAGTTATATCAATAACTTCAACAGTACGAACAAGCGTTGTATTGTTACCATCTGCGTCGGTAATACTATATTGAACATTGTAAACACCTACAATAGCAGTGTTAATGGCATCAACGCCTAAGATTACAATCGCATCAGTCAGAGGACCATCCTCCAAATCTGAGGCAGTTGCCCCAAGCTCAGCATAGCTATTTCCCAGAACAATTTGTTGAGGGTTTGGACCATTTAAAGTTAGTTCTGGACTTGTTGTAAAGCTCTCGTTAAGAGATAATAAAGATGCATACCCTGTGAGACTTAGCAGGTTACAGAATACGATGAGGTACGGAAAAACCGCACGAACAAATCGATTTGAGAATAGTTTATAATCCAGCAAATCCTTAGTTCAAATTTTCGCTAAATTAGTCAATAAATTTTTCATACACTGTAAAACCACTGATTTTAACACCTTTACACAACAAAAAAAGCCCCCCATTTTCAGGAAAGCTTCTCATTGGCTCTCTTACGAACCTCTTGTAAACCAGTGGTTTACAAGCAACACAACATCTTAAAATCTTTACTTTTCAAATTAATTTGCGGTCTGGACGGGACTCGAACCCGCGACCCCATGCGTGACAGGCATGTATTCTAACCAACTGAACTACCAGACCGGGTCGTGCGGCTGCAAATATACATCGCATTTTTCATTACACAAACACTCTTACCAAAGTATCCTACAATGCACCCTCAATGGCATCTGCATATACTTGTTTCGGAGATACACCTACTTTTCGATCAATGAGTTCTCCATTTTTAAACAACAAAACGGTTGGGATATTGCGAACGCCATATTTTGCAGCAAACTCCTGGTTGTTGTCAACATCTACCTTGCCAACAACTGCTTTGCCATCGTATTCGTTGCTCAACTCATCAATGATCGGTCCTACCATGCGGCAAGGACCACACCATGCTGCCCAAAAATCAACCAATACAGGTTTGTCTGACTGCAATACTACCGAATCAAAAGTTGCATCTGTTATTTCTAAAGCCATTTTTTTAATTTTTTAATCCTACAAAAATACTGTTTTAAAATCTTTTTCAACTCACAAATAAGTGATTTTACCTAGCCCATTTTTCGTAAAATCACTAATTCAGCTTAAAATGAATTTGCTGTTCATCTAAATCTTCCAACAACTCCTTAGTGATGTTTATTTTCTTCTTTCGGCTGTGCATGACGAGTTTGATTTGTTCATTCAATTCATAAAATGCAATATCGAGTTTGTGATTTCCCTTGTGGGCTTTGATGGTTTTGCTCAAATTCGACAAATTTTCCTTTTCAAACTGATTGATATTGATTTTTAAAGTGAGTTTTTTTGCATAGGTACCTATGGCATCCTGCAACTGTCGAAAATCTATAAATTGAATACGTGGATCACCTGTCTTTCCTGTTTCCTGATTCATCCAACCAGGTCGTACAAAGGCCTTGACATGAACAAAATTGTTTTCTACCAAATGATGTCGAAATTTTAAATACTCTTCTCCAAAAATTCGAAAACTAAAGGTGTCTTCAAAGTCCTCCAACTGAAAGATTGCCCATCCCTTTCCGTTTTTTGATACCCGATGATCGACCTCCCCTATGATACCCCCAAATGTTAATTCCTTATTCACCAATGGAGCCAGTTCGTTAAACAACCCAACGCGTGCATTGCAAAAATGAGTGAAACTATGTGAAAAATCATCTAGCGGATGCCCTGAAAGGTAAATCCCAACCACCTCTTTTTCTTGTTTCAATTCGTGTAGTTTTCCCCATGGTTCACAATCTGGCATTTCTGGCTCGCTCAATGACATCCCATTTTCGTCTCCAAACATGCTGACTTGAGATGAGTTTTGATGCTTCTGATAATTGGCCCCATAGCGAAGTACTTTTTCCAAAAAAGAAACCCCATCCCCTTTGTCCTGAAAGTATTGCGCTCGGTGGTCGTCGCTCAAGGAATCGAGACCCCCTGCAAGAATCAAACCCTCAAATGTTTTCTTGTTGACAGCACGCAAATCCACACGCTTCACCATGTCGAAAAGTGAATGATATGACTTCTCGTTTCTGCCCTCAACTATACTGTCAACTGCCCCACGACCTACCCCCTTAATGGCTCCCATTCCAAATCGAATTGCATTGTCGTTGTTCACTGTAAACTTGTAATAAGATTCATTGACGTCAGGACCCAAAACTGGAACACCCATGCGTCTGCACTCTTCCATAAAAAAGCTCACTTGCTTGATGTCGTTCATGTTGTTGGAGAGCACAGCTGCCATATACTCTGCTGGATAGTTCGCCTTCAGGTACGCGGTTTGGTAGGCAATCCAAGCATAGCATGTAGAGTGTGATTTGTTAAATGCATAAGAGGCAAAGGCTTCCCAATCCTTCCATATTTTTTCAAGAATTTCTGCATCATGACCCCTCTCTTTACCACCATTAATAAATTTTGGTTTAAGTTTTTCGAGTAATGAAAATATCTTTTTCCCCATGGCTTTTCTCAATACGTCTGCCTCACCCTTGGTAAAACCAGCCAAATCCTGTGACAACAACATCACCTGTTCTTGATAGACAGTGATGCCATAGGTTTGCTCCAAGTGATGCTGCATTTCTGGTAGATCATATTGGATTTTTTCTTCCCCATTTTTTCGACGAATAAAACTAGGAATATACTCCAAAGGCCCCGGCCGATACAACGCATTCATGGCAATGAGATCTTCAAATTTGTTTGGTTTAAGCTCTCGCAAATAGCGTTGCATGCCTACACTTTCATACTGAAAAATTCCAACGGTTTCTCCTCGCTGAAATAAGTTGTATGTCGGCTCATCATCCAAAGGGAAATCATCTGGATTGAGACTCACGTTGTGTCGATATTTGATCAACTTTACAGTGTCTTTGATGAGTGTGAGTGTTTTGAGCCCTAAAAAGTCCATTTTCAATAGGCCTGCACTTTCCACAACTGCATTGTCATACTGCGTCACAACCAAATCCGAATCCTTTGCAGTGGCTATAGGCACCAAATTACTGATGTCTTCAGGGGTGATAATCACCCCACAAGCATGGGTACCAGTATTGCGCAGAGACCCTTCCAAAATTTTTGCCTGATTCAATGTTTCTGCCTCCAAGTCATCTCCATTTGCAATGTCTTTCAATTGCTCGACTCGTTGAAATTCATCTGACCGAAGTTCTTCTTTCAAAGAGGTGTTTTCTTTGGTAAAAATGGAGTTGAGTTTAACATTGGGGATTAGCTTGGCAAGGCGATCAGCATCGGCCAGAGGTAAGTCTAACACACGAGCAGTATCACGTACCGATGACTTTGCTGCCATTGTACCATAGGTCACAATTTGGGCGACCTGATTTGACCCATATTTTTCGATCACATAGTCCATCACTTTTGATCGACCTTCGTCGTCAAAATCGATGTCGATATCTGGCATACTCACACGATCGGGGTTCAAAAAACGCTCAAAAAGCAAATCGTGCTCAATGGGGTCTATGTTTGTGATTTGTAAACAATAAGCAACCACAGATCCTGCTGCAGAACCACGCCCAGGACCCACAGAAACATCTAATGAACGAGCTGCTGCAATCAAATCTTGTACAATCAAAAAATAACCAGGATATCCTGTGTTTTCAATGACGCTTAATTCAAAATCAATTCGTTCCTGAATGTCTTTTGTAATCTCTCCGTAGCGAGACTTTGCACCTTGTTGGGTCAGATGCTTTAAGTATTTGTTTTCTCCCCTTTTACCACCATCTTTTTGATCCTCAGCTACAATAAATTCATCAGGAATGTCAAACTTTGGGAGAAGTACTTCACGCGCCAAAACAATGGGCTCTACTTTTTCGATAATCTCTTGAATATTGTGAATCGCCTCTGGTAGGTCTGAAAACAATTCACTCATCTGTTGAGGGGACTTAAAATAGTACTCCTGATTTGGAAGTCCATAGCGATAACCTCGACCTCTTCCAATGGGCGTTGACTGCTTTTCTCCTTCTTTTATACACAACAAAATATCATGCGCATTGGCTTCCTCTTTTTTCAAATAATAGCAACTGTTGGTCGCAATTATTTTGACATTGTGCTTTTTCGCCATTTCAACCAAGGTCTTATTGACTCGTGTCTCATCCTCCTGGTTATGACGCATGAGCTCGATATACAAATCAAATCCAAAATGCTCTTTCCACCAAAGCAAAGATTCTTCTGCCTGTTGTGCACCAACATTGAGCACTTTATAGGGTACCTCCCCAAAAAGATTCCCTGTTAAAACCATCAAATCATCTTTGTAATTGAGAATTATATCTCGATCGACACGAGGCACGTAGTAAAACCCTTTGGTGTGGGCAATCGATGTCAGTTTTGCAAGGTTGTGATAGCCTTTTTTGTTTTTTGCAATCAATACAATTTGATGCCCATCATCCCTATGTGAGCGATCAAGATAATTTTTACAGACATTGAGCGTAATGCCAATGATTGGTTTGATTGGCTTTCCCTCACCCTCTTCGATCGATTTATTGTGTTGATTGACTACTTTCACAAAATGAAAAGCCCCCATCAAGTTGCCAATGTCTGTGATTGCAACTGCTGGCATATTCATCGCTACTGCTTCTTCAACAAGTTTTTTGACAGAAATAGTCGACTGAAGCACCGAAAATTGTGTGTGGGTGTGCAAGTGACAAAACGGTAGTGTTTTAACCTTCGATTCGTCTGACTTGGTCTCTGGCTGCTCTGGCGACTGTAGTGCTGCTGTTTCTTTATGAAGGTTTCGATGTTCTAGCCCAACCAATGGAACAACGTCAGTATAGGTCTTCTGAATATCTTGCGTGGACTGTTGCAACTCATTAAGGGTAAATTTATTTTGCCGAAGCAACTCGAGAAAAGCTCTCGTGGTGGCTTCTACATCTGCAGTGGCATTGTGTGCCTCATCAAAAGTGTCATTGAACAAAAATGTATATAACTCATTGAGGGTTGGCAACTTAAATTTCCCTCCTCTACCACCTGGGAGCTGACACATGGCAGCTGTGTCTTCAGTACATGTATCTAGAGTTGATTTTGTTGTCAGAATGTTCTCTTTTCCCAGTCGCAACAACTCGGCACCCATGATGTTAAGGTCAAATTTTAGATTGTGACCAACCAAAAATTCAGCCTTGTCAACAACTTCAATAAATGATTCAACAACCTGATGAATAGTAACCCCATCTCTAGTAGCGAGATTTGTGGAAATCCCATGAACCTTTTCAGACTCAAAAGGGATATCAAAACCATCTGGTGTAACAATAAAGTCATCATGGGAGATCATATGTCCATCCGATGCATGCAATTGCCAAGCAATTTGAACACAACGTGGCCAATTGTCACTGTCTGAAAGAGGGGCATCCCAGTTGGCCGGTAATCCCGTTGTCTCAGTGTCAAAAATCAAATACATCTATATCCCTTAAAGCTGGATAAAAATAAATAACTCAGCCTCCAAAACACCATAGAAAAAGTAGAAGTTATTAACGCTTGTGGATTTCTAAAAAAAATGTACATTTGTCCCTGATTAATAACAGAGGTTTAGGACCTCACAAATTAATTTGATATGCCAGTACGTATTCGTTTACAAAGACACGGAAAAAAAGGAAAACCCATCTATTGGATCGTCGCAGCGGACTCTCGCGCAAAAAGAGACGGTCGATATCTCGAAAAACTAGGACTATACAATCCAAACACGCTGCCAGCCTCTGTCGAGCTCAATTTAGATCGTGCTGTGGATTGGCTCCAAAAAGGTGCGCAACCATCTCACACTGCTCGCAATTTGCTATCTGAACAAGGTGCAATGCTCAAAAATCACTTGATCAATGGTCTAAATAAAGGTGCCTTAACCGAAGACGATGTGAATGCCAAGTTTGAAGCGTGGGTCAAAGAGAAAAAAGGTAAAAACGAAGTCCTGAAGAAAAAAATTGACGCTGACGCTGAAAAGGCACACGCTGCTGCAATTGCTGCAGAAAAAGAAGTCAGTATCAAGCGTAAAGAAGCTGCTGCTGCGCAAGCAAAAGCGCAAGAAGAAGAAGCTGCCGCTGCTGAAAACGAGGATGCCCAAACTGATGATGCTGCAGCGCCTGAAGCACAGGAAGCTGAAAC
>CACIJH010000004.1 GCA_902586905.1 uncultured Bacteroidota bacterium | reverse complement strand
ATCCAATTTGTGAGTGCACGTAGAATACGATCTATTTCTTCTTGTTCATCATAAATTAGATTTTCCATCTCTTGGCTATACTGCACAACTGCTTGGGGCTCGATATAAACAATACTACCTGTTTTGCTACTCCCCAATAGAGAACCTTTCACCTTGCGACGATACATTGCTTTCACAGCCAAAACCCTTCTGTTGGAGACGACTGTTTCTTTGATATCATCCAAAAACCCTGAACTCTGGTATTTGCTCATTGCTGATCCAAAACTCTGACTGATTTTACCACGAACTCGTTCCATTTCTTTGCGAATCACTGCCAGCGAATCAGACGCATCATTGCGAATCTCTCCAAAACGATCAATGATGCGATCGATTTCTTTTGGGATCGATTTTTCAATGGGAATCTCTTGTCCAAACTTTTGGAGTTGTGGAAAAAATAGTTTTGTTTTTTTAAAAAATCGCAATAAAGTTTGTGCTGTCTTTGCCAGATGAGCAATGTGTTGAAAAGACTCAATCTCGATCTTACTGTTTTCAATCGAAAGCAACTCCAATGCTTTATCAATCGACTCAAACCCATGGTTTGGGATGTTGTGCTCACTTGCATAGGAGCTTTTGAACTCATTCACACGTTCAATTTCGATTTGAACACGTGACAGCGAAGTGTATGGACGAAGGTCGAGTAATGCTTTTTTCCCAAGATCAGTGGCGCAATGCTCTGCTGCTTGTTGCAGAACAATATCAAATTCTAAGTCGGTGATACTCTTTTCGCTTATCTTTTTCATCGCATTTCCTTACCTTCGGAAAACACAAAACTAACTTTTTTTTGATGAATGTTAAACTGGAATCGTCGTGGAAAGCTGCCTTATCAGAGGAGTTTTTAAAACCATACTTCAAGGAGTTGACAAACTTTGTGCGATATGCTTATCAATCGACGACTGTTTATCCACCTGCTGGACTCATTTTCAACGCCTTGGATTCTTGTCCACTTCCACAAATACGTGTTGTTATCTTAGGTCAAGATCCATATCATGGTGCAGGGCAGGCGCACGGATTGAGTTTTTCAGTACCTGAAGGCATAGCTCATCCACCATCACTCATCAATATATTTAAAGAACTGGAGTCTGACACAGGAAAGGAATATCCCAAGCATGGCTCACTGACCTCTTGGGCATCTCAGGGGGTATTGCTCCTCAATGCAACCCTTACAGTTGAAGCGAGCAAAGCTGGAAGTCATCAAAATAAGGGCTGGGAATTATTTACAGATGCTGCAATTGATGTGATTTCAGCACAGTGTAATCATGTTGTTTTTATGTTGTGGGGGAATTATGCAAAGCAAAAAGGCAAGCGAATTGATAGAGAACGCCACCTGGTTTTGACCTCTGGACATCCATCACCACTGAGTGCCAACAGAGGGTTGTGGTTTGGCAATCGACATTTTAGTCAGGCCAATGCGTTTCTGACAAGCAAAGGAAAGCCTACAATTGATTGGTAGTTAGAGTTTTGTGAAAACAACTGTACACAACGAAGATTTTACAAATGTGCCATTGCCCAAAGGCATTTCAACAATTTCTCTGATGGGTTCTTGTGGGCATGATTCTTCGTTGTTGAATGAAAAAGTATCACCCTCTTCTGTGCCAGCATCATAGACATGACCAACTACAGTTTTTTCAATCACAAACCCTCCATCTTCTTCAAGTAGATTAACATTGATACTGGCAACAAACCAATCAGGGCTAGGTGCAAGCATCGATGCTAAGGAAACAGCTGGAAAGTCGAGGTTTACTGTGATGTCAATCGAAATAGTACCAACACCACTGTTGAGCCCACTTCCAGTGTAGGTCGATAGTCCTTCGTTGTTGTCAATGAGGGCTTGCAACTCACTCACTAGCGTTGATGTACTTCCTGTTTCGGCCATCTGCTCAATACCTTTGGAGGCAAGTTGGCCCTCATTAAAATATGTATGATCTTTTTCATGCACCCACCCAACAAGTGGTGAGAAATGTGCAGAGTAAGGGTAATCAGTTGGAAAGTCAGTTTTATTCCAATCAAAAACAAAGCTAACTCGATAGTCAGCTGTTTGCTCTAATGTTTCATTTACTGTTGCGTTTACATCATCAAAGAGATCATTCGCCTCTATATCATAATCAGTTGTTACACAGGAAAAAAATAGGAATGGGGTAAGAAAAAAAAGATATTTCATGATTTGGAGTTTTAGTGATAAACATGCAACAAATGTTATGCCAAAGCAGTATCAAAAAATCAAAAATTATATTGATGAAAGCTATAATTTGCCTTCTTTGATTGCAGAAGTGACAGTTGCGATCATATCATGAACAGCCTGATCTGGATTTTTAGAGAATGTGCCATTGATTCGATTTGCGAGTATGGCAGAAACCGAAATGGCTTTATGCCCCAAAACACGACTCAAGCCATAGATGCCGGCAGTTTCCATATCGAAATTGGTGATCACGCTGTTATTATACTTGAATTGAGATAAATGATGATTATCAGAGTCGACAACTTTTTGGGTTCTCAAATGACGTCCTTGTGGTGCATAAAAACCTGCATTTGTAGCAATAATCCCTTGTTGCATACCAAGATCAATACAAGCCGCCAATAGACTTTCATCACCCAACGCATAGTATGGATGGTTGATTTTTTTTGGGTTTCCCATGTGTGCGTGAAGTGATTCGGCAAGGGGGTGGTCGCTCATTTTTGGGTCATAATAATGCATCAAGTTGTCAAAACCAATAGCCCCTTTGGCAACGACCAAACTGTCTAGTGCAATATTAGCCTGAATGGCTCCAGAGGTACCCAAACGAATAAAAGTCAGAGGAGTAGGGGAGTGAAGAGGTTTTCCTGTGTTGAGATCAAAAGAAAACAAAGCATCGATTTCGTTGAAGACTATATCGATATTATCTGTCCCCATGCCAGTTGAAATAACACTTATGGATTGATTTCCCAGCTTGCCAGTATGAATACAAATTTCTCTTCTTTGGTGTCGAATGTCAATGCGATCAAAAAATTGAGATACTGTTGGTACTCGTTCGGGGTCTCCAACAGTGATGATAAAAGGAGCGCAATGCTCGGGTCTGATTCCTAAATGGTAAATAGAGCCATCATAATTCAATATGAGTTCTGATGCATTCATCCACCCACTCGTTTCACATTGTGTCCTTGCTTTTGTAAGTATGCCATGATCTTATCTCTAAAATTTCCTTGTATGATAATTTCATTGTTTTTAGCACTTCCCCCAACTGCGCATAGTGATTTTAACTCTTTCTCGAGGGCTTTGAGTTCTTTTGAATTGCCGATAAATCCTTTGATGACAGTTACAGTTTTTCCGCCTCGACCTTTGTTGCTAAAATGCGCTTCTAAATTTTGTTTTCTCATTTTTGGTTCAGGTTTATAAGCCCCTTCGGCTTCAGGAAAGAGAGATTTTAGGTCAGAAAGGCTGTTGAGTTTTGCCATGATTATTTTCGTAAACCCAAATCTCGAAGGCGTTCTTCCAAAAATTCACCAGCAGTGATATTTTCAAATTTTTTAGGGTTTTCATCATCAATGCAATGGGGGAGTACATCGAGTTTCATATTCGAAATTGGATGCATAAAGAAAGGGATAGAGTAGCGTGAGCTGCCCCATGATGATCGAGGTGGATTGACAACCCTGTGGATGGTTGATTTTAACTTGTTATTGGTGTGTCTAGAGAGCATATCACCCACGTTGATGACAAGTTCGTCTTCTTCTGCAATGGCATCAATCCAATCTCCTTGATGGTTTTGTACTTGTAAGCCACGTCCTTGTGCACCCATGAGCAGAGTAATCAGATTTATATCACCATGGGCTGCTGCACGTTCGGCTTCTTTGGGTTCTTCCAGAATAGGGGGATAGTGAATGGCTCTTAAAATGCTATTTCCACCTTTGACATAAGGATCAAAATATGACTCTTCCAAGCCTAGATGCAGTGCCAATGCTCGCAGAACAAAAAGACCTGTTTTTTCGAGTGCTGCAAAAGTTTTTTGACCAATAGAGTTAAAAGCAGGATTTTCATCAACCAGTACATTTTCTGGATAATCTTCTCCATTTGTCGGAGGATTGTTTTGCCCAAAATGAAAAAACTCTTTCAAATCGCCAGTAGTTCTCCCTTTTGCATGCTCTTTTCCAAAAGAGGTGTAACCACGTTGACCAGCAAGTCCCGGAATTTCATATTTGGCTTTTGTTTCATCAGGAAGATTAAAAAACAGACGAACTTGGGTGTAAAGTTCATCGACCAAATCTTTGTCCAGAAAATGCCCTTTGAGTGCAACAAAGCCAATTTCCTCGTAAGCTCTACCCAAGTTTTTGATAAAAGACAAACGCTTATCATTGTCCTTTCCTAAAAAATCTCTTAAGTCAACTGATGGAATTTGATTCATATTCGTGCTTTACACAAAATTAAGCATTTATATCAATATCTCATTCAAATGGGTTAAGGGAAGCGAAAACGCCTCTGCCAATGCTCGATGTACTACTTTTCCATGTACCACATTGAGCCCATTGGCAAGGTGAGGGTGTTGCTGACAAGCCGATTGCCAACCATGATTGGCAAGTGCAACAGCATAGTCTAACGTCACATTGTTAAGTGCTTGGGTTGATGTATGTGGAACACATCCTGGCATATTGGCAACAGCATAGTGAAGTATATCATCAATCACATACGTAGGGTTTTTGTGAGTGGTTGGGCGAGTCGTTTCAAAACAACCCCCTTGATCGACAGCAACATCGACCAAAACAGCTCCTTTTTGCATGATACTGAGGTGTTTTCGGGAAATTAGTTTTGGTGCCCTTGAACCAGGTACCAGCACAGCTCCAATTACCAAATGCGCTTTTGGCAGATGGTTTTCAATTGCATTGGGTGTTGACAAGCAAGTTGCAACATTATCTGGCATAGTGGCATTGAGTTCTTCAAGTCGTTTTGGGTTGATGTCATAGATGGTCACGTTTGCGCCCATTCCTGCAGCAACCAACGCAGCTTGGGTGCCAACAACACCACCACCGAGTACCATGACATTAGCAGGGGAAACACCCTGTACACCACCCATCAGTACACCTAATCCTCCTAGAGGGCTTTCCAAATACTTCGCACCTTGTTGACTGGCCAATCGACCAGCAACAATTGACATGGGTGTAAGCAAAGGAAGACCACCATTGTCATCAGTAATGGTTTCATAGGCCAAACAGACAGCATTGCAGTCCATCATAGCTTTTGTCAGTGTTTTGGAAGATGCAAAGTGAAAATAGGTGTATATGAGTTGTCCTTTTTTGATAAGTTTATATTCTTGAGGCAAAGGCTCTTTGACTTTGATAATCATATTAGCACGATAAACCTCTTTGGTGTTTTCCACAATTTGAGCACCCGCATCGATATAGGCTTCATTTTGAAAACCACTGCCAATACCAGCATTATATTCAACAGAAACAGAATGACCCTCTGCAACGAGTGTATTCACAGCAGTGGGGGTCATGCCCACACGATACTCATTGTTTTTAATTTCTTTTGGGACTCCAATGGTCATATAATGATATTTATAACAAATATCTATCAAAAATTTTATTTATAACAAAAAAGGGGGGTGGATTAAGAAGAAAATATAATTTAACATAATATATATTATGGAAATTAGGAAGAATAAAAAAACACCACAGTTAAGTGGTGTTTGAATGCTTACTGAAGATTGCTGGGATCCCAAGATTCAAAATGACGAACAATTTCTCCATCATCATTGAAAGCATGATTGAACATAACAGGGAAAACAATGTTTTTCTGATCCGATTTGCGAGTTACTTCAACACGCCACCAGGATTGTACATTGTTGCGTTGTGCATCGAACTCAAAATACTTGATCCATACATTTCTCATGTCAACGATGGTGTAATTGGATTTGAATTCTTTTATACCTTCTTTAAAGTCGTCTAAAGTCAATGGGTCAGCATCCCAATCATTAAAAATTGCATCTACTCTAACGTTCTCTGAAAAATCTGAAAATAAATTTTCATCATCGTCAAATTGAAATGCTTTGATAAACTTACGCACCTTGTTGATGTTTTCATGATGAGAATAAATTCTTCCATCAATCAATTCATTTTGACTTTTCCATGTCTCTGAATACGGAAACTGATTAAAATATGTTCGTGAATATGCAATTTGATTGCTTTTATTTACGACATATTGTGTGTGTCTAGGCTGTGAATAATCGATCCCTGTAGTTGCCCCGACAGCAGTCCAGTATTCCCAACTGTAGACCCATGTACCATTGCTAAATGATTCATCTTTATATTCAACAGCATCCGGGTAACCATTATCTGTGTGTTTCACAGAAAAATATCTCGAATTGGTATGTAGATTTTTTACTGTTTGTATAAACTCCTCTTTGGTTTGCGGTTCAGCATCGGGATTCATTTGCTCACCAGAAACACCTTTGAATTCATCTGCTATGAGTTTGTCCAAAGCGATTGAGTCATTTGCATTCATTGCATCATGCAACTGAAAAATCACATCTATCGATGGGTGCTTGATGTATATTTCACCATTTTTTTTCTTTTGTGCAAAAAGTGCAACGCTAAAGAATATTAGTACGATACTTATTGTTTTATTCATTTTTCTATTTATTTATTAAAACTAAATGTATTATTTTTTTGGAGTGGTTATATTAAATTAAGTTTAAAATTTAATTTCAAATGCTCGTTTGACATCAATGCAACAATTTGTATTTTTGATTAATTTCATTCAAATGTCCCCAAGCAGACGTTTTTTCTTTTTTAGTATTTTCCTTCTTACACTCTATTCTTGTGTCAATCACAGCCAACGAATTCCTCTGAAGGGCAAAATTTCTGAAAAGGCTATGGTTTCATCAGCACACCCTTTAGCGTCGGCTATTGGGCTCGAAATCATGAAAAAGGGTGGAAATGCAATCGACTCTGCCATTGCCACTCATTTTGCCTTATCTGTTGTTTATCCACAAGCTGGTAACATCGGTGGTGGTGGTTTTGCAGTGATTCGATTGGATGATGGCACAATTGCCTCTTTGGATTTTAGGGAAAAAGCCCCTGGACTTGCTGATCGTGATATGTATCTAGATGCCAACGGAAGACTAAATTCAAAGCAATGGAGCACCCATGGCAATTTGGCGAGTGGTGTGCCTGGTGCTGTTGATGGAATGTTTCAACTGCATGATAAATTTGGTTCATTGCCCATGTCAGAATTGATTCAACCATCGATCGATTTGGCGAAAAATTGCTATACGTTAACTGCCTTGGCAGCTGATATTTTGAACATAAATCAAGATGAATTTCAACAACAAAATCGATGGTCAATCCCCCATCTCTCCGATGAACCTTGGCAAAAGGGTGATACCATCCAACAACCTGAGCTAGCACGTACCTTAACACGTATTCAACTGCAAGGCCGTAGGGGTTTTTACGAAGGAAAAACAGCAGATCAAATCGTTGCGGAAATGAAAAGTGGAAATGGAATCATCACCCATTCGGACTTAAAAAATTATAAAAGCATATGGCGGAAACCCATCATTGGACACTATCGTGGGCATCAAATCATCAGTATGGGCCCTCCTTCAAGTGGTGGTGTTGCGTTGATGCAATTGCTGCGAGGTACTGCCAATTATCCCATTGCCAATTGGGGTCATAACAGTGCCAAAACAATTCATTTGATGACAGAGTTAGAGCGTCGTGTGTATGCCGATCGCGCAACCTATCTTGGTGATCCCGATTTTGTAGATATACCTATTGAACAGTTGCTGGATTCTGTTTACAATCAACAACGTTATGATGGGATTAGCTTCGACAAAGCCACTCCCTCTGCAGTAGTTTCTGCAGGAGAAATCCCTCCCAAGGAAAGCCCAGAAACCACTCATCTTTCAGTTGTGGATGATCAAGGTAATGCAGTGTCAATTACCACGACTCTAAACAGTTCGTTTGGGAGTAAGGTCATGGTGCAAGGTGCTGGGTTTTTTCTCAACAACGAAATGGACGATTTTAGCAGCAAACCTGGAAGCCCCAACCTCTATGGTTTGATTGGTGGCGAGGCCAATGCGATAGCGCCAAACAAGAGAATGTTGAGTTCGATGACACCGACCATTGTTACTTATAATGATAAACTGAAAATGGTGCTAGGTACGCCTGGTGGTTCTACAATCATTACCAGCGTTTATCAAACCCTGCTCAATGTAATTGATCATGGAATGGGCATGCAAGAGGCTGTCAATGCCAAGCGTGTGCATCATCAGTGGTATCCAGACGAAATACGATTGGAAACAGATGCGTTATCCAATAGCACACAAGCCCAACTCGAGGCCTTGGGACATCAACTTCGAATGACAGATAAAATTGGTCGTATGAATTGCATATTGGTACTTCCTGATGGTCGTTTGGAGGGAGGCGCAGACCCACGAGGGGACAATACTGCCCTTGGGTATTGATTGTTGATAAGGTTGTTAATGAACAGCCTTGTGAGCAAGTATTGTAATTGTTTTTGCGTTGTAATTTTATACAAATCCAAGACGATGAACGACCGACACAATGATATCCTTCGTATTCGTCCTCAAATCAAAAAGTATCAAACCTTTGAGAATATGTCTGCTGAAGAGCGTTTTCAAAACGCTACGCTACGACCAGTTTTAAAGTTGCAAAACCCCCTACTCCTCGCCTCTTTTGTCAATTATGCGATCAAGCATAAGGGGGTGTTTTTTGATATTCCGATTGACAAGCAAATGGCGTATATCGAGAATGCCATACATAAAGATCAAAAGTATCGCAACGCGCTGAAAGGCATGATCATTGGCCAGTTCACGATGAAAGAGTACACAGCTTATACTCAAAATTCATCGAAATTCAACAAAAGGATGATGAACTTGGTGATTGCTCGTTTGCAAGACCAATTGCAGTTGTTGGTGCCGCAGGTTTTGTCTAAGGCTGGTTAGACAATTTTTTTATCTTCGTTTTTGAATAATCAAAGTCAATAGATTGTAAATCGCTTAACCTACCCTACTTTTTATAGTATTGATTTGGATTTGTATGAATGGTGCCTCGGCACACCAAATCTATTGTATCTATGGCAACCCAAACTGCCAATCATAACTACACAAGGCTAAAAACGCCAAAAAAGACGAATTCTATACCCAACTTGGGGATATAGAAAATGAACTCAGGCACTATCGCCATCATTTTAAAGATAAGGTGGTGTATTGCAATTGTGATAATCCTCGGATTAGCAATTTCTTCCATTACTTCTAATATAATTTTGAAGATTTAGGGTTAAAAAAACTCATTACCACTTGTTATCAAAATCAAAACAGAGACTTGTTTAGTGCGCACAACTCAGAACGATCCATTTATTTGGAATACTGTGGCGACACCAACAATAACAAAGTACCAGATATTGCAGAAATTGGCGTACAATACCTCAAGGGCGATGGCGACTTTAGAAGTCCTGAGAGTATTGCTCTGCTCCAACAAGCTGATATTGTGGTAACCAACCCTCCTTTTTCATTGTTTCGGGAATATGTAACCCAACTGGTTGAATACGTTAAAAAGTTTGTGATTATTGGGTATCAAAATGCAATAACTTATAAAGAAATATTTCCTTTAATCAAGGAGAACAAAATGTGGTTAGGATTTGGTTTTAGGGGTGGAGCTGGTCATTTTATTTCAAATTATGAAGACACAGCTACTGCAAATGACAGAAAAGAAGGAATGATTAGAGTTTCTGGTGTACATTGGTTTACCAACCTCCATATTGCCAAACGCCACGAAGACCTTATTTTATACAAGCGCTACTCGCCTGAGGAATAAGTAAAATAAACTCCATAGAGATCTGTTTAAGTCCATAGACCTTGACAAAACCCTTGTATCAATGTTATATTTTAAAATGGAATGCCATTCTAAGTAGGTCTATTGGGTATCTTTTAAATATATAAAAAAGTAAAAACCAAATCAATTTGTGCCACCAAATTTTAATATATCAAAACAACTCAAGTCGCTAAATGAGCAATCGAACAGTATTTAAACCAAACTCTCCCCGTCTGTATTGGTTGTCAGCACATCGCTCATATAGTCCACAAAGGGTCGTACGGCTTGTAGGGCTTTGTCTCCACGATCTATAAAGTCAGGTTGACAGATTTCCTTGTCTGTGTAGTCGATCGTGAATATATGCTGCTTAAAACGCAACAAATCAATCTGTGGGTGGTCCTTGGCATAACCCTTTGGAGCTGTTTTCACTGCTTCACCCTCCAATTCACCCCATACACTCCGAAAAGACTTGTCGTTGAGGATGGCGCGATACTCATCACCATCGATGTCAATCTCTTGTCGGATGCGCTTGAGATCAGCTGGGTTGGGTGCCCAAAACCCACACGCCAAAAAGTTTTTACCAGGTGATAAATGCAAATAATATCCCCCTCTATTTTGAGGCTTTGTGCGATGCCAAGTCAGACCGAAATGGGTTTTAAAAGGGGTTTTGTCTTTCGAAAAACGAATGTCTCTATAAATGCGAAACAACTTAAACCGATCAATACTGTCATGCTGATTGAGTTGGTCTTTTAGCGCTTCGCCAAAGGCCTTCACCTGACTCTCAATCTCCTTAAACCTCGGTTTGTGCGTAGCAAACCACTCACGATTATTGTTGTGTTTTAGTTCTTTAAAAAAAGTATAGAGTTCGGATGGAAATTGCATGGGAATTTATTTTTGTGTTTTATAAAAATATGTATTTTTGCATAAACCAAATTCTTAATCTATGCCCCTAGTAACCTCATACATTTTCTTTTTAGTACTCATCATACTCAATAATCTATTCTACAAGTCCTCACTGGCAAAACCAGTTTTAAGTTTTGTGGTGATCTCAGTTTTATTCTCTACATATTTCTATCTACAATACCTAGACTATTCAGTTAGTGGTATTCCCATCAATGGTGTTCTGTGATTTTGAATAGATTAAATACAAGTCATGATGAATTGGTTACTCGTGGCAGTATTGATCATTAATGCCTACATACTCCACAGCTATTTTAAAAAGCATTTTTCAAAAACACCCTTGTTTCGCGTATTTGTGAGCATGGTGGCTTATGTGATAATCGCCTTAAAGATCATGATGCTATTGACCTGGCCTTTGTTTTACTAAGTGCATTCTGATGGAGATCTTACTGATCGGACTGTTTCTACTTTTTATGCATTCGTTGAACAAGATGTATCCCAAGACTTTTTACGATTATCCGGGGTGTAGCATTTTAATTTCGATCCTACTCTTCTTGTTGATTTACTAGGCCTGCTGGGTTTATTGCTTGATGTATAAAACAACTACCCCTTTTGCCGTTCTTCTAAAATTTGAACAACATCATCCAATCGATGTCCTTTGGCTTGCAGTAATATCATTAGGTGAAAGAGTAAATCAGCACTTTCATTGAGAAACAAATCACTGTTTTCGTCTTTGGCCTCAATCACTGTTTCCACTGCTTCCTCCCCTACTTTTTGGGCAATTTTATTCATCCCTTTTGCAAACAAACGCGCAACATAACTCTTGTCAGAAGGGTTGTTTTTACGATCATTAATAACCTCTTCCAAAGCAGTTAAAAATCCATAACTCGACGTATTGTCTTCACCCCAACAGGTATCATCACCTGTATGGCAGCTCGGCCCAACTGGATTGGCTTGGATCAACAAGGTGTCTTGATCACAATCCACTGCCATATCCACGAGTTGTAAAAAGTGACCACTCTCCTCCCCTTTTGTCCACAGTCGTTTTTTGGATCGACTATAAAAGGTAACTTGCTGTTTTTCCTGAGTTGTATTCACTGCCTCCTTATTCATATAGCCCAACATCAATACGCGTTTGGTACTGGCATCTTGCACGATGGCTGGAACAAGTCCTTGCGGATGTTTGCTGAAATTAATTGTCATCTCGTTTGTATTTTTTGTAATCGTAATTTGTTTTTAAGCTCTTGTATGCCAATTTCTTTAAAATGAAAAACACTTGCAGCCAAAGCTGCGTCTGCATTTCCCTCGATAAAGGTATCAATAAAGTGTTGTATTGTTCCTGCACCCCCAGAAGCTATCACAGGTACAGTCACGATATCACTGAGTTGTCGCAATGCCTGATTGGCGAATCCTGCTTTGGTGCCATCGTGATCCATGGAGGTAAAAAGCAACTCCCCTGCTCCTCGTGCGACTGCCTCTTGTGCCCATTCAAAGAGTTTTTTCTCTGTGGGGACCTTGCCCCCAACCAGATGCACAATCCAGTCATTAGCAATCTGTTTGGCGTCGATTGCAACAACAACACATTGTGTTCCAAATCGATTTGCGATTTCACTAATCATTTCAGGGCGTCGCACAGCTGCAGAGTTGATCGATACTTTGTCAGCTCCATTATCAAGCAAAACACCAACATCTTCTAAGGCGTTGATGCCCCCACCAACGGTAAAAGGTATGTCGATGGCTTGTGCAACATCACGAACGAGTTTGGCAAGGGTTTTTCGCTTTTCCTCTGATGCTGATATATCTAAAAACACAAGTTCATCTGCGCCTTCATCTGCATAGCGCTGCGCAAGCTCGACAGGATCACCAGCATCACGAAGGTTGACAAAGTTAACCCCCTTAACCGTGCGTCCATCTTTGATATCCAAACAGGGTATGATTCGTTTTGTGAGCATACTAGTTTTGATTGAGTTGATAGGTTTCTAAGTCTTTTAGCGCAATGTTTCCTTCGTATATCGCCTTACCCACGACTGCAGCAGCACAACCAAGTTCACGACAAGCATATACGTCATCCATCGTACTCACGCCTCCAGACGCAATCAAGGAGATACCATCGACTGTTGACAATAGTTCTTTATAGAGTTCAAGCGAGGGGCCCTCTAGCATGCCATCTTTGGCAACATCTGTGCACAATACGTTTGTAAAACCCTTTTGTACATAGTCTTTTACAAAAACCAATACATCAATACCAGAGTCTTGCTCCCAACCATGCGTTGCAATGCGACGATTTTTGGCATCTGCTCCCAAAATCAGTTGATCGCCCCCATAGGACTCTAGCCATTCCAACACCAGTGCTGGTTGACTCACAGCAATACTGCCCAAAGTCACTTGTGCAGCACCACAGTCAAAAGCAGTTTGCAAGTCTTTTGCTGATTTGATTCCACCACCAAAGTCCACTTGTAGAGATGTTTTTGTGGCAATCGACTCTAGGATATTGGCATTGACGATATGTTTGGCACGAGCACCATCGAGATCAACCAAGTGTAGGTGAGTGATACCAGCACCTTCAAAACGTTTGGCAACCTCTAGAGGAGAATCACTATAAACAGTTTTGGTGTCATACACACCCTTTGTCAGGCGTATACATTGTCCGCCGATGATGTCGATTGCAGGAATCAGAATCATAACTGAAGAAAATTTTGAAGGAGTTGAGCCCCCATTTGCCCACTCTTTTCAGGGTGAAACTGGGTGCCGAAAAAATTATCTTTTGCCATGGCAGCAGCAAAGTCTATATCATATGTACATGTGCCAACAGTATTGCTGTTGGGTTTGGCATAATAGCTGTGTACCATATAAAAATGACTGTTGTTTGTGATTTTAGTAAACAATACCCCACGCCCATCAACCTCATTCCAACCCATATGCGGCACATTGCGTTTGGTTGCAAAGCGAACAACTTCTGTATCAAAAATACCCAACCCCTTGGTATTCCCTTCTTCAGAGCTATTACACATCAACTGCATCCCCAAGCAAATCCCCAACACTGGTTGTGTGAGCGCTGGAATGAGGGTATCCAACCCAGTGCTTTTGAGTTTGGCCATTGCTGAACTCGCTTCCCCTACTCCTGGAAAGATGACGTGTGAAGAAGACTGTATGATGTCGGCATCACTGGTCAGTGTAGCTGAAAACCCCAGACGCTCCAACGCAAAGCGTATGCTCTGGATATTCCCTGCCCCATAGTCTATGATTGATATGCTCATAATTGCCCTTTGGTCGAAGGTAAAATCAATTTCTCAGGGTCCCGCTGAATGGCTGCCTTAATGGCTTTGGCGAAGCTTTTAAATATCGCCTCAATTTTGTGATGCTCGTTGTGACCCTCTGCCTTTATGTTGAGATTAGCTTTGGCACCATCAGCAAAGGATTTAAAGAAGTGAAAAAACATCTCCGTTGGCATTTTTCCAATCATTTCTCGCTTAAACTTTGCATCCCACATCAGCCATGCTCGTCCACCAAAATCAATGGCAACTTGCGCAAGGCAATCGTCCATGGGCAAACAAAAACCATAGCGCTCAATTCCAAGCTTGTTCCCCAATGCCATATAGAAAGCTTCGCCCAAAGCAATGGCAGTATCTTCGATGGTGTGGTGCTCATCGACCTCCAAATCGCCTTTGGTGGTCAGTTTGATATCAATCCCACCATGACGAGCCAATTGATCCAGCATATGATCAAAAAAGGCAATACCAGTATCGATAGTACTTTGCCCAGTTCCATCGAGGTTGAGGGCGATGGAGATGTCTGTTTCTTTGGTTGTACGTTTGTGTGTGTACTGGCGTTCACCTGCTTTTAGCAATGCATATACATCACTCCAATTGGAAGTAGTCAATGCTATCGATGCTTTGGTGGTTTTATCTGCTGTTTCACTTAGGCGATCATCGCTTTTGAGCCAAATACCCTTCGACCCAAGGTTGACAGCCAGTTGCATATCACTTAATCGATCGCCAATGACATAGGAGTTTTTTAAATCATAATCACCTGATAAATAGGTTTTTAACAAACCCGTTTCTGGTTTACGTGTGGGTGCTTTATCTTCTGGAAAACTCTTATCTATACAGACTTCGTCAAAGACAATCCCTTCGTTTTTCATTGCATCGATAAGATGTTTATGGATCGGCCAAAACTGTTCTTCGGAAAAACTTTTAGTCCCTAGCCCATCCTGATTTGTGACCATCACCAGTGTATAGTCCAATTCATTGGCAATACGACCAAGATAGGTGAACATACCTGGATAGTAAGTCAGTTTTTCAAAACTGTCGAGTTGGTAGTCGTCTGGTTCTAAAGCAAGTGTACCATCTCTATCGATAAATAAAACCTTTTTCATTTATGACAATCGATTTAGTGTTTGGATCAAAATTTTGTTTTCATCAGCTGTGCCAACAGAGAAACGAAGGCAGTTCTCACAGCCATATTGCAGACTTCGGTTGCGCACAACAATATCATTCTCAATGAGTTGCGCATACCTCTTGTCAGCATCATCAACACGCACCAATAGAAAGTTTGCATCACTGGGATACACCTTTTCAACAAAGGAGACTCCTTGCAATTGGTCATATAAGCGACTTCTCTCATCCATCAGTTGTTTAATCTGGGCTTGTATTGATTCTTTGTCTTGGAGGGAATCAATTGCGCGTTCTTGCGTAAGGGTATTGATGTTATAAGGTGGTTTGATTTTGTTGAGAATCGCAATGATTTCTTCGCTAGCAATGCAAATCCCCAGTCGAATCCCTGCCATACCATAGGCTTTGGAAAGGGTTTGAGTAATGATAAAATTGGGATAGTTGGACAACTCTTCTATCAAACTGTCTTGTGTTGAAAAGTCTATATAAGCTTCATCAACAACCACCAAACCATCAAATGATTGAACCAATTTGAGCAGATCTTCTCTTCTAAACGAATTGCCACTTGGATTGTTGGGTGAACATAAAAAAATTGCCTTTGTTTGGTTTGATATTTGATCGAGTATATTTTTTATAACTAACTGAAAATCAATATTTAAATATACCTCACGTAAAGTAATGCAATTGATATTTGCGAGAACTTTATACATCCCATAGGTTGGAGGCATAATCATAATTTCATCCTGATTTGGAACACAAAAAGCACGAAAAATCAAGTCCAAAACTTCATCACTTCCGTTGCCGAGCAACAGTTGCTTTTCAGAAATCCCTTTTTGGGAAGCGATGATTTGTTTTAGTTTGCGCTGTTGTGGATCAGGGTATCGATTCACACCATTTTCAAATGGATTTTCGTTTGCATCGAGATACACCACTTGTCGATTCACAGGTTCAAATTCATCTCTGGCAGATGAATAAGGCTGTAAATCAGCAATATGCTTGCGTACCAGTTTGTTGATATCAAAACTCATTTCAAATCATTTAAACGAACACTGACTGCATTTTTGTGTGCAAACAACCCCTCTGCCTCTGCTAGGGTTTCTATTGATGGTCCAAGGTCTTGCAACCCTTTCGAACTTATTTTTTGAAAGGTAATCGCCTTGAGAAAGCTATCGAGGTTCACACCACTGTATTGCTTTGCATAGCCATTCGTCGGCAATGTGTGATTCGTTCCAGAAGCATAATCCCCAGCACTTTCAGGGGTATAATTGCCAATAAACACAGAACCAGCATTGACAACACCCGCAACAAAGCCCTTTTCGTTTGACATACAGATGATGTAGTGCTCAGGCCCATATTCGTTGATAAAATCAATAGCCTTTGACTCAGCGTCAAAGTAAATGGCAGTAGAGTTTTCAAGGGCTTTTGCTGCAATATCCTTTCGAGGGACTGCTATCAGTTGTTTTTGGAGTTCTTCTTGCACCTCATCAATGATCTTTTGACTTGTGCTCACCAAAACCACTTGGCTATCTACGCCATGTTCTGCTTGCGACAGCAAATCTGCTGCCACATACGAAGGAACAGCAGTATCATCGGCAACGACCAACAACTCACTGGGACCAGCAGGCATATCGATCGATACACCATATTGGGTTGCTTTTTGCTTGGCAGCAGTCACATACTGGTTGCCAGGCCCCAAAATCTTATATACTTTAGGGATGCTTTCTGTGCCAAAAGTCAATCCACCAATGGCTTGTATCCCTCCCACCTGAAACAATCGTGTAACACCACACTTATACGCAGCATACCTGATCGCTGGATCGAGAATGCCAGAGGAGTTGGGAGGCGTACACAAAACAATCTCTCGACAACCAGCAATCGTCGCTGGAATTGCAAGCATCAAGATAGAAGAAAACAAGGGTGCTGTTCCTCCAGGGATGTAAAGCCCAACCTTTTCGATGGGTCGTTTCTCCTGCCAGCAGCTTACACCATCTTGCACTTCAACCTGTACACGACTTGTTTTTTGTGCTTGGTGAAAGGCATATATATTTTCATAGGCCTTATCAATAGCGTTTTTCAAATCAGCAGACAACTCATTTTGAGCGTTTTGCAAGTCTTTTTGCGCCACTTCAATAGACTTTGGCTGATAGCCATCAAACTTCTGACTAAAACGCTGTATGGCTTGATCTCCTTGCATTTGGATGGCATCAAAGACTTCATCAACAACAGCCATAACGTCGTCCAAAGAGGCTGTTGGACGAGTGCAAAGCGCACCCCATTGATCGATAGATGGATTGTTTACACGTCTCATAACACCATTTTTTCTACTGGACAGACCAAAATATCCTGTGCTCCTGCTGCTTTCAATTGGTCGATCACCTCCCAAAATGTACCTTCATTGATCACAGAGTGGAGTGAGCTCCAGCCTGGTTCTGCCAAGGGCAACACAGTTGGTGATTTCAAAACAGGAAGAATGGATGATATCTTTTCTATACTATCGTTGGGAACGTTCATTAAGATATATTTTGACTGGCGCCCTTTCAGTACAGATTGAATGCGAAATCGAAGTTTTGATAAAATCTCGCTTTTATCATCATCGAGAGTGTTACTCGCAGCAAGTACTGCCTCGGAAGTAAACAACACTTCAACTTCCTTCAAGTTGTTTTTAAACAAGGTCGAGCCACTTGAAACAATATCACAAACAGCATCTGATAAACCGATATTCGGAGCAATTTCAACTGAACCATTGATGATGTGCAAATCAGCATCAACACCTTTTTCTGCAAGGAATTGGTTGACTGTATTTGGATATGATGTTGCGATTTTCTTGCCTTTCAGACTCTGAACACCACTGTAATCATCGTCTTTAGGAATGGCAATCGATACCCTACACTTCGAGAATCCTAGTTTTTCTTTTACGACGATTTCAGCTCCTTTTTCGACAAGCAAATTCTCTCCAATGATCGCGACATCAACAACTCCATCACGAAGATATTGAGGGATATCCCCATTGCGCAGGTAGTAAACTTCCAATGGAAAATGACGCGCAACAGCCTTGAGTTGGTCTTTGCCATTGTCAATGGAAATCCCACAATCATTAAGGAGTTTTAGCGACTCGTCATGGAGTCTTCCTGATTTTTGAACAGCGATGTGTAACTTTTTTTTCACGATTTTAAATTTTTATAACAAAAAAACCCGCTTGAATCTCAAACGGGTTTTGAATAGGTTATATCATATCCAATTCAACTCGTCTGAGACAAGGCGATATTGTGGTGGATATGTGTATTTTTTTTCATTTCAATTGCAAATATCAAACAAAATTTTAAAAAATCACTATTGATTGCCCAAAATTATTGGTAAACCATCTTTCCCACTTCCAATCACAATCACTTTTGCATTTGTCGATTCTGATAATTGCAAGGTGGCTTCAATCCCTTTTTCAAGAAGAATATTTCTTGTAAGCGAGGCATTCAGTATGCGATTGGCAAGTGCTTTACCTTCTGCTTCAATACGTACTTTCTCTGCTTCTTGTTTTGCTTTTTCCAATCGGAATTCATACTCAAGTGCTTCTTGCTCTTGGGTAAGCTTACGCTGAATTGCCTCTTTAATCGAAGGTGGCAGTGTTACATCACGTACCAAGACAGAGTTGATTTGTACATGTTGTGGCTCCACTTTCTTTTTGGTTTCCTCATAGATTTCATTTTGAATGGCATCTCGTTTGGTAGAATACAACTGTTCAGGTGTATATCTTCCAATAACAGAACGTGCAACTGCACGAATTTCAGGGACAATCACAATGTTTAGATAGTCCTCACCTTTGGTTTTGTGAAGCAAGCCCAACTCCTCAATATCTGGCTGATAGAGGACAGAAACATCCAAAGATATTTCAAGACCATTCGAAGATAAAACGCGCATTCCGCTTTCAAATTCTTCTTGTTGTTTGATGTTATAGATATACACCTTATTCCAAGGTGCAATGATATGAAAACCCTCTTTCAGTGCGGGTTTGTCAACGACTGTACCCCCACCAAATCGTTTCCACACAACTCCAGCCTCTCCATAGCCGATGTTCACAGCTGATCGAAAAAGAATAATGAGTGCTACGAAAAGCAATACAGTGATTGGTAGTCCAAGTTTTGGTAAATTATTCATTGATATAAATTATAAAGTTAAGTAAGCATTCCACCATCTACATTTAAAACCTGTCCAGTGATGTAGCTCGACAAGTCGGAAGCCAAAAACACACATGCATTGGCAACATCTGTTGGCGATCCACCCCGCTTGAGCGGAATGCCTGCACGCCATCCTGCCACAACATCTTCCGATAGTTGAGCAGTCATCTCCGTTTCGATAAATCCAGGAGCAATTACATTGCAACGGATGTTTCGTGATCCAAGTTCAAGTGCTATTGACTTTGAAAAGCCAATGATACCTGCTTTGGATGCTGCATAATTCGATTGTCCTGCATTGCCTTTCACCCCAACAACAGAACTCATATTGATGATACTTCCATGTCGTTGTTTCAACATTGTGCGTTGCACAGCTTTTGTCAGGTTGAAGACAGATTTCAGGTTGACTTCAATCACTTTATCAAAGTCTTCTTCAGAAATTCGCATCAGCAAATTGTCTTTGGTGATTCCAGCATTGTTGATCAGTATATCGATTGTACTAAAATCTGCCAACACTTTCTCTACCAATTCTTGAGCTTGATCAAAGTCAGCTGCGTTGGATTGGTATCCTTTGGCTTGTACACCAAGCGATTGCAATTCTTTTTCAAGATCATTGGCAGAATCTACCGACGAACTGTAGGTAAAGACAACATTGGCACCATGTTCAGCAAAAACAGTAGCGATCCCGCGTCCTATACCACGACTTGCGCCAGTGATTAATACAGTTTTATTTTCGAGTAATTTCATTGATTTAATTTAAGATTTGAGCGACTTTCTTTCCAATTTCAGCTGGGGAGTCAACGACGTGGATTCCACATTCAGACATGATTTTCTTTTTGGCCTCAGCAGTATCCTCTGCCCCACCAACAATTGCACCTGCATGCCCCATTGTTCGACCTTTTGGAGCTGTTTCCCCTGCGATAAATCCAACAACTGGTTTGGGGTTTCCTTGTTCATGCACCCAACGTGCAGCATCTGCCTCAAGTTGACCTCCAATTTCTCCTATCATCACGATACACTCAGTTTCTTGATCATTCATCAGTAACTCTACTGCTTCTTTTGTGGTTGTGCCAATGATTGGGTCACCACCTATCCCAATGGCAGTGGTGATACCAAGTCCTTCTTTCACGACTTGATCAGCTGCTTCATAGGTGAGAGTGCCCGATTTGGATACAATTCCAACATTTCCTTTTTTAAACACAAATCCTGGCATGATACCAACCTTTGCCTCTTCTGGGGTGATAACGCCTGGGCAGTTGGGTCCCACAAGGCGTGCATTTCGATCTTTCACATACGATGCTGCTTTCACCATATCAGCAACTGGAATACCCTCAGTGATGGTGACGATGACTTGAATACCTGCGTCGGCTGCTTCCATGATCGCATCTGCAGCAAAGGCAGGGGGTACAAATATGATTGAGGTGTCTGCTTTGACAGCCTCGACTGCCTCTTTTACTGTGTTAAAAACAGGCTTATCGAGATGTGTTTGCCCTCCTTTTCCAGGTGTAACACCCCCAACGACTTGGGTACCATAAGCAATCATCTGTTCGGCGTGAAAGCTACCTTCACTACCAGTGAAGCCTTGTACAATTATTTTCGAGTCTTTGTTGACCAATACGCTCATAACTATTCTTTAATTCTTTCGATATAGGTTGATTTTTCGGTATCTACTTTAATTTTATCTCCTTCATTGATAAACAAGGGGACATTGATTTTTGCACCTGTTTCGAGGGTTGCTGGCTTGGTTGCATTGGTTGCTGTATTTCCCTTTACTCCTGGTTCACTATGCGTGACCTCCAATACCACACTTGCTGGCATATCAACAGATAATGGTATACCATCATCAGCATTGGTCATCACTGTTACATGCGCTCCTTCTTTCAAAAGCTTCGGTGCATCTAATATACTTTTTTGAAGTTCGATTTGATTATAATCATCAGTGTTCATAAAGTGATAGATCTCGCCATCATTGTACAAAAACTGGTATTTACGCGTTTCGACACGAACATCATCGATCTTATGTCCTGCCGAAAAGGTGTTGTCGATGACCTTTCCATTGGTCACACTTTTGAGTTTTGTTCGCACAAAGGCTGGGCCTTTTCCAGGTTTGACATGTAAAAACTCAACGATTTTATAGATATCGTGGTTATAACGAATACAAAGCCCTTTTCGAATATCAGAGGTTGATGCCATAGTCTATGATGTTTTGGAGTATCCTTTCATGATCCCTCGCTGTGAATCACGAATAAACTGTAGAATCTCGTCTCTTTCTTTGGAGACTTCTACTTCCGCTTCAATAATTTCAACAGCCTGTGTGTTGTTGTATGTTTTTTGATAAAGAATTCTGTATATGTTTTGAATCTCTCTAATTTTTTCGCTTGTAAACCCACGCCGCCGCAGACCTACAGAGTTGATCCCTACATAAGATATTGGTTCTCTTGCAGCTTTAACAAAAGGTGGGATGTCTTTTCGAACCAACGATCCTCCAGCGACGAATGAATGACTTCCAACGGAGCAAAATTGATGAACAGCAGTCATTCCAGCCAATATCACATGATCACCAATAGTGATGTGGCCAGCCAATGTGCTATTGTTGGAAAAGATACAGTTGTTTCCCACAATACAATCGTGTGCAATGTGAGAATAGGCCATTATCAGGCAGTTTTCTCCAATAATTGTTTTTCCTCTTGATGATGTCCCTCTGTTGATTGTCACACACTCTCGAATTGTGGTGTTATCCCCTATCTCGGCAGTTGAGTCTTCGCCATTAAATTTTAAATCTTGCGGAACGGCAGAGATGACGGAGCCAGGAAAAATAGAACAGTTTTTACCAATTCGAGCACCTTCCATGATGGTGACATTCGATCCAATCCAAGTCCCTTCTCCGATCTCAACATTTTTATCGATGGTCGTGAAAGGTTCAATCACCACATTTTTTGCAATAACTGTTCTGGGATGAACGTAAGCTAAGGGTTGATTCATAAGCTAGTTTCATTTTTTTTGACAATTTGTGCCATCATTTCAGCCTCGGTTGTCAATCGACCTCTGCTGTAGGCATAGGCTTGCATATGACAGATTCCCCTTCTGATAGGCGACAATAGCTCAAGTTTAAATACAAGTGTATCGCCAGGAACAACTGGGTGTTTGAACTTGGCGTTTTCAATCTTAATAAAATAAGTAAGGTAATTTTCAGGATCTGGAACAGTGTTGAGTACCAATACACCACCTGCTTGTGCCATAGCTTCAATTTGCAGAACACCTGGCATTACAGGTTGTCCAGGGAAATGTCCCTGAAAAAATGGCTCATTCATTGTCACACTTTTAACAGCCACAACGTGTTGTTTGCTGATTTCAAGTATCTTATCGACAAGTAGAAAAGGTGGACGATGGGGTAAGATGTTCATAATCTGATTGACATCAAGTGCTGGCTCTACATTTAAGTCATAATTTGGCACACGATTTCTCTTCTCTTCTTTGATGATTTTTGCCATTTTTTTAGCAAAATTCGTATTGATCGCATGACCTGGTTTTGATGCGATCACTTTACCCCTGATGCGTGTTCCAATCAATGCCAAATCGCCAATCACATCGAGCAATTTGTGTCGTGCTGCTTCATTGGGATAATGCAACGTAAGGTTGTCTAAAATCCCATTTGGCTTAACTGAAATTGATGTTTTATTAAATGCTTTTCGCAGCCGATCCATCGTTTCCTTAGATAGTTCTTTGTCAACATACACAATCGCATTATTGAGGTCTCCCCCTTTGATTAACCCATTTTCTAGTAGGGTTTCAATCTCGTGTAAAAAGCTAAACGTACGAGCGTTTGCAAACTCTTTTTGAAACTGACTCAGCTTCTTTAGAGTTGCGTTTTGGGTTCCGAGAACTTTCGTTCCAAAATCGACCATGGTTGTAACCTCATAGTCATCTGCTGGCAACAAAGTGATTTCACTTCCCGATTCATCATCAGTATATGTGATGTTTTCCTTTACGATGTATTCAGCTCTTTCGGCATCGAGTGTTTTGGTGCCAACTTTTTCTATTGCTTCAACAAAAAATTTGGATGAGCCATCCATAATTGGTGTTTCCGAAGCATTTAATTCAATCAAAACATTGTCCACTTCACTGCCTACAAAAGCTGCTAAGACATGCTCACAAGTTTGAATGGTTACACCATTTTTTTGAAGGCTAGTTCCGCGCTTGGTATCTGCTACGTTGTGCGCAAGTGCTTCGATTATGGGACTGCCTTCCAGGTCTGTTCGCTGAAATGCGTAGCCATGATTGGCAGCTGCAGGTTTAAACGTCATTGTTACTTCGACACCTGTGTGAATTCCTACACCTTTGAGTGTAATTGAATCAGCAATTGTAGTTTGTTTAGCCATTGTCAGTAAGGTTTTTTTGGAGTTTATGAAGTGTTTTAATATGCTTGTTTAGATTTTTAAAATGAACATATGATTTGTTGTAGGAGAGAATATCAATTGCAGGATAACCCATCACTTTTTCATCGTCTTTAAGATTGCGTAGAATACCAGATTGACCTTGAATTTGAACACGATTTCCGATTTTGAGATGACCAGCGATACCAACTTGTCCGCCAATAACACAATGACTTCCAACTTTGGTTGACCCAGCGATGCCAGTTTGAGCAGCGATGACAGTGTGAGCACCTACCTCAACATTATGAGCAATTTGGATTAAGTTATCTAACTTAACTCCTTGGCGTATGATGGTTTCCCCAAGTGTTGCACGATCAATCGTAGTGTTCGAACCAATTTCAACATCATCCTCAATCAATACAGAACCAGTCTGTGGGATTTTTTCATAAGCACCCGAATCTGTTGGACTAAACCCAAAACCATCTGAACCAATAACAACGTTGTTGTGCAGAATACAATTTGCCCCGATTTGAGATTTGGATAAAATTTTTGCTCCAGAAAAGATCGTTGTGTGATCACCTATAACTACATCGGATTCGATGACAACATGATCATGTATTTTTACATTATTGCCAATCTTTACACCACTCCCAATCGTCGCAAATGGCCCAACATAGCAATCTGTTCCCATCGAAGCTGATGAGTCGATTAGGCTATGGTTATGAATACCATTGTATTTTTTTTCAGAACCATTGAAGTGAGAAAGCATGGTCGTGAACGAAAGATAAGGATCAGCAACCTTGACCAGTGTAGTTGAAATCTCTTTCTCTGGCTGAAAACTATCACGAACCAGCGTAACGGATGCTTTGGTCGAGTACAAAAATTCTGTGTATTTGGGGTTTGCTAAAAAGGCAAGTGAACCTTTTTGTGCTTCTTCAATCTTCGCAATTGAAGTAACACAAGCATCATCATCCCCCACAACAAAACCATCTAGGATTTCAGCAATTTCGGAAGCTGTGTATTTCATCGGTGCAAAAATAACAAAATTGGAACACTATTTCGGATAACAACAGTAATACTTCATTACTGCTTTGGTCAGCATTTTCAAATTTGACTGGTCAGAACCTGCTAACAATTCCTTGGTGTTCCCTTTTTTATCGATTAATAATATTGGTGATTGCTCCAAATTGTATGCCATATTTTTCATCACTCCATCGAATACATAATAGGATATATTTTCAAGTGATATGTCAAACTTAGTCTTTGCACGATTCTTTTTTTTCTCAATAAAATCAGATGAAAAGGGTTCGTTATTCACCTTAATTTTTGGCAAACGTCGTGTCAGCACCATATTGCAAAGTGATGCGTAAACAGGGTCGCTATGCTTCACCCCTGCTTTAACCATCGATAGAATATCAACATCATCAATGGCAGTATAATGATCCATATCAATTTGATTGACTGAAGAATGTGAAGCTGAAATAAAATACAACAGATCAGCAGACGCGTCTATGGCTGTTCCTTGATTCAATAGTTCTCTTGCACGAAGGATTATGCGTTTGAGGACTTCCTCAGCAACATAGCTGGTTTTGTGCAAATAAACAGACCAATACATCAGTCTTCGTGCGAGTAAAAACTTTTCAATCGAATAGATTCCTTTCTCTTCGACAACCAATTGGTCATCATGTACCATCAGCATGGCAATGATTCTGTCTGTACTGATATTGCCTTCTGTAACGCCTGAATAAAAACTATCTCTCTTCAAATAATCCAATCGATCCATATCCAATTGAGATGATATCAATTGATTGAAAAATGGGCGCTTGTATGTGTTCGTAAACATATCGATTGCCATACTGAGCTTCCCGTTGTGTTTCTGATTCAATGCCTTCATCAAGGCTAATGAGAGTGTTTCGTGCGAAACATTTTCAATGAGAATCCCCTCGAGAGCATGCGAAAAAGGGCCATGTCCTATATCGTGTAAAAGAATGGAGATCATTGCAGCTTCCTTTTCCTCAGGAGAAATCGCAATTCCTTTATCTTCAAGAACAGTCAAAGCTTTGTGCATCAGGTGCATGGCGCCCAAGGCATGTGCAAATCGATGATGAGTGGCACCACTGAACACATAATGCGACAACCCCATTTGCTGAATCCTGCGCAATCGTTGAAAAACAGGTTTTTGAATGAGGGTATAAATAAACGGAGTGGGAATTGAAATAAAACCGTAAATTGGATCGTTATAATTCTTGAGTCTCAAAGATTTAGAATTTATACAAATATATGAATATGGAACTGATACAGGTGTTGTGGGTAGATGATGAAATTACCCGTTTGCAGCCACACATTCATTTTTTGGAAGAGAAAGGATATGCAGTTCATCCTTGTGCAAATGGTCCTGATGCCTTGGATTTGGTCAAAGAAAAGCCTTTTGACATCGTCCTTTTAGATGAGAATATGCCAGGCATGGATGGATTAGCTGTCTTGAGTGAAATCAAGCAGATTTATCCAAATTTGGCAGTGATAATGATTACCAAAAGTGAGGCAGAAACTTTGATGGAAGAAGCCATTGGCGCAAAAATAGCAGACTACTTGATCAAACCAGTGAACCCAAATCAAATCTTACTTTCATTAAAAAAGAACTTGGACAACTCCAGACTGGTCGCTGAAAAAACGACAATGGACTATCAACGTTCGTTTCAAGAGCTAAATATCGATATCAGTCGAGCAAATGATTATGAAGACTGGTCAGCGATTTATCAAAAACTGTGTTTTTGGGAGCTTGAAATAGATGCGATGGAGTCAAGTGATTTGCATGAGATTTTGAATCATCAGAAATCAGAAGCCAATCATATGTTTTCCAAATATATATCTTCAAATTACGAAGATTTGGTCAATGGGGGAAGTCCTTTGGTGATGTCTCATCAGATGATTGAGAAATTGGTACTTGACAAATTGAGCAAAGACACAACAACCTTGCTCGTTGTGATAGACAACCTTCGTCTCGATCAGTGGCGAGTGTTGCAAACACACCTTTCACCTTTTTACAAGTTACAAGAAGAACAGATCTGCAGTAGCATTTTACCCACTGCCACTCAATATGCCAGAAATGCACTATTTGCTGGCGAATTGCCTGTCAACATCAAACGATTATACCCCGATCTTTGGAAAGATGATACAGATGCTGGAGGTAAAAATCTCTTTGAAAAAGAGCTTTTGGCAGCACAATTTTCTGCTTTAGAAAGAGATATTTCGTTCAGTTATCACAAAATCAATCGTCAAGATCAGGGGAATAAACTGGCAGCCCAGCTCCAAAATGAATCTGACAATGATCTTTGTGTGGTTGTCTATAATTTTGTTGATGTTATTTCGCATGCCAAAACCGAGATGGAAATCATTAAAGAACTCGCATCTTCTGACAAGGCATTTCGATCGCTCACTGCCACTTGGTTTCAGAACTCACCTCTGTTTGAAATCATAAAGCGTGCGCAATCTCTTGGATTTACACTGATGATCACCACTGATCATGGAACCATCAATGTGCGACAGCCATCTAGAATTTTAGGTGATCGTGAGTCGAGTACAAACATTAGGTATAAAACAGGAAAACGACTCAATTCTGACGATAAAAATCTATATACAGTTTTAAACCCGGAAGAGATTGGATTGCCAAAAATCAACCTCTCGAGCAGTTTTACTTTTGCAACAGAAGATAAATATCTGATTTACCCCTCTAATTATAATCATTTTGTGAATTTTTACAGAAATACCTACCAACATGGTGGTGTTTCTCTTGAAGAAATGCTGATTCCATTTGCTGTGCTTTCCCCCAAGTAAAGTATTTTTACAACATGGTAATTGAATACTCACTACAAGAAATCGACGATGTTGCTCGACAACTGACCCATTCATTTACCTACCCTATTGTAGCGTTTGAGGGGCAAATGGGAAGTGGTAAAACCACTTTGATTCAATCCATAGTATCGCAGTTGGGAAGTAAAGACACTGTTAGCAGTCCAACATTTGGATTAGTGCATCAATACACAACCACCAAAGGAGAAGTCATTCACATGGATCTTTATCGTTTGGAAAAAGAAGATGAATTGGAGCAACTTGGTTTTGAAGACTATATACAAACAGCTGACTTATGCTTGATTGAATGGCCAGAGATGGTTGCTAAAGCTATCGAAGGGGAATGCCATCATATACATATCGAACTGATTGATGAACACAAACGAAAATTAACCTTCCAATGAGTTTTTTAAAACGATTATCTTATTATTTGGGGGGCTTTTCTGTTGGGATAGTGTTGTTGCTATTTTTTTTAGGAGGTAAAAACACTCGCTGCACTTATGGTCTTGATGCAAGAGTCATCAATGATTTTTTTAAAAAGGAATGGGTATTTACACCCCCTATGCAAGACAGTATCAATCGATTGGACTTTTTGAAAGGTGGTGATATTGTATTTTCTCAAAGTGTAGTGGGGATTGATAGCTGTAATGTCTATCGATTACGCTTATCAGAAGTTGAATATGATGTTAAAAATTGTGACAGCATTGCCTACTTCACAAAGCTTTCGCCAAAGTAGATCTTCTTTTAATTTCCTTTTGAAGCAACGCTAACTCTCTACTTGTTTGTCCAGTGATGGCAGTATTTTCTTCAGCTCTTCTCGTCAGGTAAGGAATTAACTTCTCCAAGGGTCCAAAGGGTACAAATTTGACGACATTATAGCCTTTTTTGGCAAGGATAAAGGTGATGTGATCACTCATGCCGAGCAATTGGCTATACCACACACGCTCGTCCCAACTTTTGATTTTGTTTTTTTTCATTATTTCAGTTGCCAAAATCATACTGTATTCGTTGTGTGATCCCAACAAAATGGAAATATTCGAAAGATGATCGAGGCAATATGCAACTGCTTGGTTGAAGTTTGCATCTGTGTCAGATTTGGTTTCGCAGATGGGACTAGGAAGGTCGAGTTTTTGAGCTCTTTTGCGTTCCTTTTGCATATAAGCGCCTCGAACCAATTTCAGACCGAGATGAAACGACTCTGTTGTTGCACGAGAGTGCATCTGCTGTAAGCGATCATTTCCATCGACCAAGTACAGTTGGATTGTGTTATAGACAACTGCTTTGGAGGTGTTAAACTCTTTCATCAAATCCATAACAATTTGATCAACAGCAAATTGCATATTGTACTCCTCAGCGTCAATCAGCAAACCAACATCATGTGCTTTTGCCACCTTACAGCATTCACGAAAACGATTGATAATTCTTTCAAGTGTATGTTTTTCATCATCTGTTAAAGGTTGTTGCGCATTTATTTTTTGAAATAAATGCTTGTGACCAAACGAAGTTGCCTTACACACACTAAAAGGAACATTTTTTGCTGATGCTGCGTGCAACAATAACTTTTGAACGATTTGACTGTTCTTATCAAATTCCTTTTCATCCCAGCTATCCTCTATTGCATAATTGAGATAAGAAAACACATCGTAATTCGACAACTGCGCTACTGTTTGCTCAGACTCCTGCAGAGTCGTTCCAGCGTAAAAGGGCTTAAATAACCATCGTTGAAGACGTTGCACCACAGACAATCGAAGATGACCAAAGCTTTTCATTATCATAATTCCAACGCTTGAAATCCACTTGTTGGAAAGCAATCTGAATAGCCAAACCAAATGTTTTAACTCTTTATCTGATCGATGACCAAATGCTTCATAAGTGTTGTTAAACATATCACGCATCGTATAACAAATGTTCGCTTTACAACATTTAAAAATAAAACATTTGGGTTACTTTTGCATCATATTGGAAAAAACAATATCAAATACTTTATGAGTACTATTTTTTATCATGATAATGGCTGGAAACAACTCAGCGACACAATTGTAGAAAAGAGCTACTCCTCTGTATTTGTTCTTGTGGACCAAAACACCAAGTCACATTGTTTATCCCATTTCGATCAGCATTTTTCGCATCCATACACCTTGCTAACGATGGATGCTGGCGAAGCAAACAAACATATTGAAACTTGTGAACACCTTTGGTCATCCTTGTCTGAACAAGGTGCCGATCGAAACAGTTTGCTGCTCAATCTAGGGGGTGGAGTTGTGACAGATTTGGGTGGTTTTGTGGCCTGTACATACAAAAGAGGAATTGACTTTATCAACATTCCTACTTCTCTACTGGCAATGGTTGATGCTTCAGTTGGTGGCAAAACCGGAGTTGATTTTCAGGGGTTAAAAAATCAGATTGGTATCATTCGAGAGCCAGCATTTGTTGTGATCGACGATAGCTTTCTCACAACATTGCCAAGCAATGAATTTAGAAGTGGTTATGCAGAAATGCTGAAACATGGATTGATTGCAGATGCTGATTATTTTTTAGACCTAGCAACAGAGCAACTTGATGTAGTAAATAGCCCTATTTCAAATCATATTCGTCACTCTGTTGAGATCAAACGCAAAGTGGTTTCTGAGGACCCCTACGAAAAAGGATTACGCAAAATTCTCAACTATGGTCATACTTTAGGTCATGCGATTGAGACTCATTTCCTCAATCATCCCGCTGCGCAGCACTTGTTGCATGGCGAAGCGATTGCTATTGGAATGGTGATGGAAGCCGAATTGTCCTATCGAACAACAAACTTATCCATCGAAGAAAGGGATCAAATCAAAGCTGTTTTTTCTTCAATTTTCGATTCTATTTCATTTGATGACAGTGATCGATCGGCTATCAAAGCTTTGCTCAAACACGACAAAAAAAATGAATCAAGTGAGATAAGATTCGTTTTGCTCAAAGCAATAGGCTCAGCTGTCATCGATTGCCTTGTCAGCGAAGAAGATATCGATGCAGCTTTTCGATTTTATGCTGATTAAGCAGAGTTTCGACTTGCATTGATATTGCCAAACAACGAACGAGTGACCATCTTTTCGAGTACCTCATCACTTCCTTTTTGATGGAGCTTACCCAATGCATACTGTTGAATTGTCAACAGAGGTAACACAATCTTTTCACGCATCATAATTGAGGCTTTACCTGCTGGCTCGTTTTCCATCAATTCTGACTGCCCAGTAAGCTTCAATAAGTACTTCTTGGCACGTTGATATTCATCGTGAATCTGATCCCAAAATGGACCATATTCAGGATCATTTTGCATATAAGCAGTGAGTTTGAAAAATGATTTGGTGAGGCTCATCATTGAATTGTAAACCAAGGTTCTGAAAAAGGCGTTGTTTTCGTATAATGACATCACTTGATCAAAACGACCTGATTCTTCAAATTTTTCAAGCGAAAGACCTACCCCATAAAAGCCAGGTACGTTTTGCTTCAACTGACTCCAGCTGCCCACAAATGGGATGGCACGAAGAGCAGAAAAATCCAATGACTTTGATTTCCCTCTTTTACTTGGACGACTTCCGATATTGGTTTTTGCATAAAACTTAAGCGTACTCATGTGTTCCAAATAAGGCAAAAACTTAGGATGTGATTTAAAATCTTGATAGGCTTGATAACTCGTCTCTGCAAGTTCTACCATCGTTTGGCGATCCTCATCAGAAAATTCAGAAGAGCTGTTATTAAACACCCGATTGGCAATCCCTGAGCTCAACAACTGCTCGAGGTTATACTGACAAGAGTTGATCGTACCAAAATTGGAACTAATCGTTTGGCCTTGAACTGTAATTTGAATTTCATCCGACTCAATACTCTCGCCCAAAGACGCATAGAATTGATGCGTGTTTCCACCCCCACGAGCTGGAGGCCCTCCCCGACCATCGAAGAATAATGCTTTCACACCATGCTTTCGAGATACCTCTGTAAGTTCTTCCTTGGCACGAAAAATACTCCAATTTGCCATGAGATATCCACCATCTTTGGTGCCATCAGAAAACCCTAGCATGATGGTTTGTTTATCGCCTCGAGTACGCAAATGATTGCGATAGGTAGGGTCACTATACACCACGTCCATCACTTTTGGAGCAATACTCAAGTCTGAAATAGTTTCAAAAAGTGGTGCAACATCTACAGTTGGTGATTCCCAATTGCTCAAGCGTATCATCGCAAAAACCTCAAAAATGTTTTGTGCAGTTTGGTTGTTGCTGATGATGTATCGATGACAACCGAGTTCTCCATTTTGTGATTGAATCTTTTGTATCGCTCGAATAGAACCAAGAGTTTTATTCACAAGATCATCCGAAAATTTTTCAGGAAGCAAATCTCCTTTTAGAGTCGTGAGGAAGTCAATTTTTTCTGACTCATCAAGTTGTAGATAATCCACCTCTTTACTGACAACTCCTTGCTTTTGTGCGCCTTTTAGCAATGTCATAAACGCCTCGTGATGAACCCTCGAGTCTTGACGAATATCAAGGCTTGCAAAGTGATAACCAAAGGTGTTGACCTTATTGATCAACGCGTCGACTTCTTTTGCAAACATGCTGTGATAATCCGATACCAAAAGCTGGTGAATTTCATGAAGCTTTGCTTTTAGGTCAGAAAGAGAGATTTCTGGCTGTTCTTTTTTACTAAAAATACTGTTGTACAGTTTCGTTTCGATTTCAATCGCAATTTCCTCAACCCCTTTGAAAGTGAGTCTTCGACGCAATTTCCGAACATCTCGATAGTAATTTCGAATCACATTGGCACGTAACCCCTGTGCTGTTTTAATCGTAATATCTGTCGTCACAAAAGGATTTCCATCACGATCACCACCAGGCCAAAATCCAAGGTTGATGAGAGGGTTTTCAAAATCCTTCCCATCAAAAATATTGTTTTTGATATACTGATGAATATTGCTGACAGAGTGATAAAAGACGTTATCTAGGTACCACATCAAACTTCTCGCTTCATCGAGGGGTGAAGGCTTTTCTTTTTTGAAAAAGGGTGTACGCCCCAACTGCGCAAGCAAGAGTTTAATGATCGGCAGATCATTGGCCTTAATCGCTGCTGATAGGTCTGTAATGATTCCTAATACTGAACCAGGGTAAAACTGTGTTGGGTGTGCAGTTAACACTGGTCGAACCTTAAAATTGTTGAGATAGTCTTTTAAGGCAGCTGTTTTTGTTTTTTCTGCAGCTTCTTCTTTGGAGCTTCGCAAAGTTCCACGACCACTAAAATTATTGACCTCAGTAAAGGCAGCATCCTCTATGGCATCAAAGAGCACCACTTGACGTTCGATAAACTGAATCAATCGAAACAAAATGTCGATGTTGTCTTTCTCAGAGTTGTTTGGGTAGTACTGTTCAAAAAAATCCTCGACTATTTCTATTGGATTCTTATTCTGATCAAACCCGTGTGAGCAAAATTCAGTGAAGAAAGGGAGTAGCGTTGAGGTCTTGGTAATATGGGAATATGGGAGTGTCGAAAACACACTGTTATACAGTTGAAATCTCGAAATGACTTCGTTTTCGAAACGTTCTAATTTTGTTTTTTGTGCCATTAATTATATATCATTAAAAAACCCTCGAACTTGTCGTAAGAGGGTTCAAACTGTGTTGTTATCCTCTTAGAGTTCTTGAAAAATGGTGTGCATCAAACGCTTTTTATCATTGATGCTCTCCTCTAGTGAAATCATCGTTTCGGTACGCAAAATACCATCAATATCATCGATTGAAAAGATGATTTCTTTGGCGTGCTCTGTGCTTTTTGCACGCACTTTACAATAAATGTTAAATTTTCCAGTCGTAATATGTGCAACAGTGACGTTGGGGATTTCCGAAAGTCGCTCCAAGACATATTTGGTCTGGTGCGTTTTTTCAAGATAGATGCCAATATAGGCAATAAATGAATAACCTAACTTTTTATAATCAAGAGTCAAGGATGAACCTTTGATGATGCCAGCATCTTCCATTTTTTTGACGCGAACATGTACTGTACCTGCAGAAATCAAAAGCTTTTTTGCAATATCGGTAAAAGGAGTTCGCATATTATCGATAAGGATATCTAATATCTGATGATCGATTTCGTCCAATTTCATTTTACTCATATTATATTTTTTGCAAATAAAGTAAAAATTCTTTGAATTTAATGTATTTTATATGCTAATTTATTGTAAATCGTTTTATAAATTCAATGATTTCAGCAAGTTTTGTGCGGATTCTTCGATTTTAAAAGAAAAAGGCTCAAGATTTTCACAATTGGGCTCGATATGACCATGAGAATCAGATAAATCTCCCGAAGCAGCAAAAACAGCATGAAACTCGATTTGATTGCTGTTTAAAACCTCTTTGTATTGCAAACCAACGTCTGCTGTTTTTTCATTGCCATGATCGACATAGCGAACGTTTCTAAGAAGATAATCGAAAAATATCTTTCTGTTTTCAGGTATGGAGTGATAAATCGAAGCATCAGCAAAAGTGGAAGTAGCGATGGCTTGTAGTGCCAATACGTAAGCGTTGAAAACAAACGCTCTTGTCTGCTCACGATGATAATCATCTTGAAAGTGACCTGCTTCAATCAGTAATGTAGGCACACCTAAGGATTGAAAAGCGTCTCCTACACAGTTTGGATTGAATTGGTCGTCAAAACGTCCGATTTGCGCAGCAATGGACGATGATTGAAACCCCTGAAAAACACTTGCTGCCAACTGTGCTGCTTTGGTTCTACAGTCGTTAAAACTTCGTTCTGTATCGAAAGCAGGGGCCAACAGCGAAAGTGTTGCTGGTTTAGCCTCAACGCCAAAAATGGTACGCTGATCATGTAGATTGAATGCATAATCAGGTGAAAATTCATCAAACTCCTTGCGCAGCACACGACTTTCGATTTGAGATAAGTCTATCGCATCTCTGTTGAGATCAACTTGATTGGCATTGAACCGAGTGTATGCCTTTGCCCCATCAGGGTTGAGGATAGGGATAATCGAAAGCTGAAAGGTTTTGAGTAAACTTTTGTCTGCTTGTAAATATCGTAACAGATCAAAGAGACTCTTGGTGGTTGTTGACTCATTTCCGTGCATCTGAGACCACATCATCACCTTTGTTTTGCCAGTGCCTATACGAATGCGATGAATGGGCAAACCAGACTCACTATGCCCAATAACAGTAGTATTGTATGCAGACAGCAAAGGCTCTATGAGTGTGTTGCAAATGTATCTACCTGACAACTGATGTTCAACAAAAGATGAGTGCAATGGGTTCATGTCATGCGTTATTGTATGCAAATGTAAACAGAATCCGAGTTACAAAAGTAAACAGTAAAAAGTTACAATTGTTTACTAATAGAAACAAAAACAATTGTAAATCGTTACAATTGTATATGATTTCTAATTTATTTTAATTAAATACCTAATTATCAATAAATTACAGCATTTATATAAAGTAATATATGATATAAAATACCATTTGGAAGCTTATGGAATAGTTGTATATTTACTTATCTATTCCCAATACTCACATTTGTATACATTTGTAAAATGGAAGAAATTGTAAAAAGAATCAGTCAGATTTTGGAGGAGCAACAGTTGAGTTCGTCAGCATTTGCTGATACCATAGGTGTTCAACGCTCATCCATTTCACATGTTTTGTCTGGGCGTAATAAGCCTAGCCTAGAGTTTATCCTTAAAATCATTCGTGCGTTTCCCTTCTACTCTACCGATTGGCTTCTTTTTGGTAAACTAACAGATGCTGCAAAGGCATATCAGCAACCAGCAGATAACACTGCTGAAAATCAAGTTGAGGATATTGATTTTACTTCTGAATCATATGATACACCTGAAAAACCAACTAAACCTCCAAGTGTTTCGCAATCAGAGAGTGAGATTGCTAAAGTTATTTTACTTCTAAAAGATGGAAGTTTTACAGAGTACAATTCCAAAAATGATTAATTTCGCATCTAAAATTTGCTATGCGAGTCATAACGTCCTTTGTTGTAGTCTTTATTCTCTTAACAGCTTGTTACACCAACGAGCGAAACTGTAAAGCTTTCCAAACTGGTTCATTCAGTTTCTACACTGTTGTGGATGGCGATACCCTTTCCAGTCGATTTGTACGAAACGATTCTATCGAGGTTGATTACTTCTTTGAAACCCCCGACACTGCCAATATTCGTTGGGTGAGCGATTGTGAGTGTATCGTAACCAAGCGTAACCCACTCACCTTTCAAGAAGCTAAGGCTGTCCAGATGAAAATTTTATCCACCTTTGAAGATGGTTATATCTTCGAATACAATTTGGTTGGCGATCGATCCAATGTTCAGCGTGGTCGTGTGACGAGGCTTGAGGAGTAAACCCTAGAGATCCAAAGTGATTTGAGCGTCATCATCATTCTCTTTTGAAACAGTTTGAGGGTCTTCTACTTCGATGTCGGCTGGCGTTTCTTCTGTTGTTTTTTCGTAGGGCAAAGGATCCAAAACATTAAACTGCTTGACCTTTAGTGATGTGATTTGATTGCCAATTGCTTTGATCCCTTTAACAGCGATAAAGTCTTCAAAACTAATCTGTTGGGGTGGTTTTGGATCTTTTCCTCTTGGCTTGGCAAATTCAATTTCAAACACAGGACGATGATCTGTATTGATCAATTCAAGTTGGCTTTGTTTGCCTTCCTTTATAAACTTTTCTTCTTTGTCTGCAGCATCAGTGACAAAGCGTTTTCCAAAATAACGCTCTTTGGCTGTGTCAAAATAAATCACAGATATTGGTTTGCTGGGTTCCCATTTCTCCAACACAAGCATATCTTCTGGAAAGTGCATGTTTAGATCTGGAATTGCAGTCTTGATCACACCTGACTGTGTAGCGATCAACAAGCGATCATCACCACGAAAAGCACCAATCAAATCTCCTCGCCCATCGACGTTGAGGCGACCTACAGTTTCGTCAAACCATATATCACGTGGTTTGAGTGTTGAAACCCCTTCTTCCTTGAGCTCAATGCGATTGACAGTGTATTTGGTAACTGTATTCCCACGAACACCCCTCGATTTGATATCCAAATTTGCAAAGTCAACATCCCATTTAAGCTTTTTTATCCCCTTGGATTGGCGCAGTAAAACTGTTACGATTTCTGCTTCTCCATTTGGGTTTGCTGAGAAGTAAAACACTTTGGATTGAGCATTGCCATTGGTTAAATCATACTCCTTATCTCTAGTCACACTTGTCACAGGGAATCGCTTCATATAGGTCGTTCCACCTCGTCCATCTCTGTAGATCATATTGTATATCGTGCGATCGTCTTTCTTCTTAAAAACAGCCACATGTATGATATTCTTTCGAATAAATGTTTTGGGCTCAACCTTTGTCACTGTCATTTTTCCATCGGCTGTAAATACAATAATATCATCGATATCAGCACAGTCGGTGACATATTCATCTCTGCGAAGCGATGTACCCACAAATCCCTCTTCACGATTCACATAGAGCTTGGTATTTCGAATGACAACTTTTTTGGCATCTACATCGTCGAAGACACGAATCTCTGTTTTTCGCTCTCTACCCTTCCCATAGGTTTGCTTTAGATGCTTGAAGTAACTGATTGCAAAATCTGTCAAATTTGCGAGATCATGCTTCACTTGTGCCAAATCAGCCTCGAGAGCATCAATGCGTTGTTGGGCTTTATCAAGATCAAATTTTGAAATCCGCTTGATTCGTATTTCTGTCAATCGAACAACGTCGTCGTCGTTTACCTCTCGTTTTAAATGACCGATATGAGGTGTTAATCCTTTGTGAATGGCTTGTATAACACCCTCCCAAGTTTCTTGTTCTTCGATGTCACGATAGATTCGATTTTCGATAAAAATGCGCTCAAGAGATGCAAAATGCCATTGCTCTTCCAATTCTGCCTTTTTTACCAACAACTCCTGATCGAGTATCGAAACAGTGTTGTCTGTTGATCTACGCAACATTTCACTTACCCCTATAAAAAGAGGTTTGTTGTCCTCGATGATACAGCCAAGTGGTGAAATAGAGGTTTCACAGGCAGTAAATGCAAAGAGAGCATCAATGGTTTTATCAGGCGATATATTGGCAGGTAGATGGATTAGAATCTCAACTTCAGCAGCTGTATTGTCCTCAATCCTTTTGATTTTTATTTTACCCTTGTCATTGGCCTTCAAAATGGAGTCAATCAGAGAAGATGTGGTTGTACTAAATGGAATTTCTCGTATGACCAAAGTGTTTTTGTCGAGTTGAGAAACCTTTGCGCGAACACGAGCTTTACCCCCTCGCAGACCATCGTTGTATTGACCAATGTCCATGACACCACCTGTTGGAAAATCAGGATATAACTCAAATCGTCTTCCCTTGAGGTGTTTGATCGATGCATCTATCAATTCAATAAAATTATGAGGTAAGATCTTTGTTGACAACCCAACAGCAATCCCCTCACCACCTTGTGCGAGCAATAGTGGAAATTTTACTGGCAGGTTAATTGGTTCTTTTTTTCTCCCATCATACGACAGTTGCCATTGGGTTACTTTAGGGCTATAGACAACCTCAAGCGCAAACTTTGAGAGACGAGCCTCGATATATCGCGAAGCAGCAGCACTATCGCCAGTGAGGATATTTCCCCAATTCCCTTGGGTGTCGATCAGCAAGTCCTTTTGACCGATTTGTACCATCGCATCAGATATACTTGCATCACCATGTGGGTGATATTGCATGGTATGTCCAACAATGTTTGCCACTTTGTTGTAGCGACCATCGTCTAACTCACGCATCGAGTGAAGGATACGCCTTTGTACTGGTTTTAATCCATCGGCAATGGCAGGAACAGCACGTTCCAAAATCACGTATGAGGCATAATCCAAAAACCAATCCTTATACATCCCAGTTACCTTGACTAAGGTGTCTTGTGACTCGTCGAAATGTTCGTCCAAGTGTTCGTCCATACTACTCCTCTACTTGATCAAGTTCGACTTTTAGATTATCAATAATAAACTCTTGCCTTTTTGGGGTGTTTTTACCCATATAAAATGATAACATTTCATCTATACCAACAGCTCGGTCTAGCATGATGGGGTCCAAACGAATATTATCCCCAATAAAGTGTTTGAACTCGTCAGGTGAAATCTCGCCCAAGCCCTTAAACCTTGTGATTTCAGGTTTCTGTCCTAGCTTATTCATGGCATCGATTCGTTCCTGCTCTGAGTAACAATAAATCGTTTCTTTTTTGTTCCTCACCCTAAAAAGTGGGGTTTGTAAAATATACAGATGTCCTTCTTTAATCAGTTCTGGGAAGAACTGTAAAAAGAATGTGATCAGCAACAAACGAATGTGCATACCATCCACGTCAGCATCTGTAGCGATGACGATATTGTTATAGCGCAAATCCTCCAAACTCTCTTCGATATTCAGTGCTGCTTGCAGCAAGTTGAATTCTTCATTTTCATAAACAATTTTTTTACTCATGCCATAAGAATTCAAAGGTTTACCTCGCAAACTAAACACTGCTTGGGTGTTGACATCTCTCGATTTTGTAATCGATCCACTTGCAGAGTCTCCCTCTGTAATAAAAAGAGTTGACTCCAGTCGCCTTTCTTTTTTCATATCACCCAAATGGATGCGGCAATCACGTAATTTCTTGTTGTGTAAACTCGCTTTTTTGGCTCGTTCACGTGCCAATTTTCTTATGCCAGAGAGTTCTTTTCTTTCTTTTTCAGCTTGTAAGATTTTACGTTGGAGTTGCTCGGTAGTTGTGGAGTTTTTATGGAGATAATTATCGAGTTTCGTTCCAATAAAATCATTGATATATGTGCGAACAGTTGGCAGATCGCCACCCATATCTGTTGACCCCAGCTTGGTTTTTGTTTGGGACTCAAACACTGGCTCCATCACTTTTATACTGATGGCTGATATGATAGATTTTCGAATATCTGATGCGTCAAAATTTTTGCCATAGTGTTCTCGAACAGTCTTTACGATGGCTTCTCTAAAAGCAGATTGATGGGTACCACCTTGGGTTGTGTGTTGCCCATTGACAAAGGAATGGTATTCTTCGCTGTATTGTGTTTTGCTGTGTGTGATAGCCACCTCGATATCATTACCACGCAAATGGATGATGGGATAAAGCATATCCTCAGCATTGTTGTTGTCTTCGAGCAAATCTTTTAAACCATTCTCTGACTTGTATTTCTCGCTATTAAAGACAATCGTCAGTCCTGGATTGAGATACACATAGTTTTTGAGCATTCGAACGATGTACTCGTGACGATATTTAAAGTGTTTAAAAATGCTTTCGTCTGGCACAAAAGAAACAGATGTGCCTTTGCGCTTGCTACTCGGTTCTTGTGCAGGGTCTTCTATAAGCTCTCCCCTTTCAAAAACAGCAACCTTTGATTGATCATCACGAATGGATTCGACCTTAAAATAGGTCGAAAGGGCATTGACTGCTTTTGTACCAACCCCATTTAGACCAACTGATTTTTTAAAAGCGCGAGTGTCATACTTACCACCAGTGTTCATACGCGACACGACATCAACCACCTTTCCTAAAGGGATCCCACGCCCATAGTCACGCACAGTGACTTGCCCCTCTTTCACAGAAATTTCTATGGTTTTTCCAGCACCCATGACAAACTCATCAATACTGTTGTCGAGCACCTCTTTGAGTAAAATATAAATCCCATCATCAGCAGAAGACCCATCGCCGAGTTTGCCAATATACATACCAGGGCGCATGCGAATGTGCTCTTTCCAATCGAGCGATCGGATATTATCTTCTGTATATTGGGTGGTTTGTGGCATGGCTGCTAATTTAAAACTTCATCTCAAAATATAGGTTCAAGAACAGTGAAAGAAATTAACAATATAAAAACGGCTTTTGTTGAAAATACATTCTTTCAAAAAATGTTAAAGTTTAATCAGTAGGATTACCAATCACATAAACTTCTGTGTAGGGCGCAAGACTGTAGCTGACAACAGCTTGTATGCTTTCTTTTTTGACTCTTACAATTTCATCAACATTCAACTTTTTTTGACTGTAAAAGTCAGCAACCAAATCAATGGGTGGATCGCTGTTTATTTTTTTCTTTTTACTCATTTTCATTGACTAAGGTAACCTTTTTTATGTAACATGATTTTAGTAACTTGCAACTGTGTTATCTAGGTTCTTAATTTTCTTCTTTTGTTTCTGTTTTGTGCAAGCGCAAGACGTTTTCTCAGGTACTGTTTTTGGGAATGATGAAAGCAACCCATTGCCAGGAGCGAATGTGTATTGGCTTGCAACAAATAAAGGAACTGTCACTGATATCGATGGCAAATTTTCGATGCAAAAACAGGCTTCCGATTCTCAATTGGTAATCTCTTTCGTGGGTTTTACTTCAGATACCCTTAGCATTCAAAATTCAAAAACAATCATCCATATTTTAAAGCGAAAAGATGGCGCAAACCTAGACGAAGTCGTTGTTTCTGAACGAAAAAAGACTAGCCAATTGTCTTTTCTGTCTGCACAAAGCGTTTTGAATGTCAGTAGCGAGGAACTCCTAAAAGCTGCCTGTTGCAACCTTTCTGAAAGCTTTGAAACCAACCCAGCTATTGATGTCAATTTTGACAATGCACTCACAGGTGTTAAGCAAGTGAAAATGATGGGTTTACCCAGTCCATACTTACTCTTTACAGAAGAAAACATACCTACGATCAGAGGAGTATCGCAGGTGTATGGTTTGAGCTTTATCCCTGGCACATGGATCGAAAGCCTACAAATCACCAAAGGCGCTGGAAGTGTGATAAATGGCTATGAAAGCATGACTGGTCAAATCAATTTTGAACTAAAAAAACCCTTGACAAGCGCGCGATTGTTCCTCAATCTATTTCGTTCTTTTGAGGGGCGAAATGAGTTGAATGTTCATACGAAAGCGAATTTGTCGAACAATTGGTCTGCAAATTTATTTGTGCATTATAACGAACGCACAGAAAGGGTAGATAAAAATGATGATCAGTTTTTGGATATGCCTCTTTCCGATCAAGTGAATATCCTCACTCGCTTTCAATACCTAGATGCAGAAAAGGGTTGGGTGTCCTTCTTTAATGTCAGAATGCTTCATGACAATAAGCTTTTTGGGCAAACAAACTTTATTCCAAAAACGCATAAAAACACAGCAGCAGTGTGGGGGAGTGAGATGCTGACAAAACGCTATGAAACTTCGCTCAAACTTGGCTATGTTTTCCCTGAATTACCCTATCAAAGCTTTGGTTTTCAGTTGGCTTACAGCGACCACGATCAGCAGTCATATTATGGTTTGCGAGCATACGATATTCGCCATAAGAGTATGTTTTCAAATGTGATATTTAACTCCATTCTGAGCAACACCCTTCATAAATTTAAGACAGGACTACAGTTCGCATATGACCAGTATGATGAAACAGTAGAAGTGCAATCAACCAACAGAATTGATCGTTCTGTGGGTGCTTTTTTTGAGTACAGTTATGACAGCCTCGAGCGACTTCGAATTGTGTTGGGTCTTCGCTTTGATCATCACAATCATATTGGCAGTTTCGTTACCCCTCGAGCGCATTTGCGTTATGCGTTTACAGATACCTCTAGTTTACGATTTTTGATGGGTAGTGGACGTAGAGTAGCGACTGTATTTGCTGAAAATCAAAAATTATTTGGCTCTGGCAGAACGATATTGATCCCTGAACTTCAAAGCCATCATTATGGATTATTACCAGAGCGTGCATGGAACTATGGAGTCAGTTATTTGAAAGGTTTTCAAATCGGCACGATTCCGTTGAATGTCAATCTAGATATATTTCGAACATCATTTGTCAACCAGGTGGTTGTGGATTGGGAAACACAAGGACAAGTATCATTTTATAACCTTGATGGTGATAGCTATGCAAACAGCTTACAGCTTGGGTTGGACGCACGTTTGTTTAGACTGATAGATGCTCGTTTTTCCTATAAATTTTATGATGTTCAGGTCGATTATGTCGCTGCTAAAAAGCAAAAGCCTTTACAGCCAAAACAACGATATTTTTTAAATCTTGGGTATGTAGGGGATCAGTGGAGAGCAGATGCTACCTATCACTATACAGGTCCACAGCGCATCCCTGCAACCATCCAACATCCGAGTGGCTTTGAGAGTAATGCTTTTGGATTGATGAATGCACAAATTACCTATATCCCAAAGCCTAATTTTGAAATCTATATGGGTGGTGAAAACCTCACGAATTACAAACAAGCACAACCCATTTTTTCTGCTGATCAGCCCTTTTCTTCGTCTTTTGATTCGAGCTTGGTGTACGCTCCTGTTTTTGGACGGATGATGTATGTTGGGTTGCGATATAATTTATAAATTTGAATCATGAAGAAAGCAGTATTTATTGTATTTTTTATCAGCTTTTCTCTGCTTTCTTTTGCACAAGAGAGTCCATCAGAAAACGAAAAGAATAGCATTGAAGTTCTTGGCAACTGTGACATGTGCAAAAAGCGAATTGAGAAAGCTGCTTTTTCAGTGAAAGGTGTCAAATATGCCTCTTGGGATAATTCCTCTGGACAACTTCGTTTGATTTACAATGGATTAAAAACAGACATAGGTACAATCGAAAAGCAAATCGCTGCTGCAGGGCATGACACTGAACACCACAACGCATCTAAAGAAATATATGATCAGTTGCCTGCTTGTTGTCAGTATGTTCGGAAAGGACAAGAACCCAAACCTGGTCAAATGACCAAACACTAGCTATTTGATGCAATAGTTGTCTCCTTCATCGAAGCTCGAAAAGGTTTGCTCGCTGACTTCGATATCGTCGACCAGTTCCCCACTAAATTCATTTTCGCTCGTACTCGCGCCATCATCAAATCGGATGACGAGTAAAAAGCGATCATTATTTATGACTTTATCGATGACCTCGCCACAATTGTCATCACTTTTACAGCCAAAAAAGAGACTCATTGTCATTATTAATAAAATTTTCCTCATTACAATCGCATTATTTAAACAATTTGATTGTCAGTGCAACTTGGGACAAGAGATCGTTCTTTTTATTTTGTGAATATGGGGTTGAATTATACCTGTTTTGTGCGCCAATGGATAAGGCAAATTTTTCTTGTTCAAAATTGATTTTTGGCTCAACAAAAAATCGAATATCGCTTGCATCTTTTGTGTTGACTTGGAAGTAGGTTACACAATTGAAATACAGTTTTACAAGCAGTTTTACACGCAAAAACATATTGATATTGAATCGATATTTATGTGTTTGAAGATTAGGGTATTCTTCATCTTCATAAAACAAACCAGCTGCAAGATCGATGTACTGGCGATCGTTGTTGAACAGCGAATGACGATAGCCACCTCCAACAAGTTGACGATGGTTCATCTGTAACACCTTGATATTTTGCGTCTGAATAAAACCATAGATCGAGTTTTTATCGCTGACAAAATGGTTTAGGCGAAGCTGTGCACTCCAGTCATTTGCAACAATTTCCCCTTCATCATCCTCGTAGTCATGCCCCACGATGAGTCGCCAAAGTTGACGTCCTTGTTTCGTTCCGATTAATATTTGATTAAAAGAAGCAAACGTATTTTCGTTGCCTGATTCCCAGTCGAAAGAGAGATTGATTTGTGTGTTGAGTTTAGTAGTGGAGTGATTCAATAACGATTCTGAATTTAAAATCGTTTGTGCATGCGCAATGCCACATATGAAGAATGCAAAGAGCAGAAGAAATTGCATTTTTTTTTTCAAAAATAGGTGTTTCTAATCGAGGAAAAAATGGAATTGGCGTAAGAATTGTATCTTTAGAAGGAAAAATTACTGTTATGAAATATATTTTACTCTTACTGACACCTTTAATGTGTTTTTCCCAAACTGTTTGGGATGGAGCAACGATTACCATTTCAAAGCCCAACAATGCAGATTATACGAGTGCGCAACACCAAGATCGAATTACTGATGATGTTTGGTTGACTCGCACCAATAGTGGTGGTGCTTTGATCAATTATAGTCAAGAAAGCTCATATGTCCAAGGAACAAGCCCTGTGGGTACACTTTGGGCATTGGGAAGCACTTCTGATACGAACTTATCATTTGATAATTTTCGGGATTTTTATGGGACAGGTGGAAACAAACCTCCTTTAAACACCCAAGTTGTTTTAAAATTGACAAAAGGCACAACTACTGAGTCTGATGATATTCATATTGACGTAACTTTCACTTCCTGGCAGTCTGGAAGGTCAAACGGTGGGGGCTTCATTTACACACGATCAACAAACCCCAACTTGAGTATTGAAGGAGCGCAGGACAAAGATATATTTGTATATCCCAATCCCACCTCGGGAGTTGTGCAAGCCAATCAAGACATTATCACCAAAATTCATGTGTATGACCTCACTGGAAAACAGTTGATGAAGACAAATACTTCAAGTGTTGATTTAGGTTCTGTAAACAATGGGATGTACCTCATTCGACTGTATCGCACAGACAATAAAGAATGGGTGACAAGACGTGTGGTAAAACAGTAATTTTTTTAATTACTTCCCAATACAAAAATTAGCAAATATATTTCCCAGAAGTTCATCGGATGAAATCGATCCTGTCAGCATACCCAAATGATGCAGTGCTGTTCGCAAATCAACTGCTAGCAAATCACCACTCAAACCACTTGATAAGCCCTCTCGAACAGTCAAAATTGCTGTGAGGGTTTGTTGAAGTTCATTGTGATGACGGCTGTTGCTCACAATCGTATCGTAGTTGGTGTGATTCACAAGCTGTACCAGATGATTTTTCAACTTGTCCAAGCCTGCACCTGTTTCTGCTGAAATAACAATTGAATCTATATCACCCAACTTTCTGCTTTGGTTGTTGAGTTGGTTTGTATCGTAAAGGTCTGCCTTGTTCAACAACACCAAAGGGCTTTGATGCTGTAGTGCATTGACTTCTGTTTTGATATCTTCAGTTGTCATTGTTTCAGAATCCACTACATAGAGAAGGACTTGCGCGTCTGAAATTTTAGTTTTAGCCTTTTCAACGCCTATGGCTTCGATGGTATCTTCAGTCTCTCGAAGGCCAGCAGTATCGATAAATCTAAACTGAATCCCATCAATCGTAACAGTATCTTCTATGCTGTCTCGTGTGGTACCAGCAATTTCAGAAACAATGGCTTTTTCCTCTTGGGCAAGTGCGTTGAGTAAGGACGATTTTCCAGCATTTGGCTTTCCTGCAATAGCAACAGGAACGCCTTGTTTCATGGCATTCCCAACAGCAAATGAATCAACAAGTGATTTGATCGTGTCTTGGGCTTCTTGTAATAGTTTATCCAATGCATTTCGATCTGCAAAATCAACATCCTCTTCGCTAAAATCAAGCTCAAGTTCTACCAACGAAGCAAAGTCGATCAGTTGTTGTCTGAGTTGTTCCAACTGATTGCTGATACCCCCACGAAGTTGCTGTATTGCCACTCTATGTGCAGCTTCTCCTTCACTGGCAATAAGGTCTGCAACTGCTTCTGCTTGGGTTAGATCCATTTTCCCATTCATAAAAGCGCGTAGGGTAAATTCGCCAGGCGCTGCCATTTGTGCTCCTTCCTTTTGCAGCAGTTGGATCAGTTGCTGTTGAATATAGATAGACCCATGGCATGAAATCTCTACAACATCTTCGCCAGTGTATGAATTTGGCCCTTTGAACAAACTTACAAGTACCTCATCAAGCGTGCTATCGTTTTGCACAATATGACCTAGATGAATGGTGTGTGATTTTTGCTTTGCAAGGGTTTTGCCATGCACCGATCGAAAAACACGATCGGCGATGATGATGGCTTTATCACCCGATAGACGAACAATGGCAATGGCACTTGTGCCTGGTGCAGTAGCCGAAGCGACTATGGTTTTCCCTTCATTTTGCATGTGGCAAAAGTAAAAAACAAAAACTAGCTGATATCTTTTTTGTAAGTACGCCTACGCTTATGTAGTTCATGCTCATAGTTTTTCCACATGAGTTGAATCGAATTGTTTTCCTCAAGCTCGGGATTTGTCTCAACATCTGTAATGCTTTGCGCGTTAAACATTTTTTGGATGGCGTCAAACAAAATTGCTGTCACCCCTTTGTTTTGATAGGCTGGATCGATGCCAATCAAATAAAATGAAGCCCTGCTGTTTTTTCGAAGTGCACGCAAAATGTGAAGAAATCCAAAGGGGTAGAGCGAGCCATTCACTTTTTTTAAGGCTTCTGAAAAGGAAGGCATGGTGATGGCAAAGGCAATGAGATTGCCAGATTTGTCTGCCACGCACTTGATAAATTTGGGATGGATGTACGAAAAATATTTTTCTTTATAATGCGCAATTTGATATGGTTGTATAGGAACAAAAGACTGTAGGTTGTTATAGGTTTTGTTTAGTAGGTCAAACATCTTATCGACGTAGGGCACCAACTCTTTTCGAGTCGAAAATTCAAGCGCACTCAGTTCGTATCGCCTTGAAATGAGTTCAGCATATTTCTTGACCTTTTCAGGGGCATCCTCAGCCTTGAATATCTTAATTTGAAACTCGACCCATTCTGCTTGTTTGACAAGTCCCAGATCTTCTAGGTGTTTCTTTTGATAGGGATAATGATACCATGTGATCATGGTGTTTTTGTATTCATAGCCTTGCACCAAAACTCCTGCTTTGTCCATATTGGAAAAGCCCATCGGCCCCTCGAGATATGTCAATCCATTTTGCTTTCCCCACGAATGCACAGCTTCGATGAGCATACGACTTACATCTAGATCGTCGATAGTGTCATACCACCCAAAACGCACCTTAGTTTTGGCTTGTTCTTTGACCTCAATCCAGTTGATCAAGGCAGCGATACGACCAACAATTTGCTTTCCATTTTTGACGACAAAAAGCTTGGCATCAGCATTTTCAAATACAGGATTTTTCGCACGATTAAAGATGGCTTTTTCTTCACTGGTGATGGGCGGCACCCATTGATCACAACCTTTATAAAGTGTAAAGGGAAATGTAAAAAAAGCATGGTATTCTTTTTTTGTCTTGACTTCATGTAGGCTATATTGCTTCATCACTTCTTCTTTTTGGATGCTTTTTTTTGTTTTCGTTCTGCTTTTTTTCTTTCACGTTCACGATCTTTAAACTCGTTTATTTTTTCAGAATTCATTTTTCGATCCATACGATTTTTTTTGCGTTGTTTTCTCAGATCTTTTATCTCTTGGGGGATGCCTTTGTCGTTGTATCGATCGATGCGATAGGAAACACCAATACCTGCTGCGAACATGCTTGGAGTGCTCTTGAACGTATGACTCAAAAATGCATCCACTTGTATGTTTTCATTGAACAGATAAACAGCACCAGCTGTTAAAAATACATCTGTAGATAACTCGCTATCAACACTGACTTGCTCTACAAACCCCAACAATCTTTTTTTGATGGGAATCATCAAACTACTCGACATAAAATTTTGTTCATAGGGACATCCCAAATATCTCCTTCCCCAATTTGTTACAAGCACAAAATTATTTAAAAAATGATTTTGTGTAATCAACATGACTTCTCCCGAAATCTGATTTTGTTCCAGTGCGGGGGGTAGCAGGTTAAAAATAGGTGCAAAAGGTTCTCCATAGGGATAGATGTTTCCGATGCTCAATTCAGATCCCAAATAAAGTGATACTGCTGGGATCAAATCAATAGGTCGAATGCCTTTATTTGCCTTGTAGCTTTTTGTGTCGGGTTTATACCATTCAGCGTTTCGAAATGGATCAAACAGCAGGAGTTTAAATCCGAGGGTATTCTTTTTTGTACCAGCTCTATTATAGCTCAATCTTCCCGAGGCGTTGTTGAAAGAGATTTGGTCGGATTGATAATCAACTCGATAAATCAGTTCAAGGTTTTGCAAAATCAGACCAGTACGGAGATCGAGGGTAAATCCTGCGCCTGTACTTTTTGCATCTGCCAGTGAAGCAAACCGGTCTTGACGATAAGACGCCCCAAACTCCAGCTGATAAACACCTGGTGCGATAGCAAAGGCACCCTGTGTAAAACCTGGTCGATTACTGTTGATAATAGGTGTGTATTGACTGCTCACAAGTGAAGAAATGAGTAGCAAAAAAAAACAGAATGTTGCACGTAAATGGTTCATCATCTCAAATATAAAGAAATGCTTTAGCACAAGTAACGCTTAGAATTGTATTTTTGACATTCAAGTCCTTGATTAATGATAAAAAATAGCATTCCTCATTTCCTTTCAGTCATATTTTTAGCCTTGCTATCTATGGCTTTTTTCTATCCATTGCTCAGTGGCAAAGTCATCGTACAGTCTGATATTCAGCAATTTCAAGGAATGCAACGACAAGTGTTGGAACATCGTGCCGACTTTGATGAAGAGCCATATTGGGCTGACAATGCATTTGGTGGTATGCCGACCTACCAAATTACCTCTACATATCCTTATGACTTTATAGGGACACTTGACAAGTTGATTCGATTTTTACCTCGACCTGCTGATTATCTTTTCGTGTATATGCTCAGTTTTTTTCTGTTGCTGTTGTATTTCACACCCAAGTTTCAAATTGCTATTGCAGGGGCTATCGCTTTTGGGTTTTCGACTTATTTACTCATTATTTTGGGGGTAGGACACAACACCAAAGCACTTGCCATTGGTTATATGCCTTTGGTTGTATTGGGGATGGTGCATGTGTTTTCCAACAAACGTATGCTTGGATTTTCCATACTCACACTGGCAATGGCCTTGCAAATCCATGCCAATCATTATCAAATGACCTATTACCTTTTTATTCTTGTGGGTTTGATAGCACTTGGATTCACAATCGAATTGTTGCAAAAGCGAAAATATCAATCACTGATCAAATCACTATCAGCGATGATTTTTGCAAGCTTATTGGCACTCAGTTTTAACGCCACGCAACTGCTTGCAACGAGTGAATATGCAAAAGAAAGCACAAGAGGCAGCTCACCACTGAAAGAAAACGCTTTGGGTGAGACAACGTCATCAAGCGATGGTTTGTCTTTTGATTATATCACTGAATACAGTTATGGTTTTGTTGAAACGCTAAACCTCATCATCCCACGTCTAACTGGTGGTGGAAGTGGCGATCGTCCTGACCCTTCGGGAGAGCTAGCGCAATTTTTACAAACTGCCGATGCTGAAACAGCACAATATGTATTCTCATATGCACGTACATATTGGGGTGACCAGCCCATCGTTGAAGCACCTGCATATATTGGCATTACAGTATTTTTCCTGTCACTGATTGGATTCTTTTTGATGCACAAGCGTTGGCGATTTATTCTACTTTCTTCAATTGTTGTTTCACTGTTGATTTCATGGGGGAAGCACCTCCCTCAATTCACTCAATTTTTGATTGATTATGTACCTTATTACAACAAGTTTAGGGCAGTGAGTTCTGCACAAGTGATCTTAGAACTTTGTTTTCCACTCGCTGCTGTTATGGGTATGATTGGCTTGATGGATACCTCCAATTCATCTCGTTTACATGCGCTCAATCGCAGTCTTTTGCTTGTGGTGGGCCTCTTGGGATTGGTTTGGATTGCTGCTGTTTCTGTATTTGATTATCAATCTAATTTTGAAATTTTCTCTGCTTATCCAGAAATTTTAAATCCTTTGATGGAAGATCGAAAAACGATGCTTCTCAATGATTTATTGCGCGCAGTGGGTTTCATTGTTGTGATATATGCTGTTTGTCGTTTGGCATTTTTAGACAATAAAAAACAGTATGTCATTCCTATTGTCGCATTGGTGATGTTGATTGACCTATGGTCATTTGGCCGCAATTATGTCAACAGTGATGACTTTGCGAATAAGTCAGTGATGCAGCGTCCATTTCAGGCCACTGCTGCCGACAGAGCGATACAAAAAGACACGACTCGGTATCGAGTATTTGAACCACGACTTGGCATGGCACATGCGCGAACTGCTTACTTTCACAACACCATTGGAGGCTATCATGGTGCCAAACCCCATCGTATGCAAGACTTGTATGACTACCACTTGAGTGAAACGATTTCGCCCAATGTTGTCAATATGCTCAACATCAAATATACCTTACAAACTGCTGAGGATGGAAGTCTGACTGCAGGTGTTAATCCCAGTACTTTTGGCAACGCATGGCTCGTTGAGGAAGTCATTTCTTGTTCATCTGCCAACGATGAAATTCAGCGTCTTGCCATTGAGGATCTTGAGCGTAAGGCACTAACAACAGAGAATATCTCTCAAAACCAGTTTGCATTGGACAGCCTATCTCAAATTTCATTGGTCAGTCATAAAGCCAATGAGTTGAGATATCGAGTGACAGTCTCATCAACTGCATTTGCTGTTTTTTCAGAGATGTATTACCCACATGGTTGGAAGTCGTTTATCAATGGAGATGAAGTTTCACATCATCGTGTAAACTACGCACTTCGAGGGCTTCTTATTCCTGCTGGTACACATGAGATTCTTTTTCGATTTGAGCCAAATGTGATTGCTCGTGGTTCACGCATTCGATTGGCTGGATATGGAGTTTTTAGCTTGATTGTCTTCGTATTTTTTGTACCCTTGAAGAGATTCGGATTAAAACAATAATACTTTGGGGGTTTCTCAATCAAAACATATAATCCTTGTAAGTTACTACTGGCCACCAGCTGGCGGATCGGGGGTACAACGTTGGTGGTTTTTCACCAACGAACTTGCAAAAAAGGGATGGACAATTGATGTAATTACTGTTCAGCACCCAGCTGGTACTCCTATTGATTCATCTTTTATTGATCAGGCACACCCCAACATCAACATATATCCCCTCTCGATCTGGGAACCTGGAAAACGTTTGTACAGCACGACAAAATCAAAAACATCAAAGGGGTTGTTTTCATATGTTGTTCGATGGATTCGTGCCAATTTTTTCCTCCCAGATGCTCGACAGTTTTTTATCAATCCAGCAATTCGTTTGGTCAAAAAGCGTTTGGCGGCGCAACCCACCCAGTGGCTGATTACAACAGGACCACCGCATAGTATGCACATGGTTGGTCATGCAATTCGCAAATCAAATGTTGTACAATGGTTGGCTGATTTTCGTGATCCTTGGACACAATTTTATGTCAATCATGAGTTGCCAATGATGTCATTTGTTCGTAAAAAACACAAGCGAATCGAACAGCAAGTGATCTCAACTGCTGATCATGTGTTGACAACGACACCAAGCCTAGCAAGGTTCTATTCTGCGATAAACCCCTCAGTGAGTTGTATTTATAATGGCTATGAAAGGATATTGGAGGGCACATTGTCTGATGAGTTTTCCATCACCTACACAGGTGTTTTAAAACCCAATCAGCATATCGAAACACTATGGGCTGTCTTCGATCAACTTTCATCTCGCGATCAAGCCTTTGCCAATCATGCGCATTTGCATTTGTATGGCGTTTATGAAAACAAGCCAATACCCCCAGAAATGGAGAATCAAGTCACTGTTCATGGCTATCACGCAAAAGAGGTGATTGACAACATACTTCCACAGTCTCATCTACTATTGTTGTTGGGTAATGATCACCCCCAAAGTCAGTTTGTGATTCATGGAAAATTGTATCCTTATATGGCTGCTCGACGTCCTATTTTGGCGATTGTCAACAAACATGGTGATATGTCCAAAATCATTAAAGACTATCAGTTAGGAGCTGCTTTTTTATACACCGAAATCGATCAAATAACCGCTTGGATTGCAACTGTATTCGAGTATTATAAATCAAAAACGAGTGCACCCCTCCAACAACCCGATCAGCGTTTTTTGCGTAAAAAACAAGCCGAACAACTACATTTGTACCTCAATCAATCCAACAATTGATGGGAATCGTTGCCAAACAAACCTCACAAAATATACTGACAATCGGCATTGCCTTTGTGTTTGGGGGCATCAATACACTGGTGTTTTACCCTGTTTTTCTTTCTGCTGAGGCCTATGGGCTTGTTGTCTTTTTATTGGCAACATCCAACTTGCTCATGCCATTGATTGGCTTTGGGATTCATCAGACCATCATTCGATATTACAGCTCTTATCAAGACAAGGAGATGCAGCAACGTTTTATGTATTCAGTCATTCTCTTACCACTGTTGATTGCCTTGCTCATGGGGGGTATTTGTATTGTTTTTTATCACTCGATTGTCAACAGCCTTTCCATACAAAATCCGATCATTGCAGATTATACTTGGGTCATCTTTGTCGTGGCAGTCGCCACTGCTTATTTTGAAGTGTTTTACGCTTGGGCTCGTGTTCAATTGCAATCTGTGCTTGGCAATATCCTCAAAGAGATTTACCCTCGATTTTTTCTCTTCCTTCTTCTGATTGCCTTGTACTTCTTCGAGTTGTCATTTGATCAATTCATCATCACCTTAGTCATTGGCTATTTTATTCGTTTGTTGTTGATGATTCTCTTGGCAAATCATTACTATCCAGTTCGCATTCGTTTGCAATTTCCCTCAAACATCCGTTCGATATTAATCTATTCTGCCACTATATTACTGGCTGCATTTGCAGGGAGTTTAATCATCGATATCGATAAGTTTATGATCCCACAATTACAAAAGATAAAGCAAACAGCATTTTATGCCATTGCAATTTTTGCTGCCACGCTAGTCGAAGTGCCAGCACGTGCGATGCAGCAAATTTTGAACCCATTGGTGGCAACAGCAGTAAATGAAAATAACCCAAAAGAAGTCAACAATTTGTACAAAAAAAGTGCCCTCAACTTGGTTGTGGTTTCGGGTTGGTTTTTCTTGTTGGTGAATCTCAATAGCGAAGCCTTATTCTCCTTGTTGCCTGATGTGGGTTATCAAACAGCCACAACTGTTGTGTTATATATTTCGTTGGCGAAACTCCTAACGATGATTTTTGGTTGTGGAAGTGCGATTATTTCAAACAGTTCATTTTATCAGATCACACTTGTATTTTCAGTATTGATGGCTTTGGGGGTTACATTGCTCAACATCGTATGGATTCCTCTCTATGGAATCGATGGTGCAGCACTTTCAACATTGGTTGTGATTGGTGCTTCTATCCTTTTAAAGATGGCTTATTTGTATTATAAAATCAATGCCCATCCACTCTCGTGGAATATGTGTAAAACCCTGATTATTGTTGGGATATTGTTTGTTGTTTTTGAGTCGTTTGACTTCGATGTATCGCCCATCCTTCAAATCATTTTGACATCAGCGCTGGTGTCAGTTGTTTACTTAGCGATTGTGGTTCAATTGAAATTATCCAACGACTTACTTCGTCTGTTGCATCGAGTGATCAAATAACTGTTGGTAGAGGCTTGACTTTTGATTCATATTGATATCTGTGGGACTTCCTGTTGCCAGTAGTTCTCCACCCAATTGCCCACCATTAGGCCCCAAATCGATGATGTGATCAACGTGTTCAATCAGACTGGTATTGTGTTCAATAACGATAATGCTATGTCCTTGATCGATGAGTTGACGAAAGGATTTCAGTAACTTTCCGATATCGTGGAAATGGAGTCCAGTGGTTGGTTCATCGAACAGAAACAAAATACTATGCTTTTGATTTCCCTTGGTCAGATAACTCCCCAACTTGATTCGTTGGGCTTCGCCTCCCGATAGGGTAGATGATGATTGTCCTAGGGCAACATATCCCATCCCAACGTCGGCGAGTGATTGGATTTTTTTTACAATTTTGGTTTCGTTGTGTTTTTTAAAAAAAGCAAGTGCCTCGTCAACACTCATCGACAGTATATCAAAGATGTTTTTTTCTGCAAAGCGAACTTCGAGTACCTCTCGTTTGAAGCGTTTGCCCTCACAGGTTTCGCATTTCAATTTGACATCAGCCATAAACTGCATTTCGATTGTCACTTCACCTTCTCCCTTACAGCTTTCACATCGACCACCATCGACATTAAACGAAAAATGCTTGGCTGTATAGCCAGCCAATTTTGAGGCTTGTTGGGCGGCAAAAAGTTTTCGAATATCATCATAGGCTTTGATATAGGTGATGGGGTTGGAGCGCGACGAGGTACCGATTGGATTTTGACTGATGTACTCTGCAGCAGTAATATCGTTTAGATCACCACCAATACCACTGTGTTGGCCTGGTTTTTCAGTAAAAATTTTCTTTTCTCTCAGCAGTGCAGGCCAGAGAATTCCTTTAATCAGGGTGCTTTTTCCACTACCCGAAACCCCTGTTACAGCAGTGATGCAATGCAGCGGAAATCGAACATCGATATTTTTTAGATTGTTTTCACGTGCACCCATCAGTTCGATATATTTTGATGGCTTAATTGGCTTTGTTTTTTGGGCGATTATCTCCTTTCCGTTAAGGTAAGATGCAGTGAGGCCATTGGATTGTAGAATATCATTCAGGGCACCTTGCACAACAATTTCTCCTCCAAAAAGACCTGCTTCAGGGCCAAGATCCACAATCTCATCTGCAGCACGAATGATATCTTCATCATGCTCAACAACGATCACAGTATTGCCTAGGTCACGTAGTTTTTCCAAAATGCGAATCAATCGTTTTGTGTCTTTGGGGTGTAGACCGATGCTTGGCTCGTCGAGGATATACATCGACCCAACCAGACTGCTACCCAGCGAGGTTGCCAAATTGATTCGTTGCGACTCCCCTCCAGACAAACTGTTTGACTTTCGATTGAGTGTGAGGTACGACAAGCCAACTTCACAGAGAAAATCCAAGCGGCTTATGATTTCTGTGAGCAGTCGTTCAGCGATCTGTTGGTCTTGGTCATTGAGCTTGAGTTGTTGCATAAAGTCCAACAGTTCATGTGCTGGCATATCGACCAAATCCCCAATGGATTTTTCATTGATTTTGACATATTGTGTGTCTTTCCGAAGTCGTTTGCCCTCGCAAGTGGTACAACTTGTGCGACCTCTATATCGTGATAGCATCACACGATTTTGAATCTTATAGCTTTTCTTTTCCAGTCGTTGAAAAAACGCATCAATCCCTTTAAAGTGCTTATTCCCTTGCCACAGCAGTTTTTTGTGTTCTTCTGTGAGTTCGAAATAGGGTTTATGGATAGGAAAATCAAACAAACGAGCAGTTTCGATCAGTTTCTTTTTGTAGCGACTGGCGCTCGACGAACGCCAAGGCGCAACTGCATCTTCATAAATTGACAGTGCTGTATTTGGAATTACCAAATCGTGATCAATCCCAATCAAATCGCCATAGCCTTCACAGTCTGGGCATGCGCCCAAGGGGTTATTGAAGCTAAACAAATGAGGAGTTGGCTCGATAAACGTCATACCATCTCTTGCAAATTGATTTGAGAAATCTTTATACAGATCATCATCTGGTAAAAAGAGTTGAAGGTTCCCTTTGCCTTCAAAAAAAGCAGTCTCCAACGAATCGGCCAAGCGACTCAATGCATCTTCATCAGTTTTCAAAATCACTCGATCAACAACCAGGTGGCAGGAAGCGGGTGGATTGTCTTTCACTTCGTTGATGCGAACAACTTCTCCATCGACCAGAATTCTCGCATACCCTTGTTTTTCGAAGAGATTCAGTACTTGTTCCATCGATCGATTTTCATCGATTGTCACAGGGGATAAAACAATAATCTTTGTTCCTTCTTTGTGTGTTTTGATATCATCAAGTATATCACTCACACTGTCTTTGGAAACAACTTCATTGGAAATGGGGGAGTAGGTTTTGCCAATGCGCGCATAGAGCAGTTTTAGGTAATCATAGATTTCGGTAGTGGTACCGACAGTTGACCTTGGATTTGTGCTATTGACCTTTTGCTCGATTGCAATGGCAGGGGCAAGACCTTCAATTTTATCTACTTTAGGTTTGTCGAGACGTCCCAAAAACTGCCTCGCATAGGACGACAAACTCTCCACATAGCGACGTTGCCCTTCTGCGTAGAGGGTATCAAAGGCTAAACTCGACTTTCCCGAGCCTGATAACCCTGTAAACACCACCAGTTTGCGACTGGGAATATCAATATTAATATCCTTCAGGTTGTGCATTTTTGCTCCACGAACCCGAATCATTTTCTCTTTTTTCAATTGCAACTTTGTTTCATTCATCCACTATTTCGGATAATCTATAAAAATACTTATTAATTATTCATAATCGATATAATTTTTGTTATTTGAATAAATTGATATATTTGTAAAAATATCTCTGCCCATAAAACACATATACGTTTTTTAATTTTATTGTAACCATTTAAAACGTAATATGTTATGTCCCTTTCAGATTCAACCCTAATCACCCAGTTTACATCTGGAAACAATCAATCCTTTTCTATATTAGTTGATCGTTATCAAAAACGAGTGTATGGATTTATTTTTTCAAAAGTCAAAGATGCTGAACTGGCAGATGATGTATTTCAAGACACTTTTGTAAAAGTGATTAAAAACTTGCGCCTTGGCAAATACAAAGACGAAGGTCGCTTTTTATCTTGGGTGATGCGCATTGCGCACAACATCATCATGGATCACTTTCGAAAAATCAACCGACTACCTAAGCACGAGTCCAAACACGAAGATTTAGACGTTTTGGATCGATTGGTCGAACAAAGCAGTAGCATTGAAGATTTGATGATTGAAACACAAATTCACGCTGACTTGTCTCTTTTGATTGATGAATTGCCCCAAACCCAAAAAGAGGTGTTGCGCATGCGATTGTTTCAGGAAATGAGTTTCAAAGATATTGGGGAACAAACAGGTGTAAGCATCAACACTGCTTTGGGCAGGATGCGTTATGCAGTCCTCAACTTGCGAAAATTGATTGAAGAACGAAATTTGATCTTCACACAATAATTCAGCAACAGCAGTCGTTTTCTCTACAAATAATTATATGAAGAAAATCTACACTGCACCCTCTAAATTCGATAATCAACCCAAAAAAGAAACGATTGCTTTTATCAAGGCTTTTGCTGCTTCTTTTTGTATTGATGAAACAGATGATGAACTTATTTTCGAGCGCTTTTTGAATTAGATCTGCGTTTGTCGTATGCCTTCAGCACACTTGCTCGACCGATTGTTGAGGTAATGATGTCTTTGGACAGATCCCAACCTCTGGCTGGACAGTACTCACGCCCATACCAAATGATTTGAAGATGGAGATCATTCCATCGTTCTTTTGGGAACAATCGTTTGGCGTCTCTTTCGGTTTGTGTTACATTCTTTCCAGTGCTCAACCCCCACCGATACAACAGCCGATGGATGTGGGTATCAACAGGGAAAGCAGGCACCCCAAACGCTTGCGACATCACCACGCTAGCAGTCTTATGACCAACTGCCGGAAACGACTCTAAAGCTTCAAAATCGGCAGGCACAACACCTTCATATTTCTCAATCAGTATTTCTGACAGCCCATGGATTCCTTTTGCTTTTTGAGGCGATAAACCAACAGGCTTGATGATGTTTCGGATTTCATCTACAGACAACTTGACCATATCATAGGGGTTATCTGCTTTTGCAAAGAGGTGAGGGGTTGTCAGGTTGACACGCACATCTGTACTTTGTGCTGACAGTAGCACTGCGATCAGCAAGGTATATGGGTCTTTGTGACCGAGGGGAATAGGAATTTCTGGATAGAATTCATCCAGTGTTTTCATCACAAAAGCAACCTTCTCTGCTTTGTTCATAATTTGTATTTTTACAAAATTAATCTAAAAATATTGCTATGTTACAAGTTGGTATGAAAGCCCCTGATTTCTCTGTTCAGGACCACGACGAAAATACAGTTTCACTTTCTGATTATGCAGGAAAAAAAGTGGTTATTTTCTTTTATCCAAAGGCCAATACTCCTGGTTGTACTCTCGAAGCATGTGATTTACGAGATCATTATTCGGAGTTGACAAAGGCTGGTTACTCCATCCTTGGGGTGAGTGCTGATACAGTTACTGCACAGGCAAAATTCGCGATGAAATTCTCATTTCCCTATCCTCTTTTGGCAGATGTTGACAAGGAGTTGATCAATGGGTTTGGTGCTTGGGGGCCTAAAAAGTTTCGTGGAAAAGAGTATGAGGGCATTCTCCGAACAACCTTTATTTTGGATGAGCAAGGCGTGGTTGCGCGTGTGATTGACAAAGTCAAAACAAAAGAACACGCTGCTCAGATACTAGAAGGCTAGCAGATGGTTTTGAAGGCTATTCTTGGTAGCCAAATAGTTGTTTCTTTTTGATGAGTTTTGTAGCTATCTTTGGCAGCATTGTCTCCCAGCCTTGTTTTCCTTCGTTGATGAGTGAAAGTATTTCTCTGGAGTATATATTGAGATAGTCTTTATTGTAGTCCGTGATATCAACCACTTTGTTATTGTAGGCAAAGAATTTATAGAGTTCTTTTACTTGTGCTGACACACGCAAATTGGTACTATCGACGATCTCACCTGTTTTTTTATCAATCATAGGGTAGAGGTAAACCAGCATATTTTTAAAAAACAATTTTCCAAAGGCTTCCAATATCCCTCCACTGAGATTTCGATAGTATTTTTCATCAAAAATTTCAATCAGATTACTCACACCCATACTCAATCGTATTTTTTTGGTGGTGTAATTTGAAAAATACTCCACCAGGCGATAGTACTCTTTAAAATTGGAAATCATCACTGTTTGTCCCATCGCGCACAGCAGTTTGGCGCGATCCATAAAGTCTTGTTCGTCGATGAAACCAGTACTGTTTGCCATCAAATTGGAGAGGGTAATTTCGAAGATATTCATCGTATTTTCTTCGTTCACATCTTTGTCGCCATAGAACATCTTTGAAGAGCTTGTAAACATATCCATATTGACATTTGTCACAGGTCGAAAGCTTCCTCTGATGGCGAGGATATTCTTTTTATAGAGCACACGTGCTGGGAGTAGATTGTTACCATCGGGTCCAAACATCACTGCTTCGGTCATACCATTTTTGACTAGCTCTAGACTCAGGATTCGATTATCGATGTCCTTAAACAGGGGACCTGTAAAATTGATGGTATCGATTTCGACGGCAGTTTTATCGATATGGTCGAAGAGGTAGCGCAGCATTTTGCGTGGGCGATCGTGCTGATAGAATGCCCCATAGATAAGATTCACACCAACCACCCCAACAGACTCTTGTTGTGAACGTGCATCGATTTCATGAAAGCGCAAGTGGGTGCTGATCTTGGAGTAGGGGCCATTGGGTTCGGTTTGGAACTTGATCCCCATCCAGCCATGGCCTTTAAATTTTTTGGCAAAATCGATTGTGGTGACAGTGTTGGCGTAGGTGAAAAATATCTTCTTCGCTCGATCTTCTTCAGAAATTCTTTTTTCGAGGTGTTTGATCTCCAGGTCGAGCATTTTATTGAGTCGCTCTTCAGAGACATAGCTCTTTCCTTTGCCATAAATGGCATCGCTAAAGTTTTTGTCATAGGCGCTCATTGTTTTGGCAATGGTACCTGATGCCCCACCACAGCGAAAGAAATGGCGAACCACTTCTTGCCCAGCACCAATCTCGGCAAAAGTGCCATAGATATTTTCATTTAGGTTGATGCGTAATGCCTTTGCCTCGAGTGAGGGAGTGTTTTCGAAAGGTTGATCGCCGGCTAGCGAAACAGGCATAAATCGTGGTTTTGACAAAGGTAAAAAAGTAAGTTTGAATTGATATCTTTACATAAAACTTTTTTTGAAGATTACTTTCCTCGGCACTGGCACTTCACAAGGCATTCCCATAATTGGTAGCGACCACCCTGTTTGCCACAGTGATGACCCTCGTGACAAACGTCTGCGTACTTCTGCTTTGGTGCAATGGGACGACTATTCGATTGTGATTGACTGTGGCCCTGATTTTCGACAGCAAATGCTGCACAACAGCATCGATCGTCTCGATGCCATACTGTTTACGCACGAACATGCTGATCACACTGCTGGTCTCGATGACATACGACCTTTTTTCTTTCGACAAGGCGATATTCCCATTTATGCTTTGGATCGAGTGATTGACAACCTTACCCAGCGGTTTGGGTATATTTTGAACAGCGTTGACAAATATCCTGGCGCACCTGCTGTACAGCCTCATCCAGTTGATCCAACGACAACATTTCAGCTCTGTCAACAACACATCATCCCTGTGGTTGGGCAGCATCATCAATTGAATGTTTTGGGCTATCGCGTGGGGTCTTTTGCTTATTTGACTGATATTAAAACCATTGCTGATGACGAACGCCAAAAACTCAGTGGACTTGATGTATTGGTGCTCAACGCTTTGCGAGAAGAGCCACATCACTCGCACCTCAACTTGGCAGAGGCCATTGACTTGGCCCAGCAAATCGGTGCCAAAAACACTTATTTCACACACATCAGTCATCACCTTGGATTTCATGCAGATGTGCAGCAAAAACTCCCGAAAAGCGTACATTTGGCATACGATAACCTCTCAATCACTTTCTGATGCGAAACAAGATCATCCAATACCTTCTGCTATTTATTTCATTGATAGCCCTATACCTGTTCGTCAGTGATTTGAACAAGACAGAGGCCTTTGCAGCCAGTCAAGAACGGATGACAAATCGCATCGAAAAACTTAAGGATTCTATTGCACAGCTTGTCACAGACCAGACCGAACATGCTTATTTTTCATTGGCGCTCAATCGTGATGCACAACAAGCTCATCCAGACCTCAGTCCCGATGATTTGCAACTGCTACTAGAGGCGTATTTGCTCGAACAAAACGATGCGCCCAATGGCAACCCTTTGCTTTCCTCCATCGGCAAGGGTTGGATTGTCAATAAAATCAGCATCGTAAACCACCAGTGGATATTGGCAGACTTCACCAATGGCAGTCAGTGGGGTGATGCCCTTTTTCAATATCAAGTGAGCAACAACAAACAACTTCGTTTGCGATTGCTCAATTATGTCATGTATCCCTAGCGATTTGCTGATTGCAATAAATCGCCTCACGATTTCGTTTATCTTTGTAGTCATAAAACCCCAATATTATGCGATGGTGGTTGATCATGTACAACAAGAGGGGGATAAGCCAGAAGTTGATTATCTCGGTCCCTTTAACATCTGCGCCTATGATCCGAGTCCTTTAGAAGTGTCGCCAAGTGCCAAACCCATATTGTCCTACTACAGCAATCCTGTTGGCAATCGCTTGGCTGTCGAAAGTCCTTATTACATTCTATCCCTTTCGGTCTATGACCTCAGTGGGCGTGAAGTACTGTCGCAAATCCCCAACAAAAAACAACTCACTGTCAATACCTGTAGTTTCGCACCAGCAGTTTATTTGATGCGTGTGCAAACGACCAATGGCATAAAAACAGTGAAGTTGGTAAAAAGATAGCAGCACCTTGGTGTTAGAGGTGAGTTGTAAACGAAAGCTGTTACTATCGTTGTTCCAGCTTGGCATTTTGCCACGCCAAAAGTTGATAGAACCCATCCTGTCCAACAGTATGTCCTACAGAAAATTGGTCAAACTGTATGTCAAACCCCTTTTGTTTGAGTTGCACTGCCGATTGCTGTCCCCAGTCAAAAGGCACCACTTCATCGAGTGTGCCATGGGCAGCGTAAAGCGCAGGTGCTACCGCTGGTTTGGGGAGTTGTGAGATGTTTTCATTGAGATATCCACTCAAAGCAATCACACTGGCAAAACGCTTGGGATAGGTCAGCCCGAGGGCATAGCTCAAAATGGCACCTTGACTAAATCCTAACAGGTGCACTTTTGTTGAATCATACGAATGTGTTTGTTGCAGTTCGCCCAAAAACTGCAGCACCAACTCACGTGAGGCAATGGCCTCTTGATCGTCAGACCATTTGTTCTGTTCAGCGTCAAAATGGATACTATACCATGCAAATCCCATCATTGGCAAAGCATGTGGCGCACGCAACGAAACAACCAACAAACTGGGATGTAGAAAATCAGCAAAAGAAAACAAGTCGTTTTCATTGCTGCCATAGCCATGCAACAACAATAGCAAAGGTGGTTTGTCTTGCGTACTGTTTTTGGGTTGACGAACGATAAAGTCAAGTACAGCCAATCAGTGTTGATTTTGAAAGTGGAGGTTGTTGTGGATCACCCCTAAAACAGTACCCTTCATTTCTTTACCCAAATAGGCACTGTTGTTCACACACGATTGGATGGATTCTTTGGTAACGGTTGTTGTTCCGTCAGGGCTAAAGAGGGTCAAATCGGCCTGTTCGCCAATGGCAATTGATGCCTGGGCGACGCCAAATCGCTCTTTTCCTTTGGTGAGCATCAAGGCAGCGTCTGCTGCGTCAAACAACTGACACAAGCTGCCAAAAGCAGTTTCAAGCCCGATACTTCCATAGGCAGCATGTTCGAACTCTACTTTTTTATGTTCAATATTCATGGGTTGGTGGTCGGAACTAACCATATCGATCGTTCCATCTTTTAACCCTTTGAGCAGTGCTTTTTGGTCCTTGCTATCTCGCAATGGTGGCATGAGCTTATAGCGTGTATCAAAGCCAACGAGCTCATCGTCGGTCATCACAAGATTGTGAATGGCAACACTGCAACTCACATCGAGTTTGTCTTTTTTGGCTTGCCGAATCAATGCCACACCCTCTGCAGTTGAAAGGGTTGGGATATGCAATCGACCACCAGTATAGCGCACAATCGCCAAGTCTCTTTTGATGCGAATTTCTTCGGCAAGGTTGGGAATACCTGTCAGTCCAAGTGAAGTGCTCATTTTCCCTTCGTGCATAACCCCATGCGCAGCTAGTTGTGGGTCTATAGGAAAGGACTCCACCAAACCTGCAAACCCACGTGCATATTGCAAGGCGAGGAGGAGCAAGTGTGGGTTGTCTATTGATTTTTTATGATTGCTAAAACTCACAGCACCAGCAGTGTGTAAATCGTGCAATTCGGCAAGTTGTTGTGCGTTGTCTTGCACAGTGATATGTGCTTTGGGGTGTAGGCTTGTTGGTGTGTCGGTAGCACTTCGCAGCAAAAAGGACATATCCGCCTTAGAAATGGGTAGGGGGTTGGTGTTGGTGTTGTAGGCAATGTGCGTAAAACCAGAAGCAGCAGCGACCTCAAGCCCATGGGATAAGGTTTCTCGTTCCTCGTATCCAGGTTCTCCAAACGACACACTGCTGTCAAACCATCCAGGGGAAACACAGAGGTTTTGGTGCGAAATCATAGTCGCTTTGGGAGCACTGATATTCTTACCGATTTTGTCAATAACACCTTTGTGAATGAGAATATCGAGGGTGTTGCCGTGAAAGCTGCTGGAAGGATCGATAATTTTTGCGGACTTTAAAAGTATATTCATCCAAAAATTTCGATAAATGATTAAAACTGTTGCAAAGATAGAAAACCTAAACGAAAGGGGCTAAAACTTTTCAAAAACCCCTAGTCCAAAGAGGGCAAAATCATATTTGACAGGGTCTTTTGGGTCAAGGATTCGTAATTGTTCATCGAGTTCTCTCACTGCTTTTTGATCGTTTTGTTTGCGCTTGAGCAACCCCAATTTCCGAGCGATATTCCCTGTATGCACATCCAAAGGGCACGACAATATTGAGCTTGAGATGTCAGTCCATAAACCAAAATCAACCCCATTGTTGTCTTGTCTTACCATCCATCGCAAAAACATATGAATTCGTTTGGCAGCAGAACCCTTGGCTGGGTTGGCAATGTGTTTGGTGGTTCGTTTGGGGTGATTGATTTCAAAAAAAAGGCTTCGGAATCGCCCAATGGCATCATCCATAAAAGCTTCGTTAGCTTTTGGACGCAAGGCGCCATGCAGTCCGCCATGATTTTTGTATAAATGCTGTAAGGCCTGTAAACAATAGCGCAAGTCGATGATATTAAAGGTGCGATGCACAAAGTGATCGATGGCATCCCAATCGGCAGGAGTCGAATTGAGGATATAATCATGGGGTTGATTGCCGAGGATATCCATAATGTTGGACGCACTCTTAATGATACTCGCTCGGTTGCCCCAAGCAATAATGGCAGAGAGAAACCCAGCAATTTCGATGTCTTCTTTTGTATCAAACTGTTTGGGAATCTGTATGGGATCGGAAGAAATAAAATCAGGATGGTTGTACTGTTGGGACTTCTCATTGAGAAAGTCGCGCAACGCATCAGTACTCAACTCCATTGCCCATCGACGAGTTGCAGACTGCGATCACCAAGCGCTGCAAGTTCTTTGTTGTGCGTGACCAATACGATCGTTTGGTCGAAGTTGTCACGAAGAGATAAAAACAACTCATGGAGCTGTGCTGCAGTTTTGCTGTCCAGATTTCCACTAGGTTCATCAGCCAAGAGAAGTTTGGGCTTGTTGATGAGTGCTCTGGCAACAGCGACACGCTGCTGTTCGCCTCCAGATAACATGGCAGGTTTGTGATCTGCTCGATTGCTCAGACCCAAAAAAGAAAGCAATTCCATCCCTTCTTTTTGTGCTTTTTTCATGGGTGTTTTGGCAATCATGGCAGGGATACAAACATTTTCAATGGCACTGAATTCTGGCAGTAGTTGATGCGATTGAAACACAAAACCAAGCTGCTGATTTCGAAACCTTGCCAAGGCTTTTCCTTTGAGCGAAAACAGATCAACCCCATCAATTTGCAATGCTGTATTTGGCTGATCATCAGCAGTATCGAGGGTTCCCAAGATGTTGAGAAGGGTTGTTTTTCCTGCCCCCGACGGACCAGTAATCGCTACAATTTCTTTTGCTTTGACTGATAGATCAACATTGTTGAGCACTTGTAAATTGCCGTATTTTTTGGATAGTTTTTTGGCTTGAATCATCTGTTAAAATTACAAATTTGTTCTGTTATACACATTGTTGTCATTTGAAAAATCAATTTTTTTTGTTTAAGTTTGTTAGAAGATTGTTAAACAAAATGATTCAGCAAGCGACATTGGCAAATGGCTGTTTTTGGTGTACAGAGACGATATATAGTCGTCTTCATGGTGTGATTTCAACCAAGCCTGGCTATAGTGGTGGTGCAATCAAAAACCCTTCCTATCGAGAGGTATGCCAAGGCACAACTGGTCATGCAGAATGTATTCAGATCGAATTTGATGATACATTAATCGACTATGCCACTTTGCTGGAAGTATTTTTTGATACCCATGACCCAACCACCCTCAACAAACAGGGTGCTGATGTGGGTACACAATATCGCTCTGCAATCTTTTATCACGATGAACAGCAGTTGCAGATTGCCAAAGACATCAAAAATGCATCGGCCGATAAGTTTGACAATCCCATTGTTACTGAATTGACCCCCTTTACTGTTTTTTATGAAGCAGAATCGGAGCATCAAGACTATTACAACCTCAATCCATCTCAACCTTACTGCAGTGCGGTCATTTCACCAAAGGTGAAGAAATTATTAACATCACATTCAAAATTGCTAAAAGAAAAATTATGACATTTGAATCAATTGATGCATACGATATAAGTATTACCGATGCCATCAAATCACATTATAAGGATATCATTCATATTATTGGTGAAAATCAAAATCGAGAGGGACTGCTTGACACTCCAAAACGTGCCGCCAAAGCCATGCAGTTTTTGACCCAAGGATATGATATGGATCCAGCCGAAATTTTAAAAGGTGCCATGTTTGCTGAGTCCTACAACGAAATGGTCTTGGTGAAAGACATCGAGTTATATAGCTTGTGCGAGCACCATATGTTGCCCTTTTTTGGTAAGGCACACGTGGCATATATCCCCAATGGTCATATTGTGGGGCTGAGTAAAATCCCTCGTGTGGTCGATGTATTTTCACGACGCTTGCAAGTGCAAGAACGCCTCACTGAACAAATCCTCGATTGTATTAATACCACACTCGAGCCCAAAGGCGTCGCTGTTGTGATTGAGGCCTCTCATATGTGTATGATGATGCGTGGGGTACAAAAACAAAACTCACTCACTACAACCTCCGGTTTTCGTGGTTCGTTTGAAAAAATGGAAACGCGAAATGAGTTTTTGAAGTTGATCGACTCAAAACTATCATAACTTTAATACTTTATTTTGATTTGGAATAAAAAATTTCTACCAGCCTCATCAGAATAAAATCTAAGTCTGTTCAAATAATTTCTGTAAGCTTTGTTCATTACATTATCAATAGACAATCCAAAGTAAATATTACTTGAAACAAAATTATATGGACCCCAATTAAGATTTAGATTGAAAAGGTTATAAGCATCTGGAGGCGTGCTAATATCAACAACTTTACTAATTTTTTCTCCGCTTTCAATCACTGTAGTCATTGTATTATTATTTGGAAACAAGTTTTGTTTATCTACAAATTTATGTTCAATTATAGCATTGAAATTTTTAAAATTATCTGAAATAATTCGAATTTCATTATTTATAACTAATGGAGGTATATTTATGAGTTGTTCTTTAGTTTCATAATTTTTTGCATCAACCCAGCTTAAACTATTTTTAAATTGAATATTATCCTTAGTTCGGTAAACGAAATCAAGATCTACCCCTTTGAAAATTGAACTAATAGGTGAATATTCCCAAACTGGAAATGCTCCTCTTATTGTTTGTTCAAACCCAGCTGGTTGAGCTAAAATATAATCATCACTATATGAAAAATATGGATTAATTCTAAAATTAAATTTCCCATCATTTTTTTCAAAATCAAACAGGATTTTGTGAGTTTTTTCTTTTTTCAAAAATGGATCTCCATACTCAATTGAAGCTAATGAATGATGAAGACCCCCACTAAACATTTCTGCTATATTTGGGGATCTTTCAGTATAGTTGTATTGAATACTTGCAGAGTATTTATTTTTAAATTCATTGAAAAATCCTGCATTTGAAGAAAAAGTATTAAAAATTACTTTTTTTCTAATAAGCTTTTGACTCAAAACTTCATTGATAACATAATTTCCAAGACGTTCTTCGTAATTTTCATTTTCCCAACGAGAATTTCTGTAATACTTATAAACATCATTACTGTTATATTCATACCTAAATCCAAGGCCAAAATTTAGCCTTCTATTTAATTTTAGTGTAGAAATAAAATATCCTCCAAACTTTGTGTTTAAATAATCAGGAATTAATCTTTTAACACCTGTTCCTGGAGTTGAATAATTATCTTGGAGCTCAAAAAATATTCCATTAGTAAATTCATTGAATAAATTTGACCAAGTATAATTTGAATTTATTCTTTGAGTAGATAAATTTAAGTCTAGAGACGGAATATTTTTAAAATCTCCGATCCTTAAATCGTATTCCTTTCTTTTGTTTAATTGAAAACTGTATTTGAGACCTAGTTTTTTATCAAAATCAAAAAAATAATTGTAATCTAGACTTGCAGTGTAATGTGTATTGTCTTGATTGGGATAATTAATATTATAGCTGAAATCATTAATAACACCAGGAGTATCTGATTCGATTGCTCTTAACAGGTCTTTAATATTTCCTACATGTGAACTTTTTAGTATACCAATCTCGGAATTGAAATAACTTAAAATTGCCCTGATGTTACTTTTACTGTAGTTTTTGCCAACAGTAATTGAAATGTTTTTTTCATTACTACCAGTATTAGATAATATATAGTTAGGTGAACTTAAATCTCCATTTTTTTTTAAAGTGAATTGTGACCGAAAAAATATTCCACTTTTTTTTGTGCTAGTTATTGAGCTGATGATACTTCCTCCACGACCATTACTGGAAGAATTTATAATTGTTTTCCCAGTAATTGTGTCGGTTATTTTTGGGGGTCTAGAATCAATTATTATAAGTCCACCAGGGTTACTACCTGAGTACTTAAGTACACTAGCCCCTTTAATAACTCGAATTCTATCAAAAGCATTTAAATCTATGTTAGGCGCATGATCTTGACCCCATTGTTGGTTTTCTAGCATGACACCATCATAAATTATTCCTACTCTGCTACCAAACATTCCGTGAATAACTGGTTTTGCAACTTTATTTCCAGTCGTAAGGGTATTAACTCCACTAATTTTTTCTAATAACATTGCTAATCCGCTATCACTGTAGCGTTCTTTATCTAACTCTGAAATTGAAAAAGCTCTTGAACTTGTTGATAAATCATTTATTTTATCATCAGTTAAAATTATCTCACTTAGTTCTTCAAATTTATGATCTAAATAAAAATTTTCAAATAAAGATTTATTCAAATCTATTTCCCTAAAATAATCATGACAATTTATATGTGAAATTTTAATTTTAATTATACTATCGGGGCATAACCCTTCAAGTTTAAAATATCCGTCTGCATTTGATGTTACAATCATGTTGGAACCAATAACTTCAACTACAGCTGATTCTAAGGGAATATTTTGCTCTAAGCTGATGATATTCCCTTCGAATGAAGTACTACAGAATTGACCGTAATTAGAGCCCACAGACATTAAAATTAGAAAAGCTGTGGGCACTAAAGTATTTAAATTGTAACCCAAATGTTGATTTTTAGAATTTTACTCTACGTGAGCTTCAAATTCAATTTCAACATCTGTTGCACCTCCAAAATCATCACGCGTGTTTCCAGTTTTTGAAGTTGGTTGATGAATAAGGTATGCTTCTACCTCGATTTCCGCTGCAGTGCTTGTTGTCCATTTGGTAACCAGATTTAAAGCATTACCATTTGAATCAATTGTATCCCCAGAATAAGACTCTATTTCAATTCCATTTCCAGCAAGTTCATAATGAACATGGTGTTCATCTTTCTCATTAATTACTTCTAGAGTCATATCAATGATATTGTTAGGGTCTGTATCATTTAAAAATGAAATTTCAAATTTATATTCTGAACCACTTTTAAGTTCAATTACGGTATGATCCCCATGTTCATCATCATCTTGAGTTTGAGGTAAAACACTATGATCGTTACCATGATCATGTTCTTCAACTTCAAAATTGTAGGTTTCCGAGCTATCGTCAGATAGTTTAGTTACGACAATTACAGTTTTATTTAAAACTTCCATTTCATTTTCTGCTTCTGGCGTATCATCCTTATCACAAGAAATTAATAATAAAACTATTGAAAGCAATGTTGCTTTAAAATAAATATTTTTTAACATTTTAAATTTTTTAAATTTTATGTAGGTGTTGTAGTCTATTAACTATAGAGCAAAAAGATGTGGTAAAAAATATTAATTTGAGGGAGGTCCTCTTTTGAAGAAATTAATCAGAAATTCTTTTTGATTTAGAGATTCAATTTCAAATATTTCTAAATTAAATAAAAGAACTAAAGATTTATAATTTTTTAAAGATAAACTGTAAATTTTGATTACTAAAAAATTATCTAAACAACAATTTTCTTTGTGCTCGTGAAAGTGCACAGACGACTTTTCACACTCCTGATGCTCATGATGCGATAGCTCATGCGCATATACTGCCAATGTTGGCAGAAATATACAGAGAGTTAAAACAAATCTTAGAATCATCAAAAGATTATTTGTTCTTGTCTAGCTTGTGAATTGGTATCCCCATGCGAGACAACATTTTCTTTTCAAAGTTCCAAAAAAATTGGAATTCTCCAAATAAAAACCCACAAATCACCAAAATGACCTGGTAAATTGGAAAAATTAAAAGGATACGCACAGGCCAATAGATCCAAAGATTGGTGTTTTCGGGGGTGAGTCCAAACCAATGAGTGAGGGGTTCGGCAAGCAATGCCGATAGACTTCCTGTGATGCCAAAAACAACAAAAATGATAAGCAAATGGAAGTTGGAACGAATCCCCCAACGTTGTTTTAATTTTTTCATGGGGTTACCCTAATATCGCATGAATCTGCTGCGCGAGTTCTGTACCAATGCGATCTTGTGCCTCTTTTGTCGCTGCTCCAATGTGTGGCGTCAATGATACATTGGGATGCATCAATACTTTCATTGCAGGTTTTGGTTCGTTGACAAAAGTGTCCAAACCAGCAAAACTCAATTGGCCACTGTCAAGCGCATCCAAAAGTGCTTCTTCATCGATCACACCACCTCGAGCAGCATTAATCAGTCCAGCGCCTTTTTTCATCATTGCAAATTCCTTTTTGCCAATCACTGGTTTGTCTTGCGCAGGAACGTGCAAGCTGATAAAGTCAGCATCTCTTATTACAGTTTCAAAACTCGCCATCGGTATGCTATAATCGACTGTTACATCGTTGCCCAAGGCTACTTTTAACGCTGCTTTTTCCATAAAAGGGTCATGTGCAATCACATTCATCCCAACGCCAAGTGCAATTTTTGCAGTTTCCTGTCCAATACGCCCAAAGCCAATGATTCCCATGGTTTTTCCTCGCAATTCAGAGCCACCAGCATAGTTTTTCTTTAGGACTTTAAACTTGGTATCTCCCTCCAAAGGCATCTGACGATTGGCATCAAACAAGTAGCGCACACCACCATAGAGATGCGCAAACACCAATTCAGCAACGGATGATGATGAGGCTGCAGGGGTGTTGATCACATGCAATCCCTTGTCGCGTGCATAGTCAACATCGATGTTGTCCATACCAACACCACCCCGCCCGATGATTTTTAGGCTCGGACAAGCATCGATAAGGTCTTTGCGAACAGTTGTTGCGCTGCGAACCAACAACACATCTAACTGATTTTCATTGATGTGATTGATCAGTTGCTCTTGCGCCACATTTGTTGTGCTTACTTCATAACCATTTGATTCTAAAGCTTCTACACCTGAAGGTGAAATGCCATCGTTGGCTAGTATTTTTGCCATTGTTTTTTATTTATGCTGTTCGTTCTAATTCTTTCATTACATCAACCAAGGTCTGCACAGAGGCAATTGGCAGGGCGTTGTACATCGACGCACGATAACCTCCAACAGATCGATGGCCATTGATGCCATTGATCAGTGCATCTGCACACATACTGTAAAAACGTTCTTTCAATTTGGCCTCTTCAAGGGTAAAGGTTGCATTCATCGTGCTGCGATCCTCCTGCGCTGCAAAGCCTTTAAATAGTGAATTTCGATCGATTTCACCATACATCAAGTCTGCTTTGGCATTGTTTTTAACCTCAATCGCTTTGATTCCTCCAAGATTTTTTAGCCACTCCAAGGTCAGCATCGAAGTGTATACTGCAAACACAGGTGGGGTGTTGAACATACTCCCTTTGGAACTGTGAATTGCATAGTCAAGCATCGAGGGAATGCTATGTGTAACTTTTCCCAAAACATCTTCTCTCACAACAACAAGTGTTGTCCCTGCTGGACCCATATTTTTTTGTGCGCCAGCATAGAGTATGCCAAATTTTGAGAAATCAAGCTCTCTAGAAAAAATATCAGAACTTGAATCACTGACCAAAACAGTGTCAGTGTCAGGGATATTTTTTATTTGGGTTCCAAAAATGGTGTTGTTGGTGGTGATGTGTAGATAGTCTGCATCTGTTGGCACACTATATTCTTTGGGGATATAGTTAAAATTCGCATCAGCAGATGAGGCAACTTCAACAACCTCTCCCAAAATCTTTGCTTCTTTGATCGCTTTGGTTGACCATGTACCTGTGTTGAGATAAGCACCTTTGTTTTCCAATAAGTTGTAGGCAGTTGCGATAAACTGAGAGCTCGCACCACCCTGTAAAAAGAGTGCTTTGTACCCTTTTCCAGTGAGTCCTAGGAGCTCCAACGCCAAGGCGCAGGCGTTTTCCATGATATCGATAAAGGCAGCACTGCGATGAGAGATTTCGATTAAAGACAATCCAGAACCATCGAGTTCTTCGACTGCTCGGGCAGCTTGTTGCATCACTTCATCAGGTAAGATGCATGGCCCTGCACTAAAGTTATGTTTTTTCATAGCTTAAATTCTGTGCAAAGAAACAAAATCAGTTGAGCTTCTTTTAATGATATGGTTAATTTTTTTTCAACTTTTTAACAACACTTCCATTGTATCGATATTGTCTGCATAATCGTTGAGTTGTGGACACTGCGCTTTGCCAGGCAAGACAGTGTTGTTGCCTGTTGTAGAAACAATGCACTGAATGTCCTCACGATTGGATGATATCAGCCGATCAACCTCCGATCGATCCTTATAATAGCTGTAGTATAAGCAAGCAATTGGAGATGAAATTCGTTCATCTTCCTTTAAAATGACAAAGCCATTATCGAGGATCGCCTCCTGATTCATCAAAAAAATAGCCTTGTTGTAATCATAGTTGTTGGCATATCCATTGTGGTTGATCATGTCTTTATGCCTAAATAAAGCCCCAAATAAGATGTCAAAATCATAATCCTCAGGTACCCATATTTTGGAAACACTTCGACATCCCAACCCAAAATAAAGACAAATATCATCAGCAAGACCAGCAAGTTGCTCCTCAGTTTCTTCGCCTGTGAGCACAGCCACACTGTTTCTATTTTTACGAATGATATGGGGGATATTTTTAAAATAATATGAGAAATAACGACTGCTGTTATTGCTGCCTGTTGCGATCACCTTATCCACTTGTCCAAGCCGATCGTTGACAAACTGAACACGCTCATTGATTTCAGCAAAACTGTGTTGTAAAATGCGAATAAGTGCTGGGATCAATACCTTGTCTTTGGAGGACAGTTTGACAACTGCCTTATGACCACTCAACAACACACAAATCAAGTCGTGCAAACCGACCAGTGGAAGATTGCCAGCGAGAACAAGCCCAACAACATCATCAGTCCATTTGACTTGTTGATAGCGCGATATCCAATTGGTGAGTATATCTCTCTGCAACAGAGCTGCCCAGTTTACAACAGCGGTATTGATATTGTCTTTTGTGAACCAAGGATTTTGGACTTGCGCTGCTTGTGTCGCCTCATCCAAAATTGCAGCTGCCTCATGGTTTGTAGCTTGTTTGTTTACATACTTGTTTAGCTGTTGACCCAAGTGATCAAAAGCATCGATTAAGGATTTAATTTTGTCTGCAGATTTGTTGAAGTTCATCATAGCACTTACTTTTGCAAAACTAAACAATTTAGGATGGCTATCATCATTACCGACGAATGTATAAATTGTGGCGCTTGTGAGCCAGAATGCCCAAACACTGCCATTTATGAAGGTGCTTTTGACTGGACTTATGCCGATGGGACAAGCCTTAAAGGTGGGGTGGTGCTGCCCAACGGAAAAGCAGTGAATGCAGACGAAGCACAAGAACCTGTCTCTGATGAGGTTTACTTTATTGTTCCTGACAAATGCACAGAATGTAAAGGTTTTCATGAAGAACCCCAATGTGCAGCTGTTTGTCCAGTCGATTGTTGTGTCCCTGACGATAACCACGTAGAATCTGAGGAAACTTTGCTCGGAAAGCAACGCTTTATGCACCCAGAAGAATAGCCGATGAAAGCAGGAATCGTTGGTCTTCCCAATGTGGGTAAATCCACTTTATTTAATTGTCTATCTAACGCTAAAGCGCAAAGTGCAAATTTTCCTTTTTGTACGATAGAGCCCAATATTGGCGTCGTCAATATACCTGACTCTCGTTTGGAGCGATTAGAGTCACTAGTGCAACCAGAGAAGGTTGTTCCAGCGACTGTTGAAATTGTCGATATCGCTGGGCTTGTTCGAGGTGCGAGTAAAGGCGAAGGTTTGGGGAATCAGTTTTTGAGTAATATTCGTGAAACGGATGCCATTTTACATGTACTTCGTTGTTTTGACAACGATAATATTGTACATGTCGATGGTTCTGTGAATCCTTTACGCGACAAAGAAACAATTGATCTTGAACTCCAATTAAAAGATTTGGAGACAGTCGAAAAACGATTGGAAAAAGTTGGACGTGCTGCTCGCACAGGCAACAAAGAAGCAATCAAAGAGCAGGAGGTGCTACAACAAGTGCAAGATGGCTTGTCTGCAGCCACTTCAGTACGTGCGCTATCGATTGCTGACGATGATCGTTTGGCCTATGTCAAGACCATGCAATTGCTCACAGACAAGCCAGTGTTATTTGTCTGTAACGTCGATGAATCATCTGCTGTCAGTGGAAATGATTATGTCGAACAAGTACGAAAAGTTGCTGCTGCAGAACAAGCAGATGTTCTTGTACTTGCTGTTTCAACAGAAGCCGATATCAATGAGCTCGACACCTACGAGGAACGCCAATTGTTTTTGGATGATCTAGGGCTGACTGAACCTGGTGCTGCCAAGCTTATTAGAGCTGCTTATGCGATACTCAATCTACACACTTATTTCACTGCTGGTCCCAAAGAGGTGAGGGCATGGACAGTTAATCAAGGCGCAACAGCACCCCAAGCAGCAGCTGTAATCCACACCGACTTTGAAAAAGGTTTTATCAGAGCTGAAGTCATTTCTTATGCTGATTATGACAGCTATGAATCTGAAGCCAAGGTTAAAGAAGCAGGTAAAATGCGTGTGGAAGGGAAAAACTACATTGTGCAAGATGGTGATGTCATGCACTTTCGATTCAATGTCTGATTGTTGCTAAACTTTTTTATAGACCTCTTCAAAAGGAATCCGAAATCGCTTGCCATAGACCCCTTTCGGATCACGAATCCCGCAGCCAATCACCATATTGATTTCTGCTTTGCGACCAATCCCCAATGCACATTTGACACGTAAACTGTCATGCCCTTCCATTGGGCAAGTGTCATATCCGATTGCAGCCATAGCAATCATAAAGTTTTGCGCAGCAAGACCAGCACTCTTTTGCGCTACGACTCGTAAATCACTTCTTCGATTTTGTCGATACATGGGTCGAAACAACCCAACTATCTGCGCAAAGAGATAAACAACCAATCCCTTCAAACCAAAAAAAGTGCTGTACAACGTTGGCACCAACTTGCTGTAATAGTTCAACACCATTTTTTTTTGAGAAGGACGAAAATCATCGGACGCATGAAATGCATTGGACAAATAGGTATAATTGGCTTTTGCACGACTGCGCCAGAGGTCACGTCGTGCAACAACCACAACCAGTTGATTGGCTGTTCTGGCAGCCCCTTGGTTAAAACACGCCTTGGCAATCTCCTCACACTTTTGCTTGTCTGTCACATGATAAAACTCCCAAAGTTGTAAGTTACTACTCGTGGGAGCGAGCGTGGCCTGATAGATGCAATCCTTTACTTTTTCATCGGCAAGAGCTTCGTCGGTATATGCGCGAACAGATCGCCGATATGCAATTGCCTCCCGAACAGTTTTTTCTTTTATCCCAGCCATTTCACCAATTTTCTTAAGAAACCCATCTTCTTTTTATAGGGCGCGTACCTGAAGGAAGGGTCTGGCCAACTACTGCGTTTGATGTAAGGCTTGTTGTGTGTGAATGCATAAAAACTATGTTTTCCGTGATAGGCTCCAGTTCCACTTTTTCCAATACCCCCAAATGGAAGGTTTCGATTGGTGAACTGCAAAAGAGTATCATTGATGATTCCCCCACCATATGAATAACTACGCATGATGTTTTTGGACCAATTTTTTCGTTCTGAAAACACATAAAACGACAAAGGTTTTTCATATTGATCAATGATGGCTGTAAGATCATTGTCATTCTCATAAGAGATGATGGGTAGGATGGGGCCAAAAATCTCCTCTTCCATCAAGGGATTGTTGGTGTCACTAAGCTCAATCAGTGTTGGTTGTATATAGCGTTTTTTGGGATTTGTGTGCCCACCATAAGTGATATTTTGACTTTTTAGGAGGCTTGTTAAACGTTTAAAATGACGATCATTAATGATATGTCCATAATCCTCTGAATTGGATTGATCTGCACCATAACTCTCTTCGATCGCTTGGATCATGGCCTTCACCAATGCATGTTTTACAGAATTGTGAACAATTACATAGTCTGGTGCAATACAGGTCTGCCCACAGTTCAAAAATTTCCCAAAAACAATACGCCTTGCTGCAACTTTTATTTTTGCAGAGTTGTCAACAATACAAGGATTTTTACCCCCAAGTTCAAGCAAGGTTGGGGTTAGATGTTTAGCTGCTGCAGCAGCCACAATTTTGGCAACTTGAACACCACCAGTATACATCATAAAATCCGATCTTTCTTCAAGAAGAGATTTACCTACTTCAGGCCCACCCTGAACGACTGTTACCCATTCTGGTGGAAAAGCCAATTTGATGATGTTTTCAACACAATCAGCAGTATGAGGTGCCAATTCGGAGGGTTTAACAACAACAGTATTGCCAGCAGCAATTGCGCCGATCAAAGGGGTAAATACAAGTTGAAATGGATAATTCCAGGGGCTAATATGCAACATCACGCCATAAGGTTCGGGAATGATGTAGTCTTTTGAGGGCCAATTCAATAGAGAGCTTTTGACACGCTTTGGTTGCGCCAGTTGTGTGAGGTGACGAAGGAAATAATCGATTTCCGTCAGCACAAGACCAACCTCAGATAGAAAGGTTTCACTGGTTGATTTCCCCAAATCTTTGAATAATGCTTGGTTGATCGCGGCTTCCTCAGATTGAATGACCTCTTTGAGTTTTTTCAATAATTGTTTGCGAGATTTTATCGACCGTGTCGCGCCATTGTTAAAAAACAATCGTTGCGATTGAATAACTGATTGTTTCGAGTCTATATTTTCAACTTTCATAGACTACAATGTTACAAAAATTAACATGGTCTCATATTTTAAGAAAAATAAAAAGTTTTTATTTGTGAAATCTTGAATTTACTGCATCTTTGAAGTTTGAAAATATAAAAATTGTTAGGCATCGTATATTATATACATTTAACACATTGATAATCAATAATTTAAAACTATAATTTTATATTTAGGTATCAGAGGTGTTTTTTTTACATCTACATTCCTGACTTTTCATTAAATAGTTTTGATCTGAATTCTATTGCAAATAGGTGAACAAATACAGTAAAACAGTAACGCAAGACCCAACTCAACCAGCTGCGCAAGCAATGCTCCATGCCATTGGATTGACAGATGATGACATGCAAAAACCCTTGGTTGGCATTGCCTCAACTGGCTATGAGGGCAATCCTTGTAATATGCACTTGAATGATCTGTCCTTGCATGTTAAAAAAGGTACAGCGCAAGTCGATCTCGTTGGTCTAATCTTCAATACAATAGGGGTAAGTGATGGGATTTCAATGGGAACGCCTGGTATGCGTTTTTCCCTGCCTTCGAGGGATTTAATCGCTGACTCTATGGAAACAGTGATGGGGGCGATGTCTTACGATGCGATGGTTACTGTTGTGGGTTGTGACAAAAATATGCCTGGTGCCTTAATGGCGATGTTGCGTCTCAACCGTCCATCTGTACTGTTGTATGGTGGCACGATTGCAGCTGGCTGTCTCAACGATCAAAAACTCGACATCGTTTCTGCTTTTGAGGCTTGGGGTCAAAAAGTTGCTGGTTCGATCGGCGAAAAAGAATTTAAAGCAGTGGTTCAAAATGCCTGTCCAGGTGCAGGTGCTTGTGGTGGTATGTATACTGCTAATACCATGGCCTCCTCTATCGAGGCACTGGGGATGTCGTTGCCATACAGTTCGTCCAATCCAGCAGTAGGGCAAGCCAAAGAAAAAGATGCAGTTGATGCAGGTAAAGCACTTCAACTTCTATTGCAAAAAGATATTAAACCCAAAGACATTGTAACCAAAAAATCTCTTGAGAATGCACTTCGTCTTATCACAGTTCTTGGAGGTTCAACTAATGCAGTACTGCACTATCTCGCCATTGCAAAAGCAGCAAATGTAGATCTGACAATCAATGACTTTCAACGCATCAGCGATTGCACACCATTTTTGGCAGATTTAAAACCCAGTGGAAAATTTTTGATGGAAGATGTGCATCGTGTTGGGGGTGTTCCAGCTGTGATGAAATACATGCTTGAACAAGGAATGTTGCATGGCGATTGCCTTACAGTTACAGGTAAAACAATTGCTGAAAACCTCGAAACAGTACAGCCCTTAAAGGTTGATCAAAAAGTAATTCGACCAGTATCCAATCCTATCAAACCCAGTGGTCACATCAGAATCCTAAAAGGCAACCTTGCAGAAGAGGGCTCTGTCGCAAAAATAACAGGTAAGGAAGGCCTTGTTTTTAGTGGACCTGCACGAGTGTTTGAAGGAGAGTTTGATGCCAATGATGGTATTCGCTCCGGCAAAGTTCAGAAAGGGGAAGTGGTCGTTATACGCTATGAGGGACCTAAAGGCGGTCCTGGTATGCCTGAGATGCTCAAGCCAACAGCTGCGATTATGGGCGCTGGGTTGGGCAACGATGTTGCACTGATTACCGATGGTAGATTTTCGGGTGGAACACATGGATTTGTAGTCGGACACATCACTCCCGAAGCACAAATTGGAGGTGCCCTTGCACTCGTCCATGATGGCGATTTCATTACCATCAATGCAGAAGACAACACCATTATCATCGATGTTGATGATAAAGAATTAGAACGTCGAAAAGCGGAATGGAAAGCACCCAAACTCAAGGTATCAAGTGGTGTTCTTTACAAATATGCAAAAGCAGTTTCATCTGCCTCTGATGGCTGTGTAACAGACGAAAATTTATGAGCACCAAACCAACATTAAGCGACCCAAAAGGCCCAATCACAGGAGCAGAAGCGATTGTTCGCAGTCTTGCTGCCGAGGGTGCTGATTTGATTTATGGATATCCAGGTGGTGCGATTATGCCTGTCTATGATGAGCTCTATAAATTTCAAGATCATATCAATCACATCTTAGTTCGTCATGAGCAAGGTGCTGCGCACGCTGCGCAAGGTTTTGCCAGGGTTTCAGGTAAAGTTGGGGTTTGCATCGCTACATCGGGTCCAGGCGCAACCAACTTGGTTACAGGCATTGCCGATGCGATGATCGACTCAACACCTCTTGTTTGTATTACTGGTCAGGTGCCATCACATCTATTGGGTTCAGATGCTTTTCAAGAAACAGACATCATTGGTATCTCAACCCCAGTGACCAAATGGAGCTATCAAATCACTATGGTAGAAGAAATACCTGCAATTATTGCAAAGGCATTTTATATCGCTCGATCAGGTCGCCCAGGACCAGTATTGATTGATATCACCAAAGACGCACAGTTTGCAAGTGCTGATTTTTCCTATCAACCTTGCACTCGCATACGAAGCTACAAGCCAGTTCCTCCAACAGCTGAAACTGATTTGGTGCAGGCAGCCGAACTGATCAATCAAGCCAAAAACCCCATGATTGTTTGGGGGCAGGGTGTGATTTTGGGTCAGGCTGAAGAAGAGTTTCGCGCATTTGTGGAAAAATCAGGTGTCCCTGCAGCATGGACAATCTTAGGGGTGTCTGCCATAGAAACTGCCCATCCACTCAATGTTGGTATGGTTGGCATGCATGGGAATTATGGACCAAATCTACTCACCAATGAGTGTGATGTTTTGATCGCAACTGGTATGCGCTTTGATGATCGTGTTACAGGGGACTTGTCAACTTATGCCAAACAAGCCAAAATCATTCATTTTGAAATTGACCCTGCAGAAGTCAATAAAAATGTTGAGGTCGATGTTGCTGTTATGGGGGATGTCAAGCACACTCTCGCTGCAATCATGCCTCATATAGAAACAAAAACATATACCGAGTGGCTCGGGCGTTTCAAAGAGCTCGATGCAATCGAATTTGACAAGGTCATAGACGCCGAAATAAACCCCACCAAATCAGGCTTGACTATGGGTGAGGTGATCAAAACAATCAATGCCAATAGTAAAGGAGATGCAGTGATTGTAACAGATGTCGGTCAGCATCAGATGATTGCCTGTCGCTATGCAGAGTTTGTACAGTCGAAAAGCAATATCACTTCAGGAGGTTTGGGAACGATGGGGTTTGCTTTGCCAGCTGCACTGGGTGCTAAAATGGGTGCGCCAGAACGAGAGGTTGTCGCAGTGATTGGTGATGGTGGATTTCAAATGAATATCCAAGAGTTGGGTACAATTTTCCAAACACAAGCTGCTGTCAAAATTGTGATTCTAAACAACGACTTTTTGGGGATGGTTCGGCAATGGCAACAATTGTTTTTTGACAAGCGATATGCCTCAACAGAGATGGTGAATCCTGATTTTGTAAGAATCGCAGAGGGTTACTTTATCGACGCAAAACGAGTGACTGAGCGTGAAGAAATGACTGCTGCAGTTGCCGAAATGATGAAATCTGACAAACCTTATTTATTGGAGGTGTGTGTGGAAAAAGAAAACAATGTATTTCCGATGATCCCCTCAGGTGCATCGGTTTCTGATATCAGACTTGAATAAAGATGGAACAAAAAACCTATACCATATCGATTTATTCTGAAAACAATGTTGGGTTGCTTTCTAGGGTATCTGCCATCTTCTTAAAACGACATATCAACATCGATAGTTTAAATACATCAATGTCTGAAATTGAAGATATTTTTCGCTTTGTCATTGTTGCGAAACTCACAGAAGAGCAAGTGAATAAAATTGTGAAACAAATCGAAAAGCAAATCGAAGTGATCAAAGCGTTTTATCATACAGACGAAGAAACCATTTTTCAAGAATCCGCTTTGTATAAAGTCAAATCGAATTCATTGTTTGAGCAACGTCAAATTCAAAATGTAATCAAAAAAAGTCATGCAAATATTGTGACTGTTAACCCAGAGTTTTTTGTCATCGAAAAAACAGGATTTCGAGAAGAAACAGAACAGTTGTACAACGAACTTGCGCCCTATGGGTTGTTGCAGTTTGTACGTTCTGGTCGAATTTCGGTGACGAAATCTCCAATGGAAATCACCCATATTTTAAAAGAATTCTCTAAATAAATTTATCATGTCTAATTACTTTGATACCCTTTCTTTACACGAAAAACTCGATCAACTGGGACGTTGTCGATTCATGGATTCATCTGAATTTTCCAATGGCATTGCTGCCTTGGAAGGCAAAAACATCGTTATTGTTGGTTGTGGCGCACAAGGTTTGAATCAAGGACTGAACATGCGTGATGCCGGACTTCAAATATCCTATGCGCTTCGTGCAGGAGCGATTGAGCAAAAGCGTACCTCATACAACAATGCTGTTTCAAATGATTTTCCTGTTGGTACTTATGAGGATATGATTCCATCTGCCGATTTGGTTATCAATCTCACTCCTGACAAAAACCACACCTCTGTTGTCAAAGCAGTGATGCCATTGATGAAAAAGGGAGCGACTTTGTCTTACTCCCATGGCTTTAATATCGTCGAAGAGGGTGTAAAAATTCGTGAGGATCTCACAGTGATTATGGTTGCACCAAAAAGTCCTGGTTCAGAGGTTAGAGAGGAATATAAACGTGGTTTTGGCGTGCCAACACTTATTGCTGTTCATGTGGATAATGATCCAAATGGATATGGTCTAGAACAAGCCAAAGCCTATTGTGTCGGAACAGGTGGTCATCGTGCTGGGGTATTGGAATCCTCGTTTGTGGCAGAGGTGAAATCTGACTTGATGGGCGAGCAAACCATCTTGTGTGGTGTGCTTCAAACAGGTTCGATATTGTGCTTTGACAAAATGGTTGAGCAAGGAATTGATCCAAGCTATGCTTCAAAACTCATTCAGTTTGGTTGGGAGACAATCACTGAGGCATTAAAGCATGGTGGTGTTACCAATATGATGGATCGTTTGAGTAACCCAGCTAAGATCAAAGCCTTTGAGCTTTCGGAAGAATTGAAAGAAATTATGACTCCATTGTTTCAAAAGCATATGGATGATATTATGTCGGGGCACTTTTCTAAAACCATGATGGAAGATTGGGCAAACGATGATAAAAATCTATTGACTTGGCGTGCAGCAACTGGCGAAACGGCCTTTGAGAAAACCGCCATCACCGACAAAAAAATCAGTGAGCAAGAGTACTTTGACCATGGCGTATTGATGGTTGCTTTTGTTCGTGCAGGAGTCGAATTGGCATTTGACACGATGGTTGCTTCAGGGATCAAAGATGCATCAGCATACTATGAGTCTCTTCACGAAACGCCTTTGATTGCCAACACAATTGCGCGTAAAAAATTATTTGAAATGAATCGTGTGATATCCGATACAGCTGAGTATGGTTGTTATTTGTTCGATCATGCTTGTAAACCAATGCTCACCGATTTTATGAAGAAAATCAATACTGATGTCATTGGAGCTTCTTATCAATATCACGAAACAGGTGTTGACAATCAAAAATTGATTGAAATCAATGAAATCATTCGAAATCACCCTGTTGAAGTGATTGGGAAAGAACTTCGTGGTTCGATGACTGCAATGAAGAAACTGGTATAAATATTGGCTGAGCTATTTGACATAAAAAACATTCAAAAAGCAAAAGATATCGTTCGTGATATCGCTTTGATTACTCCTCTACAACGCAATGAAAGGTTGAGTGAGCAGTATGATGCGAATGTGTATTTCAAAAGAGAAGATCTTCAGCCCATACGATCGTTTAAACTTCGAGGTGCTTATCACAAAATCTATAAACTTTCTGATGCAGAAAGAAAATTGGGGATCGTGTGTGCGAGTGCTGGCAATCATGCTCAAGGCGTTGCACTTGCGTGTAATAAACTCGGGATCAAAGGAACGATTTTTATGCCTGTTCCCACACCAAAACAGAAGCTCAATCAAGTTCGTATGTTTGGTGGTGAGAACATAGAAACAAGACTTGTTGGCGATACATTTGATGATGCCTACGCTGCTGCACAGTTATTTAAGGATCAATCAAACAGTATTTTTATTCATCCTTTTGAAGATAAAGATGTAGTCATAGGTCAAGCAACTCTCGCACTAGAGCTAATAGAGCAAGCACAAGATCCTATTGATTATATACTTGTGCCCATAGGGGGAGGTGGTCTTATTTCTGGGGTTTTACACGTGTTTAAAACCCTTTCACCCAATACAAAAGTGATTGGAATAGAACCTGAAGGAGCGCCAGCTATGCAGCAATCCTTAGAAAATGGAAAAAATACTGAACTCAATAGCATCGATCCCTTTGTCGATGGTGCTGCAGTGCGGAAAGTTGGAGATGTTGCTTATGATCTGTGTGACAAGTATTTGGATAAGCTAGTCCTTGTTTCAGAAGGTAAAATTTGCCAATCGATACTCAAATTATACAACAGTGAAGCGATTGTTGTAGAACCTGCTGGAGCAATGTCAACAGCTTCTTTAAAAATGATTGGTGAAGAAATTAAGGGTAAGAATGTGGTCTGTTTGATCTGTGGTGGTAATAATGACATCACTCGAATGGCAGAAATCAAAGAACGTGCACTGTTGGAAGCAAAATTGCTTCACTACTTCATTGTTCGTTTTCCACAACGTGCTGGTGCACTCAAAGAGTTTGTTGCCGATGTACTTGGTCCAAAAGACGACATCACCTTTTTTGAGTATTCCAAAAAGAACAACCGATCGAATGGTCCAGCTGTCGTTGGGATCGAATTAAAAAACCCAGATGATTTTGATCCTTTGGTAAAACGAATGAAATCAAAAGGTTTTTATGGAGATTACATCAACAATAAACCAGACTTGTTTCAATTTTTAATATAATTGTAAAAAATTTACATGAAATCTACGTATTCCTCAATACCTAAAGAATACGCTATAGATCAAACTATAGCACACACCAACTATTTGATCGATGGTCAAATAGGAACCTGGGATGGAAAATCAGCAGAGGTGTATTCTTCCATACAAACAGAAAATGAAAAGGGTGAGTATGGACCAACGCTGTTGGGTACTGTTCCCGACATGGATGAAAAAAGTGCTTTAGATGCCTTGGATGCTGCTGATAAAGCGTATCACAAAGGACAAGGTCAGTGGCCAACCATGAAAGTCTCTGAGCGTGTTGCATGCATGCAAAAGTTTGTTGACTTGATGAAACTCAAAAGAGATGAAGTCGTCAAGTTGATCATGTGGGAAATTGGAAAAAACCTCAATGATTCTCAAAAAGAATTTGACAGAACAGTCGATTATATCAATGATACCATCGCTGCATATAAGGACATCGATCGCGCAAGCGCTAAATTCCATCAAGAAGGTGGGGTTCATGCACATATTCGCAGAGGACCTATAGGGATTGTACTTTGTTTGGGTCCCTACAACTATCCACTGAATGAGACATTTTGCCTGTTGATCCCAGCAATTATGATGGGGAACACTGCTATTTTTAAGCCTGCAAAGCATGGTGTATTGCTCATTGCTCCTTTACTTGAAGCATTTCACAAGAGTTTTCCACCAGGTGTTGTGAACATTGTATTCGGTAGAGGTCGAACCATTGCATCGCCCATCATGGAATCAGGATTGGTTGATGTGTTGGCACTTATCGGGCATAGTAGTTCTGCAATTTCACTGCAAGACTTACACCCCAAGAAAAACAGACTTCGATTGGTGTTGGGTCTTGAGGCCAAAAACCCAGGAATTATATTGCCTGATGCCGATTTGGATCAAACAGTAAATGAATGTATTAGTGGTACATTATCGTTTAATGGACAGCGATGTACTGCTCTTAAGGTGTTGTATGTCCATGAAGATATACGTGAACAATTTTTAGAGAAATTCTCCAAAGCAGTAGATGCATTGCAAGTTGGATTGCCATGGGAAAATTCTTTATTGACTCCCTTACCCGAACCCAGCAAGCCTGCATACATCAAAGATTTGATTGATGATGCAGTTCAAAAAGGTGCATCGATCATCAATGACAGAGGTGGTGAAATGACTGCCAACTATTGCTTTCCAGCAGTATTACACCCTGTTACACAAGACATGAAGGTATATGAAGAAGAGCAATTTGGTCCTGTCATACCAGTATTGTCGTTTACTGATATTCAGCAGCCATTGGATGATATGTCTTCTTCCTCATATGGCCAGCAAGTAAGTCTTTTTGGTAAAGACGTCAATCAGTTGGCACCACTAATCGACACCCTTGCCAACCTTGTATGTCGTGTGAATTTGAATAGCTCTTGCCAGCGAGGTCCTGATGTTTATCCTTTCACTGGGCGAAAGGACTCGGCAGTGAGTACATTGAGTGTTCACGATGCGCTGCGTTCCTTTTCGATTCGTACTTTCCTCGCATCGAAAGTGAATGACACCAACAATGTGATTTTAGAGCGATTGATGGCATCCAAAAAATCTAAGTTTATCAGTACAGATTATATATTGTAGGACTTAATTGTTGAGCATAACTGGCATCACCAACATCGTAATATGCTCATTCTCATCAGTTCCATCAATAGGGGTGAGCAAACCTGCACGGTTGGGCAATGACATCTCAAACTGCACCTCTTTACAAGTCATGTTGTTTAGCATTTCGATTAAAAAACGAGCGTTAAAGCCGATTTCCATATCACTTCCTTGAAACGAACAACTAATACGCTCATCAGCACGATTGCTATAGTCGATATCCTCTGCAGAGATATTGAGTTCAGCACCTGCCAATTTTAGTCGAACTTGATGCGTTGTTTTGTTTGAAAATATACTCACACGCTTCATGGTTGTTAAAAACAAATTGCGATCAATGGTCAGTACATTGGGGTTGTCTTTGGGGATTACAGCTTCGTAATTAGGGTATTTTCCATCGATCAAGCGACAAGTCAATTCGATATCATCAAAGGTAAAGTGGGCATTACTATTGTTGTATTCTAGTTTTACTTCAACTTCATTTCCAGTCAAAATGGACTTTAATAAAGTCAAGGGTTTTTTGGGCATGATAAACTCTGCCGATTCGTTGCTAGTGATGTCTGTTCGAATATAACGAACAAGTTTGTGGGCATCTGTAGCGACAAAAGTTAAACCAGTTGATGAAAACTGAAAAAACACACCGCTCATCACAGGTCGAAGATCGTCATTACCAGAGGCAAATAAAGTGTTGTTGATCGCTGTACCAAGTACATTTCCAGGAATACTTATTTGGCTTGCATCACTTACACTGGCAGCTTTTGGAAACTCTTCAGCAGTTGCATATGCCAATGCATATTTCCCTGAACTCGAGCTGATTTCAACTGTATTCTGATCGGTCATGGTAAATGTCAATGGCTGCTCTGGAAAAGTTTTGATGGTTTCAAGCAACAAGCGAGCTGGTACTGCAATGCTACCACTGGCATCAGATTCAACTTCGATGACAGCAGACATAGTTGTTTCCAAATCAGTTGCAGTGACACGAAGTTTGTTATCGCCTACATCAAATAAGAAATGATCAAGTATAGGCAATGTGTTGGTGGTATTGAGAACCCCAAACAAGGTTTGAATGGGTTTTAAAAGGGCAGAACTGGAGACTATAAATTTCATATGTGAATGTCTGTGTTTAACAAAAATACCTTTTCATTTTTGAATATGGAAACGAACTTATCAACACTATTCAAAATGTATGGATACAACATCAAGGTATTGCAATCCAAATAGGCTAGCGGCACCACCTGTATGTTTGGGGTTGCTCTTATAAATCGCAAGTTCCAGCAACCCTAAGGAGTTAAACAATGCGAGTTCTTTTCCTCCTTCCACGCGTTTGTTTTTATCGATATCAAAACGAATGATTTCTGCGTAGGAACGAACAATTTGCTTGATTTCATTGTTGCGCACTTGTATTGTAAATGGTCGCTGCTGACCTATTTCCACAAATAATTCTTTAGTGATATTGGTGATTACATTCTCATAATTATCGATATAGATGACCTTTCCAATAATCGAATTTTTATCATTGCCAACACTTGGGGTAAATGGTAAAGAGATTTCAATATCATTTCTTTTATCACCAATGACATTGGGTGCACCACCTCGCATCAGGTGCGCAGCTGCATAAACAAAAACACCGAGGGAATCAAAGCTGTCGTTTGGCACTTGTTTGACATCAATTTCATAGACTTCATCTGGTTTTATTTTTGGTGATATCAGAGACAAAATACCATTGTCAGCACAAACAAAATAATGCTTGTTTAGTTTGGCAATGATGGGTTTATTTTCAGGGCTTATGGTGTCATCAATACAAAGAACATGAACTGAACCTTCAGGGAAGTGGGTATAGCTATGTTGCACAACAAAAGCAGCTTGCGCAACATGAAATGGTTCGATCTCATGCGATATATCTACAATGCTAGGGCGATCAAGCATGCTGTGCAGTTTTGCTTTTAAGACTGCTAGAAAAGGGTCCTTTTGTCCAAAATCCGATGTGAGAGTGAGTACTGGATTCAAATTGATAACTTTAAATTAAGCCACAGAAGACAAAATTCGTTAATTTTGATTTCAAAGTTACCAAAAAAAAAGTGGTGACCTTTTTGTAAAACATTTTGCCATTGAATGAAATCTCTATACAACTCACAGAAGTAAACCCAACTATTTTTTATGGTGGGAGTAAAAGTAAAAACATCGCAATACTCAAGCGATACTTTCCAAAGATAAAAATTGTAGCACGTGGCGAAACCATCACTGCCTATGGCGAGGAAGAAATTCTTGAAGAATTTGAAAAGCAAATGGATCGTTTGATCATGCATTATGGAAAATACAACTCTCTAGACCAAGATACAGTTGAAAAAATCCTCACTTCCTCCACTGAAGATAATTTTGGACTAGACGATACAGATGTACAAAAAATCTTGCATGGTGTTGGTGGGAAAGTCATCAAAGCTCGAACAGTCAACCAAACGCGATTGGTCGAATCAATTCAGACAAATGATTTGGTATTTGCTGTTGGTCCTGCTGGTACAGGAAAGACTTATACAGGTGTTGCAATGGCAGTCAAAGCTCTTAAAAACAAAGAAGTCAAACGAATCGTTTTAACGCGCCCAGCTGTTGAGGCAGGTGAAAATCTAGGATTTTTGCCTGGGGATTTGAAAGAAAAACTAGACCCATATATGCAGCCCTTGTACGATGCACTGCGCGATATGATCCCTACCGAGAAGCTGTCGAGTTACATCGAAAAGGGGACCATCCAAATTGCGCCAATGGCATTTATGCGTGGGCGAACACTTGATGATGCTTTCGTTATTTTGGACGAGGCCCAAAACACCACCCACAATCAAATGAAAATGTTTTTGACCCGAATGGGTAAAAATACCAAGTTTGTGATCACAGGCGACCCTGGGCAAATCGATTTGCCACGACGTGTGATCTCTGGTCTAAAGGAGGCATTGCTTATTTTATCAGATGTCAAAGGCATTGATGTTATTCGTCTCGACGGACGAGATGTGATACGACATAAACTGGTTAAAAAAGTGATAGAAGCCTATAAAAAAACAGAGCATAACAACTGATGGCTGCTAATACACTTATGCATACTGACTTTGTGTTTGCTGGTCAAACCAACAAGTACACAGGCAAAGTGCGTGAGGTTTACACTTTGGCAGATGATACCCTCATTATGATTGCTACAGATCGTTTATCTGCTTTTGATGTCGTGATGCCAAGGGGGATTCCATTCAAAGGTCAAATCTTAAATCAGATTGCTACATTTATGATGAAGTCAACTTCTGATCTGGTTCCAAATTGGATTCTCTCAACGCCTGACCCCAATGTTGCTGTTGGGAAAAAATGTACACCATTTAAAATTGAAATGGTCATTCGTGGATACTTGGCTGGACATGCTGCTCGTGAATATAAAGCTGGAAAGCGACTGCTTTGTGGGGTTGCCATGCCAGAAGGGATGAAAGAAAACGATGCCTTTCCAGAACCCATTATAACCCCTGCAACCAAAGCCGATCAAGGAGATCACGATGAAGATATCAGTGAGGAACAAATTTTGGAAAAGGGTATTGTGTCTGAAGAGGATTACAATCAGTTGAAGGACTACACCAATAAGTTATTTTCAAGAGGTACAACAATGGCTGCAAAACAAGGTCTTTTGCTTGTTGACACCAAGTACGAGTTCGGAAAAGACACTGATGGAAACATCGTTTTGATCGATGAAATTCACACGCCTGATTCCTCTCGTTATTTTTATGCTGATGGATATGAAGATCGTCAAAAGCGCAATGAGCCACAAAAACAACTCTCCAAAGAGTTTGTTCGACAATGGCTCATTCGCAATGGATTTCAAGGGCTGAGTGGGCAGCAACTCCCTTTGATGAATGATGACTATATCGACAGTGTGTCGAAGCGATATATGGAGCTTTATGAACAAATTATGGGTGTCCCTTTTGAAAAAGCCTCTACTGAAAATATAGATGAGCGTATGAGGCACAATCTCAAAGCATATTTATAAAGTAGTTTCATTTGGCAATACAGCCATCAACTCCTCATCACTGCAATCATAACTGATGTTTTGCGCATCGGTTTCCTTTCTGCGAATCCACGTCATTTGGCGTTTTGCATAATTCCTTGTGTTTTGTTTGATCTGAGAGATGGCTTGATCTAAATCAATGTTTCCATCAAAAAAATCAAATATCTCCTTATACCCAACAGTTTGTAAGGCGTTAAGCTCTCGATGTGGATATAAGCGCTCTGCTTCCAACAGCAGCCCTGCATTGATCATTTGATCGACTCGATCATTGATACGATCATAAAGTATAGCCCTAGGGATATCAACACTTAGTGGATAAACCTCAAAGGGGCGTGGTGGTTTCTTCTGATTTAAAAAGGATGAATAGGGCTTCCCAGCAGCCAAACAAACACCCAAAGCACGCAAAACACGACTTGGATTTTTGATATCCATTTTTTCGAAATGCTCAGGATCAAGCGTTTGTAATTCTTTTTGCAAATCTTCTAAGCCATTCGTTTGTAATCGCTCGCCGAGTGATGATCGAATTTCTTCTGACACTGCTGGGAATTGATCGATACCATGCACCACAGCATGCATATACAAACCAGAACCACCCACCAAAATAGCAACATCTTTCTGCTTATAATAGTCGCTCAGCGCCTCAATGGCATCAGTCTCAAACTGCCCTACAGAGTAGGGGGTATGTATACTTTTATGTTGTATAAAATGATGAGGGATTTCTTTTTGTTCAGCAGCAGTTGGAACAGCAGTGCCAATGGTCATCTCCTCATAAAACTGTCGTGAATCACAAGAAAAAATCTCTGTACCTAGCGTTTTTGCAATTCGTATTGCGATTGATGTTTTTCCACTAGCAGTGGGTCCTGAAAGTGTGATAAGTGTTTTGTTCATTTAGGCAGAATTCAATGGAATAACTTTTACTGTTTTGTGTTTTCGCAAGTGGCTTTTGATGATATGCCTCGCTTCTCGCGTATCTTTCATTGGATAGATGATGTTTTTGAGTGCTTGTGGATGCGTAATTTGATGGGATAAGTTGATATAGCCAAAGCCAACCAATTTTTTGTTTTCAATCAAAATTACGCTCTGCTCCTCAGGGTTTCGACCACGATCTACAATCACCATGTCTGTATGAGGAAACTCAACATCATTGATAAGCTGCTGCACACGCTTGTTATAACTTTCTGCTGGCTCTTCTCCAACACAAGCCCCAAGGCATTGTTGCTTTTGATACAATCCACACCCTCTTTCTTTTTTATCCAGACTCAATAGCTGTAAACACAAGCTGTATTTTTCGGCATAATGAAACAAGATGCTTCGTGCACGATTCAAATTTTTGAATGTCGTGAGATACTCATCTTCTGAACTGGCGTGTACCAATCGCAACACTTGATAATCATTTTTATTTTCAGCCAAACTCAGCCCAAACTTTATAAAGCTGCTTTTGTAAACCCTGTTGTGTTTGGGTTTGTGCAATTTGATTTCATCCAATTCTTTCAGCAACGCAATCAACTCACTTCCTGTCTCTTCAACACTGATTGAATCTGTCTCGAGTTGGATACGCAATTGCTTTTTCCCCGAACTGCTAAAGTGTTGATTGACTCGACGTTTAATGTTTTTACTCTTTCCTATATAGATGACATCTCCTTTACTGTTATGGAGATAATACACACCCATTGACGCTGGGACTGTCTTGAGAAGTTTGAGCAGATGCTTTGGTTTTTTGGTGTTGGAATGAGATTTAATTAGATTTTTTAAAATAAGTTTTTCACCATCTTTATGAAGTAAAATTTTCAGTAGATCGAGTGTTGCTCTTGCATCGCCAGCAGCCCTGTGACGATCACTCAAAGGAATCCCCAAACTGCGAACGAGTCTCCCAAGCTTATACGACTCAACATCAGGGATGAGTTTTTTGGATAGTTCGACAGTGCAAAGTGT
>CACIJH010000003.1 GCA_902586905.1 uncultured Bacteroidota bacterium | reverse complement strand
TCAGATTGGTCAACAATTACGATTAGAAAAATGAGGTACAATCGAAGTAGTGCTTTGTTTGCACAAGCAAAAAAAGTGATCCCAGGAGGGGTCAATTCTCCAGTTCGAGCTTTCAAGGCAGTTGGGGGTACTCCTATTTTTATCAAAAAAGCAAAAGGAGCATACCTATTTGATGAAGATGGTCATCGCTATATCGATTACATCTCATCGTGGGGACCTTTGATTTTGGGGCATGGCTACAAACCAGTTGTGGAGGCAGTGCAAAAGCAAGCCGACAAAGGGACTTCATATGGAATTCCAACTGCGCTTGAAACCAAGATCGCTGAACTGGCCACTTCTATGGCACCGAATATTGATAAAATTCGATTTGTAAATTCTGGAACAGAAGCTTGCATGAGTGCTGTGCGACTAGCTCGTGGATATACCAGTCGTGAAAAAATCATCAAATTTTCAGGTTGTTATCATGGTCATTCTGATGCTTTTCTCATTCAGGCAGGTAGTGGTGCTGTGACTTTTGGAAGCCCAAACTCACCTGGTGTGACCCAAGGAACAGCGAAGGATACTTTGCTGGCAAATTATAATGACATTGACAATGTAACTCAACTTTTTGAAGCAAATGAAGGTGAAATTGCAGCAGTGATTATTGAGCCTGTAGCAGGAAACATGGGGTGTATTCCACCAGAACCTGGCTTTTTGGAAGGGCTTCGATATTTATGTGATCAGAACGATACCTTACTCATTTTTGATGAGGTGATGACCGGATTTCGATTGGCTGCTGGTGGTGCCCAACAACTTTTGGGAGTGGATGCCGACATCGTTACTTTTGGAAAGGTGATTGGTGGTGGTCTTCCAGTTGGTGCCTTTGCAGCTAGAGAAGAAATCATGGATTTTTTGGCACCTGAAGGACCTGTTTATCAAGCAGGTACTTTGAGTGGAAATCCTCTTGCGATGGCAGCCGGATTGGCAATGTTAACAGCTTTGGACAGTCAGCCAGAGGTGTTTGACAGTCTCGCAGATAAAACAGCTTATTTGCATGAGGGAATGAAAAATATTCTTTCTAAAAATAGAATTGATTATCAAATCAATCGCTTGGGGTCTATGATATCCTTGCATTTTACTGACACAGCTGTCAAGGACTTTACCTCAGCAGCCAAAGGCAATAACAAGAGATTTACCAAGTACTTTCATGGCATGCTAAAGCGTGGTGTGTACTTACCCCCAAGCGCCTTTGAAAGCTATTTCTTAAACGATGCTATCTCTTACAAAGACATTGATACGACTCTACAAGCCTTTTCTGAAACCCTCAAGGAACTCTGATTAATCGTCGTCTAAAATGATATTGATGCGCGAGATTGCATCTTGCAGATGATATTTGGTGTTTGTATCAGAAACGCGCTTCATGCCTTTTTCAATGTCATTTTTCAGTTTGTTGAGCTGTCCTCTAGCAACAGATCGAATATCAGACTGACTGACCAGCACTCTAGTTTGATTCCCATATGTTCGTGCCCAACCAGTTGCAGGGGTTTGGCTATCTGTCATCAGAAATGATAAACGATCGATGTATGCACGTTGAAGGTTTCGACGATAAGTATCAATTTTACTCCCTTTTGCAAGCTCAGACCATAAACCATTTTGCAAGTCATTCATCATACTGACAAGGGCGTATGCTTGAGCGCCGTGTAAGGCCTCATTCTCTATCATTCTTGCCATACGACCAAAGTCAAGGATGCTGTTGATGATTCTGGTTTGGGTTCGGCGCATTCGATCAACAGCACCTGCAAAATCAATCTTGTTTAAGAATTCCTCTTCTAGCAACCAAGTTGGTGTTTGAAAAAGCTCTTGCTGTAAAAATGATAAACAGTTTTGCTGATGACTTTTTGAAACATGGGTATAAACTGCACCATCTTGGTCATAAGTTTTGTAATATTCGTAAACCCCACCAATATTGGAAGTTACATGCCCCATATAGCGATTAAATTGACTGTAAACTTGGCCATATAAGGTTTCTAAATCGTCGTAGGTTTTCCCATCCTCTGCTGTCCATTCGATTAGTTTTGGGACGATGCGTTTAAGGTTTGCAATACCATAAGCACTGGCCTTGATTGCATCATCACCAAGATCCTCTGTTTGAGAACTAGGGTCTACAACCCCAAATTGTTGTCGCCCAAATCGATACATTGGATCATCCTCTTTGTCTCGAATCCATTGGTCAAGAATAGGCTTTTCATCTTCTGTTTTTTCGACAGAAGGGATGGGTCGATACCCCCAACGCACAGCATGGATGTCATAAGGGCCTATATTTGGCATCAACGAAACATCGCCATCACCAGGTTGAGCAACATAATTGAAACGAGCATAATCCATGATTGATGGAGCAGTGCCATATTTTTGGGTAAATGAAACAGATCGTAAAGAGTCAACGGGGTAGGCAACACTACTTCCCATATTATGAGGAAGACCAATCGTATGACCAACCTCGTGGGCAGACACAAATCGTATCAATCTACCCATGATTTCGTCTTTAAAGGCAACCCCTTGTGCCTCTGGATTGATTGCTGCAGTTTGAACAAAAAACCAATTGCGCAACAAGGTCATTACATTGTGATACCAATTGATATCTGATTCGAGAATTTCTCCAGACCTTGGGTCGCTTACGTGTGGACCATTGGCATTTGGAATGGGCGATGCCAAATAACGCACAACAGAGTAGCGCACATCCTCTGGACTCCAATCTGGATCTTCCTCAGCTGTGGGTGGGTCTTTTGCCAAAATTGCATTTTTAAAGCCAGCTGCTTCAAAAGCAACTTGCCAATCTTCAATACCTTGCTTGATATATTTTCTCCATTTTTTTGGTGTTGCCCTATCGATGTAATACACAATCGGCTTAATAGGTTCGACCAGTTCACCACGCTCAAACTTTTCTATATCTTCGGGTGCAATTTCCAATCGCCAACGATCGAGATAGCGAATTGTTTTACTCTTCTGAACATCAAGGCCATAATCTACCTGCCCACGTGCAAACCACCCAACTCGTTGGTCGAAATAACGTCGCTTCATCTGCTCTTTTGGTAGTAAAATCATGGAGTTATTCATTTCCAAACTAATCGATCCTGTACTAGCATTTGAAGGAGGTTCAGATGAATTATATGTTTTAACATGACGCATCTCTACATTGAGGGGGTAGCTTTTTATGCTTTCTATAAAGGAACGCGATTTATCCAAACTACTGATCTTATACGTTTTCCTTCTCGAAGCAGGAAAGCCAATAGCTTTGACATCGCTTTCTAGGAATTTGTTTACTTGAATAACTGTGGAAGTAGAATCTTTTCCAATCGTTTTTATATCAAAACTGTAAAGAATTGGTTCAAAATTTGAATTGACCACTGCTTCATGAATTGGAAGGGAATCGGCAGCGACGACCTGGTGCGAAACCACTCTTAATAAAACCTTTTTTGATCTTTTTTCCCATCGTAATACCTGAGTATTTTGCTTGCCACCACCAAATCCGATACCACTTGCTGTTTTGGCAATTCGTGTGACGACGAGCATCTCACGACCAAACAAACTGTCGGGAATTTCATAATAGTACTTATCATCGACCTGATGAATGTCAAACAAACCTTTATCTGTGATTGCGTCATCAGTAACAATATCCTCATATTTCTTTTCTTTGGAATCTTTATTTTTTTCTTTTGACGATTCTTCTGTTTTGTTATCTTCACTCTTTTCACTGTCTTGGGCATTCAATTGCCCAACAAACAAGAGAGTTAAAAACGATAATAAGAGTCTTATTTTCATAGGATAATTTTTTTAAAAAATTGGATAGCCAATGTAAGAATTTAAAATTAAAAAGGGGTTTTACTTTTGTAGATGAACAAAAAGCCCATATTCTGTTTTGGTCACTTTTGCCAATTGTTGGGCACTGAGTCCCTTGATTGCCTTATCCCATTTTTTATTGCTGAGCCCAGCATTCTCTTTCAATTCAGTCAATAGTACTGGGTGTTGTTTTTTGAGGATGCTAAAGACAATTTTTTCTTCTTCGGTCAATGTTGACCCTTTCACCTCTGGACGCATCTGAGGGAAAAATAAAACTTCTTGAATCGAGCTATTATCAGTCATCAACATTACTAAGCGATCAATCCCAATCCCAATGCCTGATGTTGGTGGCATACCATACTCGAGTGCTCGAACAAAATCATGATCGATAAACATCGCTTCATCATCTCCTTTTTCAGATAGTTTAAGCTGATCCTCAAAGCGTTCCAATTGATCGACTGGATCGTTCAGTTCAGAATATGCATTGGCAAGTTCTTTTCCATTCACCAAGAGTTCGAAACGTTCTGTTAATCCAGGTTTGTCTCGATGAACTTTAGTCAAAGGACTCATCTCTTTGGGGTAATCAGTGATAAAAGTTGGCTGTACATAATGATGCTCACAACAGCTACCAAAAATCTCGTCAATGAGCTTGCCAACACCCACACTATCATCAACTTCAATGTCAAGTCCCATAGCTGTTTCTCTCAATTCTTTTTCACTCATCCCACTTACATCAATACCAGTATGCTTCTGAATCGCTTCGAGAATAGGGACACGAGGATAGGGCGATTTGAAATCGATAGTCTTATCACCAACCTTCACTTTTGTTGTGTTGTGTGTGTCGATAGCAACTTGTTCGAGCAAAGCCTCTGTTGTTTCCATCATCCAGTGGTAATCTTTATAGGCGACATAAAGCTCCACGACAGTAAACTCGGGGTTGTGTGTTCTATCCATCCCTTCGTTGCGAAAGTCTTTGGCAAATTCATAAACGCCATCAAGCCCCCCTACAATAAGACGTTTTAAATACAATTCGTTCGCAATCCGCAGATAGAGTGGAATGTTCAGCGCATTGTGTTGGGTAACAAACGGACGTGCCGCAGCACCACCAGGAATGGGCTGGAGAATAGGTGTTTCCACCTCTAAATACCCTTTTGCATTGAAGAAAGAACGAATGGTATTTGTGATTTTTGTTCGTTTGAGAAAAGTGTCTTTGACATCAGGATTGACAATCAAATCAACATATCGCATGCGATACCTTTGCTCAGGGTCTGAAAAAGAATCGTAAGTGTTTCCATCAGCATCTGTTTTTGGCAATGGCAATGGGCGAAGGGACTTGCTCAAGACATAAAGCGACTCCACTTGCACTGTTTTTTCACCCACCTGGGTGGTAAACAAAGTTCCAGTTAGCCCAATAATATCACCTATATCCAAGAGTTTTTTGTAAACATCGTTGTACATTGTCTTGTCCTCTTCTGGACAAAGAATATCACGATTGAAATACACTTGTATGCGTCCTTTTGAGTCTTGTAGTTCTGCAAAACTCGCCTTTCCCTGTATTCGACGAGACATCAACCTACCTGCTATGGTGACTTGTTTTCCCTCAACAAATTCATCGATGATGGATTCACTATTTGCGTTGGTAGAAAATGCAGCGGCAGGATACGGGTCGATTCCAAGTCCACGAAGTTGTTTTAACTTCTCCCTTCTGATAAGCTCTTGCTCGGATCTTTCCAAATGAATTCTTTTATGCAAAGATAATCATGCATAACGAATTGAGTGAATTTGATCTTGGTTTTATAACGAAACAGCATACAGACGCAAGCGTTTACTCATTTGAAAGGGAGTAAAACATGAATTATATGTGCTGCTAAAACTCTGTTTTTTACGTATTTTGCACCTTTGAAGATAATATTGATGTTATCAAGTCAAATTTATTTTTGACATCTATGAAAAAAGAAATTCAACTTCGTGATCTGGGCTTTTTGGATTACCAAACAGTTTGGGATTTGCAACACGATTTGTTTCAACAAACGATTGATACCAAAATATACAATCGCAGAAATCAAACCACCAAACCCATCCAAAACTATCTATTACTTGTTGAGCATTCCCCTGTCATTACTTTGGGAAAAAGTGGCTCAGCAGATCATTTGTTGACAAGCAAAGCCGAACTCGAAGCACAAGGAATTTCGTTTTTTAAAATCGATCGTGGAGGAGACATAACCTATCACGGACCTGGTCAAATCGTTGGTTATCCTATACTCGATTTGGACCATTTTTTTACTGATATTCACAAGTACTTGCGATTTTTGGAACAGGTCATTATCGATACCCTAGCTGACTTTGGTATCGAAGCCACGCGAAGTAAAGGTGAAACAGGTGTCTGGCTAGATATCGACACCCCTTTTGCTAGAAAAATATGCGCCATGGGGATACGTGCAAGTCGTTGGGTAACGATGCATGGTTTTTCTCTAAATGTAAACACAGATCTATCACATTTCACGCATATTGTTCCTTGTGGCATTCATGGCAAGCAAGTCACTTCAATGGCCAGTGAGTTGAACAAAGAGGTATCGTTAGAGGAGGTGAAAAAACGAATCATTCACCACTTTCAAAAACAGTTCGAAGCGACTTTAACGAAATGAAATATAGGGTTACTACTTAGGAATTTGATAGACAACCACGTTATTTTCCTCACTTGTTGTTGCTAAATAAACATTGCCTTTCCGATCACTGTTAATCGTAACTGAACCAGCGCCGTAGATTGGAAAATGAGGCAGTAAGTTTCCTTTTCTGTCAAAAACATATACCTTTTCCTCTTGCTGATCATGCAAACTAATCAATGTGCGATTGTTGACAACATGGATCAATGGATCACCATATAAACCAAAATCCAGCTCATGAAGCCTACCATTGATTTCTAGTTTATTTTCTGTCAGCAACACTATGTTTTTCCCTCTTGCATCAATTTTATAAGGGGATTCGAAGGGGAGTGTACGATAACTAATTGTGCCATTGATTTCAATTCGAAACAATCTGTTTTTATCATCCAAACCAACAAATCCATTTTGATGTAGATATACATCAGAAGATAGAATTAAATCATTTGGTGTTTTTATACGCACATTTCCTCTTCGATTGAGTAAAAGTAGTTTTCCACTATTTTCAACCATTGCGATATAGTCTCGGGTGCCAATACGAAAGTGTTTTGGTGCATATTTCAGATCGACTTTTGTACGATTGAAACCACTGACTTTTTGAAACTTTCGATCGCGAAGCTCCAATGTATTTTGGTTGACAAGAACAAGCCGATAGTCTCGTGTGTTTTCATAGTCAAAAACAGCAAGGGGTAAGGGGTTGTTTAGCTTTGATGAAAAAGGCTGAACAGGCTTTGCATTTCTATCAATGACTTCAAAACCATTTTTTGTTGTGTAGGCCATCTGCAATCGACTATTCTTGTACAAATCCACTTGATGAATGGGAAATTGGATGGCAGCATCAATAGGTTTTGTCCAGGTATTTCTTCCTGCATTGCTGATCAATTTCAAATTGTTTTTTTCGTCTTGTATAACCCATTCCATTGATCCATTGAGATGATTAAGTACTGCAGTAGGGCCATTGGCGATTGGACTTTCAATAGCTGTTGAAAACAAGAGTTTGGGTCTTTTGTTTGCAATTTTTTCTTGCTTTGAAACACGCTTAAATTGGATTTGAGCAACACCACTTTCAACCAATCCAATACCAAGCCAATAGGGAAATTCATCATTGCTAGCAATTCGAATATCATCAATCAGTTGCGTATTTAATTGTTTTGAAAACAACTCTTCAACACCAATAAAAAGCATAGAGCATTCATTTGGTATTTCATCTAGAATTCCATCAAATTGTTCATCACTACCCAATGTATAGCCATTGGTAATTTGAGTGATGACTTCTGCAAGTGCAGCTTCATTCGGCCCCAAAAACAACATATTATTCAATATAGAAGCATGTGAAAGAGCGGGAAAATCTAGTAAAGGAGCACCTAGTTTTTTGATGATTGTATTCTCTGCAAATTGATATATGACAGTATCTCTGACTTTTTGTGTGGCCTCTGAATTTTTCTCAAGTATCGGAATGACTTCTTCAAAGTCTGTCAGGTCTAGAACAGCAATTTGATTTTTGGAGGTATAAATAGTTGCAATTGCATTGGACTTTATCAATAGACTGTCAAGGGGGTGATTGGGGAGGTTTTGTTGCGTATTGTAACGATCGCTATTGCGATTAAAAGACTCATAATCAAAGCTATAAATTTCAGCACCAGCCACAGAAATTGGAAGACTGGAGAGAACTTTTGACAGCCTATTTGTTTGGTTTGCTAGCAAACTCATTTTGGTCAGTTGATCGGATGAAAATAAGCCAGTGGTTTCAAGGACAATGTTTCCGTTTTCAGTCTTTGGTTGAATGGCAATCCATGGTGAAAAATCAGAGATGGAAAAAGGGGCTTTGTTGTTAAATTTTTCATTCAACAATCCTTGCAGTCTTTCATGAACAAAAAGCTGAAATGGTCCTGATTTCGAATCATATAGTTTTTTTAGATTTTCATCTGGTGTGTTTGGCACATTGTGAAGGCGTATGCTATTTTCGATTAAAATTCTAGAGTCAGACTCAAAATAATAATCATTATGAACAAGCGCATATCGATTTATTTTTTGTTTCTCAAACTGTATAATAGGTAGATTTTCATAACGCAAAGTATCTCCGATAAGTTGTGGAACACTGTCAAGCGGTGTCAATGGGTGAATGAGCAAGTATTTGTAGTCTTTCACACCCTCTTCGTGAAAGCTAATTGTGGACTCTTGAAAAGTCAACCAATGTTCATCTATAGAAAGCAGAGGTTTGAGTAAAGAACTCAATTCAGGTTGATTTTTTGAAAAACGCATAACAGATTCCATGTCTTCGGTATGAAGAACAGCAAGGGGTTTTGCAGGGATAAATCCAAGTGGATCAACCACTGGCTGCGTAGGCGTTGAACATTGTGTCAAGAAAAAAATCACAATGAAAAAGGGTACATAGCGCATGATACAAAGGTAATAAAGTTAGAAATCGAATTGGGTTTGTGTTGGCAATAATGTAAAACTTTTTCTGTGCCATTTGGAGGCTCCATTCGACTGTATTCCTTTTCGATGTTTTTTGGTTGGATACCCCTTGTTTGTATCCCAATGGTAGTGAGGACAACTGCTGTGAAGCTGTGTCATGAATTCATCCCTTTCCGTTTTTGCCAGTACAGATGCAGCAGCAATGTTGAGAAAGCGTGCATCCCCTTTGATCATACATTTGTGTGGGATCTCCAAATAGGGCTTGAAACGATTGCCATCGACAAGAATAAATGCAGGAGTGGTGTCGAGTTTTTCAATGGCGAGGTGCATGGCCTCAATGGAGGCATTAAGGATATTGATTTCATCTATCCTCTCAGGCATCACATGAGCGATGGCAAAGGAAATGGCAACGTGTTCAATTTCTTTTCGCATTTCCTTTCTTTGTTTGGCAGTCAGTTTTTTGGAGTCAGTAAGCAAAGGATGTTTGTAGGTAGGAGGGAGGATAACTGCAGCAGCTGTAACAGGACCTGCCAAGCACCCTCGTCCTGCTTCGTCAGTACCACATTCAACAAATTTGGTGTGCTGGGTTTGCATGAAATTACAATACAAAAAAGGGTATAATCCTACATTCCCTAAACATACTTACGCATTATTTTTTTGATAAACACCAAAAATGAAATCCGAAGAATAATCTTTTAAATAATTATCCTCAAAGTCAAATAAATTAGATAAAATTGAAGACTTTTCATCGTTTAACTCTAAAAAATGATGGGAGATATCTTTTAATACAGTCATTAAGATACTACCACCAAATGGTTTTTCAGTTATTATTTCAAAATGCGAGTAAATACAAGGAAGGATACTCTCAGAATCTATACATTCTGATGGATCAGCGAGAATCATTCTAAAAACTCCCGACCCATAATACTTTCGCTTTGGCAAATTAGATAAATACCTAGTTTTAAATTTTTTAGGTATTACATCTAGTGCTTCATTTATTTTTCTTATTTGTGTTTTTGGATATTGTAGTCTTGAAGGTCCTACATATTCATTAATAACTAACAATCCTTTTTCTTTAAGAGCCATTTTGATTCTATTTTCAGCAAATGATTTTATGTTATTAAAGTGGTGCAAAGAGGCTTGAAAGAATACAACATCGTAATAATTTGATGTGATTTCCATGCTGTTGACATCTTCACATATAAATTTCATACAATTTATATTTTGCCTTTTAGCAAGTTTACTTGCCTCATTGAGTTGATTTGTTGCAACGTCAACACAAACAATTTCTTCAAAGATCCCAGATTTAGCTAGCTCTATTTCTGCAGAGCAACTACCACTTCCAAATGAAATTAATCTCAAGTTTCTTTTGCCACTTAAGTAGTTATTTGAAAAGAATGATATGTAGTCCTCTTTGGGATTTCCAGATATCATTTTATTCCATCGTTCACGAACTGCTGGTATTATCCACCAGTCAGAACTTGTGTGTTCTGTTTGATTAAATGTAGACTTTGTTCTGGAAATACTCTTAGTATTGAATTTGGACAATATAAATTTAAATCCTCTTTGCTTTAATTTGTGATACAAATCATAGAAGTCGTCTAGCGTAATTAACCTTTTCAATTATAAATGGTGTTTTGCGTTTTGAATATCTTTCTAAATTACAAAATTATCTTTAGCACTTAAACTATACAAATGGTTGTCCACTCGAATTCTATACCTTTGCCCAAATGAATGCTTTGAGACAATTTTTTGCAATCTATTGTTTGCTTGCTGCCATTGCTGTGCAATCTCAAAATCGACCTTTAAATCTGAGCAAGGATGATCGTCAACTTAGAGGAGGCCCTTCATTAAACGATTCGTTCAATAGGTCTTCTCAAGACCAAGACAGTTTGTTTGGAAAGCGTTCTAGACAATTGTTCACTGAAAAAAGACCAATCACAGATTATCTCATCATCTCACAAGATCGAGACACCACTTTTGTTGACACCACCCTCAGCGTTGTAAAGCAATACAAGTTTAACTTCCGTCGAAAAGACGATTTTGAATATTTAACCTTTGCAAACACTGGTCAAACTGTCAATCATTTGTCCTTACAATCGGCTCCGAAATCGATTCTTCCTACGCCTGGATATGGTGCAAAAATGCATCAAATGTTTCAGCCCGATGAAGTGCATTACTATCATGTACCTACCCCACTAACTGAAATGTATTTCAAAACAGCTTTTGAGCAAGGGCAGTCCACAGATGTATTGATCACAGCAAACCTCAGTCCACGCTTGAATTATGCAGTTGCCTACAGGGGTCATCGATCACTTGGGCATTATCAACATAGTTTGTCGGGGGTGAGCCAACTTCGATTTTCAGCTTGGTATGAAAACCCAAATCGCAGATATCGATTGCGATTCAAATTGGCTAATCAAAAAATTGAGCAGCAAGAAAATGGTGGTCTAGATAGTTTATCATTGCAAAATTTTACAGATAAAATCGCAGAATTTGAAGATCGTACTCGTTTGTCGGTCAAGTTTCAAAACGCTGCCAACTTATTTACTGGCAAGCGATATCTTTTAGAACAAGACTATGCGCTGCTTATGACGACAGACTCCATCCCTGTACCAGCGCTTCGGGTTGGACACAGAATAAGAACAGATTCTCAACGTCATCATTTTAATCAAGACTCGGTCGTGGAGGAGTTAGGTGCTCTTGCCGAAGAATCAACCAGTCCCTATGATGAGTTGCATTATACAACCACAAGACACGATGTATATGCAGTGTTTGAAAAATCAAAATGGGGTCAGGTAGAGGCTTATGGATCGGCTTTACAATACAGCTTTAATCATGTACATACGACTGATGATTTCGAAATCAAAGAATCTGGCGTAGCAGTGGGAGGTAAACTTGGTTTTTCTTTGAAAGAAAGCCAATTGAACTTTCACTTCGAACAGTCATCAGGGAGCAATAAGCTGGGAAACTTTTTGCAACTAAAAGCTTCTTTTCCAAGTGTAAAAAAGTTTAGACTCAAAGGTGGATTTCGTTGGGATACCTACGCACCCAAACTCACACTGACGAATTATCACAGTAATTATGAGTCATTTATCTGGCAGAAGAACCTGCTCAGCACGAATCGATCTACTCTTTTTTCTAGTTTAGATGTACCTAAACTCGGCTTGTTTAGAGTGGATATCATCACATTAGACAATTATGCCTACTTGCAACAAGACTTGGATAGAGGATCACTATTTGTCACGCCAAAGCAATGGAATGAAACCATTCAACTCCTCAAAGCTCGTTGGGACAACAATTTATCTGTTGGTGTATTTTCGTTGGACACGAATATCCAGATTCACAAATTTGGAAATGAAAACGTTCCATTGCACCTACCAGATTTTCTTGGACGATCGACCTTGTCCTATGCCGATGAATGGTTTAACAAAGCTGCCTTTGTGCAAATTGGTGCCACAGTCAAATATTATTCTTCATTTTATGCAGATACCTACAGTCCTGTCCTTTCTGACTATGTGGTGCAAGATGCTTTAAAAATAGGAGGAGACCCTTTGTTTAGTGCTTTTTTTGATGCTAAAATTCAACAGACAAGACTGTATTTCAATGCAGAAAATCTAGGTGCTGCTTTCAATGGGAACAACAGTTTAGCTGCCCCTGATTACCCATACAGAGATTTCATTCTTCGGTTTGGAATCGTATGGAACTTTTTTCAATAAACCATCTTAAGGATGATTTGGCAAATCTCCATCTGTTTTGGTTGGCAGTTGTGTTGTGCCCATCAAAAATTTATCGACTTGATAAGCAGCTTCTCTACCTTCCGAAATGGCCCAAACAATTAAAGACTGACCACGTCGCATATCACCTGCTGCAAAAATGTGTGGGATATTGGTTTGATATGATTTGGTATCAGCGTTGATATTTGAACGATCATCAAGTTGAATGCCGAGTTGTTCTGCCAAGGTTGGCTCGGGACCAGTAAACCCAAGTGCGAGTAATGCCAGATCACATGGCCATTCCTTTTCTGTATTTGGCTCCTCAACAAGCTTTGGTCGTGCTCCGTCTTGTTTTTCCCAACGGACTTGTACAGTTTTGAGGCCGGATAGCCTGCCATCCTCGTCCGTCAAAAATTCTTTTGTTAGGATGCTAAACTCTCTTTCACTTCCTTCTTCATGCGATGAAGAAGTTTTGTGTTTAAATGGCCAATAGGGCCATGGGTGTTCAGCTGTTCTGTCATCGGCTGGTCTAGGCATAATTTCAAAATTGGTAACACTAGCTGCCCCCTGACGATTGGATGTTCCAATACAATCAGAACCTGTATCACCACCTCCAATGACAATAACATTTTTTCCTTGTGCGTGTAGCTCAGGATCAACATTTGTAAGACCATCTACCCACCGATTACTTTTTGGTAAAAAGTCCATCGCTTGTACAACTCCTTTGGCTTCTGCACCAGGAATTGGTAACCTTCTGCGAATGGTAGCACCACCACAAAGAACAACAGCATCAAAGTCTTTTAGCTTTTCTACACTGTAGTTTTTGCCAACTTCAACACCTGTTTTAAAGAGTATACCTTCCTCTTCAAGAATCGAAATGCGACGATCAATCACATGCTTTTCCATTTTGAAATCAGGAATTCCATAGCGCAAAAGCCCCCCAACTTTTTCATCTCTTTCAAAAACAGTAACTGTGTGACCTGCTCTGTTCAGCTGTTGAGCAGCAGCCAGGCCAGCTGGGCCAGACCCCACAACAGCAATTGTTTTTCCTGTTCTGTTTTTGGGAGGGTTTGCTTGAATCCAACCTTCTTTAAAACCTCTCTCAACTATATATTTTTCAATCATTTCAATCGAAACAGGAGGGTTGATAATCCCCAACACACAAGCTGCCTCGCACGGGGCAGGGCATAGGCGACCTGTAAACTCAGGAAAGTTGTTTGTTGAATGCAGAATGCGTAGAGCCTTTTGCCAATCGTTTTGATACACAGCATCATTAAAGTCAGGTATCATGTTGCCAAGTGGGCATCCACTATGGCAAAAAGGAACACCACAATCCATGCAGCGTGCCCCTTGATCCTTTAGTTTTTTCTCACCAGGGTGAACTGTAAATTCCTTGTAGTTTTTGACGCGATCAGCAACAGGAATGTTTGCTTCGTCAATCCTTTCATATTCTAAAAATCCTCTTAACTTTCCCATATCAATTTACTTCTTGTTTGGCTTCATCTGCCAATCTTTCAAGGGCCTTTTTATAGTCCGTTGGCATTACCTTGATAAAATTCTTTTGCTCTTTTTCCCAATGATCAATGATGGCTCTTGCCTTGCTACTTGCTGTGTATTTTATATGATTATTGAGTAGTTCTTCTATCTGATTCAGATCTTCTGTAGAGGGGTTTTCTAAGCCGATCATTTCCATGTTGAAATTGCGCTCATCAAATGTACCATCAGCAGCGTATAAATAGGCGATTCCACCACTCATACCAGCAGCAAAATTGCGACCAAAATCTCCAATGATGACAGCAATACCTCCTGTCATATATTCACAACCATGATCCCCAATGCCTTCAACAACTGCAGTGGCACCCGAGTTGCGAACACAAAAACGCTCACCAGCAATTCCATTGATATATGCCTCACCAGCTGTTGCACCATATAGCGCTACATTTCCGATGATTATATTCTCTTCGGCTTTATACGAAACACCTTCAGGAACGCGCGCCACAAGACGTGCACCCGAAAGACCCTTGCCAAAGTAGTCGTTACAGTTTCCAATGGTTTCTAAATGAAGTCCTTTTGTTGCAAAACAACCAAAACTCTGACCTGCTGTACCATTAAAGTAGATTGTTAGTGTATCTTCAGGAAGACCTTCTGCACCATATTTTTTGGATATTTCATTACTCAAAATAGCCCCGACACTTCGATCGGTGTTGTGAATAGGTAACGTTAATGTTTGTGGTTCTAACTTTTCGAGGGCATTTTTTGCTTTCGAAATCAGTGTGAAATCAAGAACGTTTTCGAGTTTATAATCTTGTTTTTCAGTATTTCTCAAAGGAGTTCCTTCTTTTACATCGGGCTTGTGAAGGATTGTTGAGAGGTCAATACCCTTGGCTTTAAAATGCTCAATGGCATCTCTCATATTTAGTTTTTGGCTTTGACCGACCATCTCATCAACAGTCCTAAACCCAAGTTGTGCCATGATGCTTCTCATTTCTTCAGCGACAAAATGCATATAGTTGACGACATGCTCGGGCTTTCCTTTAAAATTTTTACGAAGCTCTGGGTCTTGGGTAGCAATCCCAACTGGACAGGTGTTGAGGTGACATGCACGCATCATAATACAGCCAGTCGCAACAAGAGGTGCAGTTGAAAAACCATACTCTTCGGCACCCAACAAACAAGCGATGGCAACATCACGACCAGTTTTCATTTGGCCATCACACTCCAATACGATACGTCCACGAAGATCGTTTAAGACGAGTGTTTGCTGAGCTTCAGCAATACCCAATTCCCAGGGTAGCCCAGCGTGCTTTAAGGAGGTTAGAGGCGATGCACCAGTTCCGCCATCGTAGCCAGAAATCAAAATCACATCAGCTTTGGCCTTTGCGACTCCAGCTGCAATTGTTCCAACACCAACCTCAGATACCAACTTGACATTTACACGTGCTTCTCGATTGGCATTTTTCAAATCATAAATGAGTTGTGCCAAATCTTCGATTGAATAAATATCGTGATGGGGTGGAGGTGAGATGAGCCCTACATATGGTGTAGAGTTTCGAACAGATGCGATGTATGGATTCACTTTAGTACCAGGAAGCTGTCCACCTTCACCAGGCTTTGCGCCCTGTGCCATTTTGATCTGAATCTCTTGCGCATTTGCAAGGTAGTGAGACGAAACACCAAAACGACCTGATGCAACTTGCTTGATTGCGCTGTTGCGCCAATCACCATCTTCATCTCTGTTAAATCGTCTAGGGTCTTCTCCTCCCTCGCCAGAATTGCTTTTTCCACCAATGCGATTCATGGCTTTGGCTAGGGTTTCATGCGCCTCTTCACTGATTGATCCCAGTGACATTGCACCTGTTTTGAAGCGCTTTGCGATTGCAGTCCAAGGCTCTACCTCATCAATTGGTATGGGATCGAGATCAGTGAATGAAAACATCCCACGTATGGTCATCAATTGACGTGATTGATCATTGACCAATTTGGCAAACTCCTCATAACTCTCATACTTATTTTGTCGCGTTGCTACTTGTAGCTTTGCAATGGTAGCAGGGTTTAGCATATGAGCTTCACCATTTCGTCTCCAACGATAACTCCCACCAATTTCTAAATCTGCAGATTCATCTGTTTCTGCACTGGCAAAGGCTTGTTGATGACGAAGAGAGATTTCCTTTTCGACCTCAAATAATCCAATCCCTTCAATTCTTGTTGGGGTGTTACAAAAGAACTGCTCTATGAATTTTGTATTCAATCCAAGTGCCTCAAAAATTTGTGCACCTCTATAGGAATGAAGAGTGGAGATGCCTATTTTGTTCATGACCTTCACCAATCCTTTTGCGATGGCTTTGTTGAAATTTTCAATCGCTTGTTCAGCCGTCATTTGGATGCGATCTTGTGAGCTGACAAGGGTTTCGATAATCTCATTGACCATATAAGGGTTGATCGCACTGGCACCATATCCAAAGAGAGTTGCAAAATGGTGAGGTTCACGAGGTTCGGCAGATTCAATTACAATCCCAAACTTCGAACGCAACCCATGTTTAATCAGTCCATGATGCACTGCAGAGCATGCAAGAAGCATCGGAATAGGCGCTAAGTCTTTGTTTATACCTCGATCTGACAAGATGATGATGTTGGCACCTTGACTTACTTTTTCTTTGACTTTGTCGATAAGGTTTTCTATGGCTTTCTCGATTCCATTGTACCCCTTGTCAATTGCATACAATACAGAGACAGATGCAGAAATAAAGTCCTTGTGTTTAATAAATTTGATCTTATCCAAATCTTCATTGGATATAATCGGATTTTGAATACGCAGCTTTTTGGCGTGTACAGGATCAACAGAAAATAGATTATAATCACTTCCAATCGAAAGGGAGGTGTCTGTTACGATTTCCTCACGAATCCCATCCAGAGGTGGGTTTGTTACCTGCGCAAAAAGTTGTTTGAAATAGTTGTAAAGCAGTTGTGGCTTGTGTGAAAGCACTGCCAATGGAGTGTCTGTACCCATCGACCCAATGGCCTCTTTACCAGCCGACATCATTGGGATAATCAAAGTCTTGATGTCTTCCTCAGTATATCCAAATCCTTTTAATCGTTGGGTATAACCAGTTTCTTCTTGTGGCGTTGTATTGCCAGTGTAAGGAACATTTTTCAGTGGCAAAAGATTATCATCCAACCAATCTTGATAGGGGTGTTTTGAAGATATAATACCTTTGATTTCTTTATCCTCAACAATGCGACCTTCGTTCATATCAACAAGGAACATACGCCCTGGCTCAAGTCGCCCATGTTTGGCTACATTTTTGGGTTCGATTTCAGTGACACCTGTTTCTGACGACATCACGACATACCCATCTTTGGTCACTGTGTATCTGGAAGGACGCAGACCATTTCTGTCAAGAAGTGCTCCAATATAATTCCCATCTGTAAAAGGAATAGAAGCAGGGCCATCCCATGGCTCCATGATGCAGGAATTGAAGGAATAAAATGCTTTTTTCACAGGATCCATGCTCTTGTGTTTCTCCCACGCTTCAGGAACCATTATCATCATTACTTCGGGGAGCGATCTGCCAGTGTGCAGTAAAAGCTCAACGACCATATCCATGGAGGCAGAATCTGATTTACCATGCAAAACAATTGGAAGAATAGACTTGATATCATCACCAAAAAAGTCACTAGACAACAGCTCTTCTCGAGCTTTCATTCGGTTGAGGTTGCCTCGATAGGTGTTGATTTCACCATTGTGACACATATAGCGAAAAGGTTGTGCCAAATCCCAGGTTGGGAAAGTGTTGGTCGAAAAACGCTGATGCACCAACGCAAGCCTTGTGACTACACGTTTATCAGTTAAATCTGTGTAAAATCTTTCAATATCTTCAGGAACAAGAAGGCCTTTATAAATCAAAGTTCTTGTGGATAGACTGGGCAAATAGAAATAACTAGCTTGCGACATTTTGGTGGCATACACCTTGTGTTCTGCAATTTTTCGAGCGATGAATGTTTTTGTGTTGAGTTCTTTTTCGTTTAGTGTGATACCCTCAGCAGGACGAACAAACACTTGTTCAATATGCGGAAGCGTGCGTCCAGCAATTTCTCCAACCACCATTTGATTGGTTGGGACTTCTCTCCACCCAATCACCTCAAGCCCTTGGTTTTCAAACTCGTTGTTTAGCGTATCGGTGCAAAACTGTCGTTGATTTTCTTTGGAGGGGAGAAAAACCATTCCAAGGGAATAGGTTGTAGGCTCTGGTAAAACAAAGTCGCATACTTGCTGTAGATAGTCATGGGGGATGTCGATGAGAATTCCTGCACCATCACCTGTTTTGCCATCAGCGCTAACAGCACCTCTGTGCTCTAGCTTGACAAGAATGTCGAGTGCTTTGTGGATGATGTCATTTGTGCGTTTGCCTTCGAGGCTACAGATAAATCCTGCACCACAGTTATCGTGCTCAAATTGCGGGTCGTAAAGTCCTTGTTTTTTTATCATAGCGTTCCAAATATATCCAACTGTTTGAAATATTCTAATTACAAATATTACTGTTCACAGAACAAATGCAATATTTATAAGGAAGGACGAAAATAAATACTTATTTCTTACAAACGGAAGTATATATTATTAAATCCATAAAAATTAGATAATTCTGAATTTGTAACTCTCAAAATTGTGGGGTTGAAAATAAAAACATGAAAACATTGACTTTTACACCTCTTTAAAATGAGGGTTGAATCTCAATTTTTTAAGAATATAAAACCTGATAAAAAAATCTCTAGAACAAGTAGAAGTTTTTTAGTAATAATTAAATCGAGGTAGTATATTTGAAAACATTAAAATTGTTATATGGAAACGATCATTATTATTGTATTTGTACTTGGTTACCTCGCAATCACTCTCGAGCATAACCTTCACATTGATAAACTTATTCCCGCCCTGGCAATGATGGCCATTTTGTGGGCGATGATAGCCCTAGGTCACTTAGACGTGTTTGATATTGATGCTGTCAACAAACAGCTGCTCCCCACTCACATCGAAGAAGCATTGCTACACCACCTGGGAAAAACAGCAGAAATACTTGTCTTCCTTTTGGGTGCGATGACCATTGTTGAAATCATAGATTATTTCAATGGGTTTGCCACAATCAAGCAGTTTATAAGAACTCGAAATAAGGTTCGTTTACTTTGGATTTTTGCTTGTTTGGCTTTTGTTCTTTCAGCAATTATTGATAACCTGACTGCTACGATTGTACTTGTTACCATCCTACAAAAGGTCATTCACGACCGAAGCCTTCGGTTGTGGTTTGCTGGTATGATCATCGTCACTGCCAACGCTGGGGGTGCATGGTCTCCCATTGGAGATGTGACAACAACGATGTTGTGGATTGGTAAAAAAGTAACTACACCTGAGTTGATAAAATACCTAATTGTACCTTCTTTGGTGTGTATGATTGTACCCACTTTTATTGCAAGTCGATATAAAATTTTCAAAGGAGAAATTGATAAAATAGATGACAATGTCAAGCTCACTCCCAAGGGTCCAACGATGCTGTATCTAGGACTTGGGTCTATTTTATTTGTTCCTATTTTTAAGACAGTAACGCACCTGCCTCCCTATGTTGGGATGATGCTTTCGCTTGCTGTGGTGTCTGTTTTTGCTGAGGTGTATAGTCGTTCCAAAGCTTTTGTAGAAGCCAAGTCTCACGATGGTAATGGCACACATCACAATCCTGTTCACGTTGCTTTGACAAAAATTGAGATGCCTAGTATTCTATTTTTCTTGGGTATTTTGATGGCTGTTGCTGCACTTGAATCTTTAGGGTTGTTGTTTGGATTTGCGCAAGACCTGAATGCTGCAATTCCCAACTCCGATATTGTAGTTGCAATCTTTGGGTTTATCTCTGCTATTATCGACAATGTTCCATTGGTCGCTGCAAGTATGGGAATGTTCTCAGAGCCTGTTGATCACCCTCTATGGCATGCAATTGCGTTTGCTGCTGGAACTGGTGGTAGTATGATTATATTTGGATCTGCAGCTGGTGTTGTTGCCATGGGAATGGAGAAAATCAACTTTTTCTGGTATCTGAAAAAGATATCTTTCCTTGCGCTCATCGGATCTGTATCAGGTTACCTAACATTTATGTTGTTTAGAGATTACATATTGGTGTAATCAATGAATTACAGCCAAACCCTAACTTGGTTGTTCGAGCGCTTACCCATGTATCAAAGGGTTGGTCCTCCTGCCATGCGTTTGGGTTTGGATCAAATGAATCGCTTAAGTGCTGCTTTGGGAGACCCTCATCGCAGCACTAAATTTATACACATTGCTGGAACCAATGGAAAGGGATCAACAGCTCATATGTTGGCTTCTGTTCTTCAAACTGCTGGCTATACAGTTGGACTCTATACTTCTCCTCACCTAAAGGATTTTAGAGAGCGTATAAAAATCAATGGGCAAGCAGTAGATGAAAAAAGTGTTGTTGATTTTGTCAATCAAAACCTATCAATAGTAGAGGAGGGGGGTTATTCATTTTTTGAAGTGACAGTTGGGATGGCTTTTTCAATTTTTGCCAAAGCCCAAGTCGATGTCGCCATTGTTGAAGTTGGTTTGGGGGGACGTTTGGACGCGACCAATATCATCACCCCTATTCTATCTGTGATTACACATATCAGCAAAGACCATCAACAGTTTTTAGGTGATACGATCGCAGCAATCGCCAGCGAAAAAGCAGGGATAATCAAAGAAAACATCCCTGTTGTTTTAGCCAAAAATGAGAAAGTGGTGCAGCAAGTAATCACAAACAAAGCCAAGTCAACGTCATCACCAATATTTTTTGCAGAAGAAGTTTCTCCAAACGAATATACGACAGACTTGTTAGGGGATTATCAGAAAGAAAATCTAGCAAATGTAACAATGGCAATCACAGCACTTTCCGAATTTAATGTTGAAGAAAAACACCTTATACAGGGGTTACAATCAGTGGTAAAAAACACTGGTTTACAAGGGAGATGGCAAATATTGCAAGACAGTCCAAAGGTCATTGCTGATGTTGCACATAATGTAGCAGGGATTGCAGCTGTGATCGAACAAATCAAGACGATGAAATACGACCATCTTCATATCGTTTTTGGGATGGTCAAGGACAAAGATTTTGGACAAATTTCAGCATACTTGCCCAAAGACGTGAGCTACTATTTCTGTAGTCCAAATGTGATACGATCTAAAGCAGTGAATCAACTGTTTGCAGAGGCAAGTCAGTTGGGTTTTAGAGGTGCTACACACGACTCAGTGGCCAGTGCCTTAGCTGCTGCAAAACAGGAGGCGTCCCTCTCTGACATTATCCTTGTTTGTGGCAGTTTATTTGTGGTTACAGAAGTGTTGTAAATCCCTTTGAGGTTGAAAAAAAGAGACTATATTTGCAACCGCTAGGGCGCGTAGCTCAGTTGGTTCAGAGCACTTGGTTTACACCCAAGGGGTCAGGGGTTCGAATCCCTTCGCGCCCACATCAATCACAATCCTAATGCAAAGCATTGGGATTTTTTTCTTGCCAATCTTTAATGTTAAATAAACGTTAAGTAAATGTAAATTTCTTGTATAATAGCAGAAATAACCCTCAAATATTACGACGATTAGAGTACGATTTTTTGACTTTCGATTCCGAGACTACGTTCACAAATGCAAAGTTTTTTTTGAATTAGTGTGGAGAAACTAGGATTGTTTGAATGCCATTGGGTTTCTTTGTTTTGAAGAACCAAATGTTTTCTTACATTGGTATCATGATGTCCAAAATCGAAACATCTCAGTATCGACTATACATTGAATTTTTAAAAAAGGAGTATCAAATATCCTTTTCAAATTATCACGATCTTCATCATTGGAGTGTCAATGATCAAGATACATTTTGGGCGTCTATTGTAGGATTTTTCTCTGTTGATTTTGATAAACCCTTTTCAAATGTGATGAATCGTTCTGATAAACCTTGGAAAACAACATGGTTTGATGGAGCAGAGCTGAGTTACGCCAAACATGTTTTTTCTCAATTTTCGAACCAACGACCAGCAATCATTTATCAAAGCGAAACGAGCCCTATAACTGATATCAGTTGGCAAGAACTCTACAATAAAACTGTGCACATACAGCAGCAATTACTCGCGATGGGTGTTGAGAAAGGCGATTGTGTGGCTGCATACTGTGTCAATACGCCTGAAACGATTGCTGCTTTTTTGGCTGTCAATGGTCTGGGTGCAGTTTGGTCATCATGCTCCCCAGATTTTGGAATCAACGCTGTTAATGATCGATTTTCACAGCTGCAACCCAAGGTACTTTTTGCCCATTCCAGCTATACCTACAGAGGAAAGAGATATGACATTAGCGCAAAAGTGGAGGCCCTTCAAAAGGCCTTTGATAACTGTCATTGCATTGACTTATGTCACCATCAGACTTTTGATGACCCTGACCAAAGTTTACATCAATTTCATCAAATCCCTGTATCATTCTCTGATCCGATATGGGTATTGTTTTCATCTGGTACTACAGGAAAGCCCAAAGCGATTGTTCATGGCACAGGAGCAATGATTTTAGAACACCAAAAAGCACTTTCGATTCATCAAAATGTATGTGAAGGAGATCGTTATTTTTGGTATTCTACAACTGGTTGGATGATGTGGAATTACGCTTTGTCGAGTTTGTTGTGTGGTGCTACGCTTTGTCTGTATAATGGCGCACCAACAACTCCTAAGCCTTCAGTGCTTTGGGATTTTGCCTCTCAAGCAAAAATCAATCATTTTGGACATGGGGCAGTGTATTTTCAGCAGCAAGCAGATGAAGGTTTTTCTGGGTTTGAAAGCTATGATTTTGATCACTTGAAGACCATTGGCTCAACTGGTTCTCCCTTGTCTGCTGATACCTGCAAGTCATTACAGCATCGCTTTCCAAACACTCATATCATCTCTCTAAGTGGAGGAACAGATGTTTGTACTGCTTTTGTTGGGGGACACCCTGAAATGGAAGTAGTACCTGGTGAAATTCAATGCAAGATGTTGGGTGCAGCAGTCGAAATTTGGAATACAGATGGTACAAAAATTCAACAGCAACCAGGGGAGTTGGTGCTGTCAAAACCATTTATGTCTATGCCGATTCATCTATGGGGTGATGAGGACTATCGTTTGATGCAAGCAAGTTATTATAGCATGTATCCAAACGTCTGGAATCATGGCGATTGGGCAACTGAAAATGAGAGGGGCAGTCTAATCATTCATGGACGCTCAGACGCAACACTGAATAGACAAGGGGTGCGCATCGGCACAGCGGAGATTTATAATTTGCTGAGCAATCGAGATGAAATTGAAGACAGTCTTGTGATTCATCTCACCAGTCATCATTTGGACACTTTACTGCTGTTTGTAGTGCTTACATCAGATATAGATGAGCAAGAAATACGATCTCAGTTGAGGAACAAATACTCTCCTCGACATGTGCCAGATCACATCATTCGTACTACTGAAATACCTTATACGTTGAGTGGAAAAAAAGTTGAAATTCCCATCAAAAAACTTTTCATGGGGGTGTCTGCAACAGATGCACTAAGCACTGATTCACTGCGTAACCCCAATGCCATCAAGTGGTTTATTGACTATGCAAAAATCAACCCTTTTACCTGAAGTTTGGCGCCCCACTCAAAATCTCTTTCGATACCTGACTCTCAAACTGTTTAAAATTCTCATGAAACGCCCGAGCTAGTTTATGGGCTTGTTTGTAAAACGCCTCGTCATTGTTCCACGTTTGCCTAGGGCTCAAAATCGATTTAGGTACGCCTGGGCAAACCCTGGGTTGAGCGATGCCAAACACAGAGTGAATATGGTAATCATCATAGCTGTAGGTTGGATTGAGAAGACCTGTGCGTGCTGCTTCAATCATCGTTCGGGTGTGTTGCAGTGCTATTCGATGACCAACCCCATATGGTCCGCCAGTCCAACCTGTATTGATCAGCCATACAGAAATCTTATTTTTTTGAATTTTTTTTGCCAATAGACTTGCATAAACACTTGGATGAAGAGGCATAAATGGTGCACCAAAACATGCCGAAAATGAGGGTTGTGGGGTTTTTATCCCCTCTTCTGTTCCAGCAATTTTGGCTGTATACCCAGACATAAAATGATATGCAGCTTGATAAGGATTTAGCAAAGTGATTGGAGGGAGTACTCCAAATGCATCAGCAGTGAGGAAAAATATATGTTTGGTTTTTTCTCCAATCGAAGGGGTTGCAATATTCTTGATGTGATGGATTGGGTAGCTGACTCTTGTGTTTTGGGTGATGCTGACATCAGTATAATCAACCTGTCCTTTTTTGTCAGCAATGACATTTTCAAGCAAAGCCCCTTTCTTTATCGCATCGAATATATCTGTCTCTTTTTCACGAGACAAATCAATCACCTTGGCATAACAGCCCCCTTCAAAGTTAAAAACCTTGTTATCTGGCGTCCATCCATGTTCATCATCACCAATCAATCTTCGTTTGGGGTCTGCAGACAAGGTTGTTTTGCCAGTGCCCGATAGTCCAAAAAACAAAGCAGACGTACCATCGTTGTCGGCGTTGGCTGAACAGTGCATCGGCAGCACATCGTATTCTGTAGGCAATGTGAAATTTAATACAGAAAAAATAGATTTTTTGATTTCCCCTGTATAACCACTACTACCAATGATGATGACCTTTTTTGAAAAATTTACAATCGTGAAGTTTGACTGCCTGGTGTGATCAGTCTCAGGAATTGCCTCAAAGCTGGGGATGTTCAGCACAAGCCAGTCTTTTGAAAAATCGTTTAGTGCTACCTCATCAGGTTGGATAAACATATTTCGAACAAAAAGATTGGCCCAAGGCGTCTCATTGACGATTCTTATACCAACTCGATATCGTTTGTCAGCACCTGCAAAAACATCCCGGACATACACTGTTTTGTCAGTGATATATATCATCATTTTCTTATAAAGTATATCAAAATGTTTTGATGAAAAAGGGATGTTAATATCACCCCACCAAACGAGATCAGATGTGATATCATCTTTGACGATATACCTGTCTTTAGGAGATCGCCCAGTGAATTTTCCAGTTTTTATAATCAGCGCTCCAGTGCTGCTGATTGTTCCTTGATTTTCTTCAACTGTTTTATTGATAAGTTGGTCAGCACTGAGCTGATAATGTGCAGAGATACGCAGATCATGATCAGACCAAAGATGTATGAACTTGGGTTTTGACATAAGAAAGTTTTAGCCCGAATAAACAGACTTTGTTCTATATATCAAATGTAACAAAAACCTAAGTATTTGTTATAAAATGAAAATGGAGATGATTTACGAGGTGAAAAGAGCTTGCATTTTTTCGTGCTCTTCTTGTGCAAGTTCAGCATCAACTAAAATACGACCACTGTGCTCGTCAGTAATGATTTTTTTTCGTGATGCAATTTCTAGTTGTACTTGTGGTGGGATAGTAAAGAAAGAACCTGCGGAAGCGCCACGCTCAATTGGTACAACGGCAAGGCCGTTTCGAACAGATGAGCGAATTCTTTTATAAGCAGTAACCAAGCGTTCCTCTACCTTTTTTTCAAATTCCGCCGATTTCTTAAGAAGCAAATCCTCTTCCTTTTGGGTTTCAGCAAGGATGGCATCTAGCTCTTCTTTTTTGTGTTTTAGGTGATTCTCTCTTTCACTGAGTTTCTCCTCAGCCTGTGCCAACTCCTCATTCTTTTTTTCGATCAGTTCTTTGAGTTGATTGATTTGCTTTTCTGCAAGTTGAATTTCAAGTTCTTGATATTCAATTTCTTTATTCAGAGATTCAAATGCACGATTGTTACGTACATTTTCTTGCTGCTCTCCATATTTTTTGATCAACCCTTTTGAGGTTTCTATGTCGTTTTTCTTGACTTTTATTTCGTCATTATATGCCTTGATTTCTGTATTGGTGTTTTCGACACGTTTACTAAGCCCTGCAACTTCGTCTTCTAAATCCTCCACCTCTATGGGTAGCTCACCTCGAATGTTTCTAATTTTATCGATTTGAGCATCGATAAGTTGTAAATCATACAGCGCTCTTAAACGCTCTTCAACAGAAATCTCAGTTTTTTTTGCCATGCTTACATATAATTTATTGGATTCGTATCCAATTCCGATAAAAGAATTGCAAAATTAGGCAATTTTTCTGTAAGATAATCATGTATTAATTTTTTTGAGTGTTGCTCTGTTTCATAATGACCAGCATCTATCAGTAAAAAGTCATTATCACCCTCAAAAAAATTGTGATATTTCAAGTCTGCAGTGATGTAAGCATCTGCTTTTTTCTTCTTTGCTGCCTGTATTGCAAAACTGCCTGACCCACCAAGGACTGCGACCCGTTCAATCGTTTTGATACCTATTTTACTGTGACGTAGCACAGGTGTTCCCAATTGGTCTTTGACAAATTTTAAGAAAGCATCTACCTTCATGCTTTTTGGTAATTTGCCAATTTTTCCCATACCAACATTTTGATTGACATTGGAAAGCGAGGTGATTTCGTATGCAACATCTTCATAGGGGTGGTTAGAGATCAACGCATCAATTACTTTGGATTCTACATGTTTTTGGAACACCATTTGTATTTGCAGCTCATCTTCGATGTGTCTTTCCCCACTCTTACCTACATAGGGATTACTATTTTCCAATGGGCGAAAACTACCTTTGCCCTCTGATGAAAAACTGCATTCATCGTAATGCCCTATAATGCCAGCACCTACTGAAAACAGTGCGTTTTTAACATCTTGTGCTTGTTGTTTTGGGACATAAAAATTCAGTTTTTTAATCGTATTTTTCTTTGGCAACAGAGTCGATGTGTGTACAAGTCCCAGGGCTTGGCTCAAGCCAAAACTCACGCCATGAACATGATTGTCCAAAGCTGTGTGGATTGCATAGATAGCGATATCGTTTTTGATAGCCTTCTTGACTGCTTGCTCTACATGAGAGTTACCACTTAATTTTTGTAGCCCTTTAAATATGATGGGATGAAAGCATACAATAAGGTTACATTTTTTCTCAACTGCTTCATCAACCACATCAGCCAAACAGTCATGCGTAATGAGTATCCCTTTGGCCTCGTCGTTTTTATCGCCGACGAGTAACCCCACATTGTCAAAGTCCTCAGCATAGTCCAGCGGCGCCCATTCTTCCAAAATTTGTGTAATCTTGCCAATCGTCATCATAGACCCAAATATAAATGTTATAATTTTGTTTTATGAATCTTCTGCGGAAGTCTTTATATCCACTAAGTCTGATATATGATATCGTAACTCGTATGCGCAATGTTGCATATGATGCACAATGGTTGAAGCAAAAACAGTGCAAAGTGCCAACGATAGTGGTGGGCAACCTCATCACAGGGGGGAGTGGGAAAACTCCAATGATTGCGTATTTACTCAACCATTTTTCCAATCATTTTTCTTTGGCTGTGCTGAGTCGAGGGTATAAACGAAAATCGTCTGGTTTTGTGTTGGCCAATCAAGAATCATCAATCGAGAGTTTGGGTGATGAGACGTTTTTATTATCACAAAAATTCCCAACAACTCACTTTGGTGTTTGTAAAAATCGACTTGAAGGTGTAGAACAACTGCTGTCCAAATTCCCAACAATTGATGGTGTTTTACTAGATGATGGATATCAACATCGCCAGCTCAAACCATCTTTTCAAATTCTACTTACGCCTTATCATAACCCATGGTTTAGAGATTGTGTTTTGCCAACTGGAAATTTGAGAGAGTCTGCAAATGGAAAAAAGCGAGCTGATGTCGTGGTGGTTACAAAATGCCCAAGCAACCTTTCAAAAATTGAGCGGGATGAACATATCCACCAGTTACAATTGGACGCGCATCAACATATCTTTTTCTCGACCATTGTTTATGACTCCTACGTCTTTGGTGCAAGTCGGATGGAACTACAATCGTTTGTTAAAAAACCTTTTGTTTTGGTGACTGGAATTGCCAATGCCAAACCCCTGACAGATTACCTCGAAGGTATAGGAGCAGATTTTGAGCATTTAGCGTTTGCAGATCATCACTCTTTTACAGCATCTGATTGTAAAAAGATGTTGTCTAAACAGCGACCGATACTCACAACTGAAAAAGACTATGTTCGACTAAGTCCAATAATAAAAGAGGTGTTCTTCATTCCGATTTCCATTCGCTTTTTGTCTGATGAAGATCGATATAAGAACATCATTGCCAATCAACTCGGTGATTGACAGTGGCCATCAGTCGATATGTTTGTGTGCTTTGTAAGAAGACCGAACCAACGCACCACTTTCAACGTGTCTAAACCCAATCTGCTTTCCAAAATCCTCATATATTTTGAACTGATCAGGCGTAATAAATTCTTTTACTGGAAGATGTTTTTTGGATGGCTGCAGGTACTGACCAATCGTAACGATATCGACTTCTGCTTCACGTAAGTCAAGCATGGTTTGTTTGACTTCTTCTTCAGTCTCGCCCAACCCAAGCATGATTCCTGATTTGGTACGACGCACACCAGCTTGTTTGAGGTATTTTAATACACCTAAACTCTGGTCGTATTTGGCTTGAATGCGAACCTCACGAGTCAATCGACGAACTGTTTCCATATTGTGTGACACAACTTCGGGCATCACTTTCACAATGCGATTGATATGTTTTTCAATTCCTTGAAAATCGGGGATAAGTGTCTCCATGGTGGTATTTGGATTCAACCTGCGAACTGCTTGTACTGTCTCTGCCCAAAGGATAGAGCCCATATCAGGGAGGTCATCTCTGTCAACAGATGTCAAAACAGCATGTTTGATCTTCATGATTTTGATCGATCGAGCAACTTTTTCGGGTTCTGCCCAATCAACTGTTTCAGGGCGACCAGTTTGCACACCACAAAATCCACATGAACGCGTACAGATGTTTCCAAGTATCATAAAGGTTGCTGTACCTTCGCCCCAACACTCGCCCATGTTTGGGCAGCTCCCTGAAGTACAAATTGTATGCAAATTGTACTTGTCAACGAGACCCCTGAGTTCAGTATATTTCTTGCCTGTGGGGAGTTTCACACGCAACCATTTTGGTTTGGGCGAATGTGTAGTTATAGCTGTTAGTGTTTCTGTTTTCATAGAAAACTACAAAGATACATTAAATCACTAATGTACTCAAGTACCAAATTGTAAAACCAGTTAAAAAGACGAGTCCAGCGATAGACCATACTTTCATCATCTTATTTGGTTGATATTTTTTGGGCATATGTTTTCCTGAAACTAGTAAATAATTCATCAACCCATAAAATGGAGCTGTAAGAAACGAAAGTATCGTTGCCACTTGCACTAGTGTTCCCATATTCGACAGTAGGAAAAAGAAAATAGCGCTTGTCCCGAGTGCCAACACAATGATCCAAAAGAAATAAGATGAAATTGCTTTGGGCAATTGTAAAATTTCGGTAGTTTTGGCCATTGCTCTGGGCGATGCATCCAAGGTCGTTAGTGTTGTGCTCAACATGGTTGCAAATGCAGCGATGCCAATAAGCCAATATGTACCATTCCCAAGAGTAGTTGTGTAGAGTGCAATCAATTGTTTTGCAAATGCCCCTCCACTACTCGAAAAACCCTCTCCAGTACCATACATCACCATGGTACCTAAAAAAACAAAGCAAGTTCCAAGAACAATAGTTGTGATAAAGCCCACATTGAAATCGAATAAACTATTTTTTAATGTTAGATTTTTCATTCTTTTCTTCTTCTCCAGCGACCATAATGAATGCCATACTGAAATATCTAGTGGGCCTGGCATCCAACCCATAAAGGCGATAAGAAAGGCAAATCCAGTAGTAGACGACGGAAGAACCTGTGTCCATTCTATTTCTTTGGACTGGTCAAAAGCTAAAAAAGCTGCAATGATGGTGCTAAGACTCAAAACCAAAATAATGATTTTCATGCCTCGTTCGAGAAGACCATAGCGACCAAATAGCAACAGTGATGTGCAGATAAAGGTAATGGCAATGCCCCAATAATCGATGTTTGTCGAAATTCCAAATAGTTCAACTGCAATTCCAGCAGTTACGATTGTAACAGCTGTTTGTATGGTAAACATTGTCGCTAGAGACAAAAGGAAGTAGGTTACAATAACAGCCTTGCCGAGTTTGGCATAGCCCGACAACAAACTCTCACCGGTTGCCAAGGTAAATCGTGGTCCAAACTGAAAAAAAGGATATTTGAAGAAGTTGACTAGTAACAGCGCCCACAATAATCCAAAGCCAAAATCAGCACCAGCACGTGTGGATTGTACCAAATGTGAAACACCTATTGCAGCACCTGCAAACAACAGTCCAGGGCCTAATTTTTGTATGCTTTTAATCATTCTCTTTGATGATGTCTGATAGTAATTTTTTGGCGCGAAGCAACCTAACTTTTACGTTGCTCAGTGATAAGTCAAGTTGTGAGGCGATTTCCTTGTGGCTAAGTTCTTGAAAAAATCGCATTTGTATCACATCTCTATAAATCGGCTTTAGTGAGCGAATCTGCTGAAGAAGTTTATCTAGATTTTGAGATCGAATCAGTTGGTCTTCAGGCCCCAAAGTCTCATCGATAACTTCTTTTGTGTGATTGTCTACACTTGCTGATTTTTGTAGTCGAATTTTCTCTTTTCGAATCAAGTCAACGTGTAGGTTTTTGGCGATTGAAATCAGCCATGTGGAAAATAAAAAGTCATCGTTGAAAGAATCGATTTTATCAAATGCTTTTGAAAAGGCTTGTAAGCACAAATCTTCAGCATCGTTTTCATTTTCTGTTCTTTTAATCAAAAAACCATACACCTCATTCCAATGAAGATCAAGTAACTCACGATAAGCGTGCTGGTCGTCTTGTTTTGCAGCAACGAGGAGATCAGAAATTTTTTTTTCTTGACTTTTCATTCTGTTTTTTTTCAGACCTGAGAAGCTCTCAGTTCTGTTGTGGATGCGGCAGGTCACAGTCCTTTTGTTGCGCAGGCATTTTACCACACAAGCCACAGGGCTCGCCATCCTTGTTTAAAAAAGGACTTTGGCTCGCGCATGTACCTGCAAACTCACCACCTTTTTTTGCCCAAATTTTGATTGCAATCCCTGCAAATGCAAGTCCGATAAGCAAAACACTGAGTAAAAATAGTTTCATAAAACAAAGATAGTGTTAACAACAGAAATTTACTTCTGGTTGCAATAGAATGTTAAAATGGTTTTGCACTTTTTCTTGCACGTTAAGACTAAAAGACTTGATGTCCTGCCCACTGGCATTTCCATAATTTACCAACACTAGCGCATGATGTTTGTGTGTCCCCACTTCGCCCTCACGAATACCTTTCATCCCAACTTGCTCAATAAGCCAAGCAGCAGGGATTTTATAATCTCCATTGGGTTGGGTATAATGAGGAATATCGGCAAATGATGTCTTCAGCTTTTGAAATTGACTCTTGCTTACAATTGGGTTTTTAAAAAAACTACCTGCATTGCCCAGTTGTTTAGGATCTGGTAATTTGGTCGATCGAATGTTGATGACAGCATCTGAAACATCTTTTGGGCTTGGCACACTGATATTGTTGGACAATAGCTCTTGTTCAATCGCGCCGTAGGAGGTGTTAAGCTTGTAGTTCCTCTTTTTTAGACGTAAGCTAACATCAGTAATCACAACTTTATTCTTCAATTCATTTTTAAAAATAGAATCTCTGTAGCCAAATTTGCATGCTGCTTTATCAAATGTTTCTATGATTTGATTGTTTCTGTAAACGAATGAACATCTTTCAAAAACATCTTGAAGCTCAACGCCATAGGCACCAATATTTTGAATCGGAGCAGCACCAACATTTCCAGGTATTAAGGATAAGTTTTCAAGACCTCCAAACCCCTGCTCCAAAGACCATAATACCAATTCGTGCCAGTTGACACCTGCACCAACATTAATCACAACATCATCGTTGTCCTCTTCAATAATTTTAATACCAGCAATATCGACGTGGATGATGGGTTGTTTTGGGGAATCGCAAAACACTGTATTGCTTCCACCGCCTAAAATCCAAGCCGAACGAAAACGCTCATCTTTAAGAATCAATTGTAGGTCTTCTTTACTTTTTTCAACTGCAAACAAGGCAGCTTTGGCAACTACTCCAAAACTATTATAGGTTTTGAGCGAAACGCCTTGCCTAATCATGAATGCGCTTTTAATGTCAAGGTATGAGGATAGGCCACTAATGCTTTTTCAAGGATAATGACACTTTCTTTCAACCGCTCAATGTTGAGTACAAATGCAATTCGAATCAAAGATTTTCCAAGACTGCGATCACCATAAAACCCCGATGCAGGTGCTACCATGACTGTTTTTCCATTGTGATTGAAGGAGGTTAATAGCCACTTGGCAAACACGTCTGTATCATCAATAGGAAGCTGCACAAGACAGTAGAAAGCCCCTAAAGGAACGCTGACAGTTATCCCTGGAATCTGTTGGAGTAATCCAACCAAGGTGTTTCGTCTCTCAAGATATGTTTTCGTGACTTCATTAAGATAACTCAGTGGTTCATCCATGGCAGCTTCGGAGGCATGTAGCCCCAGAGTAGGAGGGGAGAGTCGGGATTGTGCGAACTTTAGCCCAGCATCCATAACCTCTTTGTTTTTGGACACCAAACAACCAATTCTAGCACCACACATGCTGTATCTTTTTGACATGGAATCCACTAGAATTGCATGCTCTTCAAGTCCCGAAATCGTTAAGACTGAGTGATGGACTGCCCCATCATATATAAATTCACGATACACTTCATCGACGATTAAAAATAAATCGTGCTTTTTTACTAGGGTTGCTAAATCATTGAGCTCCTTTTTTGAATATACATGCCCAGTAGGATTGTTTGGATTACAAATAAAGATCGCTCGTGTTTTTGCATTTATTTTTCCTTCGATTACATCAATTGGAGGTAATGAAAAATTGCTATCAATTGTCGATGATACAGGCACAACCTTCACGCCACATGCAGCAGCAAACGTATCATAATTTGCATAAAAGGGCTCTGGAATAATAAGCTCATCCCCCTCGTTGGTGATGCAGTCCAAGGTCATTATAATCGCTTCACTAGCGCCTGTTGTGACCAAAATATCATCTGGCTGTACTTCGATATTGTGTTTTGCGAAGTACGAACACATTTTTTGACGATATGCCAATGACCCCTCAGATGGACCATAGGCCAACACATTTTTATCAAAAGATTGAATTGCTTGAAGTGCTTTTGCAGGGGTATCAATGTCAGGCTGACCAATATTTAGGTGAATGACGTCGATTCCTTTGGCCTTTGCGTCTGTTGCATACTTCGATAATTTTCGAATGGGAGAAGTTGGTAGATTCTTCCCTTTCAACGAAATTTTAGGCATTTGTCAATTTTGTTGCAAAGATGCAAAATTTACTTCTATGAAGTTCGATAAAAGGTCTAAAAAGACCAGCTATTGTAGTTATTCTTCCTCCACAGGTTCTTCAACCAAACCTTTGATTTGCAATGCAACCACAGGACTCACAGCATTGGAACTAACAGAAATGGTCTTGCGAATAGGGCCAACTCGATTGGTGTCATACTTTACTTCAATCACCTCCTCAGCACCTGGCATGATAGAGTCTGTTGGCTTTTTTGGAATTGTACACCCACAAGACGATCGAACTTGCGTGATGAATAGAGGAGTAGAACCAGTGTTTGTGAATTTAAATTCACGAAGTCCATCATCTCCTTTTTTGATTGTGCCATAATCTATCACATCAGTTTCGAATGTAATTTCAGCCTGTGCAGATACAGTAAAGTAGGATATAAAGAATACAATTGCGATAATATATTTGTAGCTTTTCATGATATGGATCTTTTTGTATAAATATAAAAAAATTTTCTTCAGATTATCAATAGCTTTTTTAATCAATTGTTGTTAGCTACTTTTGTAGCACAAAAATAACTGACCTCTTGATGGGTTCTCCCAACAAATTTAACGCCACGCAGATTGCCGAAAAATGGTATGCCTATTGGTTGGCAAACGATTATTTTCATTCAAAACCTGATTCTCGCAAACCCTATACAATTGTCATTCCTCCACCCAATGTAACAGGAGTTTTGCATATGGGGCACATGATGAACAATACTTTGCAAGATGTACTCATCCGACGTGCACGAATGCTAGGACTGAACGCCTGCTGGGTTCCTGGCACTGATCATGCCTCTATCGCCACTGAGGCGAAAGTGGTGCAAAAGTTGGCAGATATGGGTGTAAAAAAAGAAGATCTCAGCCGAGAGGAATTCTTAAAACATGCTTGGGACTGGACACATGAGCATGGGGGTATCATTCTAGATCAGCTCAAAAAACTTGGTTGCTCATGTGATTGGAATCGAACCAAATTCACATTGGATGATGCAATGACAGCATCTGTCTTACAGGTTTTTGTTGACCTGTATGAGCGTGGTCTTATCTATCGAGGTTATCGAATGGTAAACTGGGATCCAGAAGCACAAACGACGCTCTCCGACGAAGAAGTGGTGTATGAGGAAACACAAGGTAAAATCTATTCCATCGAATATCAAGTTGTCGATAGCAATGAGACAGTAACCATTGCCACTACACGACCAGAAACAATAATGGGGGATACTGCTGTTGCTGTGCATCCCGACGATGAACGATTTACGCAACTCCATGGCAAAAAAGTAATTGTTCCTATTGTCAACAGAGAGATTCCAATCATCACAGACACATATGTTGATGTTGAGTTTGGAACAGGATGCCTGAAAATCACTCCTGCTCATGACGAAAATGATAAGATGTTGGGTAACAAACACAATCTGGAATTTATTGATATTTTCAATCCCAATGGCACGCTCAATGCAGATGGTTTGCACTACGAGGGCAAAGATCGATTTGATGTACGAAAGTTGGTGGTTGCTGAATTAAAATCATCAGGAAAACTGTTAGAAACAAAATCCCACACCCATAAAGTTGGGCTTTCCGAGAGAACCAAAGCAGTTGTTGAGCCAAGGCTTTCGGATCAATGGTTTTTGAAAATGGAAGAACTTGCCAAGCCTGCACTCTCAGCTGTTGAAGATGGGACTGTTCAACTGTTTCCAAAAAAATTCATGAACACTTATCGCCACTGGATGACCAATATTCGCGATTGGAACATATCACGTCAATTGTGGTGGGGGCAACAGATTCCTGCCTACTATTATGGGTCTGGCAAACAAGATTTTGTCGTTGCGATTACCAAAGAGGAGGCTTTGGAAAAAGCACGCAAAAAAGCCAAAAACCCTTCTCTAGAAGAACAGGATTTAAGGCAAGAGGACGATGTTCTCGACACCTGGTTCTCATCTTGGTTGTGGCCTATTTCTGTTTTTGATGGAATTCGTTTTCCCGAGAATGAAGAAATTCAATATTATTATCCAACACAAGACTTGGTAACAGGTCCTGATATTTTATTTTTCTGGGTTGCTCGTATGTTGATGTCGGGCTATGCTTTTCGAAATCAGCAGCCTTTTCAAAATGTATATCTCACTGGATTGGTACGAGATAGTCAAGGACGCAAGATGTCCAAACAGCTGGGCAATTCACCAGATGCACTAGCATTGATAGAAAAATATGGTGCCGACAGTGTTCGCGTTGGACTATTGTTGAGCTCGTCAGCTGGAAATGATTTGCTTTTCGATGAAGCACTTTGTCAGCAGGGAAAGAATTTTGCCAATAAAATTTGGAATGCTCATCGCCTTATTCAGAGTTGGGAAATTGATGACTCACAACCACAAGATGCCACAGCCAAACAAAGCTTGACTTGGTACAAAAGTAAATTTCAAAAAGAACTCGATTTAGTCAATGATCATTTTTCAAAATACAGAATTTCAGATGCACTCATGTGTATTTATAAATTGATATGGGATGACTTTTGTTCATGGTTACTAGAGCTGATCAAACCTGCTTATGGCAGTCCTATTGATGCCCAAACCCATGCTGAATTGATAGAGATTTTTGAAAATAATTTAAGGTTGCTTCACCCGTTTATGCCGTTTTTAAGCGAGGAGCTTTGGCACATTATTACTGATCGCACAAAAGAGGAAGCACTTGTCGTTTCTTCTTGGCCTGCTACATCAGAAATAGATGATCACACTCTTTCTGTGTTCTCACATACCATGGAAATGATTACTTCGATTCGATCGATCAGAAAGCAAAAAAATATCTCCACTAAAGCACCCATGCAGTTGTTGGAAACATCTTCACAAGCAGAGTATTATGAAAATGTAATTTCTAAACTGGCAAACATTGATTCTTTTCAAGTCGTCAAAGACCTACCCCAGCAAGTATTGCCATTTCGTGTGGGAACTGCAGCTTATTATCTCCCGTTTTCTGTTGAAAACCCTGAGGAGGAGATTGCCAAACTCACAGAGGAATTAAACTATCATAAAGGATTTTTGGTGGGTGTGCAAAAAAAGCTGAGCAACACTCGTTTTGTAGATAATGCACCTGAGCAGGTTGTCCAAATCGAAAGAAAAAAGGAAAGTGACGCCCTAGAAAAAATCAGCCAAATTGAGCAGCAAATCGCCAAACTACAGGGCTAATCCTTTTGTTTTAATTTATTGACCAACCCTACATACTCTCTTTTTGCTGTATCACTCGACAAATGAGTTGCCTGCATAATCGCGTTGACTTTAAATGCACTGACAATGGGTTGTCTGTTGTTTGGTTCATGGCGCATTCCATTTGCAACCTTATAAAATGCATAGAGGCGAAGGAGATCATCCTTGGGAATGGTCATAAAATTTTTTGTTACCCAAGCCGCAGCAATCTCAAAGTCAGTTGTTTTAACAATTACATCGTTCATGCCTCACAGATTAATGTTACACCGCCTTTAACACGTTCATTCAGACTGACATTCACTTTGGTTCCTAGTGGTAAAAACAAATCAATTCGAGAGCCAAATTTGATAAAACCTGCATCATGACCTTGAACAGCAGCATTTCCTTTTTGCGCATAATTTACGATGCGTCGAGCCACTGCTCCAGCGATTTGGCGATACAAGACAGACCCAAACAAAGGATTGTCAATGACAATTGTTGTTCTTTCATTTAGATCTGATGATTTTGGATGCCAAGCGACTAAATATTTCCCAGGGTGATATTTGCTATATACAATCTTTCCACTTGCTGGATAGCGAGTGACATGAACATTCAAGGGAGACATAAATATAGAAACTTGAAGTCTTTTATCCTGAAAGTATTCTGGTTCTTCAACCTCTTTAATGATGACAATTTTACCATCGGCGGGGGCAATGATTTGTGAGTTACTTTCGATAGGTGGTCTTTTGGGATTTCTAAAAAATTGAAGGACCAAAACAAGAAAAATCAAAGTCACAGCTTGAACTGTTTTTTTCACCCAAAGAGTGTCTAGATAATAGTCTGAACCAATCGTTATTGCAATGACAATTAAAAAGGTGACAGTAATGATTTTAAATCCTTCTCTGTGAAACATGATTATTGAATAATATAGATATATAAATAAACAAAAGGAATTGTAAAAATTAAACTATCAATTCGGTCATACATCCCACCATGTCCCAACAGAATGGTTCCACTATCTTTCACCCCAACAGTGCGCTTGAATTGACTCTGTACCAAATCACCAACAATTGAAGTGATGCTAATCAAAATTCCCATAACAAGCCAATAGGAGTAATCATCATTAGAAAAAATCTGACCATTGATTAAAGCAATGACTGGGCTGAAAAGTACAGCAGCAACAGCACCCTCAACTGATTTTTTAGGAGACACAGCACGAAACAGTGGTGTTTTTCCAAACAGCGTTCCAAAACTGTATGCCATCGCATCTGTGCCCCAAATAAAAAACAATACTCCCAAAGTGAGTTCGGTGGTAAACAAAGGAAGTTCTGTGATGGATACCTCGCTTATAATAAATAATGGAAATAGCAGATGAGTAAGACATAACAAACACGCAAGGATAGGGCTATGCAATGGAAGGCTTTTGCGCATAAATAGCAACCATGCCAATAGCAATTGACATGCAACTGAAATGATGGCAATATAAATCATCATCACGTTTGATAAAACCAAGCTAACTGTTCCTATACATAGTGTAAAAAGTAGAAGTGAAGAACGAATGTTAAATAGCTTCAACATTTCAAATGCTGCTATGGAGGCAATAACAAGTAGCAATAAAAGATATGGCTCAGGGGAATCATACAACAATGATGCAACCCATACGCCAGCATAGGCAAGACCAACCAGAGATCTTTTGATAAAACTGTCCATTAAAAATCTTCTATAAGGATCAGGTACACATGCTTTGTGGGTAGTCCGTAAGTCAGAAAGCTATCGTCGCTATCTGTAGTATTTTTTTTAAAATGTTTTATAGATGTAATGTTGATGGGGATATTTTTTTTGTATTTGTGCTTGATCCCTTTAAGGCCTTCACTCAGGGTATCAGTGAGTTGTTTTGTACCAGCAATAATGACAAAATTTTCGGGCAAGTCAGTTAGCTTATGATTGGCAATTTGTTCTGCACACATGATAATGCTTCCATCGTGGGCAACCAAAAACTCGCAGTCAGTGAGAAAAAAACGAGCATTCAAGTTCGTTTTGGTTGGTGTGATGGATGGTCTTAGATATTGCTCTTGCAGTTTGGGGCGTAAGCAAAGCATTTCACAATCACTCCAGTGATTTTCGGCAAGTATATTTTTAAAAACTTTGACAGACTCTTCCTTATTCTCGCAGTATATAAACTTCCCCCCCTGTTCTGTAAATTTTAAGGTAAAACCTTCTTCGATAGGCGTTTCTTCGGCGGGCATATATTTACTGCGTACCGTTTCCTCTTTTTTTTCGGTTTTTGAACTGCCTTTAAAAAAGGATGAAAAGAGTCGTTTCAAGCCATTGATGTTTGAAACTATAAAGATAATAAACTATGTGGATTTCGCTGCTTTCTCTGTAGGAGATGTCTTATCTTTTTCCTCAGCGGCTTCCTCTTTCTCAAAAGGTCGCTTCCCAAAGATACTCACCAAATCATCTTTGAAAATCACTTCTTTTTCAAGAAGATGTTCAGCTAGCTCTGAAAGTTTCTTTTTGTGTTTGCGCAACAAACTGATCGCTCTTTTATATTCACGCTCTACGATTTTTGAAATTTCCTCATCTATTTGTTTTGCAGTTTCTTCACTGTATGGCTTGGTAAATCCGAATTCACTTTGACCATTATTGTCGTAGTAAGTGATGTTTCCAATTTTATCATTAAGCCCATAAACAGTTACCATCGCACGTGCTTGTCGCGTTACCTTGACAAGATCACTAAGTGCACCTGTTGAGATTTTTCCAAAAATAATCTGCTCAGCAGCTCTACCTCCTAAAGTTGCACACATTTCGTCGAGCATTTGTTCTGTGCGGACAATTTGACGCTCTTCGGGTAGGTACCATGCTGCGCCAAGCGATTGACCTCGAGGCACAATAGTAACCTTCACAAGTGGAGCTGCATGCTCTAGCATCCAACTGACTGTGGCATGACCTGCTTCGTGGAAGGCAATGGTTTTCTTCTCAGAGGGAGTGATAATCTTATTCTTTTTCTCCAACCCACCAACAATTCTATCAACGGCATCTAAGAAATCTTGACGATTTACCTTTTTCTTATTTTTTCGTGCAGCAATAAGAGCCGATTCATTACAAACATTAGCAATGTCAGCCCCAGAAAACCCAGGGGTTTGTTTGGCCAAAAAGCTCGTATCAAGTTTGGTGTCAACTTTTAGAGGTCTGAGGTGTACTTTAAAAATTTCTTCACGCTCTCGCAAATCAGGCAAATCAACATAGATTTGACGATCGAAGCGTCCAGCTCGCATAAGTGCTTTATCCAAAACATCCGAACGATTTGTTGCTGCCAAAACAATTACGTTGGTGTCTGTTCCAAATCCATCCATCTCAGTAAGCAACTGATTCAAGGTGTTTTCACGCTCATCATTCGAACCAGTCATATTGTTTTTTCCACGTGCTCGACCAATAGCATCAATTTCATCTATAAAAATAATTGCAGGAGACTTGTCTTTTGCTTGCTTAAACAAATCACGAACCCGAGAAGCTCCAACCCCAACAAACATTTCCACAAAGTCCGAACCAGAAAGAGAGAAAAAAGGCACTTTTGCTTCTCCAGCGACTGCTTTTGCCAAAAGGGTTTTTCCTGTTCCAGGAGGCCCCACAAGTAAAGCTCCTTTTGGGATTTTACCCCCTAGGACTGTATATTTTTTGGGATTTTTGAGAAAGTCCACAATTTCTTGCACTTCTTCTTTTGCACCCTCAAGACCAGCAACATCTTTAAATGTTATTTTGACGTTTGATTTTTCATCAAAAAGCTTTGCCTTCGATTTTCCGATATTAAAGATCTGACCACCACCGCCAGCGCCACCACCAGACATTCTGCGCATCAGAAAAATCCAGACACCAATAATGAGAATTAAGGGTAAAAAACTGAGCACCACATCAAACCAGCGATTCTCGACAGTCTTAAAATCATAGTCAAATGCAATTCCATTGCTTTTTGCCTCCTCCAATTTTGTTTGGAAAATTTCGAGATTACCTACTTCAAACTCGTAATGCGGACCACCCGAATTTGATCGACCCAAAAAGTCCGCCGAGCGAGCTTTTTTATGCTTTGAGGTCTGTAAAGCATCATCCTTGATCGTGACTTGTGCCAAGCTTTTATTGATGACCAATACACGCTCCACTTCATCGTCATTCAAAAATCGTTCAAATGTTGAGATGTTGATGCGCTGATCGCTTGAAACGCCACCATTATTGAAATAGGACATGCTGATAAAAAACACAGCAATCAAGCCATACAGCCAATAGGAACTAAGGTTGCTTTTTTTATTCGGAGTTTTTTCTTTTTTAGCCATATTTAATAATTAGAAGCAATTTCTATCAATTTTGCGTCACCCCATAGAGATTCGATATCGTAATACTCACGAATTGGTTTTTGAAAAATATGAACAACAATGTCAATATAATCCAAAAGAACCCATTCTGCCGATTCTGTACCCTCAACCTGAAATGGTTTCTCTCGAAGTGATTTACTTACCTTTTTTTGAACCGACCCTGCCAAAGCATTCACTTGTGTGTTTGAACTTCCCGAGCAAACAATAAAATATCTGCAGACGGCATTTTCAATAGCTCTCAAGTCCAACACTTTGATGTCTTCCCCCTTGATATCTTCGAGAGCGTCGACTATCGCTGCGATGAGTTGATCAGTGTTTTCGAGTTTACCCATATAAGTTGGTGAAGCAAATCTATCACAAATTCACGTAATTCGATGACTTATTTGCTAGTTTTGCTTCATGTTTTTAATCAAACTTGATGCCATTGACTCTACAAATGACTACTTGCGCAAGTTGATTTTGGAAAAAAAACCAACAACGCCTACTGTTGTCATGAGCCAATATCAAAAAAAAGGGAAAGGTCAGCGTGGGCAAGTTTGGACAAGTCAAGCTGGTAAAAACCTAATGTTTTCTCTGTACATGCCAAATTTTACTCTGCCCACCAAAGAAGTTTTTTCAATCAACAAAATCGTTTCTGTTTGTTTGCTGCATTGGCTTTCATCATTTCAAATGCCAAATATCTGTGTGAAATGGCCAAACGACATTTTGTCAGGCGACAGCAAACTGGCTGGGATTTTAATTGAAAGCAACGTTCTCCAGTCAACTGCCCATTCCATCATTATTGGCATAGGTTTGAATGTCAATCAAGTTGAATTCCAAAACCTTCCGAATGCGACTTCGATGCAGTTGTTGACAGGAACAAATTATGACATCGATACTTTATTGTTATCTCTGACGACTAAGCTTATTGAATGCTTGACATCTCCAATAAAAAATTGTAATGATGATTATCATAAATACCTCTACGGTCTTGGTCAAAGCAGATTGTTTTTAAAAGATAAAAAAACGTTTGAGGGAATTATCCAATCTGTCAATTCTGAAGGTAAGCTCGTTTTGGAAACGACAGCTGGCGAGCAAGTGTTTGATGTAAAAGAGTTACAATTTGTGCATGTTGCTGACCAATGACTCCATGAATTGTGTCAATGGTTTTTTCACCATCATTGCCATCATAGGGTTGAAATCCCCTTCGAAATGAAGCTGGATATCAGTTTGATCTGCTGAAACTTCTGTCAGCTGCCCACGTAGCGAAAAAGAGATTTTATCGCTAGATGATTTCAAAACGATTGATTTATTGGGTTGTTTTTTGCTGATGGTAAGACCTATTTCTGGCATACCACCAAGCTTAAAGCGGAACTGATTGTCGCTTATCGTTGTAAATGCAACACCTTCTGGCATCAGTTGTTGATAGGTATCAACTTGTGAGAGTTTCGAAAAAAGCATTTCAGTTGACTGATCAACTGTGGCTGTTGAGCTGTTGATTTCCATATGTTGTTAAGGTTTCCATTTTTGAGGTGCTAAACGCCAATTTTTCAACATCTGTTCTTCACTTTTCAATATAAATCTATTTTCTGTTGCGAGTTCTATTAAATGATTGTAATCACTCAATGAATACACGCTGACATTTTCTTTTTCAAAACGCTTTTGTGCCACTTCAAAATTATAATCAAAAATGGAGAGTAAACACTTGATTGACGCATCACTTTCTCGCAGTGCCTTTATTGCTTCCATGCTACTTTTTCCAGTGCTGATCAGATCTTCAATCACAACAACTTGACTGTTTTTGGGCAAGACTCCTTCAATCTGATTTTTACGCCCATGACCTTTTGGCTTTGGACGAATGTAAACAAATGGCAAATTGAGTTTTTCAGCCACCAAGGCACCAATCCCAATTGCACCAGTAGCTACACCAGCAATTGCATCGGGCTTGCCATGGTGTTTTTCTATTTGCTTTGCAAACTCCTCTCGCAAGTATGTGCGAACAGTTGGATAAGACAATGCAATTCGGTTGTCACAGTAAATTGGTGAAGTCCAACCACTGGCCCAAGTAAATGGATTTTTGGGTTCCAACTTTATTGCATTAATTTGTATGAGTAACTCAGCAACTTTTTTAGATGTGAAGGCATCGTGAATCATGGGACAAAAGTATAAAGTTTTTATCAATACAAAGTTGATTACCCTAACATCCTCACCCCCAAAGTCTAAAGATGCGATTGTTTTGCCACTTGCATCATCATCTTTCAAAACCATTATGCAGTCAGTAAAGACTGCAGGTTCAAATGAAATCTTTTTGGTTGATAATGATTTTTCTGTTTTGATCGATATGTTTAAAACAAAATTGCCATTGGTTCAAGCAGCAGGAGGTTTGGTTCGAAACAAAAAAGGTAAGATGCTGTTTATTTTTAGAAAGAACAAATGGGATTTGCCCAAGGGTAAAGTTGACAAAGGAGAGACTTTGGAAAATGGAGCGATGCGTGAAGTGGAAGAAGAAACTGGCGTCAAAAAACTAAAGTTGATCAGTTTTGCTGGGATGACATATCATGTTTTTAGGAGGAATAACCAATATCGACTTAAAGAAACCTACTGGTTTCACATGACGACAAACTTCTCTGGAAAATTGAAACCAGAAGCGCAAGAGGATATTACAAAAGCTGAATGGAAAGGCCCAACTAAAATGGCAAAAGCACTTGAAAATTCTTATGGAAACATCAAGTATTTACTCGATCATCTGAACATAGCTTAGACGCGTACACAATCAGGAACAAATCGTTCATAATCTCCCTTATTTCGGATTATTTCTCTTACAATACTACTGCTGATAAATGAAGTTTGCACAGAGGTTAACAAAAACACTGTTTCGATTTCTGACAGTTCGCGATTGGTGCGAGCGACGGCTTTTTCAAATTCAAAATCACCATTGTTTCGAACCCCACGCAAGAGATAATTCGCTTCTATAGACTTACAAAAATCAATGGTTAGCCCATTGTAATCCATCACTTTTACTTTTGGATTATTTTCAAAACACTGCTCAATAAACATTTTTCGTTGCTCGAGTGAAAACATATAGTTTTTATCAGCATTATGACCAATGCCAATGATGATTTCATCGAATATCGTGACGCCTCGTTCTACGATGTCTTGGTGACCCAAAGTGAAAGGGTCAAAGGATCCTGGAAAGACAGCTCGTTTCATAATACAAAGGTATTTATTTTTCAATGGCCTCAACTAGGGCATTGCTAAATAGTTCTTTTAAAGAAATACCTGCATGTTTGGCTTGTTGTGGCAACAAGCTTTCTTCTGTAAGTCCTGGCACAGTGTTGATCTCTAAAAAGTGAGGCGTGTCTCCAACAAAGATGAAGTCACTTCGACTCAATCCTTTCATGCCAAGAGTTGTATAGACTTTTTTGGCAGATATTTGTAGTGCATCATGTTGCGCTTCTGTCAATCGAGCAGGTGTGATTTCTGCAGATTTTCCTTCGTATTTTGCACTAAAGTCAAAAAAACCATTTTCAGTTACAATTTCTGTTGGTGCCAAAACACGAACAGAATTTTTATAAGTAATCACCCCAATGGACACTTCAGTACCTTCTAAAAAAGATTCAAGGAGTATTGTATTGTCTTCTTTGAGTGCAAATTCAATTGCCATGCTTAGGTCTTCTTTTTTATGAACTTTGGAAACACCAAAACTACTGCCTGCCTGGTTTGCCTTTACAAAGCAAGGAAGTCCTAGCTTTGAAATAATTTCATCAGTATTGATCGTATCCTTTGCAGTTAAAACAATGCGTTTTGCCATGGCGATGCCATGAGGTTCTAAAAATTCTAAGGTCTTGTATTTATTGTAGGTCAACGATGATAGTTGGGCAGAGCAGCCAGTGTAGGGAATACCCAAGCTGTCAAAGTATTTTTGAATTTCACCATTTTCACCAGGTGCGCCATGTACAGCGTTGAAAACAACATCAAATTTGATGTCATCACAACTAAACTCAGAAATATCAATGGGTTTCCAATTGCCATTTATTTCGACCAACCATACATCTTTGTCGATATGAACAGCATATACTTCATACGCATCTCTGTCAATATGTGCCATGACTACAGCACCACTTTTCATCGAAATGTTATGCTCGGAGGTGTATCCACCCATGATGACAGCTACTCGTGGTCTCATTTGACAAAAATATCATTAATTTTGACCCCACACATTGAATATCTTTGCAAACAAGCACAATCCAATGCGACTATTGAAATTTTTTATCAGTAAAACCTTGATTTTTTTGTTGATCAAAGCAGGGCTTATTCTTGTTGGGTTTATTTTTTTATTGTTTGTTGGGTTGCACTTTCACACTCGTCAAAATAGTTTAATTGAAGTGCCAGATTTATATCAGGTTCAGTTGAGCGATGCAAACGAGATACTTTCAGATCTCAAATTAAATTTTGAAGTCATCGACTCCACGCATTTCAATCCTGAAATCCCCCCATTTTCTGTACTTGAGCAGCAACCTCGAGCATTTGAACAAGTGAAACGTGGACGTAAAATTTATCTCACACTCAATCCATCTACATATCGAAAAGTATCGATACCAAACGTGGTTCAAGTAACCTATCGCAATGCAGTTACTTCGCTGCGAGCAGTTGGACTTGAGGTGGGAAAAATAACTTATCGCAACAACATTGGTAAAGACATGGTCTTGGATTTGCGATTTGAAGGGGATGAAATTGAGCCAGGTGAAAAAATTCCAAAATCCTCCAAAGTTGATTTGGTTCTTGGAAATGGAAAACGTGGCCGCTGATGGAAACACAAGATATAGACGAGTCTCTGTATGAACATTATTTCTTTACTGCTGATAGTGGTCAACAAGCCCTGCGTGTCGATAAATTCCTGATGAATCGTATTGAGAATGCAACGCGAAACAAAATCCAACAGGCAGCAAAGGCTGGAAGTGTACGCGTCAATGATGTAGTTGTGAAGTCAAATTACAAGGTTAAAGGGGGAGATGAGGTCAAGGTATTGTTCACTCATCCTCCATATGAAAATCTACTTATTGGTGAGGATATTCCACTTGACATTGTTTATGAAGACGATGCGTTGGTAGTGGTTAATAAAGCTGCTGGGATGGTTGTTCATCCTGGTCATGGGAACTACAATGGAACCTTGCTCAATGCTCTTTTGTATCATTTTGAATCATTGCCATTAAACGCCAATGATAGACCTGGATTGGTTCATCGAATCGATAAAGACACCAGTGGTTTGCTCGTTGTGGCAAAGACAGAAAAGGCAATGACTCATCTTGCAAAACAGTTTTTTGACAAAACTTCTCAGCGCAGTTATTATGCACTTGTTTGGGGAGATATTAAGGATGATACTGGCACGATAGAAGGACATATTGGTAGAGATCCCAAAAATCGTCTGCTTATGACAGTATTTCCAGATGGAGACCAAGGAAAAGAGGCCATTACACACTATGAAGTGGTGGAGCGATTTGGATACACTACACTTGTGAGATGCCGACTTGAGACAGGACGCACACACCAGATAAGAGCGCACATGAAACACATTGGGCATACGCTGTTTGGTGATGCTCGCTATGGGGGTGATAACATCTTAAAAGGCACTACTTTTACGAAGTACAAACAGTTTGTGGACAATTGCTTCAAACTGCTTCCTCGACAGGCACTACACGCCCAAACGCTGGGCTTTATTCATCCTATTTCTGGCAAATCGATTTCATTTGAAGCCCCTTTACCCAATGATATGCTTACTGCATTAGACAAGTGGCGTCACTATGCAAAGCATCGGTTGGATTGAACTTGGGTAAAAAAATGGATAAAAAAAGCCCCTCGGCAGAGGGGACTATGTAGAATTAATAGAGGATAATATCTTTTTTCATTGTTGCGATATTTAAATTAGGACTTATCAAATATATATTTTTTTAAGCAATTACGTCTAGGTTTGATCCGAATTTAAAACTACCGTGATGGAACACTTTTGATGATTCAAAAGATACTTTAAAAACCCTGCTTAAATTTGAAAAACCGTGTTTGGATGTTACAGATAGCTCATCGGAGAGATTCTCATTGTCAATATCAATAGATAAATCTTCATAAGAGCCAACAAGAAGAGCATGCTCACCAAAATCTTTTTTTCTTTTCCTCCCAGCTATTGAATGAAAACTATGAACAGTCAATTTTAAATTTTCCAAATTGTAATTCACTTTATTGTTTTCGATGATGTATGGAGTTTTCCTAACAAGGGTAAATGAACAATTATAAGCATTATATCTAGACATATTTACAATTTTAAATACGTAAATATTTTTACCATCCTTTTTATCAATACATATCCGATCCGAAATTCTAATTTGGGGTCGGTAGAGGATAATCAACAAAACTAAAAAACCTGTTGAGGCAAATAAACTGATGAAAAAATTGATGAAATAGTCTTGTGCAACTAAAGTTATTGAATGCATGATCGGGGTTGTAGGTTAATATCTGTATTAAATTCAAATTTAAAAATATATTGGAAAGCAAAAAAAGCAGAGTTAAAGCAATCAACACTTTGACTATCTGTAACTTGCCTATCCCAAAAACCCTTTATATTTTTGACAAAAAGCTGTTGATATGAAACTATTAGTATCCCCCGCCAAGTCTTTAAATTATGAAAGTCCATTGCCACATGCGCATTGCAGTCAGCCAGTCTTTGTCAACGAAGCAGCTGCTTTGAATATGGCATTGCGAAAAAAATCACCAGCTGAGCTCAAGTCACTCATGGGAATATCAGATAAACTTGCCGAGCTAAACTGGACACGTAATCAGAGCTTTACAACTCCTTTTACTTCTGACAATGCTCGTCCAGCTGTGTACGCTTTTGATGGTGATGTATACACTGGCCTTGATGCTTATACCATTGACGAAGAAAAATGGGATACCCTCAACAACAGTTTGCGTATTCTTTCGGGTCTTTATGGTGTACTCAAACCTTTCGATCTGATGCAACCCTATCGCTTGGAAATGGGCACTTCTTTTGGCGTGAATGGCAGTAAAAATCTCTATGGGTTTTGGCAAGAAAAAATCACTGCCCAACTCAATAGCGAACTCCAATCTGATGAGTTGGTCGTAAACCTTGCCAGCAAGGAGTATGCCTCTGCTGTTTCGTTAGCTGACTTAGATGGAACAGTAATTGAACCCATATTCAAAGACTACAAAAACGGCAATCTCAAAATCATTTCATTTTATGCCAAAAAGGCCAGGGGTTTGATGGCGCGTTATCTCATTGACAACAATTCAAAAACTGCGGAAGACGTTTTGGGCTTTGCTATCGATGGTTATCGTTACAGTGAGGAACATACAGCCGATCCTACAAAACCTGTGTATGTGAGGTAGTTCTTTTATCGAATCTGTTCGATAAATTTTTTCACGCTATTGCTTCCATTCTTTTCCAAATGCTTGATGAAAGCAGAGCCAATGATTGCGCCTTGACTATGGGCAACAGCAGCATCATAGGTTTCTCGATTACTAATACCAAAACCTACGAGGAGTTTGGACTTTAGATTCATAGCGCCAATACGTTTAAAATATTGTTCTTGTTCATTGCCAAAACTACCTTGTGCGCCAGTGGTAGCAGCACTACTCACCATATAGATAAAACCTTCAGAGACCTTATCGATATAAGTGATTCGATCATCAGGTGTTTGCGGAGTGATCAAAAACATATTGAGAAGACCATATTGCTGAAATAGTTTTTGGTATTTTTCATGATACACATCAACAGGAAGATCTGGTATGATGAGCCCATCGATGCCAACTTCCTGGCAGCGTTTGCAAAAACGTTCGACACCAAACTGCATCATAGGATTGAAGTATCCCATGACAATCAAAGGAACATCTATGGTTTTCCGAATCCCTTGGAGTTGGTCAAATAGTTTATCGGTTGTCATTCCATTGTGAAGTGCTTTGGTTGAACTCTCCTGTATTGTGGGTCCATCTGCAAGGGGGTCGGAGAATGGAAGTCCCAATTCAATCAAATCGACACCTGCTTCTTGCAGTTGCTCCAAAATGGAAACAGTATCATCTATTGCAGGGAAACCAGCAGTGAAATAGATGGACAATAGCTTTTTGTTTTGCGCTAAGGATGCTTGAATTCTATTCATTACAATTTGAAATAATCGATGTAAGTATCTAGATCTTTATCCCCTCGTCCAGAGCAATTAAACAATACAATTTCATCAGGATCAAATGATCTCTCATCCAAAATGGCAAAAGCATGTGCTGTTTCGATTGCTGGAATAATACCTTCTGTCTGAGAAAGGGTAAGTCCCCAATCCATTGCCTCTTGATCTGGAATCGAGATAAACTCAGCACGTTTCGACCTGAATAGGTGTGCATGCATTGGCCCCACACCAGGGTAGTCAAGCCCAGCCGATATGGAGTATGGTTCTGTAATCTGCCCATCTTCTGTTTGCATGAGCAGGGTTTTGCTTCCATGGATAATCCCCTCTTTTCCAAGTGCTGATGTTGCTGCGCTTTCGCCTGTATCAATACCTTTTCCAGCTGCTTCGACAGCGATGACATTCACTCTTTTGTCATTGAGGTAATGATAGTATAAGCCAGCAGCATTACTACCTCCGCCCACACAAGCCACCACATGGTCTGGATAGTCACGACCTTCGGCTTCCATCAGTTGGGATTTGCATTCTTCACTGATGACTGCCTGAAATCGAGCAACCATATCAGGGTAGGGATGTGGCCCCACAACTGATCCAATGATATAGTGTGTGTCAACTGGATTGTTGATCCAATCTCTGATGGCCTCATTGGTTGCATCTTTAAGTGTCTTACTTCCCGATTGTGCAGGACGAACCTCTGCACCTAGCATTTTCATACGTGCGACATTGGGTGCTTGACGTTTGATGTCTAATTCGCCCATATACACCACACATTCAATTCCCATGAGTGCACATACAGTCGCTGTTGCTACACCATGTTGCCCAGCTCCAGTTTCTGCAATGATGCGATTTTTTCCTAATCGCTTCGCTAATAAAATCTGCCCAATGGTATTGTTGATTTTATGTGCACCAGTGTGACAGAGGTCTTCACGCTTGAGATAGATTTTGGTATTATATTTTTCTGACAAACGAGAGGCAAAGTAGAGTGGCGTTGGTCGACCAACATAATCTCTGAGGAGTTGATCAAACTCTGATTTGAAATCATCTTGCGCAGTGATTTTTAGGTAATTCTGTCTAAGTTCCTCTACATTAGGGTATAGCATCTCAGGGATAAATGCTCCTCCAAATTCCCCATAATACCCTTTTTCATCGACGTGATAACTCATAGCTGTAATTGTTTTTTAAATGTTTTTATATAGTCTAATCTTTTTACCCCTGGTTCACTCTCAAACTTGCTATTGATGTCCAATGCATGAATTGGCAAGTTTAGTTTGCGAATTTCGGCAATTGCATTCATATGACCTAAACCAATACCCCCACTTATAAAAAAAGGGATATCTAGGTTATAGTTCTTGAGCAATGTCCAGTCAAAGCTGTTGCCATTTCCACCAGGCAGTGGACCCTGGGTGTCAAACAAAAAATATGTACAATGGTCTTGATAGGGACTTACTGTTGTAAAGTCAAAATGAGGACCAACGCTGAAGGCTTTGATCACTTCACAGTATGGCTGTAGCGCAGCGCATTGTTCAGGACTCTCTTTTCCATGAAGTTGAATGACGTCTAGCCCAAATATCTCAATTTTGGATATGATTTCTTCTGTTGTTTCATCTACAAATACCCCAACTTTTTTGATGTGTTTTGGGATATCTTTGGGGATGTCCGTACAATATCTTTTTGAGGACTCCCAAAAAATAAACCCTATATAATCAGGCTGAAGTTTTACCAAGCCTGCTATATTATCTTTTTCTCGCATGCCACAAACTTTGATTTTCATATTTTTAATGATTGAATAAAGTTTTTGGCCGATGCACCTGGGTTGTCTGTTTTCATAAAATGTTCACCCATCAAAAAACCATCGTACCCACAGTCTCTTAGCTTGATAACGTCTTCATCTGTAGAAAGGCCACTTTCCGATAATTTGACAAACGCAGCCGGGATTTGATCTACCAAGGACATGCTTGTCTCTAAACAAACATCAAATGTTGTCAGGTCTCTATTGTTCACCCCAATCATGTCAAGAGATGGCATCACTGATTTTTCCAACTCATGGGCATTGTGAACCTCTAACAACACCTCTAATCCGAGTTGTTTTGCAAGTTCCGATAGGGTTTTAATTTCTTGTTTTTCTAGGCAAGCAGCAATGAGTAAAATGGCATCTGCTCCATTGGCCTTGGCTTCCAACACTTGGTATTCATCTACGATAAATTCTTTCCTTAATAAAGGCAGTGAACATGCTTGTCTTGCAAGGAGTAAATCTTCCAAAGACCCTCCAAAATATTGAGTGTTGGTCAACACAGACATTCCTGCAGCACCTGCAGACGCATAGCCCCTGGCTACCTCTGACACAGAAAGACCAAAATTGATATTCGGTTTGGAGGGTGATCTGCGTTTATGTTCAGCGATAACCCCCTGTGAATCGAGAATGCTTTTGCTCAGTGAAATGGTTTGACGATCAAACAATATCGAAGACTCTAGTGATTGAACAGGAACAATTTCCTTTTTCGATACCAAATCCTCTTGGATACTTTTTACAATACGTTGAAGGATATTCACTTTGTGCTGAGTTTTTGTAATGTTTCTAATGACTGAAGTGCTTTGCCCGAGTCGATCGATTCAGTAGCATAAGCAAAGCCATCGTTGATACTACACCCTTTTGCAGTTGCGATTGCCACAGCTGCATTGGCACAAACGACCTGTTTTTGAGCATCGGTAGAAGTACCTTTGAGCACTTGCATAAAAATATCTGCAGCATCGGCTACTGATTTGCCCCCACCAATTTGAGTTGCTTGCAGTGTTTCGATTGAAAAAGTGGCAGCATTAATCGTTGCAGTTCCAATGTTCGACACCACTTTGGTATCCCCTGTAAGGGATATTTCGTCGTATCCATCTAGGGCATGTAGAATGCTGTATTGTTGGTTGGTTTCTTCCAAGAGATAGCGATAAATCCGCTGTAATTCTAGACTGAAAACACCCACCATTTGTTTGTTGGGTTTTGATGGATTCACAAGTGGCCCGAGCATATTGAAAAAGGTTTTGAGTCCCAGATCTCGTCGGATTGGCGCAACATGCTTCATCGCAGGGTGAAACAAAGGCGCATGAAGAACGCATATCCCAGCTTTTTCGATACAGTTTCGCAAAAATTCTTGATCGTTTGAAAAGCGAATACCCAAGTGTTCCATCACATTACTTGATCCACAAGAAGATGAAACACCATAGTTCCCATGCTTGGCCACAGCAACACCAGCACCAGCAGTCACAAATGAGGCAAGAGTGGAAATATTGAAGGTGTCTTTCCCATCACCACCAGTCCCACACAAGTCGATAGGATCATAGTCCTTTAAGTCAATCGCAATGCAAAGGTCAAGCAACGCAGCACGAAAGCCAGATAGCTCCTCTACAGTCACCACGCGCATCATATATGTGGTCAAAAACGCAGCAATTTGATGCGAATTGCATTTGCCCTGTCCAATCTCAAGAAGCGTATGTTTGGCTTCGTCCTTAGTCAGGCTTTTGTTGCGAATTCGTTTTTCTAATATCTCTTTCATTTCACATCTTTAACCAATTGTTCAAAAGTTGTTTTCCTTCTGGGCTTAAAATAGATTCAGGGTGAAATTGAACTCCATATATATCATACTTCTTGTGCTTCATTGCCATCACTTGTCCATTGTCTTCTTCTGCTAGTAACACAAGTTCTTCTGGTAAGGGTTTTTCAACCACCCAGGAGTGATAACGCCCCACTTCAAACTGTTTTTCCAGCCCCTCAAAAAGGGGATCATCACAAACCACTTGCACAGTAGTAGCGATGCCATGATAGACCTTGTCTAGGTTTGTCAATGAACCACCAAACACCTCACCAATCGCCTGATGCCCCAAACAGACTCCTAAAATGGGTTTGGTTTGGGCGTATGCAGAGATGATCGATTTTAAAAGACCTGCTTCATCTGGAATACCAGGCCCTGGTGATAACACAATTTTATCGTAATCTGCGACCTCCTCGATCGTCAGTTGGTCGTTTCGCTTGACTGTTACCAAACAATTGAGGTCTTCGAGATAATGCACCAAATTATAGGTAAAAGAATCGTAATTATCAATGACAAGTATGTGCATAATTATAATTTTTCAGCTTCTTCCAGGGCTTTGTTGAGAGCACCTAGTTTATTGTAAACTTCTTGTAATTCATTTTCGGGTACAGACTCAGACACTACCCCAGCACCTGCTTGATAGTGTAAGACATTGTTTTTGCTCAAAAAGGAGCGAATGATGATGGCGTGGTTGTAGTTGCCATCAAAATCCATAAAACCTATGGCACCACCATAGAATCCGCGACTGCGATTTTCGTATTCGTCAATGAGTTGCATAGCCCTGTGTTTGGGTGCCCCGCTGAGTGTTCCCGCAGGAAACGTATCAGCCACAATTTCCATCGTTTCTCGATTTTCTTTTTTCATGGCAGTAACCTTAGATACAAGGTGAATCACATGGGAGTAGAACTGTATTTCCCTGTTTTTTTCAACCTTGACTTGATCGCCATTTCGGCTGAGGTCATTTCTTGCCAAATCGACGAGCATCACATGCTCGCTGTTTTCTTTTTGATCTTTGGCCAATTTACTTGCACGTTCGGCATCTTGCTTGTCATTGCCTGTTCGTCGGAAGGTACCTGCAATGGGGTGAATCTCTGCTTTACCATCTTTGACAACCAACTGTGCCTCTGGTGAACTGCCAAAAATTTGATATTCCCCAAAATCAAAATAAAATAAATAAGGGGAAGGATTGACTGATCTCAGTACACGATACAAGGTGAAGTTATCGCCTGTAAAGGGTTGCGAAAAACGTCGAGAGAGTACGATTTGAAAAACATCACCTCGATAGCAGTGATGAATCCCCTTTTTCACAAGCGCAACAAATTCATCATCTGTCAAATTGGAATAGGGATCTCCTTTTCTCGAAAAAGAATGCGTCACAGGATTTGGTGATTGTAACACCTCAACCACTTCATCTAGATTGCTGTTTGTCTGATAACAATGTGCATAGATATGCGCCTCATTATTGAAAACATTGATGGCAATCACGTTCTGAAAAAGGGCATAATACAATTGTGGAAGAGATAGATCTTTATCTTTTTTTGAAAAACGAATATCTTCAAAATGCTGAACTGCGTCATAGGAAGTGAAACCAAATAGCCCATTTGCAACAAATCGATCATTTTGAGAATTTGACGAAAACTGTTTCGCAAAATTGCTACAATGCTTGGCGACTCTCTCGTTTTCTGCCAGCTCGAGTTGTTTGGATGACCCATCGGGATAACTCATCTGAAGAATATGATTTTGGAGCTTGATCTCAGCAATCAGATTAAAACATATATAAGCCACACTGTTGTCATTGACCCCATAATCTGAACTTTCCAAAAGGATACTGTTGGGATACTTATCCCTTATCTTCAAATACATGTTCACAGGCGTCATGGTATCGACGAGCAATTTGCGATGATGTGTTTCTAATGTGTACTTCATAGGTCTCACAATAAAAAAAGGCCTGTCGTGATGACAAGCCCTTTGGTGTGTGTATACAAGGTGCGCCTCACGACTGTGCGTTAAGAGCAGACCACCATGTATTGATATTTTTCATAATTGAGTGTCAAATATATAAATCAAGTATAAACTAGACAACAGAAATGAAAAATTATTTATTGTTGTGCGATCCATCACAATACCCATTAGGATTTTGCGTGTTTCCACAACCACATTTTGGACGATCAATTTTCATAGCTTTTTATGTTTAAAATGTTAACTTCACATTTAGGTCAAACTCATTGTAGATCACACGATTTCCGAGGTTGTCGAAAAAGCTATCAGACCCATAACGCACATTGTATTTGGTGCGATCGATTTTGACTTTCGCAGTTGCTGTTTTGCCATTGACAACCATGGGAAAAGTAACTGGATGGGTTTGCCCCTTGATCGTGAAATCTCCAGTGACATTATATCCATCAGTTGTGGATTCAACAGCAGTGATCACCATTTCAGCAGTGGGAAATTCCTCAATACCAAAAAAATCATCTGATCTGAGGTGTTTCTCTAAACTGGCTTTCTTTTTTCCCTCAAGACTGGTGACTTGAATGCTTGTCATGTCCACAACAAAGTTTCCACCTGTCAGTGCATCATCTTCAAAAAGGAGCTCTCCACTTTTCAGTTGGATAGTGCCCCATCGTTCATACGCAATTTTATAAGCCTTCCACTCAATGGTGGCGGAGGTTATTGGAATAGGTTTCACACTTCCAAAAGCGAAAGTGGTTGTAAGTAAAAGTACGAGTAAGTAAAAGGATTTAGTATTCATATCAAATTAAATTATAGTGTAACAAATAGCTTTTTATAGTTGTCTAGCAGCGTTGCCAATTCTTCATTGGTTAATCTGTTTGCGACTTCATTTTCTTTTTCATCTATCACAGGATCAATTGTAGTCAGTAGAGATAGACCTTTGCTTGTAATTGAAATTTCAACTTTTCTGCGATTTTCAAGGCATGGTTTTCGAACGACAAGCTTCTTTTCCAACAAACGATCCACAATTCGCGTTGTATTGCTTGTTTTGTGAATCATTCGAGTAGTAATGTGTTGAAGAGAAGCTGGCGTTCCTTTGCAACCACGCAGTATGCGCAATACATTAAATTGCTGAATGCTCAACCCATATGGGTGTAGAGCACAGCTGATTTCATCGCTCATAAACTGCCCCAAACGCATACTTTCAACAACCAAAGATCTAGCTAACATATATGTATTTACAATTGTTGTAGGTACAAATATATAATTGTTTGTTGAACTGACAAATTTTTATACTTTTATTGTATGTGGAAATTTTATCTATCCATTGTTTTATTATTATCAGGCTGTATGTATCTTAGGCCGAAACAAAATAGTATGTCAGATCTATCACAAAACGACTGGGCAAACGCCCTAGTCGAGCACCCCGAAGCTGTGGTTTTGGATGTCCGCACAGAAGATGAATTTGAAAGTGGTCATATCCCCAATGCGCTTAACATCGACCTACGTATGGGTCCTGGTTTTATTGATGAGGTGAATGCTCTAGATAAAAACAAGTCTTATTATGTGTACTGCCGATCGGGTGCAAGAAGCGCACAGGCAGTTCAGGTGATGCGTGATTTGGGCTTTTCAGAAACCTATAATTTAATTGGCGGTATACTCGAATGGGAGGGTGAAACGGTAGAGTAAAGACACGCCCCAAGTGTCATGAACGAAAAATTAATGTACTACTTGTGGCAGCAGTCACAACTTATTGACAAGCCAATTGTCACCACTGATGCGCGTGAGCTATCAATCGTTCATGGTGGGCATCGCAATCACAATAGTGGACCAGACTTTTTATTTGCAAAACTTCAGTTGGATGATATCATTTGGGTAGGGCATGTTGAGATGCATTGCAAAGGTTCGGATTGGTATGCACATCACCACCACCTCGATGCGGCCTATGACAATGTTGTTCTTCATGTTGTTTGGGAAGATGATACGCCTGTTTTTACATCTGATAACAAACAAATCCCTACCATTGTTTTACAAGAATTTGTCGATAAGAGAGTTTTACAACGCTACAATGAATTGCTAGAATCGAATCTTTGGATCCCCTGTGCCAATCAAATTAAAAAGGTAGAAAGGTTTAAGCAAATGGCTTTTTTTGATTGACTGTATGTCGAGCGACTTTCACAAAAAACAAAGCTATTTGAACAGTGGCTAAGTGAGACAAACAACGACTGGGAAAATGTATTGTTTATCTCTTTGGCAAAGGGTTTTGGTCTTTCTGTCAATGGGTTGGTGTTTGCGGAGGTTTCAAAGTCTATCCCATTTTCGATCATCCGAAAAACGACTAATCACGAAGATTTGGAGGCTCTTTTGTTTGGCCAAGCAGCCATGTTGGAATCAAAAATTGATGACGCATACATTGAAACATTGCAAAAGAAATATACCTATGCGCAGAAAAAATATAAGTTAAAAGCTGTGAATGAAAAAGTTAAATTCTTTCGAATGAGACCAAGTGGGTTTCCCACCATTCGCCTATCCAAATTGGCGCAAATTTATATCAAGCACAAACATTTGTTAAGCAGCATCATTGAAGGAGATCCAAAGGAAAATATTGAAAAAGTGTTTTGCATAAACACTTCAGCTTATTGGTCAACTCATCATGTGTTTGGAAAAACACACACAAATCGAAAAAAAGGCTTGAGCAAATCATTTCTCGACTTGTTGGTCATCAACACGCTAATCCCATTTTTGTTTTGTTATTACAAAGCACAAGGGACAGACAAAACAGATGAGCTCATTGCATGGGCGGCATCGATCAAAGCGGAATCAAACAGCACCATAAAGGCATTTTCTTCACTAGGAGTGCAGGCAATTTCTGCCCTCGATAGCCAAGCCTTATTGCAACTCAAAAATCAGTATTGCAATGAAAAAAAGTGTCTATGATGCTCATTCGGACATGGTTTTATACAAACTTGATATATTTGTGATATGAAGCTAGCACATCGACTTCGCCATCAACTCGAACGTCATGGTTTTGAAGTCTGTTCTCGACTTGCAGATCGATTGGGAATGCGCGCAAGACCAGTGCGTTTATTTTTTATCTATATTAGCTTTTTCTCTTTGGGATTTGGATTTGCAGTTTATTTGGTCCTTGCTTTTTGGCTTCGTCTCAAAGATTTAATTTACACCAAAAGAACTTCAGTCTTTGATTTATAATCTAACTCTATGAAACGCATCATTTCAACTCTCATTTTCCTTTTTGTATCTAGTTTTTCCTTTGCACAAGATGCTGGTCTTGACAACCGAATCAACGAGGCATTTACACCTCTAGCAGATTGGTGGGGTGCTGTTGTCTTACATAATTTCCCAGGGACATCTATCCCAACGATTATTTTTTTGCTTGTTGGTGGAGCTTTATTTTTCACGATCTATTTTGGATTTATCAACGTGCGTCGTTTTCCTTTAGCGATCAATGTTGTTCGTGGAAAATTCGATCATGTCGATCATCACGAAGTTGATAAAAAAGCAGCTGTCAACGTCGGCGATGGGGATGCTGTTGATACCATTAAAGATGAGAGTCAAGATGGAGAGGTTAGCCATTTTCAGGCTCTTGCCACTGCTGTCTCTGGAACAGTCGGAAATGGAAATATCGCTGGGGTTGCACTTGCCATTGCCATTGGAGGTCCTGGTGCCACATTCTGGATGATTCTTTGTGGACTGATAGGAATGTCAACAAAGTTTGTTGAGTGTACCTTGGGTGTCAAATACCGAGATGTTGGAGAAGATGGAACTGTTTATGGGGGTCCAATGTATTACCTTACCAAAGGGTTAAAAGAGAGAGGCTTTGCGCGCATGGGTCGATTTCTTGCAGTTACTTTCGCTTTGCTTTGTATTGGTGCATCTTTTGGAGGTGGAAATGCTGCTCAATCCAACCAAGCTGCAATGCAACTTGTGAGCTCGTTTGGAATGGAAGGTGGAAGTGCACGTACAATTATAGGAGTTATCATGATGATATTTGTTGGGATCATCATCATTGGTGGGATTAAAAGAATTGCCTCTGTTACAGAAAAAATAGTTCCTTTCATGGCATTGCTATACGTTGGGGCTTGTTTGTATATTATATTGACAAACTTCTCATTTGTTGACAATGCTTTTGCAATGATCTTCACACAAGCTTTCAATCCACAAGCTGGTTTGGGAGGACTTTTGGGAGTGCTGATCACTGGTTTTAGAAGAGCTGCATTTTCCAATGAAGCAGGTGCTGGTTCAGCATCAATTGCACACTCTGCTGTGAAAACCAAATATGCAGCATCAGAAGGACTGGTTGCTTTGCTCGAACCTTTTATCGATACAGTTGTGATTTGTACTATGACTGCATTGGTCATTATTATATTTAATGGCGACCAAACCATATTTAATTATGGAGGCGAAAATGGTATCGTAATGATCGATGGTGTTGCAGCTGAAGGTGCTGCAATCACTGCCGCTGCATTTGCAAATTACATTTCTTTTTCTGGCCCATTTTTAACAATTGCAGTTGTACTGTTTGCAATTTCAACCATGATTTCGTGGTCATATTATGGCCTACAATCTTGGATGTTTGTGTTTGGAAAAAGTAAAATTTCAGATTATACCTATAAGATATTATTCCTTTTATTTATCGTGATTGGAGCTGCTGGTGACATGTCTGCAGTTTGGACTTTCTCTGACGCCATGATTCTTGCGCTTGTTTTTCCAAATATGATAGGTTTGTTTTTCTTATTTCCAAAAGTCAAAGAGGAATTACAGAGATACCTCAAAGCTGTTCGTGCTTAAACATTAATTACATATCGTATGCCCCAATTTTCGCAATGGAGACGTCCACAAAGACGTGGACTTCTCTTTTTAATACTTCTGTTTATTGTTGGACACCTGATACTTTTTTTTGCCAATCAAAACCAACAACATTCAACAACTATTCGTCCATTACCAGATCAATTGATTGCCAAGCGGGACTCTCTTTTAGCGCAACTGCAAACAAATGACACCATCTACCCCTTCAACCCCAATCGACTATCATCGTGGCTGGCCTATCGTTTGGAATTACCAAATTCAATTGTTGACTCTAAACAATCACGTGTGAGGAATGGCATCTATTTTCAAACAGCACAAGAGTTTAAAGATTATGTCAGTATGGAAGATGAGAAATTTCAAGAAATCAAGCATCTAATTCAATTTCCAAGTCACCAAGTACAATCAAAATCAACTGCTTATAAAAGTCAAAAAAAGCAACTCAATACTGCAACAGCATAAGACCTCGAATTGGTCTTTGGTATTGGTCCCACATTGGCAGATAAAATTCTTACGACTCGCCAATCTTTGCAAGGATTTTTGGTCAAAGACCAAGTCGGAGATATTTGGGGCATCGATCATGGTACATTGACAAACCTTTGGAAGTCATTTACCCTAGACTCTATACCCAATCATTCAATCGATATCAATACAGCTACGATTTCAGAGTTGGCAGCAAATCATTATATCAGTTATTGTTTGGCGAGTCGTATTGTGGCTTATCGTACCAATAGTGAAAACGAAATCAACTGGGATACCATTGCCAATAAATTTGAATTAGATTCGATACACATTACAAGAATTGCGTTATATTTGAAATAAAAATTTGCTTGAATGGACACATCTGTCTCACCTCACGATATGATCGTACAAACTACAGAAACAAAACAACTTGTCGCAGATTCGGCACGTGATTTTGCACATCAATTTATAAAACCTCATGTTATGGATTGGGATGAAGCCCAGTACTTTCCTGTCGAGGTGATGAAGCAAGCTGGTTCATATGGTTTTCTCGGAATGCTTGTTCCAGAAGATTATGGCGGATCAGGACTTGGATACCACGAATACGTGGCAATGGTGCAAGAGATTTCCAAAGTTGATCCATCGATTGGGTTGTCTATTGCAGCACATAATTCATTGTGTACAAATCATATTTTAAAATTTGGATCAGAGTCTCAAAAATCTCGTTGGTTGCCCAAATTGGCATCTGGTGATTGGATTGGCGCTTGGGGTTTGACAGAGCACAATACAGGCTCTGATGCTGGTGGAATGAACTCAACTGCAGTCAAGGATGGAGATCATTGGGTGCTGAATGGCACAAAAAACTTTATCACACATGGCATCTCTGCTGATGTGGCCGTAGTGATTTTTAGAACTGGAGAAAAAGGTGATAGTCATGGCATGACTGCCTTTGTGATTGAACGTGGAACACCTGGATTTTCATCTGGCAAGAAAGAAGATAAACTCGGTATGCGTGCGTCAGAAACTGCTGAGCTGATTTTTGATCAGTGCAGGGTTCCTGACGAAAACCGACTTGGAGAATTGGGAGAAGGTTTTATCCAGTCTATGAAAATACTTGATGGTGGGCGAATTTCAATTGCTGCTCTTTCGCTTGGCATCGCACGTGGTGCTTATGAAGCTGCTCTTCAATATTCTAAAGAGCGTGTTCAGTTTGGCAAACCGATCAGCAGCTTTCAAGGCATTTCTTTCAAACTCGCTGAAATGGCAACACAAATCGAGGCAGCTGAACTGCTAACCCAAAACGCAAGTCAACTGATCAATCAAGGGAAGAAGATGACCAAAGAAAGCGCCATTTGTAAGCTATTTGCATCTGAGGCCTGTGTGAGTATTGCCAATGAAGCAGTGCAGATTTTTGGAGGATATGGTTACTCCAAAGAATTTCCAGTCGAGAAATTTTATCGCGACTCAAAACTCTGTACAATCGGGGAGGGAACTTCTGAGATTCAGAAAGTTGTGATTGCCAAGCAAATTTTAAAATAAACCGTTGTCAACTTGCAAATTAAACTTATATTTGCAGCCAACATTAAAGGAAGGAGGTCGTAGTTTATGTTAATAATACCAATCAAAGACGGAGAAAATATCGATCGCGCGCTCAAGCGTTTCAAAAGAAAATTTGATCGTACAGGAAAGATGCGCCAACTACGTGAACGCAAGACTTTTACGAAGCCTTCTGTTGCTCGTCGTGCTGTGATTCAAAAAGCACAATACATTCAAAAGCTTCGCGATAAAGAGGAAATCTAAACCTCCAATTAAAGTACAAAAACATTGCACCGAACATGAGTTTTTACTAAATTGTGTTCGGTGTCTTAGTTTTTGCCTATGTCTATTCCAAATTTTATCGAATACATTTCATCGGAAAAACGATATTCCTCACACACCCAAAATGCATATCAAAAAGATCTAGAAGACTTTGCCAACTATTGCAAGTCCCATTATCAACTCAACAGTCTCTCGTCTGTTGCGTATGTTATGATAAGGGAATGGATTGTACACTTGTCATCTTCAGGTCTAAAAAATCAAAGCATCAATAGAAAATGCTCATCCCTAAAAAGCTATTTTAATTTTTTACAAAAATTGGGAGAAATCGATCAGAACCCCATGCAGTTTCATCGTCAATTAAAAGCATCACCAAAACTGGTTGTTCCTTTGACTGAATCAGAATTTCGCATGGTGATTGAAATGTATGACAACTCCCATTTTGAAGGTGCTCGTGATGCGCTCATTTTAGAATTGCTATACACCACTGGCATGCGACGTGCAGAGCTGCTCTCACTCACTCTCGACGCCATCGACAGAAACAACCAACAATTAAAAGTGGTTGGTAAGCGAAACAAAACGAGAATTATACCACTGTTGGCAAAAGTCATTTCTCAAATCGATATCTATTTGTCTTATCGCAATCGTATCGACCAAGCCAAGCCGAGCGATTGGTTGCTCATCAACGCCAAAGGCAATGCACTGAAGCCAGCAGACATATATAAGTGTGTGACGAACTACCTCTCCAAAGTATCGACAAAAGAGAAAATCAGCCCTCACGTATTGCGACACACATTTGCAACGCACTTGCTCAATCGAGGTGCTGACATCAACAGTATTAAAGAAATTTTGGGACATAAAAGCTTGTCTTCGACTCAAATCTATGCCAAAGTTCAACTCCCCAAAATGAAAAAGGATTATTTAACCGCCCATCCACGCGCCTAATCGCGGGGCACAAACAACAGAGTTATGAAAATAAATATTCAAACCGTTCACTTTTCTATGAATTCCAATCTTCAAAAATATATTGAAAAACGACTGTCAAAGCTCAATTTATATTACAATCGCATTGTGAGTGTTGACTTGTATTTAAATCTCGACAATCATAATGATCAAACCAACAAGTCGGTTGAATTGCGTGTCAACATCCCTGGAGATGATGTGGTTGTTGGCAAAAAAAGCGAATCGTTCGAGAAGTCGCTAGACATGGCTGCGTCGAGTGCAGAACGCATGCTGAAACGTCGAAAAGAAAAATCGCGGATTTCGTAAAAGATTTTTGATTTAAAAATGCTTTGAATAAAAAAAAATAATTAGATACATTTGCAAACCGCTTCAAGGGCGGTAGTTGCCGATGTAGCTCAGCTGGCTAGAGCAGCTGATTTGTAATCAGCAGGTCGTGGGTTCGAGTCCCTCCATCGGCTCAACTATTTAGATCATTGACATTTTGGGGAGATACTCAAGCGGCCAACGAGGACAGACTGTAAATCTGTTGGTTTTTACCTTCGCAGGTTCGAATCCTGCTCTCCCCACACCTAATATTATGATAATGCGGGAGTAGCTCAGTTGGTAGAGCGTCAGCCTTCCAAGCTGAATGTCGCCGGTTCGAACCCGGTCTCCCGCTCTACAAGGTCAAGCCAAACGACCTACACTGCCGATGTAGCTCAGGGGTAGAGCGTTTCCTTGGTAAGGAAGAGGTCACGAGTTCAAATCTCGTCATTGGCTCATTGATTATCAGAGAGTTACAGTAATCCACTCTATTTTTTATATCTCATTCTGAACCAATAGCGAACTGTCTTCGCTTATTTTGGTTTCTGTTTTTACCTACTTATATTTTTTCTTATTTTAGTTGTACTCAAATGAATACTATGAAAAAACTACTAATACTTTCCGCTTTATTCATCTTCGGTTGTAGCAGTAATGATACAGTTTTACAAGATGCTATAACTCTCAACTCATTCAATAGAAACCCTGCACCATTGTTAGTTTTGGATGGGGTTATAATAAGCATAATCAGTCTTGATACTATAGCAATAGCACCCTCTTCAATTGCAGAAGTATATATATGTACTTAAAGAAGAAAAGGCAACTGACAAATATGGTTAAAAAGGTAAGCACGGAGTGATTGAAGTGATTACTAAAAAAAGCAACAACTAAACCATAGGTATATCTTCTTCTTTTAGTTCTGCTACTTTAAGCCCTCTTTCTGGAATTTAATATATTTATACTACGATAAACAATACGATGAAGAAAGTCAAAATTTTATTTTTTACCAGCATCGTAGTATATCTTGCATTATTTGTGTTCGGACTCTACATTGTCATCTACGATAGCAGTTATTTTCAAGGTATGCTTATGATGGGGTTAGGCTTTAGTATTGGTATAAATGATTGGATTAAACTTTTGAAAAAGAAACATAAAGAAGCCATCATTCCCTTAGGTTATACTTCTATCTTTCGGTTTTTTTAAATCACTTTGATATTTATTATCTTGTGGTTCTAAATCTCAATATCATGAATGAACAAAAAATCCTTGAAAAAGCTGAAAACATTGTCAGCTTCAAATCACATCTTCTGGTTTATATTTTGGTCAACATCCTTTTATTTGGCGTTCATCTGTATGACAATGGGCATATCAACTGGGCCTTTTTCTCGCTAATGGGATGGGGCATTGGTTTACTTTCTCATTATATCTCTGTTTTCAATCCCTTCTTTTCTGTCGAAAAGGAAGTGGAAAAACTGACCGAAAAACATAAAAGATCGATTGACCAATAATGTCGTAAGGGCATACACCCCATTTGCTTTGTAAATGAAAATTGAGTGACTTTGGTCTCTTGCCTAACTGCATCGGGCAAGTGCTGTGATTTGCCGATTTTGATCGTGAGTAAAGTCGCATGAATGCCCTTTGTTTTTAAAATAAAAATTTTTAACATCTCAACAAGGATTGTTAAGAATAAATAATTATATTTGCGCTCATTTTAAAAGCATAAACGTATAACATTATGGCAAAGGAAACTTTTGATCGGTCGAAACCCCACCTAAACATAGGTACAATTGGGCACGTTGACCACGGTAAAACAACCCTTACAGCTGCGATCACTAAAGTCCTAGCTGACGCTGGATTTTCAGAAGCTAGAAGCTTTGATCAAATTGATAATGCACCTGAGGAAAAAGAAAGAGGAATTACAATCAATACCTCACACGTCGAATATCAAACATCTAATCGTCACTATGCACACGTTGACTGTCCTGGTCACGCCGACTATGTGAAAAACATGGTTACTGGTGCTGCACAAATGGACGGAGCAATTCTTGTGGTTGCTGCAACTGATGGACCGATGCCACAAACTCGTGAGCACATTCTACTTGGGCGTCAGGTTGGAGTGCCACGTATTGTAGTATTCCTAAACAAAGCCGATATGGTGGACGACGAGGAACTTTTAGAACTCGTTGAAATGGAAGTTCGTGAATTGCTAAGCTTTTATGACTATGATGGAGACAATGGACCTGTAATCCTTGGATCTGCTCTTGGGGCCTTAAATGGTGAGCAAAAGTGGGTTGACTCTGTCATGAAGCTCATGGAAGAAGTTGACAACTGGATCGAATTGCCAAAGCGTGATGTCGAGAAAGACTTCTTAATGCCAATCGAGGATGTATTCTCGATCACTGGTCGTGGAACAGTAGCAACAGGTCGTATAGAAACTGGTGTTGCCAACTCTGGAGAAGCTGTTGACATTATCGGTATGGGAGCTGAAAAATTAGACTCTACCATTACTGGTGTAGAGATGTTCCGAAAAATATTAGATCGTGGTGAAGCGGGTGACAACGTAGGTATTCTTCTACGTGGTATCGAGAAAACAGATATCAAAAGAGGTATGGTAATTTGTAAGCCAGGCTCAGTTACTCCACACGCCAAGTTCAAAGCTGAGGTTTATATCCTTAAAAAGGAAGAGGGTGGACGCCATACGCCATTCCATAACAATTATCGTCCTCAGTTTTATGTCCGTACAACAGACGTTACTGGAAACATCAACCTTCCAAGTGGAGTTGAAATGGTAATGCCTGGTGACAACCTTACAATCGAGGTAGATTTGATCCAACCAATTGCATTGAGCGTTGGTTTGCGATTTGCTATCCGTGAGGGAGGTCGTACAGTAGGAGCTGGTCAGGTTACAGAAATCCTAGACTAAATTATTTTATACGTTCATTATATAAGGTGTCATGCTGATGCATGACACCTTTTGTAACAAATTTTGATTAGGTGTATCGAACTTCGAAAGTTAGGTACAGGAGCGCGAACACCAACAGAGACGGGTTTAGCTCAGTTGGTAGAGCACTGGTCTCCAAAACCAGGTGTCGGGAGTTCGAGCCTCTCAACCCGTGCAAAACGTTAGTATTGCTATGATACAATATGTGAAAGACTCTTTTGAGGAACTAAAAAAACATGTGACTTGGACATCTTGGTCCGAGTTGCAACGACTGACGACTGTCGTCATTGTGTTTTCCATTCTCTTTTCCCTTGCCATATGGGGTGCCGATTCTGTTCTTTCACGAGTGGTTAAATTTTATTTTGAACTCATTTCATAATCCGAAACAATGACTGATACAGATGTAAAAAAGTGGTATGTTGTTCGGGCAGTGAGTGGCCAAGAAAACAAAATTAAGACCTATATAGAGTCTGAAATCGATAGACATGGTCTCTCGAGTTTTGTCGATGATGTTTTGGTGCCCACAGAAAAAGTAATACAAATCCGTAAAGGAAAAAAAATCAATAAAGAGCGTGTGTTCTTTCCTGGATACATAATGGTGAAAGCCAACCTGTCAGGAGAAGTTCCACACGTGATTCGTTCGATTACAAATGTGATTGGATTTTTGGGAGAAACCAAAGGTGGTGAACCTGTTCCCCTTCGCGAATCGGAGGTTAACAGGATGCTCGGAAAAGTAGATGAATTGGCTGTTCAGTCAGACAATGTTGCGATTCCTTTCACACTTTCTGAGACTGTCAAAGTAATCGATGGTCCATTTAATGGATTTAATGGAACGATAGAAAAAATTAATGAAGAAAAACGCAAGTTGGAAGTGATGGTGAAAATTTTTGGACGAAAAACGCCACTTGAACTATCCTACATGCAAGTAGAGAAAATATAAAATTGTTACAATTATCCGATTTCAAAGCAGCTTCCATGCGGCGAGGTCAATACATTTAAATAATGGCAAAAGAAGTAAGTAAAGTAGTAAAGCTACAAGTTAGGGGAGGTGCAGCGAATCCATCGCCACCGGTTGGACCCGCTTTAGGTGCCGCAGGAGTGAACATCATGGAGTTCTGCAAACAGTTTAATGCAAGAACCCAAGACAAAGCTGGAAAAGTATTGCCAGTAGTGATCTCCGTCTATGCAGACAAATCATTTGAATTTGTTGTAAAGACACCACCTGCAGCCGTTCAACTATTGGAAGCCGCGAAGGTTAAAAAAGGATCAGGCGAACCCAACCGAAGCAAAGTAGCAAGCGTAACTTGGGATCAAGTGCGCAACATTGCTGAAGACAAAATGCAGGATTTAAATGCATTTACGGTTGAATCAGCCATGAAAATGGTTGCAGGAACCGCTAGATCAATGGGGCTAACAGTAAAAGGTCAAGCTCCTTTTTAACCATCAATTGAAATACAATGGCAAAAATTTCCAAAAAAAGAAAAGAGGCACTATCTAAAATAGATCGTGCGAGCTTGTATTCCTTGGCAGATGCTGCATCGTTGGTTAAAGAGATAACGACGACAAAGTTTGACGCATCTGTTGACTTGGCTGTTCGCTTGGGTGTAGACCCTCGAAAAGCTGACCAAATGGTACGTGGTGTAGTTACTCTTCCACACGGAACTGGTAAAACTGTTTCGGTATTAGCCCTTGTCACACCAGATAAGGAAGCTGAAGCAAAAGAAGCTGGAGCCGATTATGTGGGACTAGATGAATATTTGCAGAAAATCAAAGATGGATGGACAGATGTTGATGTCATCGTTACCATGCCGAGCGTAATGGGTAAGCTAGGGCCTTTGGGTCGTGTGCTTGGTCCTCGCGGTTTGATGCCTAATCCAAAAAAGGGTACCGTTACGATGGATGTGGGCAAGGCCGTTAGCGACGTGAAAGGTGGTAAGATTGATTTTAAAGTCGACAAAACAGGCATCGTTCATGCCTCGATAGGAAAAGTTTCTTTTGAAGCTGATAAAATCTTGGGCAACGCCAATGAGTTCATGCAAACATTGGTCAAACTCAAGCCTTCAAGCGCAAAAGGAGTCTACATCAAAAGTGTATCCTTGTCGAGTACAATGAGTCCAGGCATCCCTGTGGAATTTAAAGATGTATAACTGATAGCGAATTTGATATTATGACAAAACAAGAGAAAGTAAAAGCTATCAAAGACCTAACAGCACAGTTGGCAGAAAACCAAAACATCTATTTAACTGATGTTTCTGATTTGGATGCCCTCACGACTTCAAACTTGCGTCGCGCATGTTTTAAGGCGGGTGTAAAACTGACCGTTGTTAAGAACACATTGTTGGCAAAAGCCATGGAAGCTTCAGATAAAGATTTTGGTGATCTAACAGGTGTCCTCAAAGGAAACACAGCAATGATGTTTTCTGAATCAGGAAACGTACCTGCCAAGGTAATCAAAGACTTTCGCAAGAAATCGGAACGTCCGATTTTGAAAGGTGCCTATATCGAAGAAGCTGTTTATTTGGGCGATGACCAAATAGAAGCACTAGTCAACATTAAGTCTAAGGATGAATTGATTGGGGAAATTATTACCCTACTTCAATCGCCTGCAAAAAATGTGGTTTCTGCACTTCAATCAAGTGGTGGAGCCCTCGCTGGAATTATAAAAACGCTTGCTGAAAAGGAAGCATAAAATTGTTAACATAACTTTATAATAAATACGTTCAAAATGGCAGATTTAAAAGATTTTGCAGAACAGTTGGTCAACCTCACAGTTAAAGAAGTGAATGAGTTGGCAGAAATTTTAAAAGAAGAGTATGGCATAGAGCCTGCCGCTGCTGCAGTTGCAGTTGCTGGTGGCCCTGCTGCAGGTGGTGACGCTGGTGGTGAGGAAAAGTCAGAATTTGACGTGATCCTCAAAGCCGCAGGTGGTTCTAAACTTGCTGTGGTGAAATTGGTTAAGGAATTGACTGGTCTTGGCTTGAAAGAAGCGAAAGAATTGGTTGATAACGCACCAAGCCCAATCAAAGAGGGTGTAGCCAAAGACGAGGCAGAAGGCCTAAAAACTTCTTTAGAAGAAGCTGGAGCAGAGGTAGAGCTTAAATAACCCCTGTTCAACAAACATAACTGAGGCCACGGTTTTTGCCGTTGGCCTTAGCTGCGTTTTTAAATAAACGTTAGCAGCAGTGCTGTATTAATTTTGTAAAAAACACATTTTTGTTCATGTCTACAACATCCGAAAGACTCAATTTTTCCTCGGCGATCAACACGCCTAAATACCCTGACTTCCTGGACATACAAATCAAATCTTTTCAAGACTTTTTTCAACTTGAAACAAAATCAAACGAACGTGACAACGAAGGTCTCTTTAATACGTTTAAAGAAAACTTTCCTATTTCCGATACTCGGAATCAGTTTGTTTTAGAGTTTCTCGACTATTTCGTCGATCCTCCAAGATACTCCATTATTGAGTGTATCGAACGTGGACTGACCTATAGTGTACCTCTAAAAGCTCGTCTGAAATTGTACTGTACTGATCCTGAACATGAGGACTTTGAAACTATTGTTCAAGATGTGTTTTTGGGTACAATCCCTTACATGACTCCAAGTGGAACCTTTGTGATCAATGGTGCTGAGCGTATTGTTGTCTCTCAATTGCACAGATCTCCAGGTGTCTTCTTTGGACAGTCATTTCATGCAAATGGAACAAAACTCTACTCTGCTAGAGTGATTCCTTTTAAAGGGTCATGGATTGAATTTGCAACTGACATCAACAGTGTTATGTATGCATACATCGATCGTAAAAAGAAGTTACCTGTCACGACTCTTTTTCGTGCGATTGGTTTCGAAAGAGATAAAGACATTTTAGAAATTTTTGACCTCGCTGAGGAAGTAAAAGTCACCAAAACTGGCTTGAAAAAAGTCTTGGGTAGAAAACTGGCCGCACGTGTTTTGAACACATGGTTTGAGGACTTTGTGGATGAGGATACTGGTGAGGTTGTTTCTATTGAAAGAAATGAAATTGTTCTTGACAGAGATACCATCCTTGAAAAAGATCATATCGATCAGATTGTTGAAGCAAATGCAAAAACAGTTCTTCTTCACAAAGAAGATTTAGCATCTGCTGACTATGCAATTATTCACAACACACTACAAAAAGACCCTACAAACTCAGAAAAAGAAGCTGTTGAACATATCTATCGACAGCTGCGTAACGCTGAACCACCAGATGAAGAAACTGCGCGTGGGATTATCGATAAGCTGTTCTTCTCTGACCAGAGATACAATCTCGGTGAAGTTGGTCGTTATCGAATGAACAAAAAACTTGGTCTTGATATTGAAATGGACAAGCAGGTTTTGACCAAAGACGATATCATTACCATTATCAAATATCTTATTGAGTTGATCAATTCCAAGTCGGAGATCGATGATATTGATCACTTGTCAAATCGTCGTGTTCGCACAGTGGGGGAGCAACTCTCATCCCAGTTTGGTGTGGGACTATCACGAATGGCACGTACCATCCGTGAGCGAATGAATGTACGTGATAATGAAGTGTTTACACCAATTGATCTGATTAATGCCAAAACATTATCTTCAGTCATTAACTCATTCTTTGGTACCAATCAGCTTTCTCAGTTTATGGATCAAACAAATCCACTTGCTGAGATTACTCACAAGCGTCGACTATCTGCCTTAGGCCCTGGTGGTCTCTCAAGAGAACGCGCTGGATTTGAGGTGCGTGATGTTCACTACACCCACTATGGTCGTATGTGTCCAATTGAAACGCCTGAAGGACCAAACATTGGTTTGATATCATCCTTAAGTGTTTTCGCCAAGGTGAATAACTTAGGATTCATTGAAACGCCTTATCGAGAAGTAAAAGATGGTGTTGTTGACTTCAGTGATATGAAATATCTAACAGCTGAGGAAGAAGAAGAAAAGTTGTTTGCACAAGCACACGTGCCAAAAGATAAAGATGGAAAAATTAACATCGATAAGTTGATTGCTAGATCTGAGGCAGACTATCCAGTAGTCGAACCATCACAAGTCGATTATATGGATGTTGCACCAAACCAGATTGCATCGATATCTGCTTCGCTTATTCCATTTTTGGAACATGACGATGCGAACAGGGCTTTGATGGGATCAAATATGATGCGACAAGCAGTGCCTCTATTACGTCCAGAAGCACCTATTGTTGGAACTGGACTTGAGCGTCAAGTTGCAAAAGACTCTAGGGTATTGATCAATGCAGAGGACGATGGTGTGGTCACATATGTTGATGCAAACGTGATCAAAATCAAATACAACTCTACCGAAGAAGATCGTCTGATCAGCTTTGAATCTGATGAAAAAGAATATCCTTTGGTGAAGTTTAGAAAAACCAATCAAGGTTCTACCATCAACCTTAAGCCAATTGTTAAAGTTGGTGATCGTGTTGAAAAAGGTCAGGTCTTGTGTGAAGGTTATGCTACACAAAAAGGTGAGCTAGCATTAGGACGCAACATGAAAGTTGCATTTATGCCTTGGAAAGGATACAACTTTGAAGATGCGATTGTGATCTCAGAAAAAGTAGTTAGAGATGACATCTTCACATCGATTCACATTGACGAATATGCGATGGAAGTTCGCGATACCAAACTAGGTAAAGAGGAGTTGACCAATGATATTCCCAATGTCAGTGAAGAAGCAACAAATGATTTGGACGAAAATGGAATGATCCGTATCGGTGCTGAGGTTGAAGCTGGTGATATACTGATTGGTAAGATCACCCCGAAAGGCGAGTCAGATCCAACACCAGAGGAAAAGCTCTTGCGTGCTATTTTTGGTGACAAAGCGGGAGATGTAAAAGATGCTTCTCTGAAAGCACCACCATCTCTCAACGGAGTCGTCATAGACAAAAAGCTCTTTACTAGAATTGTCAAAGACAAAAGACGTCGAACGCAAGACAAGCAAGAGTTACTTGAGCTTGATGAGCAATTTGAGGTGAAATTCAAAGAACTCAAATCGCTACTTGTTGAAAAGTTATTCTCTCTTCTCAGTGGCAAAACTTGTCAAGGTGTATTCAATGATTTGGGTGAAGAAGTTTTACCAAAAGGTAAAAAGTTTACCCTAAAAATGTTGAATGCAGTAGATGATTATGCACACTTGTTAAGTGGCACTTGGACAGTTGATAATCACATTGATGGCCTTGTCAACAATTTGATGCACAACTATAAAATCAAAGAAAACGATTTGCAAGGAGCACTGCGACGTGAAAAGTTTACGATTTCTGTTGGTGATGAACTACCTCCGGGAATTTTAAAACTTGCCAAGGTCTATATCGCTAAAAAGCGTAAGCTTAAGGTTGGAGATAAGATGGCTGGTCGTCACGGAAACAAAGGAATTGTTGCAAGAATTGTACGTCAAGAAGATATGCCTTTCTTGGAAGATGGTACACCAGTTGATATAGTACTCAACCCTCTTGGAGTGCCTTCCCGAATGAACATTGGTCAGATTTATGAAACAGTGTTGGGCTGGGCAGGGCAAAAGATAGGTAAGACCTTTGCTACGCCAATTTTTGATGGCGCATCTAGCGAAGAGGTCGAAAAAATATCTGAAGAAGCTGGTATTCCACAATATGGACACACGTATCTCTATGATGGTGGAACAGGTGAGCGATTCGATCAACCAGCGACTGTTGGGGTGATTTATATGCTTAAACTTGGACACATGGTCGATGATAAAATGCACTCACGATCAATTGGTCCATACTCACTGATTACACAGCAGCCACTTGGTGGTAAAGCCCAGTTTGGTGGACAGCGATTTGGTGAAATGGAAGTTTGGGCACTTGAGGCCTATGGGGCATCCAGTACACTACAAGAAATACTAACGGTCAAATCGGATGATGTGGTCGGACGTGCAAAAACATACGAAACGATAGTCAAGGGTGAAGCAATGCCGAAACCTGGACTACCAGAGTCTTTCAATGTTTTGATGCACGAGCTCAAGGGTCTTGGACTCGATATACGTTTAGAAGAATAATTTAATTCGCTTAGGAATAATGGCAAGATTTAACGACAATAAGCAACCCATCAGTTTTAACAAAATTTCTATTGGTCTTTCATCACCAGAAACGATTCTTGCAGAGTCGAGAGGTGAAGTGTTAAAGCCCGAAACGATTAATTATCGTACCCACAAACCAGAGCGTGATGGTCTGTTTTGTGAGCGTATTTTCGGTCCTGTAAAGGATTTTGAATGTGCTTGTGGAAAATATAAGCGAATTCGATACAAGGGTATCGTTTGTGATCGCTGTGGAGTTGAAGTAACTGAGAAAAAAGTGCGAAGAGATCGTGTAGGGCATATCAGCCTTACTGTACCTGTAGCACACATTTGGTATTTCCGTTCGCTTCCTAATAAGCTTGGATATCTTCTTGGACTTCCGTCCAAAAAGCTCGATATGATTATCTATTATGAGCGTTATGTGGTGATTCAACCTGGTGGAGCAACCAATGAAGAAGGAGAGCCAGTACAAAAAATGGACTTCCTTACTGAAGAGGAGTATCTCAATATTCTTGAAAAATTACCAACCGACAATCAATATCTTGAAGACACAGACCCTGAAAAATTCATTGCCAAAATGGGTGCAGAGTGTCTCATCGAACTATTGAGCCGAATTGATTTGGATGAACTTTCATACGAGTTGCGCGACAAAGCCAACAATGAAACATCTAAACAACGAAAAACAGAGGCTTTAAAGCGTCTTCAGGTCGTTGAAGCTCTACGAGAAGCCAACAAAAACCGCGAGAATCGACCAGAGTGGATGATTTTGAAAACCATTCCTGTCATTCCACCTGAGCTTCGCCCATTGGTACCACTTGATGGCGGTCGTTTTGCGACTTCTGACTTAAATGATTTATATCGAAGAGTTATCATTCGAAACAATCGTTTGAAGCGTTTGGTAGAAATCAAAGCACCTGAAGTAATTCTACGTAATGAAAAGCGTATGCTGCAAGAATCGGTAGACTCACTTTTCGACAATACAAGAAAGTCATCAGCTGTAAAATCTGACGCCAATCGTCCTTTAAAATCTCTTTCAGATTCATTAAAAGGAAAGCAGGGACGTTTTCGTCAAAATCTACTTGGTAAACGTGTAGATTACTCAGCTCGATCAGTAATCGTCGTTGGACCTGAGCTTAGACTCTTCGAGTGTGGGTTGCCCAAAAATATGGCTGCCGAGCTATACAAGCCTTTTGTTATTCGTAAATTAATTGAAAGGGGAATTGTTAAGACAGTAAAATCTGCCAAAAAGATTATTGACAAGCGCGAGCCAGTTGTTTGGGATATTTTGGAGAATGTGATTAAAGGGCATCCTGTTCTTTTGAACCGAGCTCCCACACTTCACCGTTTGGGGATTCAGGCATTCCAGCCAAAACTCATCGAAGGAAAAGCGATTCAGCTTCACCCTTTGGCGTGTACTGCATTTAACGCTGACTTTGATGGTGACCAAATGGCAGTACACCTTCCACTAGGTCCTGAGGCAATCTTAGAGTCTCAGCTACTGATGCTTGCATCGCATAACATCCTGAACCCAGCAAATGGTTCCCCAATTACTGTACCTTCTCAAGATATGGTATTGGGGCTATATTATATGACCAAAGCCAGAAATTCAACCAAAGAGCATCCTGTCAAGGGAGAGGGTTTAACTTTTTATAGCGCTGAGGAGGTCAACATTGCTTTTAATGAAAAGATTGTTGACTTGAATGCGATTGTAAAAGTCAGAGCAAAAGACTTTAACGAGGATGGGGAGTTGACAAATCAATTGATAGAAACAACAGTTGGTCGAGTATTATTTAACCAAGTTGTTCCTGAAAAGGCAGGTTTTATCAATGAAGTTCTTACCAAAAAATCACTTCGTGATATTATTGGTGATATTTTAAAAGTGACTTCTGTTCCTGAAACTGCTGCTTTCTTAGATGAAATAAAAGAAATGGGATACTCCTTTGCTTTCAAAGGTGGACTTTCGTTTAGTCTTGGGGATATTATCATTCCTGCAGATAAACAAAAATTAATTGATGAAGCCAATGGCCTTGTTGATGGTATTATGACCAACTACAACATGGGTCTTATTACCAACAATGAGCGTTACAACCAGGTTATTGATGTCTGGACATCAACCAATGCAACCCTTACAGAGTTGGCAATGAAGAGGATCAGTGAAGACCAACAAGGCTTCAATTCAGTATATATGATGCTTGACTCTGGTGCGAGAGGCTCAAAAGAGCAAATTCGTCAGCTGACAGGAATGCGTGGTTTAATGGCCAAGCCAAAGAAATCAACTGCAGGAGGAGGTGAGATTATTGAAAACCCAATCCTCTCAAACTTTAAAGAAGGACTTTCGATTCTTGAGTATTTTATTTCCACTCACGGTGCTCGTAAAGGTCTTGCAGATACAGCACTCAAAACTGCTGATGCTGGATACCTCACACGTCGCCTTCACGATGTTGCACAAGACGTAATTGTCAACACCGAAGATTGTGGTACCCTTCGTGGAATCACAGTAGAATCGCTAAAGAAAAACGAAGAAGTTGTTGAAAAACTTGGGGATCGTGTGATTGGTCGAGTTGCTTTGTCCGATGTTATAAATGCAAATGATGGAAAAGTGATCGTCGAAGCAGGTCAAGAAATTTTGGATCATCATGTCAAACAAATCGAAAACTCACCAATTGATAAGGTTGAGGTTCGTTCTCCATTGACTTGTGAAGCCAAAAAGGGAATCTGTGCCAAATGCTATGGAAGAAACTTGGCCAATGGTAAAATGGTTCAGATAGGTGAGTCTGTTGGTGTGATTGCTGCACAATCGATTGGTGAACCAGGAACGCAACTTACACTACGTACCTTCCACGTAGGAGGTATTGCTGGGAATGTCTCAGAGGAAAACAAGCTCATTGCGAAGTTTGATGGTAAGGTTGAATTAGAAGACCTGAAGACAGTCCCAGGTAAAGATGCTGATGGCAACGATGCTGATGTGGTTATTTCTCGTACAACCGAATTCAAGTTGGTTGACAGCAACACTGGTATTACCTTGAGTAATAATATCATTCCTTATGGGTCTTTCATCTCTGTAAAGAATGGTAAAAAGATCAAAAAAGGTGATGAGATTTGCCGATGGGATCCATATAATGGCGTCATTGTTTCAGAGTTTTCTGGTAAGATTGGATATGAAAACATCCAACAGGGTGTGACTTTCCAGGTTGAAATTGATGAACAAACTGGTTTCCAAGAAAAGGTAATCACTGAGACAAGGGATAAGAAAATGATTCCAACCCTATTGATTCAAGATAACAAAGGGAACACACTTCAGTCATACAATCTACCTGTGGGAGCACACATCATGGTTGATGATGGAGAAGCGATAAAGGGTGGTAAAATCCTTGTTAAAATTCCACGTAAGTCTGCTAAATCTGGTGACATTACAGGAGGTCTTCCAAGAGTTACTGAGTTATTTGAGGCTCGAAACCCTTCAAATCCTGCTGTTGTTTCAGAGATTGATGGAGTTGTTTCATTTGGTAAAATCAAGCGAGGTAATCGCGAGATTATCGTAGAGTCTAAAACTGGCGAAATCAAAAAATATTTGGTAAAACTTTCCAATCAGATTTTGGTTCAAGAGAATGACTTTGTGAAAGCAGGGATGTCTATTTCAGATGGTGCAATTACACCAAATGATATTCTCAGTATCAAGGGGCCATCGGCTGTTCAACAGTACCTCGTGAATGAAGTACAAGAAGTATATCGCTTACAAGGGGTTAAAATCAACGATAAACACTTTGAAGTTGTTGTGCGTCAGATGATGCGTAAGGTTCGAATCGAAGATTCGGGAGATACAACTTTCCTCGAAAATCAACTTGTTCACAAGTATGATTTTATCACTGAAAATGATCAATTGTTTGGTTGTAAAGTCGTTACTGAAGTGGGTGATTCTGAAAACCTAAAAGCCGGTCAAATTGTTACTGCTCGTGAACTGCGTGACGAAAACTCATTGTTGAGACGTGATGACAAGGCACTTGTCCAAGCTCGTGATGCTGTAAATGCAACAGCGACGCCTATTTTGCAAGGTATTACACGTGCTTCTCTACAAACAAAGTCGTTTATTTCTGCGGCATCTTTCCAAGAAACAACAAAAGTATTGAACGAAGCTGCTGTTAGTGGTAAGGTCGATACTCTTGAAGGTTTGAAAGAGAATGTGATCGTTGGACATAAAATTCCAGCTGGTACAGGAAACCGCGCCTACAATGACATCATTGTTGGTTACACAGATGAGTACGAAGAGCTGTTAGCCAAAAAGGAGTTTAATTTGAGTAGCAATGAGTGATTCAAAGAAGAAAAAGGAGATCAACATTGAGTTAGATCAGGAAACTGCACAGGGGACCTACTCGAATTTGGCAATCATCAATCACTCTGTTTCTGAGTTTGTTGTTGATTTTATCAACATCATGCCTGGCTCACCAAAAGCCAAGGTTCGCTCACGTATTATTCTTACGCCACAACACGCCAAGCGTTTTTTAAAGGCACTGAACGATAATGTTCATCGCTTTGAAAATGCGCATGGAGAGATTAAGGATTACGAACAGCCTCCAATACCATTAAATTTTGGTCCTCCTGGAGAAGCATAAATCAAATCATCCCGCCGAATGGCGTGATTTTTTTTAAACTACTTTGAAAAAAAATCTTCTGAAAGTTTAAAACTCAGAAGTCGCGTGGAACTCTAAGGCGGGGTATTTTTCTTTTGTCATTTGAAGTGAAAAAGCCGAGTCGGCCAAAAACACCTGTTGTCCTTGCTTGTCTTTGGCCAAGAATTTTGATTTCACACGCGCAAAGTCTATATATTCAGGGTGGTTGGCTTCGGGAGTCTCTACCCAACAGGCTTTATGAACATTGAGGTTTTCGTAACTACATTTTGCACTATATTCATGCTCCAATCGATATTGAATAACCTCAAACTGAAGGGCTCCGACAGTCCCAATCACTTTACGTCCATTGAGATCGAGGGTGAAAAGTTGAGCAACCCCTTCGTCCATCAATTGATCGATCCCCTTGGCAAGCTGCTTGGCCTTCATCGGATCGGCATTATTGATATACCTAAAGTGCTCAGGCGAAAAGCTTGGAATGCCTTTAAATTGCAACAGCTCTCCTGATGTTAGGGTATCTCCAATCTTGAAGTTTCCAGTGTCATGTAGCCCCACAATATCTCCTGGAAATGAGGTGGAGACAACTTCTTTTCTGTCTGCAAAAAAAGCATTTGGACTACTGAATTTCAATTTTTTATCAAGCCGAACGTGCAAGTAGGGCGTGTTGCGTAAAAATGTGCCAGAAACAATCTTGACAAATGCCAGCCTATCTCTGTGTTTTGGATCCATATTGGCATGAATTTTAAACACAAAACCACTAAAGTTTTTTTCATCGGGATTAACCAATCGTTCCTCACTTTTTTTGGCCAATGGAGGAGGCGCAATCTCAATAAAGGCATCCAACAGTTCTTGTACACCAAAGTTATTTAAAGCAGAACCGAAGAAAACAGGTTGTTGCTCACCATTGAGATAGGCACTAGGGTCAAAAGAAGGATATACCTCTGTAACCAATTCAATATCCTCTCTCAACTGACCTGCTACCTGTTCACCTATGTGCTCGGATAAACTGGCGTCATTGATGTTGTCAAAGTCGATACTGTCTGAAATTTGGGTTTTATTCCCGTGATTAAACAAACGCAATCGCTTTTCCCACAAATTGTAAATCCCTTGAAAATCGTAGCCCATACCAATAGGAAAACTTAAGGGAACTACCTTAAATCCGAGTTTCTGTTCTACTTCATCCAACAAATCAAAAGCATCTTTTCCTTCTCGATCGAGTTTGTTGATGAAGACTATGATTGGAATGTTTCGCATGCGACAGACCTCAACGAGCTTTTCTGTTTGTTCCTCAACTCCCTTTGCAACATCAATCACCACAATCACACTATCGACTGCAGTTAAGGTTCGAAAGGTGTCTTCAGCGAAATCTTTATGACCAGGGGTGTCTAGGATATTGATTTTTTTGTCTTTGTAATGAAATGCCAAAACTGATGTTGCGACAGAAATACCACGCTGACGTTCAATTTCCATAAAGTCGCTTGTTGCTGTTTTTTTAATCTTATTGGACTTTACAGCACCTGCCTCTTGAATCGCTCCACCAAAGAGAAGAAGCTTTTCAGTCAAGGTTGTTTTTCCAGCATCTGGGTGAGAGATGATGCCAAAGGTTCGTCGTCTTGAGATTTCAGTTTCAAAATTCATTCGATTGCAAAAGTATTTGCTTTTTTGGGATTTCCATTTTCTCAAAGCGATTATTTGTATTTTTGCTTATTCATTGGGTCTGTATGGAGGAACAAGTTATATTGGTTGATGAGCAAGACAATCCCATCGGGTTGATGCCAAAATTAGAGGCACATCAAAAGGCAGTGCTCCATCGTGCATTTTCTGTTTTTATCCTCAATTCAAAAGGAGAATTGATGTTACAACAGCGTGCCAAGCACAAGTATCACTCGCCGGGGTTATGGACAAACACTTGCTGTAGTCATCAGCGACAGGGAGAGACGAATATTCATGCAGGCATGAGACGTTTGCAAGAAGAAATGGGCTTTACAACAGACTTGAAAGAAATCATCTCCTTTATCTATAAAGCACCTTTTGACAATGGATTGACCGAACATGAGTTTGATCATGTGCTGATAGGGCATTATGAAGATAGCCCAATCATCAATCATGATGAAGTTGCAGATTGGAAGTGGATGCCTTTAGAAGACGTCAAAAATGATATTGACACTTACCCTGAACATTACACTGTTTGGTTTGTGATTATCTTTACAAAGTTTTATGATTATTTAAAAAACAATTTATGATTGTAACCATCAGCCGTAAGGCACATTTCAACGCTGCTCATCGCCTCTACAGGCCTGATTGGGATAATGCTAAAAATGAAAAGATTTTTGGCAAGTGCAACAACCCCTTATACCATGGCCACAACTACGAGTTGATTGTACATATCACAGGCGAAATCGATAAATCAACAGGCTATGTTATGGATATGAAAGTACTGAAAGACCTCATCAAGGCAGAGATTGAGGATGCTTTCGATCATAAAAATCTAAATGAGCAAGTGCCTGAGTTTAAGAATTTAAACCCAACTGCTGAAAACATCGCTGTTGTGATTTGGGATAAACTTCGCCCCCACATTTCTTCTGACAAGCAATTGGAAGTTACTCTTTATGAGACACCAAGAAATTATGTAAACTACAAAGGGTAGTAATGTTATATCCACTTTTTTTTAAACCAATTTCCAAAGAAAGACTTTGGGGTGGGGAGAAATTGATCAGCTATCTAGAAAAGCCATTTAAGGGCGAAGGGATAGGCGAAAGCTGGGAATTGTCAGCTGTTTCGGGTGATGAGTCAGTCGTCTCAAATGGTCATCTTGAAGGCAAGCAGTTAAAAGAGCTCATAGAAATACATAAAGCAGATCTTGTAGGAAAGTCTGTTTACGATCGTTTTGGCGACGATTTCCCCATCCTCATCAAGTATATTGACGCACAAAAAGACTTGTCTGTTCAATTACATCCCAATGACCAGCTCGCCAAAGAGCGTCACAATTCGTTTGGTAAAAATGAGATGTGGTACATTATGAATGCTGATGCAGGATCAAAACTCATCACTGGATTTTCTAAAAACACTGATCAGAATGAATATCAACAATATCTCGAAAATGATCAGATCGAAAGTTTACTTCACTACGAAAGTGTAAACAGTGGCGATACATTTTTTATTCGAACAGGAACTGTTCATGCCATTGGCGCTGGAATTTTACTTGCCGAAATTCAACAAGCTTCAGATGTGACTTATCGCATTTTTGATTGGAACCGAAAGGATAAAGATGGGAATACGAGAGAGCTGCACACAGCCCTCGCCCTTGATGCAATCGATTTCTCTAAGCGTGATGACCATAAAGTAAAATATGATCAAAAGCCCAATCACAGGAATGCCATGGTGAATTCTTCTTACTTCAAAACAGACATTATCCCATTGGAGGGGGAAGTGAGTATCAATATGGATAAGTTGGACTCGTTTGTTGTTTTGATGGCTGTGGATGGAGACAACGAAATCATTGTGGACAACACTACCTATCAACTTCCATTTGGATCAACCGTTTTGCTACCTGCCTGTTTGAGTTCATTTACAATTCAGGCAGACCATTCAAAAGTATTGATGATTACCATTTAGCAAGTATCAATTTATTTTTCAGCATCTGCTAAATAATCCCTCAACTGTTTTCCATAACTGGAGTTTCGAACATCGTCTGACATTGAGGCGGCTATGGTGTCGAGAAGACTTTTGGAATCTGATGTAAGGTTATATAATGCCAAATAAGGAGCAATAACACTCGTCCTGTTGTTGACTGCAAAATTTGCAGTAAATAAAATTTTTCTCTTTACTAGACTAGTAGATTGCTTTTCAAGTAATGCCAAACTATCACTATTCTGACTTATTTGCGCTTGCAAATAGGCTGCTAGAAGATCGAGTTCCTCATTGTTAAACTGACTAATGACTTTGTTGTATGAATTGAAAATATCTTGGGTTGGAGAACCAACAACCTCAGCTTTTGTGACATAACCCTCCAAAGTTGTTTGGATTGATATGTTACCAGCCTCTCCAAAAAATGGAATTCGATTGTCAAAGTCATCAGCTTTGTTTCGATCCAAAAGAACATAAAACAATTCAGGATGATTCAAGTCAGCTTCTAAAACAATGGGTTTTTCTTGGGTGATTTGCATCGAATCGACTGCAACCAAAATGCTGTCTTGTACTCGTTCGAGGTAGAGTGTTCCCTTTTTTAAATCCTTTACAAAAACTTCGACTTGCATGTCTTTTTTTGGTGCTGAACAACTTCCCAAAAAAAGAACAAATAATAACTTGATTATGTTCTGTTTCATCACTGCAAATATGAGTAATTAGTTTGAATGATTGATTTTTCTAAAGGTCAAATTTATACGTGGATTTATTTTTTTTGCTGTCTTCGCAACTTGGTGTTTCCAAAAGTGTTGTGTCTCACCACCCATGAGCAACAAGCTGCCATGCTCAAGTGATATTTTATAACGTTTCTCACGATCGTGATTATGACGAAGGTGAAAAAACCGGGATGCTCCCAAACTCACTGATGCTATGATTGGATTGATCCCTAACTCTGGCTCATCATCGGCATGCCATCCATTGCTGTCTTTTCCATCGCGATACAAGTTTAGTAAGACTGAGGTAAATGAAGCATCGGAGTATTGTTGTAATCTTTTCTCAATCTGTTTTAGTGTTTCTGTCATCGGCTTTGGCGTCATTGTTACCCCCGAATAGGTGTATGAATCCAAGGTGTTCGCATGAAGTGATGTCAGTCGTGGTTGGGGATAGGTCTTTCCAAAAACAGTAATGGGATCCTGCTGCCATGGGATGTTGTGATATAGATCTTCAAAAAAAGCATTGGCTGTAGGCGTACTCAAAAAATCAGGCACATAGCTAATCTCTGCATTGGGGAGTTGTTTTAAATCAGTATACTGAATGATATTCACTGTTGGTGTAGTTTATTTCTTATTGAAATGTAGCATCAAGGAATTAAAATACCCTAATATCAAAGCGACTCCAACAACAATATAAAGCAGGGTAAAAATTTTCCCCAAATCTGTTTGTGGCGAAAAATCACCATAGCCAATCGTGGTTAGTGTAATCACTGAAAAATAAAGCGAATCGAGCCATGACCAGCCCTCAATATAGTTATAAACGACTGTGCCAAGTGCAATAAAAAAATTCGTTGTAAATAATAAATTTCTGTAGGATTTGTCTTTTAAAAAAGAAATAATGCTTTTGAAAATGAACATAATTAAAGATATAGTTTGAATCAACCTAAGTTAAAAAAATCCCTTAACTGAATAAAAGAGTTAAGGGATTGATCGCTTTTCAGATAGATTATTATTTGATCATGTCAAAACTTCGATTGATAAAGGAAGTGAGTTCTTCTCCTTTCAACAGGTTTTGGCTCAGTCGTGCAAGATCGACAGATTGTTTGATCAGTCGTTCTTGTTTTTTCTTCGTTTTCGTTTCTAAAATCTGACTGACTAATGGATGGTTCATGTTTACAATCAGGTTGTACATTTCTGGCATATTTCCACCAAACATACCACCTCCAGCTGTCTGCTGCATCTCTTTCATTCTTCGCATAAACTCAGGTTGCGTAATCAAAAACGGCAAAGCTTTACTGTCCATTGGTTCGAGTTGTACAGTATAGGTTGCTTTTGGTACGATTCCCAAAACAAGTGTTTTGAGTTTTTCTTGATTTTCTTCACTCAATTTTGATGGCGTTGAATCTTCTTTAACAATAAGCTTATCGATTTGATCTGCATCCACCCTTGTGAAGGTGAGATTTTCTTCATTTGTTTCTAATTTTTGAAGAAGATGACTCACAATTGGTGAATCAAGCAATAAGACAGTGTATCCTTTTGCTTTTGCAGCTTCGATATATGCATGTTGCTCATCTATATTTGATGCGTAAAGCTGAACAAGCTTTCCGTCTTTATCGGTTTGCGCATCTTTTGTTTGTTCTTTCAGCTCCTCAAAAGTGAAATAGTCGCCTGTTGTGGTTGGAAACAGTGCAAAATCCTTTGCCTTTTCAAAGAACTTGTCTTCTGAAAGCATGCCGTACTCAATCACAACTTTTATATCATTCCATTTTTCTTGGAAAGCCTCTCTGTCTTTTTTGAAGAGTGATTTGAGCTTGTCTGCTACTTTTCGAGTGATATAATTGCTAATTTTTTTGACATTTCCATCTGCTTGCAAATAGCTTCTAGACACGTTTAAAGGAATGTCTGGAGAATCGATAACACCACGAAGCATGGTCAAAAATTCTGGTACAATCCCTTCTACATTATCAGTGACAAACACTTGATTTTGATAGAGTTGAATACGATCCTTTTGAAAGTTTAAATCGTTGGAAATTTTTGGGAAATAGAGAATTCCAGTGAGGTGAAAGGGATAGTCAACATTGAGATGTATTTGAAATAAAGGTTCTTCAAATTGCGTCGGATATAGCTCTCGATAAAAATCATTATAATCTTCATCCTTCAAATCTGTCGGTTTTTGAATCCAAGCAGGTGAGGGGTTATTGATGATATCATCTACAACTTCTTTTACTTCCCTGGCATCATCACCATCCCCTTCAGTCTTTGCAATTTCTTTTGTACCCATTTTGATAGGAATGGGCATAAACTTGTTGTACTTTGTGAGTAAAGAACGAATCTGCGTGTCTTCCAAAAATTCTTTCGAATCTTTGTCGATGTGCAAAATGATTTCTGTACCTCTTTCTTTTTTGTCATGCTTTTTCAAGGTGAATTCGGGAGACCCATCACAAGTCCAATGGGCTGCTGGCTCATCTTTGTATGATTTGGTGATAATCTCAACTTCTTTGGCAACCATAAAGGCCGAGTAAAACCCTAAACCAAAGTGTCCGATAATGCCACTGTCTTTCGCGCTGTCCTTGTATTGCTCCAAAAACTCCTCTGCACCAGAAAAGGCAACTTCATTGATATATTTATTGACTTCATCAGATGTCATCCCAACCCCCTGATCAATAATGTGGAGTTTTTTTCCTTTTTTGTCAACCTTGACTTCAATCAGTGGGTTGCAATACTCAACTTTTGCTTCTCCTATTTGGGCGAGATGCTTTAGTTTTAGTGTTGCGTCTGTTGCATTTGAAATCAACTCTCTCAAAAAGATTTCATGATCGCTGTATAGAAATTTTTTGATTAGTGGAAAGATATTTTCAACTGCAACATTAATTTTTCCTGTACTCATTTTTTAAAATTTACAGTTGTATTAGCAAAAAAAATACCATTGTTTGCCCCCTGACAAGATGACACTTTAATATTTTTTGTTTAATTAATTTGTAAGAAAGTTAAACATAATATATATTTGTACACGAAAAGGGTGCTATCCTACTCTTAATTGGGAATTATTGCTATGAAAAAACGGATAGCTTCTTTTCAACAAATTCTTGGTTTGTTTGTTTTTTTGGTTAAGTTGTTTAAGGTGTGCACTTGCACACCTTTTACTTTTTGTACAATAATTGACTAAATTTATCACATGATAAAAAAGTATAGCTCAAAAATTTCAGGTCTTGGTAAATACTTGCCTGAAAATAAAGTTACAAATGATCATTTGTCCACACTCATGGACACGAGCCACGATTGGATCGTAGAACGAACTGGGATTGAAGAACGACGATTTATAGCAAAAGATTCTACTGAAGGCACAGCCTCCATGGGTGTTAAGGCTGCCCAACAGGCAATCGATCGTGCTGGGATTAGCAAAGATGACATCGACTTGATTGTCTTTGCTACCTTAAGTCCTGATTATTATTTCCCTGGTTCTGGTGTTTTGGTGCAAGACTTAATGGGAATCGGTACTTGTCCAGCACTTGATGTCCGAAATCAGTGTTCTGGATTTATATATGCCCTCTCTGTTGCAAATCAATATATATGTACGGGGACCTATAAAAATGTCTTAGTCATTGGATCTGAGCATCACTCGGGTGGTCTGGATCTCACCACTCGTGGACGTACAGTTTCTGTCATTTTTGGCGATGGTGCTGGTGCTGCTGTTGTCAGTCGTCATGAAAATCCAGAGGAGGGGGTACTCTCCACGCACCTTCACTCGGAAGGGAAGCATGCCAAGGAACTTTCTTTAATTGGTCCAAGCACCAAAAAATGGGTGCATGAAGTGTTTGAAAATTATGATCCAAATGATCCTGATTATCACCCATATATGAATGGGCAACTGGTTTTTAAAAATGCTGTTGTAAGGTTTTCGGAAGTGATTGGTGAAGCACTAACAAAAAACAATCTGAAGCCAAGTGATATCGATATGCTGATTCCTCATCAAGCCAATTTGAGAATTGCCCAGTTTGTGCAAAAGAAGTTTGGTTTACAAGACGATCAAGTGTACAATAACATCATGCGTTATGGCAATACGACTGCTGCCTCGATACCGATTGCAACTTGTGAGGCGTGGGAAGAAGGGAAAATCAATTCAGGTGATCATGTAATGCTTGCTGCTTTTGGAAGTGGGTTTACATGGGGTAGCTCACTCATCAAGTGGGTGTAGGCTGACTGCTGCGAATCAACAGCAAACCCAAAAAACACAATGCCCCATTAAGGGCCAAGATGAAGAATCCAAAGTCAAAATCATAGTTTGTTAAAGTCCATTGACTGATTAGATATCCTACGATAGGTGTGCAAACAGCGACCCATGGTACCCATCGATCGCGCACTTGAACCTTTGTCAACACTCCTAAAGCATATAACCCAAGGAGGGGACCATAGGTGTAGCCTGCGAACTCAAATAATTTTGCAATCACACTTTTATCAGTTATCAAATAATTAAATGCGAGAATCACAAGAATCAACAACAGTGATACGAGGAGGTGAACTCTTTTACGTGTGTGTTCTTGCCGATCTTGTTGAAGTCTTTTTTCGATATCGAGCAAATCGATGCTTATGCTTGTCGTGAGGGATGTCAAGGCACTATCAGCACTGCTGTATGCAGCTGCAATGAGCCCTAGAAGAAAAACAATTGATAACCCAAGACCGAGATCAGATTGGGTGGCGATGATAGGAAAGAGCCTGTCTCCTTGTGCATCAATACCATTTGCCAATGCATAGGCAGTGAGCAAAGCCCCCAATATCAGAAATACAAAATTGACGATTGTTAATATGATGGTAAACCAAAACATATTTTTTTGTGCATCAGACAGACTTCTACACGCAAGATTTTTTTGCATCATGTCCTGATCAAGACCTGTCATAACAATGGCAATTAAGGCACCAGACAAAAATTGTTTCCAAAAGAAATAAGGACTTTTATAATCATCGAAGAAAAAGATTTGTGTATTGTCTTGTTGGCCAAGCCATCCAAACAGATGCTCAATTTCTAGAGAGGCTGTGATGTAGTATAATGCCAGGCATAGGGCAATCAACATAAAAAGTGTTTGCAATACATCTGTCCAAATAATTGTTTTGATGCCGGACTTGTGTGTATAAAGCCAAATCAGGGCTATGGTAACAATGACAGTACACCAAAAAGGAATCCCCATTTGTTCGAAAATAACCCACTGTAGTACACTTGCGACTAGATACAGGCGAAAGCTAGCACCAACGATTCGTGACAAAACAAAAAAGGATGCCCCAGTTTTGTAGGTCTTTGCGCCAAATCGTGTAGATAGATAGGTGTAGATGGAAGTGAGTTTGTATTTATAATAAATTGGCAAAAGAACAGTACCAATGACAAAGTAGCCAACGATATAGCCCAAGACCATTTGGAAATAGCTAAACCCTGTATCTTCAACCCAGCCAGGAACAGAGATAAAGGTAACACCAGAGAGGGAGGCGCCAATCATTCCAAAAGCCACGAGATACCATGGAGCAGATCGGTTTGCGATAAAAAACGTTTGGTTGTCTTCTTTGCCTTTCGTTAAACGAGCAATGACCATCAACACAATGAAATACCCTAGAAGAATGGATAAAAGAAGATAACTGCTCATTTTTCAAAGATACTTGGATTGCCTCATACTTTCAAATGCTTACCTTTGCCGCGATGGAATACGCATCAAAGTTATTGCAGCAAGCTGTTGATGAAATTTCACAGCTACCCGGGATTGGACGACGTACAGCAATGCGACTCGTTTTGCATTTACTTCGTCAGCCTGAGTCCATTAGCTTGGATTTGTCAGAAGCAATTCGACTTTTGAGAACTGAAATCCAATACTGCCAATCATGTTTTAATATTTCGGATCAGCCAACTTGTAGTCTATGTGCGAATCCCAAAAGAGATCGCCAATTGGTTTGTGTGGTCGAAGATGTTCGTGATGTGATAGCGATCGAAAGCACTGCTCAATTTACTGGCCTATATCATGTATTGGGAGGTAAAATTTCACCTCTTGATGGAATTGGTCCTCAAGAATTGAGAATCGATAGCCTGGTCAAAAAGTTGAAAGACGGTACAATAAAAGAGGTCATTTTGGCGTTGAGTAGTACAGTTGAAGGTGACACCACCAACTACTATATTTACAAGCAGATCAGCTCATATGATGTTGAAATAACTGTACTTGCTAGAGGTGTTTCTGTTGGTGATGAGTTGGAATATACAGATGAAGTGTCATTAGGAAGAAGTATCGTAAAAAGAATCCCATTCGATGGAACAATCTAAATCAATCGACCTTTCAGTCATCATTGTAAGTTACAATGTAGAGCACTTTTTACATCTGTGTTTGGAAAGTGTTAATGCTGCGATCAATAACATCAATGCTGAAATCATCGTTATCGACAATGCATCAGCTGATAACAGCGTTGAAATGATGCGAAAAAAATTCCCTTCTACACGTGTGATTTCCAATGTTGATAACCTTGGATTTGGAAAGGCCAACAACAAAGCTGCAAAACTTGCCAAAGGTCGCTATGTATGTATCCTAAATCCAGATACTATTGTTTCTCAAAAAACCTTTGATAAATTTATGCAATTCCATGAGGCAAACCCTACAATTGGGATTTCAGGTCCTCAAATGATTGATGGAACAGGACAATTTTTATTGGAGTCCAAACGAGGATTGCCAACAATAAAGGCGGCGGTGTTTAAGTCTTTGGGACTTTTCAGGTTGTCTGCTCGCTTTTTTGGGCAGTATTACAATTTAAGCCTTCCTCAAAACCAAAATGGCAAGACCGATGTACTTGCAGGGGCATTTATGTTTATGCGCAAGCGTTTGTATGATCAACTTGAGGGGTTTGATGAAAACTTTTTTATGTATGGAGAGGATATTGACATCTCACATCGAAGTTTGAAGTTAGGATACATAAACTTTTATTTTTCTCAATCCAAAGTGATTCATTTTAAGGGAGAGAGTACCCCAAAAAACAAAACCTATGAAAAGCGATTTTTCAATGCGATGTCGTATTACTACAACAAAAACTTCTCTCACAATTGGCTTTTAAATTCGATATTCATCACAGGGTCTTATTTGTTTAGTAAGTTTAAGAGGGTTGTGTCATCCAGACGAGATAAAACCTCACCCATACTTGTAAATGATTGGACGTTGGTATCCAAAAACCCCAAGCTCTTCAAAAATGTAAAAATGAATATGTTTCCTGGCATCAAACACTGTCAAAATCTTCTAGAGGTCCTTCAGCTAGAGCCCAAAAGATTGATGGGAATTGTGTTTGATATGCGCACCACGCAATGGAGCGAGGTCATCAACTTTATGCAGGTTCATCAAACAGGCTATGTTTATAAGTTTATCTCAGTTGATAACAAGCGAATTATTGGCAGCAGTGATGTGTTATCAAGAGGGAGTGGAGCAGTCATTCCGAATACCAAAAAGAAATCGAAAACAAGCATTGTTTAAATTCGTAATTTTGCAGCATGGCTGAGTACAAATTGTTACTACCTGCCATGGGAGAAAGTGTCGATGAGGCAACAGTTACCCAATGGCTCAAAAACGAAGGTGATGTTATCGCAGCAGATGATGCTGTTGTAGAAATTGCCACAGATAAAGTTGACTCTGAGGTCCCTTCTGAAATCTCAGGGAAACTTCTCCAAAAACTTGTTGAAGAAAACCAAGTTGTTCGTGTTGGAGAACCATTGGCAATTATCGAAACAGATGAAGATATCCTCGAAGAATTGACGCAAGATGAACCCCCAACTGAGGTTGCAAAAGATGTCGAAGTCAAAGAAGATTTTTTAGAAAGCAAGGCAAAAGAAATCCTTGCTCCGCCCCCTGTAGTCGAACAGTCAAAAACAGGAGATATTTACTTTTCTCCACTGGTCAAAAGCATCGCTAAAGAAGAAGGGATTTCAGATGTCGAGTTATATCAAATAAAGGGCACTGGAAAAAATGGTCGAGTAACCAAAAAGGATATACTCAATCATCTCAAGTCTGGTCAATCGCAACCCAAGCAAACACCAACACCACCTCCTGCTACGACGACAATCGCTAGCAATATTGAAAAAGGTGAGGTGCGAGACATGTCTCGCATGGAGCAACTGATTGCCGAGCATATGCACAAAAGCACACAAACGTCTGCGCATGTACAATCTTTTATCGAAGTTGATGTTACAGATTTATGGGATTGGCGTGAGGGCATCAAGCAATCATTTCTCCAAAGAGAAGGAGAAAAAATCACATTTACCCCGATTTTCATGATGCTTACTGCTCAAGTACTTCGTGATTTTCCTTTGCTAAATTCGTCTTTGAGTGGAAATAAAATTATTCAAAAGAGGGATATTAATTTGGGTATGGCAACTGCGCTCGCAGATGGAAATCTTATTGTTCCAGTCATAAAAAATGCAGATCAATTGAGTTTGGTTGGATTCACCAAAAGGGTAAATGACTTAGCCAAACGTGCCAGAACAGGAACCCTCTCTCCCGACGATGTTACTGATGGAACATACACAGTGACCAACGTAGGCATGTTTGATAGCTTGATGGGAACGCCTATTATCAATCAGCCACAAGTTGGAATTCTGGCCCTGGGAGCCATTCGAAAAGTGCCTGCAGTTGTCGAAACAGATAAAGGAGACTTCATTGGTATTCGTCGAAAAATGATTCTCTCTCACAGTTATGATCATCGCATCGTCAATGGAGCCATGGGAGGCCTGTTTATCAAAGAGTTAAAAAACAAAATAGAGAACTGGGACGTCTCACAACAAGTATAATATGCAACTGCAATTAAAAAGACCAATTTGTTTCTTCGATCTTGAAACGACTGGTGTGAACATCGCCAAAGATCGAATTGTTGAAATTTCTATACTAAAAGCCTTTCCAGATGGATCTGAGAAAGAAAAGACTTGGTTGGTCAATCCAGAAATGCCTATCCCAGCAGAGGCAACAGCAGTGCATGGTATTACAAACGAAAAGGTAGCTGATGCACCAATATTTAAAGAAGTTTCAGCTGAAATATTCAGTTGGTTTAAAGGCTCAGACTTAGCAGGTTATAACTCTGATAGGTTTGATATTCCCTTGCTTGCTGAGGAAATGCTTCGTGCCGAAATTGATGTTGATTTTAAAAAGCAAAAATCAATTGATGTGCAAACGATCTTTCACAAAATGGAGCAGCGAACCCTTACTGCTGCATATAAATTTTATTGTGCAAAAGACCTTGAAAATGCACACAGTGCTAGCGCAGACACCAAAGCGACTTTTGAGGTACTCAAAGCCCAGATCGATCATTATGAAGACTTGGAGAATGATGTGGACATGCTAAGCCAGTTTACCACCCGGCACAGTAGTGTAGATTTTGCAGGGTATATTCGAAGGAATAAAGAAAACGAGCCAATTTTCGGTTTTGGAAAGCACAAAGGAAAAAAAGTCGTTGAAGTTCTTCAGCGTGAGCCAGGATATTTTGGATGGCTAATGGAAGCAGATTTTCCCTTATATACCAAAAAGGTTCTCACTGCGATTCGTCTCAACACCTTAAACAGTGGGTCATGAAGCTTATATGTGTTGGACGTAACTACGCTAAACATATAGAAGAGCTAAACAACGATCGGCCTGATGCGCCAGTCATTTTTATGAAGCCTGATTCATGTTTGGGCCAAAAAGGTCAGCCATTTTTCATGCCTGACTTTTCCAACGAAATTCATCACGAAGTGGAGGTTCTTGTAAAAATCAACAGAATAGGTAAGCATATACAAACCAAATTTGCACACAAGTACTATAGCGAAATAGGGTTGGGGTTGGACTTTACTGCGCGAGATGTGCAGCTGGGTCTCAAGAGCAAAGGACTTCCCTGGGAGAAGGCAAAGTCTTTTGATGGTGCCGCATACATTGGCAATTGGTTTGATAAGTCTCAATTTTCAGATCTGAACAACCTCAGTTTTCAGTTGACTAAAAACAATGAGGTTGTGCAAAAAGATACAACTGCCAATATGATGTGGAAAATCGATGAAATCATCAGCTATGTTTCGCGTTATTTTACCCTGAAAATTGGAGATATATTGTTTACAGGAACACCTGCTGGTGTAGGTCTTGTAGAGAGGGGAGACATACTTACAGGACATTTGGAAGGAGAACAAGCATTTATGCTCAATATCAAATAATGCAAGCAGAAATTATCACGATTGGCGATGAAATTCTGATTGGTCAGATTGTTGACTCAAACTCTGCATTTCTTGCCAAATCACTGAACAAAATTGGTATTGAGGTTTCTCAGATCACCTCAGTTTCTGATCAGGAACAGGCGATTATCAGTGCGATGGAAACTGCCCAAAAGCGTGTTTCGCTTGTGCTGCTTACAGGGGGTTTAGGTCCTACAAAAGACGATATTACTAAAACTTCTTTTTGTAAATTTTTTGATGACCATTTGGTACACAACCAAGATGTTTTGGATCATATTGAAAAACTTTTTGCACAATATGTGAATGTGCCAATCAACGATCTCAATCGAGCGCAAGCCATGTTGCCTTCCAAGGCTGTTATTTTGGAGAATCGATTTGGCACAGCAGTTGGTATGTGGATGGAAAAAAACACAACTGTTTTTATTGCTCTGCCTGGAGTTCCCTACGAAATGAAGAGCATCACTAATACTCAACTCATTCCCAAGCTTAAAACTCATTTTAAACGACCTGTGTTGATTCATAAAACCATGATGACTTATGGATGGGGTGAGAGTCGCATTGCAGAGGTGATTCATGATTGGGAGGCGGCCTTACCTTCTCATATCAAACTCGCATATCTTCCCAATTTGGGTCGGGTGAGATTACGATTAACAGCGAGAGGAGAAAATGAAGATCAACTTCAAAAAGAGATCGATCAGCAGTTTGAGACCCTTTATCCATTGATTGGTGATATCATTACTGACTTTGAAGGAGATCGCCCGATTGAGGCACAAATTGGAAATATATTGACTGAAAAACAGTCATCAATTGCAGTAGCAGAAAGCTGTACTGGTGGTCGTATCGCTGCCTTGCTATCGTCTATACCTGGTGCATCTGCCTATTTTTTTGGGGGTATTGTTGCTTATAAAACATCAGTTAAGAGCAAAGTATTGGGGGTGTCAGCGGAACTGATTGCGAGCCACTCTGTCGTGAGTGAGGAGGTTGCATTGGCAATGGCCAAAGGTGTTCGTAATCAGATGAAAAGCGATTATGCTATCGCAACTACTGGCAATGCTGGTCCTACCAAAGGCGATTCTGATGCTGAAGTTGGAGCTGTCTGTATAGCTCTAGTCGGCCCTGATTTTGAAAGGGTAGAATCTTATAATTTTGGAAAAAACAGAGAAAAAACAGTCCAAAAGGCAGTCAATAAGGCACTTGAGCTGGCAAGAAAAATGCTGATGTAGACAGTAAAAAACATTTGTTTGTACGTTAAAAATATCGTTTATTTGCACTCCGATTACAAAAATCAATTTTTGCAATGTCAAAAGTTTGTCAAATTACTGGTAAAAAAGCGTTGGTTGGAAACAATGTTTCACATGCGATGAATAAAACAAAGAGACGCTTTGAAGTGAATCTTATCAAGAAGCGATTTTACTTGACCGATCAAGAGAAATGGATCACGCTCAAGCTTTCGACTTCAGCTTTAAAAACCATTAACAGAAAAGGGCTTTCTGCTGTACTGAAAGAGGCAAAAGCGCAAGGCGTATTATAATTTATTGTTATGGCGAAGAAAGGAAACAGAGTTCAAGTAATATTAGAATGTACAGAGCACAAAGACTCAGGTCTTGCAGGTACTTCTCGATATGTCACGACTAAGAACAAAAAAAATTCACCTGATCGTATTGAGTTGAAAAAATTCAACCCGATTTTGAAGAAAATGACTGTCCACAAAGAAATTAAATAGACATGGCAAAGAAAACAGTAGCAACTTTACAGACTTCATCGAAGCGATTGACCAAAGCCATCAAAATGGTGAAAAGTGAAAAATCTGGGTCATACACTTTCGTCGAGTCAATGATGCTTCCCGAAAAAGTGAACGAATGGCTGTCTAAAAAATAGCCTAAATCACAAATTAATTGAATAGCCACTTTATGTGGCTTTTTTTATTTCTTACATTTACAAAAAACAGGAATGGGAATTTTTAAACGTTTTTTTTCCAAAGAGAAATTAGATAAAGGGCTCGAACCATCAAAGAAGTCGATTTTAAATAAAATTGGTAAAGCTGTTGCTGGCAAAAGTACTGTCGATGCAAGTGTGTTGGATCAACTTGAAGAAGCCCTTATCAGTGCAGATATTGGCGTAGATACGACTCTAAAAATTATTGATTTACTCGAGAAAAAAGTCGCCAAAGACAAATACATGAACGCCAAAGAGCTACAAAGTATTCTGCGAGAAGAAATCACCAGCTTGTTGGAGTTGCATGACGAAACCCAAACAGATGTGAAGCCTAAAGTCACTTTGGTTGTAGGGGTCAATGGCGTTGGTAAAACCACTACGATTGGAAAGCTTGCTCATCTCTATAAATCCACTGGTCTGCAAGTACTTTTGGGTGCAGCAGATACCTTTCGTGCAGCAGCAGTTGACCAGTTGAGTATGTGGTCTGATCGGGTTGGTGTTCAAATCGTAAAGCAAAAGATGGGTAGCGACCCTGCTTCAGTGGCCTATGATACAGTCCAGTCTGGACTTTCACAAGGAGTTGATCACGTGATTATCGATACTGCTGGACGACTGCACAACAAGGTGAATTTGATGAATGAATTGGTAAAAATAAAAAGGGTCATTCAAAAGTCGATTCCCGAAGCACCTCATGAAGTTTTATTGGTTCTCGATGGCTCGACAGGACAAAACGCCTTCGAACAAGCACGTCAATTTGGACAGGCAACAGAGATCACAGCACTAGCAATTACAAAACTTGATGGCACTGCCAAAGGAGGTGTGGTATTGGGTATTTCTGACCAAATGCAAGTCCCTGTCAAGTATATTGGAGTTGGTGAGGGGATGGAGGACTTACAAGAGTTTAACCCAAAAGAATTTGTTGATTCTCTATTCTAATTTAATGAATATGCGTATTTATCCTTTTATTGTAATGATTATTTGCCTTGTAGCATGTACAAATCCATCTTCAGAATATTGGAAGCCTTATGATGAAACGGCAGAACTTCAAGCCAATCAGACACATGAAAATCAGAGGATGCAGTTTCAACTCATTCAATCTAAATTATTGGACAAAAATGATCTGTGGGTAACTTATGAAAAAGCTTTAAATCGTTTTGGAGAAGATCAATATCAGGCTCTAAAACCCTTGATTATTGAACAAGACATACCCACTTTACAGTCACTTATAAAGTCTGGGTTGCTCAGTTATGAGAAATTGACACTTTTTTATTTGTATCGCATACGAAAATTGGAAAGTGATCCCAACACAACCCTTCATGCCATCTTAGCGCTGAACCCTAAGGTAATCGAACAAGCCAAAGCCAAAGATCGACAAAAAAACACCCAACAGCACCTCATTTTTGGAATGCCCATATTACTGAAAGACAATATCAATACCCAAGATATGCCAACGACAGCTGGCGCAGCCTTCTTACAGTCTCATGTGCCATATAACGATGCCTATATTGTTTCTCAATTACAAGCCAAGGGTGCTTTAATTTTGGGGAAAGTCAATCTAAGTGAATGGGCATATTATTTTTGTGATGGCTGCCCATTGGGTTATAGTGCTGTTGGAGGACAGACCTTAAACCCTTATGGTAGAAAAGTCTTTGAATCAGGAGGTTCCAGTTCTGGAAGTGGTGTTGCTGTAGCTGCTAATTATGCTGTAGCTGCTATTGGTTCTGAAACCTCTGGATCAATTTTATCACCCTCGGGTCATAATGCAGTGGTTGGTTGCAAACCCACCATCGGATTGGTCAGTCGAACAGGGATCGTTCCCATTTCTAGTACCCTTGACACGGCAGGACCAATGACAAAAAATGTAATCGACAATGCGATTTTGCTCAATGCAATGCAAGGCAAAGATGCTTCAGACCCTTCGACGACCAAAGCGCCAGATCAAATTGGGGATTATATTGTTGCGAGTCAAAATCGAAGTATTTCAGCGTATCGACTGGGGGCAATCAAATCCCTTGTAAAAACAGATTCTTTATATCGAAAAGCCATAAGCACTTTGCGTAGCAATGGGGCAACTGTTGTTGAGTTTGACCCCCCAAATATTGAATTTAAAGGTTTTTTGTCCTTGCTAAATAAGGAGATGAAAAACGATCTGCCAAACTACTTCTCCACCCAATCAAATCAAAATTTTGCTGATGATAATGTGCAGTCGGTTGTTGCATTCAACCAGCAAGATTCCTTGCTGAGAATGCCATATGGCCAGGGCCGACTTATGGGTGTTATTGAAGAAGATATCACAGATGAAGAACTGAAAACAGTTATCGATAAACTTCATATATCAGGTATTTCCTTTTTCAGAGAACCCATGATGACATACAATTTGGATGCTATATTGACCATCAATAATTATCATGCGGCCCATGCAGCAGTGGCATTTTATCCCTGTCTCACTGTGCCAATGGGATATACTGATCAAGGAGAGCCTAAAAACTTAACTTTTGTAGCTGAAAGTTTTACAGAACCAAAACTCTATGCCCTAGGTGCGGCCTACGAAAATCTAACCCTTCACAGACAGTTGCCAAAAGGATACGAATAAGACCAATGCGAACAAAATCTCTTAAAAAAAATACCATCAATGTAGTGACTTTGGGCTGCTCAAAGAACATCTATGACTCTGAAGTCTTGATGGGTCAACTTCAAGCCAACGACAAACAAGTCGTTCATGAAAAAGAGGGGAATATCGTAGTGGTCAATACTTGTGGGTTTATCGACAATGCCAAAGAAGAATCGGTGCAAACCATTCTCAATTTTGCCAAAAAAAAGGAAGAAGGATCAATCGATAAATTATTTGTAACAGGCTGCTTGAGTGAACGTTATAAAGACGATTTGGAACAAGAAATTCCAGAAGTCGATCAATTTTTTGGCACAACAGATCTTCCTATTCTTCTCAAAGCATTAGGCGCAAATTACAAACATGAATTAATCGGTGAACGCCTCACAACGACACCCAAGCACTATGCCTATCTCAAAATTTCGGAGGGTTGTGATCGTCCTTGCTCATTTTGTGCCATTCCACTGATGAGGGGTAAACATCGTTCAACCCCAATTGAGGACTTGCTTAAAGAAGCCAAAAAACTTGCAGTAGATGGCGCGAAAGAGTTGATTTTGATTGCACAAGACCTGACCTATTATGGGCTTGATTTGTATAAAAAGCGACGACTGGCTGATTTGTTGCGACATCTTGTCACAGTAGATGGTATCGAATGGATTCGCTTGCACTACGCCTTTCCAACTGGTTTCCCAGAAGATGTGCTCGACGTGATTCGAGATGAACCCAAAGTCTGTCAGTATATCGATATGCCTTTACAACATATTTCTGATAAAATTTTAAAATCAATGCGTCGTGGAACAACCTTTGAAAAAACCAATGCCTTGTTGAGTGTATGTAAAGAACGTGTGCCCAATATGGCCTTACGAACAACCTTGATTGTTGGCTACCCTGGCGAAACGCAAGAAGACTTTGAGCTCCTCAAACAATGGGTTGCAGATACACGCTTTGAACGATTGGGTTGTTTCACCTACAGTCATGAGGAAAATACCCATGCTTTTCATTTGGTCGATGATGTGCCTGCTGAAATCAAGCAAGAACGTGCCAATGAAATTATGGCTATACAGTCTCAAATATCTTGGGAAAAAAATCAAAATCTGATTGGGAAAACACTTCGTTGTTTGATTGATCGAAAAGAAGGAAATTATTATATCGGTCGTTCGGAGTATGATTCGCCAGATGTAGATAATGAAATACGTATTGATGCAAAGGAACATTATTTGCGTATTGGGGATTTTATTGATGTAATCATTGAACAAGCAGAGGATTTTGACCTTTATGCAAAACCAATCGAACGCTAGTTTGGTTGATGGTTTGCATGGAATAAAAGCACTTGACTCCTTTTTTTACTTCTTAATTTTACTGTACCTTTATGCACATGTCAAATAAGCCCAACACACCCAAGGGTATGCGGGATTTCTTACCGCATAAAGTGATACGTCGCAACTATATCATGGATGTGATAAAAACACAATTTGAACGCTTTGGATTTTTGCCAATTGAGACACCTTCTATGGAGCGGAGAGACCTCTTACTAGGCAAATATGGCGATGAGGGAGACCGATTGGTATTCAAGGTTTTAAACTCTGGCGAAAAAGTAAAAAAAGCAGATCTAGATGCTTTGGAAAAGGGGGAGCTGTCACGTTTTGGCAATTCGATCGCTGAGAAGGCAATGCGCTATGACCTTACTGTTCCACTTGCCCGGTTTGTTGTCCAACACCAAAACGAATTAAGTTTTCCATTCAAGCGATATCAAATGCAGCCAGTTTGGCGTGCTGATCGTCCACAACATGGTCGTTTTCAAGAGTTTATGCAGTGTGATGCCGATTCCATTGGCTCTGACAGCATACTACTCGAACTAGAGTTTATACAAATGATTGATGCTGTTTTTTCAGGCTTAAATCTTCAGGGCTGTACCTTGCGCGTCAATCATCGAAAACTGTTAGAGGCTATTTCAAGAAAATCTAGAGCTGAGGATCAAACAGCAACTTTTCTTACAATACTCGATAAGCTTGATAAAGTGGGTTGGGATGAGGTTCAGCAGCTACTAGCACAAGCTGGGTTTGACAACCAAATGATCAATACGATTCAGGAAGCATTAGAAGGCAAATCGAATGCAGACCAATTAGAAATCCTGCAGCAGTTGATAGCAGATGATTTTATTGAAAGCACCCCATTTGACGACCTAAATTTTTTGTTTTCAAACATGGAAAAAATGACTTCTATAGATGTTGTTTTTGATTGGACACTTGCCAGAGGATTGGATTATTATACAGGTACGATATTTGAAATTTCAGCACCAAAAAGTGTGTCCCTTGGATCAATTGGGGCTGGGGGTCGATATGATAACTTAACTGGGGTGTTTGGCATGAAAGGCATGAGTGGTATTGGTATTTCTTTTGGCTTAGATCGCATCGAATTGGTTCTTTCCGAACTTGATTTATTTCCACCTGAAATACATACTTCGATTGACTTATTTGTTGTGTATTTCAATATGGAAATGATGACAGCTCTGCTGCCCTACATCAATGAGTTGAGGAGAAGTGGCAAGCGGGTGTATGTGTACCCAGCTGCTGCTCGTCTAAAAAAGCAATTGGGTATGGCAAACCAGCTCAAAACTCCATTTGCGCTAATTATGGGTGAAGATGAGTGGAAAGAAAAGAAATGTATTGTCAAAAATCTAAATACAGGAAACCAAAAAGTGGTTCAATTAAAAAATCTGAATTGGGATTTTGTTCAGAGTTGTTAAAAATTTTTGTCGTTTTCGTTTTTCCATCGTTTGAAAATTCCCAAAAGTTCTACAGATAATTTTTTTATTACAACTTCCGTTTCATTTTCATTCCCAAAAATAATCCAGTCCACAGAATAGTTAGGAAAGTAAATGTGAATTTTCTTAATAACTTCATGAGAAATAGATGATTTTTTGCGCAAAGAAGTAGAAATGGAATTTCTGCCCACACCAATTTGACACTCAAATGCTGAAATAGAGAGTCGATCGGAGCCAATTATGTACTCAATTCTATTATGCATATCTGATGCCATATGAATGTTTTGTTTAAAAACTTACGAATACATAATTTCATCATTTTATTTTTAAATTAAAAACAAAATAATTTGTTAGTAAATAATAAAAGTCTTTTAAATGATTCAGTATTGGGGTTTATCGCTTCCCCCTAAGCTTTTTTTCCCACTGCCATGCTGAGAATAAAGCTTCTTCAAGTGTTTTTGAAAATTTCCAGTCAAGTATACGATTTGCTTTTGACGTATCTGCATAGGTAATTGCAACATCACCTTTTCTTCGTTCCCCAATAGAGTATTGCAAAGTCACACCTGTTACACGTTCAAATGTAGTGATAATATCCAATACCGAATTTCCATTTCCAGTACCAACATTAAATACATCAAAGACATTGGATTTTTTGATTTTTTTGAGATATTCCAGCGCACTCACATGAGCTTCAGCCAAGTCCTCTACATGTATGTAGTCGCGAACGCATGTACCGTCTTTGGTTGGGTAATCATTTCCAAAAACAGTAATTGGCCCTCGAATTCCTGCAGCCGATTGAGTAATAAATGGAACAAGATTTTGTGGAACACCCAGCGGGAGTTCTCCAATTTCCGCCGATGAATGTGAACCTATTGGATTGAAGTAGCGCAAAGCAATCACAGGGATTAGGTCATTTACTTTTGTAAGATCTGACAATATTTCTTCACAAATTTGTTTGGTGTTTCCGTAGGGTGACAAGGCTGGTTTACTAGGCTCATTTTCAGTAATCGGAAGTGTTTTTGGCTCGCCATATACTGTACAAGATGAGCTAAAGATAAAGGGAATCTTACGTTTTTGATCCTTTGCAGCACTCAGCAGATTTATTAAGGAAGTGAGGTTGTTGTCATAATAGGAGAGTGGTTTTTCTACACTTTCTCCTACTGCTTTAAAGGCACCAAAATGGATGATGCCATTGATTTTATGGTCCTCAAAAACTTTCTGAACCTTTGCTTTGTTTTTCAAGTCAACTTGTTCAAAAATCGGTCTCTTTCCACAAGCTTTTTCAATACCGTCAAGCACATCAATTGTGGTGTTGGACAAATCATCAACAATCACCACTGGGCTATTGTTTTCCAACAATGATACGACTGTATGGGCACCAATGTATCCGAGACCGCCTGTGACTAGAATCATGAATAAAAATAAGTGTAGCGAGGGGGAGACTTGAACTCCCGACCTCCGGGTTATGAATCCGACGCTCTAACCACCTGAGCTACCTCGCCATATTCGACTGCAAATATAGAGGGTTTTGTCTCAGATGTCAAACTATATTTTTACGATTAAATTTTTGTGCAACCAAAAAAGATATTATATTGGTTTTTTGATAAAAATAATATCTGTGAAAGATCATTTTGAGATTGAATTCGTAATTAAGTCATCACCACAACTGCTTTACCAATACCTCTTTACGCCCTCTGGTTTATCTGAGTGGTTTGCTGATAATGTTAACTCACGCTCTGAAAAATATCAGTTTTTCTGGGATGATTCCAGCGAGGAAGCCATGCTCATTAAAAACAAGCAAAACGATTTTGTTCGTTTTCAATGGTTGACTTACGAAGATGACTTCGATAAGTACTACTTTGAAATGCGTATTCAAGTTGATGAAATCACCAAAGATGTTTCTCTCATTGTTTCTGATTTTGCCGATCAAGACGAGTTGGAAGAGTCTAAAATGTTTTGGGAGAATCAAATTTCAAACCTCAAACAAGTTTTGGGCTCTGCTTGATGGTCAACTTCAACGGAAATCTTGTACAACCTTCCGATTCTGTGTTACCCTTTTTTAATCGAGGGTTCTCCTATGGCGATGCAGTTTTTGAGACTGTCAAAGCAGTGGGCGGTAAATTGATTTTTTGGGAAGATCACTACTTTCGTCTCATGGCCAGTATGCGATTGCTACGAATGGAGATTCCAATGACTTTCACTCCCGAGTATTTTGTTGAGCAGTGCAATCGTTTGATCGAATCTCAAGCTGTTAGCTCTGCTGCATGGCGTCTGCGCTTAACTTGCTTTCGCGACAGCGCTGGGCGATATACCCCTGATGAAAATAAAGTCTCATTTGTTATTAACTGTAAGCCTTTAGAGCAACCTAGCTTTTCGAGTGAAATACCTAATTATAGAGTTGATTTGTATAAAGATCACTATGTGCAACCAGCATTGCTATCCAATCTAAAAACAAACAATAAAATTCTCAATGTACTTGCTTCGATTTTTGCCAAAGAGAATGACTTGGATAACTGTATTTTGGTGAATGATAAAAAAGAAGTTGTCGAAGCACTTCAATCAAACATTTTTTTACTTTTTGGCAACGAAATTCACACACCCCCTTTAACATCAGGTTGTTTGGATGGTATTATTAGAAAACAACTCATTAGCATGGCAAATGAGCTAGATCTCAGTTGTAAAGAAACAACATTGAATCCTTTCGACCTACAAAAAGCCGATGAACTCTGGCTCACAAACAGTATTCAAGGAATTCGAGTAGTGACCAATTACAGAAGAAAAGAGTATCAATCAAAAAAGTATGCGCAAGCTGTTGGTCTTCTCAATGAAAAGGCACTAGTTTAAGTGTGGATGACTGGGCGAATTGGCCCAGATGGCGTAATGCCCACCCAGCCGAATCATTTTGGACTTCCAAAACGTTGCATCGTTTGAGGAAGAGATATTGGCTTTTTTATCGTCATCACCATCATCCAAAACAATCCATGTGTTGCGTTTGACTTCTTCCTTGAGTTGATCAGAACTCCAGCCAGAGTAACCCAAAAAAAACTTGATATCAGCACTTGACAACTCACCAGCGTTAATCATATTCTTAATCACATCAAAATCGCCTCCCCAAAAAAGATTTTTAGATATGGGTTTTGAGTTGGGAATGCAGTCGCTTCGACTGTGAATATAATACAACCGATCTTGATCGACAGGCCCTCCTTCAAATACAGAAAAGCGTTTGGAAATTTCAGGAACAAATGTGCTTAAATCATGTGCCATTTTCTTGTTTAGAATAAAACCAACAGAACCCTCATTGTTGTGGTCTGCCAACAAGATGACTGCACGAGTAAATGAAAAGTCTCCAATGATTGATGGATCAGCGACAAGCAACTTTCCATTTGAAAGATTTGTATTCATTCCAACAATGTACGAATTTTTTTATGGATTTTCGAAATATGCCTGGTCGTTCATTTCATATCCGTTGAGCAGTTCGAAATCGCTCATTGGTTTTTTGTTTTGAAGTTGAAGTCTTTTGACATGAATGCTTCCATTTTGTACAGAAACCATGAGTTTTCGGTTGTCTATAAAAACGCGACCAGGTTGATGCATTTGTTTCCCCTCAAAAAATTCGACTTGATGAATTTTGCAGTAGGTTGATGTCCCATTGTTCTGAAGGTTTGTCCATGCGCAAGGGTAGGGCTGTAATCCCCTGACGAGCCTTTCAATCACTTTCCCATCTTCATTCCATTGCAGTTGGGTGTTTTCTCGTTTTAATTTAGGGGCAAGATGCTCTTCAGTTTTTGGTTGTGGAATGCAATTTACTTTCCCAGCTGCGATAAATTGAAGCGTTTCAAGAACTAAGTCAGCACCCAAACTTTCCAACCTGTTGCTAAGGATTCCTGTATTTTCATCAGGTAATATCGTTGTTTGCTTTTGTGCAATGATTTCTCCTGTATCGATGTGTTCATTTATAAAAAACGTAGTTACGCCTGTTTCCTCTTCTCCATTGATAATTGCCCAATGGATAGGGGCAGCACCACGATATTTGGGTAATAGAGAAGCGTGCAAATTAAATGATCCTTTTGAAGGTATAGACCAAACTTCTTTTGGGAGCATTCGAAATGCAACGACCACAAACACATCTGCGTTATGCTCTTTTAACTCGGAAATAAATGACTCATCTTTTAAGTTGGGGGGCTGTAAAACGGGGAGATTGTTTTCTGTACAAAAAACCTTTATAGGGGATGCAGTCAATTGTTTTCCTCTGCCAGATTTTTTGTCTGGTGCAGTGACAACAGCAATTACTTCGTGTTCGCTATTAAGAATCTTTTGCAAAGGTGATATTGCAAAAGCTGGTGTTCCCATATATATGATTCGAAGTGGTTTCATTGGTTGATATGAAATAACTGATTTTTTTCTAAAACAAGCTCCTCGTTGAGCATTTCCATTACGACTGCAATGATAGTTTTTTCCTCTGTCTCAAGCAATTTTGAAAGCTTTTTCACTGTTGCTGGTTGTTGTTTTAAAACATCCAAAATAGAAGTTTGAAGTTGCGTAGCACTTGGTGAAGAAACACAACTACTGCATTGACCACACGAATTGTTGTTCGTCTCCCCAAAATAGTTGAGCAGAAAAGCCTGCTTACAGTTTTTGTCGTCGTTGATATAGTCTTTCACAGCTTGCAACTGATTTTTTCTAGTCTGTATGCTTTGCTTGACATGATTTACTGCACGATTTAGAATATAATCGTCCTCACGTGGATCGAGAAAATACAATCGAGTATCACAATTCCATGATGTGATTTCAGCATATTTGTTTTGCTCCAATGCAGCAAAATAATCTTTGAGCTTTTCCATTCCAATCCCAGTTCGTTTACTCAGTTGGTTGCCATCTACCGACTGTGCTGTTTCTGTGATATTTGGATACAGTCTCACCAACGTGTTCAGCAGGGTGGACAAAACCGAATCTTTCGCAATCAGCTTTTGGAGTTCTTTTCCCTTGTATAGCACTTGTAATCGAAACCTTTCGACAACAAGATTTGTCAAACGAATACTTCCAATACGATCAAAAACTTTAAAAGCCTCATAGGTTTTTTTTGGTGGTAGGTCATATGAGTTTGTAAAGGTCTCAAAAGATAAATCAAGTGGATCTTGTGGCAGTTCTCCATAGGCAATTTGAAAAAAGGAGCACAATTTGAAATAGACTTGACGAATAAAAGCAGGGTCTGAAATAGAATCAATTAATTGTCTTTCTACAACTTGAACATCTCGAGTACTCGTAACAATTGAAGCTGTTGCAGGTTTCTTATCACGTCCAGCTCGCCCAGCTTCTTGATAGTAGTTTTCGATGCTTTCTGGAAGTGCAAGATGAATCACTTGTCGCACATCAGACTGGTCAATTCCCATCCCAAATGCCGAGGTTGCCACCATAATTGGATATCTTCCACTTTGCCATTCATCGATGAGCTGGGGTTTGTTTGTGCTACCACCATGAAAATATCGAGCAGCAATACCCTCCAACTGAAGCTGTTCGACTAGTGTTTCGCAGTGCTTTCTCGTACGCAAATAAATGATGATGGTCTCTGAGCGATTGGCAATCATCTGTTTGATTGCCCCGAGTTTGTTTTCAGTATGTATAACCCTGTATGATAAATTTTCTCGAGCAAAAGAGGTCTGAATCAGCTTTGTGTCTTTCAATTCCAGCGATGCAATAATATCTTCTTTAACTTTTGGTGTTGCAGTGGCAGTGAGTGCCATGATTGGGGGTTCATTGATCAGTTTATGAAACTCACCAATCTTGCGATAGGCAGGTCGGAAGTCATGACCCCATTGAGAGATACAGTGCGCTTCGTCCACTGCTAAAAGAGATATATCTAATGTTTTCAAACGCTGGGCTACAATAGGGTTGAGTAGGCGTTCAGGCGATAGGTACAACAATTTGATATTTCCAAAAGCACATTGATCCAAGGCTTCCACCAATTCATTTTCGCGCATTGTTCCATGAATAGACATCGCACGAATGTTTTTTCTTTTGAGCGAATTGACTTGGTCAATCATCAAGGCGATAAGTGGACTGACAACCACACATATCCCCTCTTGCAAAAGCGCGCTCATTTGATAACACAAGGACTTTCCACCCCCAGTTGGCAATACAACAAGGGTGTTTTCAGACGAAAGTGAAGCTTGTATAGCTTCTTCCTGACCTGGCCTAAAATCAGACCAGCCCCAATATTTATTCAGTAGGTCGTGGGCTTTGCTCATAGGTGATTTTTGATAAAAGAAACACGTTCTTCGACAGATAGTTTTGGCACAATTATGGGCGGCATGCCATATAAGGTATAAGTTTTGACAAGTTCTAGATGAATCGCTTCTGTTTCGCTAAATTCTTCAATTCTCTCTTTATCATTTCTAAAAATATCTTCCCATGGAGGAAGTATAAACACCTTGTCATAAACATGTGATTTACATATTTCGATCAAGTGTGCTGGCACACCAACTCGAATACCATCCAAGTATGCAATTGCATCGTGAACGCCTCTGTCATAGAGATGAATTTTAGATACAGCAGCAGCCTTAAAATCAGCAACACGCCCTTTGATAATTTCCAAACTCAGCGACAGTGGCTCATCTTGAAAAGGAGAGTCAACTCCTCGATTCTTAGCTTCGAGAAAGAGCTTCCGAAACACCTCGTCAAAACACGTTACCTGATCGCTTCGCAATGCTTCTAAAAGGGTGGTTTTTCCACTTCCAGGAGCACCAGTGAGGACATATCTTTTATGTTTATCCATATGATTAGCCAATTTACAATTTTTCAATTTTATTCTTGTTTAAAAAGAATATCTTTGTCAAGATGTCTGAAGCAGATAAAACCACATCTTTTTACAACCGACTTCGTGAGCAACTTGCAGAGTCAACAGATTGGCCTTCAAACTATATGTTTAAGTTTATTTTGCCAGCTGATGATGAAAAAAAGTCGACTTTACAGAATATTTTTATAAACAATCCTGTCAAAATCAAACAGAGAAATTCCTCAAAAAACACCTATGTAAGCATTTCGATTGAAGGTGTATTTGATTCGCCAGATGAGATTATATCAAAATATAAACAGGTTTCACAGATAGAAGGCATCATTCAGTTGTAGTAATTTTAGTATTTTTACAGTATCATTTAATCATTAACATTGGAAGAAACACTTCAGTATAACACCCAACGAAGCCATTTACGAATACCCGAATATGGTCGTCATATTCAAAAGATGGTAGACCAGGCTTTGAAAGAACCCAAAAAAGAACAACGAAACAAAATGGCTCATGCCATCATAGGAGTGATGGGAAATTTAAACCCTCACCTTCGTGATGTCCCAGATTTTCAGCACAAATTATGGGATCAGTTGTTTATCATGTCTGATTTTTCTCTCGATGTAGATTCACCATTTCCAATCCCTGAAAAAGAAGTTCTCACTGCACGTCCAGACCCATTGAACTATCCACAAAATTTCCCAAAGTATCGTTTTTATGGAAATAACATCAAGCGTATGATTGATGCTGCACTTACGTTTTCTGAGGGTGAGCAGAAAGATGCGTTGGTTTATGTGATTGCAAATCACATGAAAAAATGTTTTTTGAATTGGAACAAAGATACTGTTGAAGATGCTGTTATTTTTGAGCACTTGTTTGAGATTTCAAATGGAGCAATCAACCTCAAAAATTCAAACGAAATGTTAACGAGCTCTGAGGAACTGATTCGACTTAGCAACAAACGATTTGGTCGTCAAAAGCAGCAACACTCCAACAGAAACAAAAAATATCGACACAAACGTCGAAAGTAAAAATGGGAACATTTGTTGTAGAGGGTGGAAAGTCGCTATCGGGTACCATTGAGCCGCAAGGCGCAAAAAACGAGGCACTTCAAATTTTATGTGCAGTTCTTCTCACAGCAGAGCCAGTCGAAATTACCAATGTTCCAGATATCGTTGATATCAACAAATTACTTCAAATTTTAGAAGCACTGGGTGTTCGTATTCAAAAAAAGAGTGACAATCACTATGTTTTTCAAGCTGACCAAATCAATCTAGATTATCTCAAGTCAGATGATTTTAAGTCTGATGGAAGAAAAATCAGAGGGTCGATTATGTTGGTTGGGCCTTTGCTGACTCGATTTGGTAAAGGCTATATTCCACGACCTGGTGGAGATAAAATCGGAAGAAGACGAGTCGATACTCATTTTGATGGACTCATAAAATTGGGTGCTGATTTCAACTATGATCGCGAAAACCACTTTTACAGTGTTGAGACAGACAGACTGAAAGGAGCCTATTTACTTCTTGATGAGGCCTCTGTCACTGGAACAGCCAACTTGGTGATGGCAGCTGTTCTTGCAGAAGGCATAACAACAATCTACAACGCTGCCTGCGAGCCCTATTTACAACAACTCTGTGGTATGCTCAACAGAATGGGTGCCAAAATCTCTGGCGTTGGATCAAATCGATTGACCATTGAAGGTGTTGACAGCCTTTCTGGAACCACCCATCGTGTTTTACCTGATATGGTTGAAATCGGCAGTTGGATTGGTTTGGCAGCACTAACACGTAGCGAATTGACAATCAAGAACGTTTCTTGGGCCAATTTGGGTCAAATTCCAAGTGTATTTCAAAAATTGGGGATTCGCATTGAAAAGCGCGAGGATGATATTTATATCCCTGCACATACTGATGGTTATGAAGTTCAGAGTTTTATCGATGGTTCAATAATGACCATTTCCGATGCGCCTTGGCCTGGTTTCACCCCCGATCTTTTAAGCATTATGCTTGTGGTCGCTACTCAGGCTAGAGGGAGTGTACTGATTCATCAAAAGATGTTTGAAAGCCGCTTGTTTTTTGTTGATAAGCTCATCGATATGGGGGCAAAAATTATTCTTTGTGACCCTCACCGAGCGACTGTTATTGGGCATGACTTTTCATCTTCCCTCAAAGGAACAACAATGACATCTCCTGATATTCGTGCTGGAATATCGCTGTTAATTGCTGCTTTGTCTGCAAAAGGAAAAAGTACGATTCACAACATCGAACAGATCGATCGTGGCTATGAACGCATCGTTGAGAGACTACAATCTATCGGTGCTGAAATCAAGCGTGTATAAGATCTGCTGATTCCTATCGTTTTGAAATCTTATTGTTGCTTAACCCTCGTTGACGACTACATTTAAATCGATTAACATCCTCGCCTCTTTGTTTGCTGTGCTTGGTCTTTCTGCCTTGTACACGTTTTCGCCATAGCTTAAAACTTGAGGGTTTTAGATTGTTGCGCATCAGAGAAATAACCTCTTGCTCCTTGATGCCAAACTGATACTTAATCGCATCAAAAGGGGTGCGGTCTTCCCATGCCATTTCGATAATTCGATCGATTTGTTCAACACTAAATTGTTTTTTTTCCATCTAATCAAAGTTGTTTCTATCTGCCAATGTGTGCTTTAGAAGTATGCGTTTCGATTCTTTCCTGACTTTTGCAGATCCTTTTATCGACCAAAGTTGCTTGGAAGCATGTCTTGCTGCAGTTTGTAAGTCAACAACAGGTTTAGGATAGTCTTTCCCCAGAGAAAAATCATAAAGTTCTTCCTCAATAGCTGTGATATTCCAAGGTTCATGCTGTAGATGCAATGGAAGCTTACTCAACTCTGGAACCCATTTACAAAGAAAAACCCCCTCAGGGTCATGTGTTAAGCTATTTTTTACTGGATTGTAGATTCGCAACATATTAATACCAGTTTCACCTGCTTGCATTTGGAATTGAGGATAATGAATGCCAGGTTCAAAATCTAAAAACTGTTTTGCCAGATGTGAAACGCCTAGTTGCCAGGGTTGCCACAAATGATGGGTGAAAAACGATACCAACATCGCACGCATTCGAAAATTGATGTAACCTGTTTGGGCCAAACATCGCATGGATGCATCGACCAATGGAAAGCCTGTTTGCCCATCTTTCCAGGCTTGTATCAAACTTTCATCAACTGCTTTGTCCAGTGATGCATATCCTTTGTTGATACTCTCAAACTCCATTCGATCCTCCATCTCAAACTTTTGAATAAAGTGGGCTTGCCATCGCAATCTTGATGTGAAAGCATTGAGTTGAAATTTCGATGCTCCCTTTCGTTTGGCCTGCTCGGCAGTTTGCCAAACATAGCGAACCGACAAGTTGCCCCAAGAAATATATGGAGATAATCGACTACAAGCTTTTCGTGATAATTCTGGCTTTGAAATCGAGTTTTGATACGACTTATGACGATCATTTATAAAACTATTCAAATAGGCAAGTCCTTGCTTTGTGCCACCCTTTTGGCGAATTTGATCGGTCGTATGTTTTGCCCATTCAAAAGGTCGCAAATTGATCTCATCTATCGCAGCGATAGATACAAATGCTTCCTTTGTTGCTTCCCATTTTTGTATGGGTTCTGACATAAACTGATACCACTTTTTACGCCAATTTTTTCGATTCGACAAACCCCGAAAAACACCATTATTCGTAAACTCTTTCCATTTGATCGATGTTGAACTACAAAACTCAGCCACCTCTTGATCTCTAGCATAGGTGCAAGCAAGCCCAGTTTCTTGATGACTGTATATCGTTTTGATCGTGTATTGCTTCTGTATTTCTTCAAACGTTTGCAGTATGTCTGAACTGCTCATGAGGATTCTTGTGTCATATTGGGAAAAGAAATGATTGAGTTCCTCCAAACTTTCGAATACAAATTGCCAATGTCTTTTGTCATAGTGATGGTTCTCTGTCAATAGAGGTTCGAAATTATATACCAAAAGGGTAGGTGTAGGGTCAATTACAGCAGCTTGAAGCGCAGGGTTATCGAGAACCCTAAGATCTCTCTTAAACCAAAAAACCGATACTTCTGACTTAGTAGGCATCGGGATTGGCAATGATTTCGTAAGCTCGTGTTTTGATGGCAGCCAACTCCTCTGGATTGATTTTTCGCAACAGATTCAGCATCATTCCCATGCGATTGTTGTTTTTGAGCTGGTCTTTTTTATCATCTAAAAAATTCCAATAGAGGCTATTAAATGGGCAAGCGTCATCTCCCAATCTCTTTTTGTTGTTATAGCTGCACGACGAACAATAGTTACTCATCTTATTGACATAAGACCCCGAGGAAACATAAGGTTTGGTAGCAACCATACCACCATCTGCATATTGACTCATTCCCCGCGTATTTGGGAGTTGTACCCATTCGACAGCATCTGCATATATACCCAAATACCACTCGTCGACAGCATCAGGATGGGTTTGCGCAAGTAGCGCAAAATTTCCAGTAATCATAAGCCTTTGAATGTGATGAGCATATGCGTGTTCTAAACTATTTTTTATGGTTGTGCTCAGACAATTCATCTTTGTTTTTCCAGTCCAATAGAAATCTGGAAGGGGGTTGTTGTTTTCCAAAGCATTCAACTTTTTGTAAGAGGGCATTTCCTTCCAATACAACCCTCTGATGTATTCACGCCAACCCAGCACTTGCCTGACAAAACCCTCAACTTGAGAAAGGGAAATGACATCTGGCTGTTTTCTATAAGTATCAACCGCATGGTTTATCACCTCGAGTGGATTGATGATTTTTGCATTTAAGGCAAAAGATATTCTCGCATGAAAAAGATTGGTTTGCTTTTGATGCATTGCATCTTGATAGGTACCAAAATGCGCAAGAAGATGCTCGCAAAAGTAATCGAGTTGGGCGATACTTTCTTCTCTTGTCACTGGAAAGAGAAAATCGTCTTTCGAGAAAGTTCCAAGTGTTTTGATTCCCTCATCTTCAATCATTTTCTGTATGACATCGATATTATCAACTTTTGGATAAAACGGAGTTGGGATATCAGGAGATCCATTCCATTTGTTGCGATTGAATTTATCATAATTCCACGACCCGCCCTCTGGTTGGTCATGCACCATGAGGATATCAAATTTTTTACGCATATAACGATAGAAAAACTCCATTACCCATTTTTTTTTGCCTTCAAAAAAATGCGCCATCTCGTCTCTTGTGGTGAGAAAATGTTCAGAGTCATATGACTTTGAAGGAATGCTTAAGCCCTTGCAAAACGAACGAAGTTGGTCGTCTAGGCGAAACTCATCCGGCAGTTGATACGCAAACCGATTTGCGTCTAAAAGTGAAATGACTTTGTTGAGATTAGACGTTAGATCTTGCTCATTCTCAGGGTCATCGAGGGTGTAATACAAAAACTGATGACCTTCGTTTTCTCTTGCTTTTGCAAAGTTTCTCATGGCGCCAAAAAAGGCAACGACTTTCTGTATATGATGTTTGACATAGTTTGTCTCCTGACGCATTTCAAACATCACATAAATCACATCGCTATTGACTTGCTCGAACCAGCTGTGTTCGGTATTGAGTTGATCGCCAAGAATGAGTCGAACTTCCATTAAAACAGTGTTTTTTGCAGCCAAGTGGACTGATATTTCCCTTTTCCATCATAACGCTCTGCTTGTAGGCCTACATTAAACACGCGATCTCTAGGATCATTTCCAACTCCAGCGTTATACATCCAATTGCCGTAGTTGCTGTGGACATCATAATCGATTAACATGGATTCAAAATAAGCAGCACCCAAACGCCAATCCATTTGCAATGTTTTTGCAAAATAACTAGCTACATTTTGTCTCCCACGATTACTCATAAACCCAGTATTTTTTAGTTCCAGCATATTGGCATTCACAAATGGTTCGGCTGTTGAGCCGTTTATCCATTGGTCGAATACATGATGATTTTGTCGCCAATCATACTCCCTATTTTTGATTCCCCCAACAACGAAAATAGAATTGCCATGACGCAACGAAACATACTTGAAATAATCTCTCCATATCAATTCAAAAATGAGCCAATAAGTCGATTGATTTTTACCAATTTCTTGCTCATAATCTTTTACCGACCAATAAATTGATTTGGGAGAGATAGATCCGTTTGCTAGCCATGAAGAAAATTTGGAACTGTAATCAGTTCCCAATAATCCATTCCTTGTTTTCTTGTAGTAAGATAACTTTTTAGTTATCCAAAAATAGTGATTTAATCGTTCACTTGCTGCACGACTCCCCCCTTGAAAGGGAAAGGCACTATTGGGGTGAATCTCAAATGGCGCATATCCGAGCTCCTGTAAAGTCAATGGTTTACTAGATAGAATTTGATCGTTTTCGTCTGCTAGCTTTCTGGGCTTTGGGGTGCAGGGTCGAACTGTACTATTTTTTTCACAAGCTTTACGAAAAACAGTAAAAATTTCAGGAAGATTTTCAATTGCAAAAGGCAGATCATCAGGGTGAAATAGAAATTGACTGTAAGACTTGTGGACAATGACAGTATCAGGAATATTTTTTTCTTGATCAACTTCCTCTTTTGTCCATTCCTCTTGCATGTACAAATCAGTGATTTGATATTGATCGCAAAGTTGTTTCAAAGAAGTTCCATCGTCAACCTTTACGATCAAAGGGATGTTTAATGTCTTGAGTTCTTGCCTTAAATCTTCAATGGTTTCGATCAAAAAACGTGCTCTGAAAACTTCCATTTTTTTGAATCCAAACGCTGTTTCTTTTAACCAAAAATCTGCTATCAAAACAAGCCCTATGACCTTGTCGTGCTTTGTTGTTGCATCATAAAGCGATTGGTTGTCATCGATCCGAAGATCATTCCTAAACCAAACTAAAGCTGTGTTTTGTTTTTCCTGCATTTTTGACTACAATATTTAACTTCAGTCCAATTTTTTTCCCATTTTTTGCGCCACTTGAAGGGTCGATCACATACCAAACAAAGCTTTTCGGGGAGGTCAGCTTTTTTGACTCCTCTCATTTGTTTAAGGCAGATTTATAGGTTTCCAAACAACGCTCTCGTGCCATTTTGTGATCAACGATCGGCTTGGGATAAGATGGCGATTGATAGTTGGGCACCCACTTTTTGATGTAGTCATGGTTTTTATCAAACTTTTTAATTTGCTCTGTTGGATTAAAAACCCTAAAATAGGGAGCTGCATCAACCCCACATCCTGCGACCCATTGCCAATTACCAACATTACTCGCCATTTCATAATCCAAAAGCTTTTGGGCAAAATATGCCTCACCCAAACGCCAATCGATCAGTAAATGTTTGCATAAAAAACTACCAACAAGCATACGTACTCGATTGTGCATAAATCCAGTTTGGTTCATTTCCTTCATACCAGCATCCACAAATGGATAACCTGTTTCGCCATCGCACCAACGCTGAAAGTCTTCTGGACTGTTGCGCCACTCTATTCGATCGTATTGGGGCTTGAAACTTTGATTTTCGGTGTGTGGGAAATGCCATAATATTTGCATAAAAAACTCACGCCAGATCAACTCCTTCAAAAAAGTTTGATTTGTAGATTGCAATGCTCTGGCAACTGCTTTTCGAACACTCACAGAACCAAAACGCAAGTGAACTCCTATTTTTGAAGTGCCTGCAACTGAGGGTGTATTTCTCAACTCCTCATATTGATCGATGATTTGTTTTGAAGTATTATATTGCGGCACAGCAATTTTTGATGTTGTGAAGCCAATCTCTGACAAACTTGGATTGTTGTGTGTTGTAAGTTTCACAAGTTTTTCAAAAGACCCAACAGTGTAGTCCTTGAGATCTCTATCCTCTGAAAAGGCAGCCAGCCAAGTTCTGGAATAAGGTGTATATACACGATAGGGAGTTCCATCTGACTTGACGACCTCGTCTTGCTCAAAAATGACATGATCTTTGAAAGTTGAGAAAGTAATATTGATCTTTTCCAGTAGAGTTTTGATTTCGGAGTCTCTTGTAGTGGCGTAAGGTTCATAATCTCGATTGGTGTAAACGGCATGAACCTTATTTGATTTTAAAATCTCTTTAAATACATTGATCGGCTTGCCACTGAAAACATGAATTTTCTTCTTTGATTGGGCAAGCTGACTGTTCATATCTTCGATTTGCTGAAACAAAAAGAAAACACGAGCATCGTCTTTGGGCAAACGACTCAAGATATCAGTGTCGAAAATAAAGATGGGAAGTACCTTCGCTTCTTTCTGCAAGGTATAATAAAGACCCACATTGTCATCTAGACGTAAGTCTCTGCGAAACCAAAACAATGCAATAGAATCCAATTTAGTGTGTGTTTAGCGATGACATCCCTCCATCCAAGCCAATGATTTGACCAGTCATCCAACTGCTTTCATCCCTGAGCAAGAAACGCGTCATTGATGCGACGTCTTCAGCTTTGCCAACACGCTTCAATGGGTGTCGCTGTGCCGATTTTTCCATTTTTGTTTCATTGTTCAAAAAGCGATCTGCTAATGGGGTATTGGTAATTGACGGAGCAATCACATTGACTCTAGTGTTGGGTGCTAGCTCAGCAGCAAGTGACTTGCCAAGCCCCTCAAGGGCTCCCTTAGATGCAGCCACACTTGCGTGAAATGGCATCCCCACTTTCACTGCGACTGTACTGTACAACACCACACTACTGTTGGTAGTCAACTTTGGTAAAACAGCTTGCATGCAATTGACAAAGCCCAAAACATTGATCTTGAAGTCTGCTTCAAAAGCTTCTGGCTTAAGCCCTTTAAATGGACGTAAATTGATACTGCCTGGACAATACACCAGCCCCGTCAATTCATCAGGCAGTTCAAGCGTTGATAAATCATCAGTTGTCACATCAAAAGGGAGATGATTGATGGATAGCCCTGCTAGAGCCTCTGATGTCCGAGAGGCTACATATACTTCGTGGGTTTCGGCAAGCAGTTTCACTGTTGCGAGGCCAATGCCACTCGACCCTCCAATAAATAAGATATTCTTTTTCATGTTCTATTTATATTTTCCAAAGATGCTTTCGAGCTTTTGCTCGCGATAATTAAAAATGGATCGCACTTTGTTCTTGACAAAGAGCCAGTGCGCAAAACGTCCCAACAAACCCAAAGGAAGTTTGTAATCAACGATATCTGTCATTTTTACCCCGTTGGGGATTTCCTCAATAAAATGTTTGTGATGCCAAAAAGTATAGGGTCCAAAGCGTTGTTCGTCAACAAAGTATCGCTCATGTTCGACATGAGTGATTTCAGTCACCCAGCGAAAAGGAATCTTGAGAATAGGAGTGAGGATATACTGTATGATTTGCCCTGGGAACATCTTACGATCTGCACCCGAAATGATATCAAAACCCATATAATCTGGCGTAATCGTCTTTAGATTATTGGGATCTGACAAAAATTCCCATGCCTCTTTAATATCGATTGGTAAATTTTGCTCTGATGTATAGCTGTACACTTTTTTTTTCAAATATATCATTTTGTTTAATTAATTAAAAAAAAGATTAAACAAAAAATTAAAATACATTCGTTTGAATGAAATGTGTAGCTTTGAGAATTAAACCCAATTAAAATGAAACCTATATTTTTCCTTTCCATTCTTTTTTTCACGCTAAGCATTCATGCTCAAATACCAAGGCCACAACTCAGCCCAAAAGCCAAGTTAGTGCAAATTGTTGGCCTTTCAGAGGTCACTATCGATTTCTCTAGGCCATCTGTTCGAAAGCGAACGATTTTTGGAGATTTGGTTCCTTACAATGTCCTTTGGCGAACAGGTGCCAATCGAAACACTTTGATTACTTTTTCACATGATGTTGTCATCTCTGGTCAGCCCCTGTCGAAGGGCACTTATGCATTGTACACAACTCCAAACAAAGATGCTTGGAGGGTGTATTTTTATAATAAAACTGACAATTGGGGAACCCCAGCCCAATGGGAAGAAGAACAAATAAGCCTTGCTATTCGCGCAGATGTGCAAGATGTTTCTCACACAGAATCATTTCGGATTTCTATCGAAAACATCACCTTTGAGACTGCAGATTTGCAATTGGCTTGGGAAAAAACAGCGATACAGCTTCCAATTGTTTTTCCAACAAGTAAAATCATGGAGTCTAATTTATCAAAAATGAATGTCGATACTGCATCTGCCAACGATTTATATACAGCAGCAGTTTATTATCTTAACAATGATAAAGATCTTCAAAAGGCTAAAGTGTGGATCACTAAGGCAGTTGCATTGAAAGATGATGCGTTTTGGTTTTATCGTCAAAAATCTTTGATACACGAAGCGCTTGGAGAATTGAAGATGGCGATAGATGCTGCTCAAAGGTCACTCGAATTGGCAGAATCAGCAGGCAATCAACAGTATGTGAACCTCAACAAAAAGCAGTTGCGTGAGTGGACTGAAAGATAATTGAATTCACAAACGAGCTTGGATCAATTCCTCTAGTGCCTTGTAGGTTTGCATACATGGAAGTCCCATTACATTGGTGTAGGAACCATTGATTTCTGCAACAGCATACAGTCCAAAAGCATCTTGAATTCCATAAGAACCTGCCTTATCTAGAGGGCTGCCAGTTGCCACATATTGCGCAACAATATCTTCGTTTAAATCTGTAAACCTTACATCTGTAAAGCAATGAATCGTGTGTTGTTGGCGCAGGGTTGTAAAACAAACGGAGCTGATCACACGATGTGTTTTTCCAGAAAGAGAGAGTAACATTTGCTTGGCAACTTGCTCATTTTTAGGCTTTCCCAGAGCATTGCCCTCAAACCATACGATCGTATCAGCAGTAATGACAATTTGATTGGATGAGAGTTGGTTGTCTTGAAATGCTTTTCCTTTTTGTTGCGCCAAATAGTCTGTGATTTGCTCGGCCTGTAAACGCAAGTCATACTTTTCTTCGATGCTTCGCAACTCAACACGATGCTGAATATTCATTTGCTCGAGTAGGGATTGTCGTCTCGGCGACCCTGACCCCAGAATAATTTCTACTCCTTCAGGAATGTTCATTTGGTATCATTTCTAGCTTCAAAAAAATCACCCCATTTGCCATGAATTTTTAGCGTTTGTACAATCACATCTCTCACACATCCCTTACCACCAGGGACATGAGAAATATAGTCAGAAGCAGCACGAACTTCTGGAACTGCATCGTTTGGACAGGTAGCCAAATGAACCATTTTCATGGCTGGTATATCAGGGATATCATCTCCCATAAACAAACTCTCACTGGCTTTAAGATTGTTATCAGACAAGTATTTTTCGAGTGTTTTCTCCTTGTCATGAATGCCTAGAAAAACATCTTTCACTCCCAAATCATTGAGTCTTTTTTGAACAGCAGGATTTGTGCCACCAGATATGATGCAAACACGAAACCCAGCATGTAAAGCAGCTTTGACAGCATACCCATCTTTGGTGTTCATCGTTCTCAACATCGATCCATCTTCGTGAATCAATATGCTTCCATCAGTGAAAACACCATCAACATCAAAAATTAAGTTTCTTATGTGTTTGAGTTCTTCTTTAAAGATTTTCATTGTATTGTTTTAATAATTGTGATGTAAAAAATAAGTAAATATCAGCCAGCTCTTTTGTCATTGCAATCGATTTATGACGTTCAATTGTTTGCAAATCTCCCCTCGACGCAGGTCCCGTCTGACTGTTTTGTGGGTCAAGAGAAGATAGTTTTCTTGTTGTTTCTTCTATCAAAGGAATCAACATGTCAAAAATCAGATTTTTTGACTTGCAGAACTTTTCTGCTTCCACATATAAATGGTTTGTGAAATTGTTTACGACAACAGCCGCAAGATGCATATGTAAACGTTCTTCTTCTTTGGCATGTGTAATAACAGTACTAATTGTTTTCGAAAGTTTTTCCAACTTGTCTTCGACATTTGTGTTGTTTCCCTCCAACAGCAAAGGGATTTCTTGCCAGTGTAATCGGCGATCTTGCGAAAATGTTTGTAAAGGATACATCACTCCTCTTTTACTGTGTTTGTTGAGTAAATCGATTGAAGATGCCCCGGAGGTATGCGCCACGATGGCATCTGACAGGGGTATTTTTTGACTGACTTCGTGGATGGCATGGTCAGAAACTGCTATGAGTACAAAATCACAATCGGGAAGAGTGTTGAATTGATTCGAAATTGGCAGATGGCTCAAATCGTTGGGAATCCTGTTTTGTTCCCTGCAAATGAGCTGTGTAAGAGAAAGCGAATTGTTTTCGAGGATTTCTCTTGCGAGTGCAATTGCAACATTTCCAGCGCCTATCAAACAAATCCGAATCATAAGTCAAAACTACAAACTAAAGTTCACAGTTGGGGAAGATTGAATTTTTAGTAGGTTTGCAAAAAAAATATAGATGTCGAATAGAACATTTACGATGATAAAGCCTGATGCAGTTAGTGCAGGGCATGTTGGTGCCATTTTTGAAAAAATAGCAGTCGCAGGCTTTGAGATAAAAGCGATGAAAATGACTCAACTCAGCCAGCGAGAAGCTGAGGCATTTTATGAGGTGCATAAGGAAAGACCCTTTTTTGGTGAATTGGTCGCGTTTATGACAAGTGGTCCAATTGTGGCTGCAGTATTAGAAAAAGACAATGCAGTGGCTGATTTTAGAGCACTGATCGGATCTACAAACCCCGAAGAAGCAGCCGAAGGAACGATACGCAAACTATTTGCTGAGTCTGTTGGTCGAAATGCAATTCATGGTTCTGACAGTGATGAAAATGCAGCAATTGAGTGTGCATTTCATTTCTCTCAGCGTGAAATCTATTAGATAAACCTAATATCCTTAATCTTTTCTTTCCCCAAAGATTTATTGATCATTTCGATAATTTTTTCTTTGCCATAGCTCAGCTCCTGGCGAAGTACAGACGAGTTTAATTTTACAATAAGAACATCTTGTTGTAAGCTCACTTCCTTTGTATAAGCACTTATATTTTCGCCCATGATTGAACTCCAATTTTCTTGTATTCGTGCTGTGTCAATCCCATCGCTAAGCGCGTTTTTTGAGATGAATTCTCCAATAATTGATTTTATTTTTTGCGCATCATCACTCATGTAATTTTATATATTTTACAAATTAAAAATAGAATAGCTTTGCGCTGTTTCTTTAATCATATTTTCTGTACGCTCCTTATTGGTATCTGTGACAAACAACTGCCCAAAGGAATCGTCATTGACCAGATTGATGATTTGCATCACTCGACTATCATCTAACTTATCAAAAATATCATCTAAAAGCAAAATGGGTAATACATTCATCTGATTTCTAATGATATCAAATTGGGCAAGTTTGAGTGCGATCAAAAATGTTTTTTGCTGCCCTTGACTACCAAATTTCTTGATCGGAAAATCATTGATTCGAAAACGTAAATCGTCTTTATGTGGGCCAACACTGGTGTATTGTAACATACGATCTTTTTGCAATGATTCCTCTAGAAGAGTTTTAAAAGAATGTTCATCGAGTTTCGATTCATAACTCACAGTAACTGGCTCATGATTACCACTGATAAACTGATATCGATTGTGGAATAAAGGATGAAAAGTCTTTATGAATTTTTTTCTTGCCTCGTGGATTGGGTTTCCAAATTGGACAAGCTTTTCGTCATAAGTCGATAAGGTGTCTTTGTCAAAGCTATTGGTTGATGAAAAATGTTTGAGTAAAGCATTCCTTTGTTGTAAAATTCGATGATAGGTGACTAGATTGTTCAGATATTTTTTATCAGACTGCGAAATGGTGCGATCCAAAAATTTCCTTCTCACAATACTCCCCTCAGATATTAAGTCAATATCAGTTGGAGAAATGACAACAACAGGGATCAGCCCAACATGATCAGCAATTTTTTTATATGCTTTTCGATTTCGTTTGATTGTTTTTTTGCCGTCACGCTCCAAATGACACTGAATCTGAAGGCTTTTTCCATCTTTATCAAAGATTCCCTCGATCATGCTAAAACTCGCCTCGTGATTGATGTTTTGACTTGAAATGCTATTGGTATAGCTTTTCCCCATCGCTAAGAAGTGTATTGCATCCAAAGCATTTGTTTTGCCAACGCCATTGTTTCCAACAAAACAATTGATATTGTTGTTCAGATCGAAGTCAGTACCAGTGAGGTTTCGGTAGTTTACAATCGAAAGTTTGTTTAAAAATAGCTCCTTCACAGGCCAAAAATTGTATCACTTTGTTACGAATCACCAAATTATTGATTTTTGATCGTTTTAACAGAATGTTCATTTCAATATTTATCATATTTTTGCAAACACGATTTACAAACTATGGCCACATATAAAAAGCGCGGAGCAATGAAAACGAGAACTTCTCTGCACAATCCAGAAGTCGATAGAACAGAAGAAGTTTTTTCAAACTTGGATGCTGGTGCATCTCGAATTGAAAATTGGATAGCAAACTATCAAAGCCAAATTCTTGGACTGATTGTCGGGATTATCGCTGTTGTATTGGGCTATTTGGGCTATCAGAACTTAGTTGTCGCTCCAAAAGTTGCTGAGGCCAATACTGAAATTTATTTTGCGCAAGACTACTTCCAAAAGGGATTTGCCAACGAAAACGATCGTGATTCTCTTTTTCAAAATGCATTAAATGGTGCTGATGGGAAATATGGTTTCCTCGATATCATTGATAATTACAGTGGAACACCAGCTGCAGATATTGCCACTTACAGTGCTGGTATGATATATCTTCATCTGAAAGAATTCAAAACAGCCATTGACTATCTTGAAGATTTTAAATCTTCCGATCCTGTACTACAACCTCTTGCATTGGGAGCTATAGGAGATGCTTTTGCAGAACTGGAACAATTTTCTGATGCTCTTCAATACTATGAAAAGGCATTGTCTTACAGTGACAATAAGGTTACCTATCCTCGCTATTTGCGAAAGGCTGGGCTAGTTGCTTTGTCATTAGGAAAAAATAAAACAGCAAGCGAATACTTTTCCATTATCAAAGATGAATTCTCTGATGGGGTAGAAGCTAGCAACATTGACGCTTTGCTCGGTCAGGCCAGCAATTGATAAAATGGCAACTGAAAACCAGAACAGCAATCACTTACTTCTCGATACACTACCAAGTGCGAAAGGGTTGCGTTTTGCCTTGGTTGTTTCCCATTGGAATACTGAAATCACAGAGAGTTTATACGAAGGGGCAAAAAATATTTTGACACAAAAAAACGCCAGACAAATTGATCGGATTGATGTTCCTGGTAGCTTCGAGTTGGTGTATGCAAGTCGTAGTGCTATCGACAGACGTTATGATGCTGTGATTGCTATTGGCAGTGTTATACGAGGGGAAACAAGTCACTTCGACTATGTTTGTCAGGGGGTTACCAATGGCATTCAGCAACTCAATGCACTGGGCAAGACCCCTGTAATTTTTTGTGTGCTGACAGATGATAACCTCGAACAATCTCGAGCGAGAAGTGGGGGGACATTAGGAAATAAAGGAGAGGAAGCTGCTGCGGCTGCCATTCAAATGGCTAGGCTCTAGGCTTTTATTTTTTAAAGTACTTCATCGGTACCCAAAGCATTCCAAAGCATTCTCCTTTTTCTTTACTTAGATTTTTATGATGAATTTTATGTGCTCTGCGAATGGCTCTTGCATACCGAGTATTGGCATTTCTGAACCACTTTACACGTTGGTGGATAAAGATGTCGTGAACAAAGAAGTACGTTAGCCCATAGGCAAATATCCCAAGTGCTATCGCCAATCCTGGCCAAAACCCATACTCGCCCCACAACACAACAAAACCTGCGCTCACTGCTGCATAAAATAAAAAGAAAGCGTCATTTCTTTCGAAGTGCGAGTCATGATCTTTTTTGTGATGGTCCTTGTGAAGAGACCATAAAAAACCATGCATAATGTACTTGTGAGAAAACCAAGCCACACCCTCCATAAAAACAAACGTCAAGAAAAATATAAAAACCTGCAAAGTGAGGAGCATAGCTTACAGAATATTAAAACGATACCTTAGATATGAGCGAGCCAAAACATCTACCTTCTGAATGTTTGCTACACGGATTCTCTTATTTTTAATTTGTTCAGAGGGAACACGTTTTAATTTTTTGAGTAACCTTAGATAATATTTGTATGCAGTGTAAACCCCAAATTTAGCAGCATTGGGTAGTTTGAAAATACCTGATAATCCTTTGTGAAAATCAGATTCAATTTCGGCTATAATTTTTTGTTTGGAGGCATCATCAAGCTGTCGCAAGTCAACTCCAGGGAAGTATGATCGTTGGAGTTGCTCAAAATCGTTTTTCAGATCACGAAGAAAATTGACCTTCTGAAATGCTGACCCAAGTGCCATTGCTGATGACTTTAATTCTTTAAACAATTTGTGATCTCCCTTGACAAACACACGAAGACACATCAACCCAACAACATCAGCTGAACCATAGATATAGATTTTGTACTCTTCATCTGTTTCATATACTTTTTTTGAAAGATCCCAACGCATACTTTGCATAAACGCATCAATAAATTCTTTGTCAATTTCATAGCGATGAACAGTCTCTTGAAAAGCATTCAGCACTGGGTTTGTACTAATTTTATGATCTAGCGCATAGGACAAATCTTCTTCAAAACGATTGAGAAGCGTAAGCTTGTCATAGTCATGAAAACTGTCTACAATTTCATCTGCCAGCCTCACAAACCCATAGATATTATAGATATCCTGTCGTATTTCAGAGGAAAGCATCCGAGTTGCCAAGGAAAAAGAAGTGCTATACGATTCTGTGATTTCCTTGCTACATCGTTTTGATACAGTATCAAAAATAGATTTCACAAATAAAATTTAAACAAATTATGAATGCAAATTATAATTTTTTTATTTTTTATTCAAGTCTAAACAAAAGATTATAACTCTTTTATTAAATCTGCTGAAGATTCAAAAATCCGAATTTTTGGATTTTTATGGTTTGTCATGTGTTGCAATTGGTAGCCTGTAATCCATAATTCTGATCCCTCGCCAGCTAAAACTTCTTGCTCAAAATGATCTAAATACTCCTTAACACGATCGCTGTTTGGCTCAATGGTAAAGCAGGACACAAAGACCATTTTATCATATTTTTCTAGAAAATTTGACAAGCTGGTTGTAGGAACAGATTGCCCTAAAAAAATTGTTTTATATCCTCGATTGAGTATTTCATAGTTCAAATACAGCAACCCCAACTCATGAATCTCATTATCTGGGAGATACAACACATAGGTTTTGTCTGAATGGTTTGGTTGCGATTCTTGAAGTTTTTCGCAGAGTGAGTGAATTTTTTGTTTGATTAAGCTGGTGATAAAGTGTTCGTGCGAGGGACTAATCGAGTTTGTTTGCCATAGAACGCCAAGCTCAATCATGAGTGGTGTGAAAATAGACTGAAAGATTTCACCGAAACTCATTTTTTCTATCAGCTCGTCAAAGGTGTTGGTAAACAAACGTTGATCAAAATTGATCATCGAAAGCTTAAACAACCCAAGTGACCAGTCGTATGGACTTTTTTGGAGGGTTATGGAGTGCACCTTGTTTTTGATTTCATCTGCCTCCATTTTTGCAATTTTCGAAATTTTGAAACCATTTTTATATAGCATCGAAACATTGAGGAGTTTCTGCAGACTATTTAAATTGTAGAGACGTATGTTTGTCTCTGTTCGTTCGGGTTCAAAAAGATTGTATCTTTTTTCCCAAATTCTGATTGTGTGGGCTTTGATTCCGGATAAGTGCTCCAGATTTTTGATACTAAAACTATTTTTAACCCGATTCATTTTGTTTAACTTTTAATTAACAAACATTAAACAAAAATAGAAAAAAAAATATAAATGAAAAATGGTGCGCACGAGAGGAATCGAACCTCCACGGGATTTAACTCCCACTAGGCCCTCAACCTA
>CACIJH010000002.1:40000-125848 GCA_902586905.1 uncultured Bacteroidota bacterium | reverse complement strand
ATATATTCATTGTCGAATTTAGGGATAGCGTAAAAACTTCCTCTTAAAAATTGTATTTTTAACCCTATGACACATACCGATAAAATGCTCCGAGATGGGAGTTTAGCAGGAAAAGTTATTGTAGTAACAGGTGGCGGAAGTGGCCTAGGAAAAGCGATGACTTCATATTTTTTGGAGCTTGGCGCAAAGGTAGCGATCACTTCACGGAAGATCGAAAAACTTGAAGCAACAGCCAAGGAGTTAAGCGAATCGACTGGTGGTGAGTGTTTTGCAGTTGCTTGTGATGTGAGACATTACGAGCAAGTAGAACAAATGCACCAACAGGTCACCGATCATTTTGGTCCAATTGATGTGCTTCTAAACAACGCAGCTGGGAACTTTATCTCCCCTACCGAAAACCTGTCTAGTAACGCCTTTGATACTATTGTAGATATCGTGCTCAAGGGAACAAAAAACTGTACGATGGTTTTTGGTAAACACTGGATCAAAACAAAACAAAAGAACGTCAATGTGTTGAACATCATAACCACCTATGCCTTCACAGGCTCTGGCTATGTTGTGCCATCTGCAACTGCAAAAGCAGGTGTCATGGCCATGACACGCTCATTGGCAGTCGAATGGTCAAAATATGGTATGCGTTTCAACGCCATAGCACCTGGTCCATTCCCCACCAAAGGGGCTTGGGATCGATTATTGCCTGGGCCATTGGTGAAAAAGTTTGATCCTTCCAAAAAAGTACCCCTCGGTCGTGTGGGTGATCATCAAGAGTTGGCCAACCTAGCAGCCTACATGGTTTCGGATTTTGGGGCATACCTCAATGGAGAAGTGATTGTGCTGGATGGTGGTGAGTGGCTCAAAGGAGCAGGGCAATTTAATATGCTTGACAAAATCCCAAAAGCACTCTGGTCGATACTCAAAAAAGCAATGTTGAAAAAAAAGTAATTTTTTTGCTTTTTAAAGTGCCTTTAAACGCAGCGATATTGTATTTTTAGATACAGTTTTAGAATGTGCCTCATGGGAAAAATCATTGCTGTTGCGAATCAAAAAGGTGGCGTTGGAAAAACAACAACTGCAGTCAATCTTGCAGCTAGTCTAGGTGTTTTAGAAAAAAAAGTATTGCTTATTGATGCCGATCCTCAGGCAAATGCCACTTCTGGGCTTGGTCTTGATGTTGAAAAACAAAGCAAAGGAACCTATCAATTACTCGGACACTCTATTCCACTAAGCGAAGCGACGACGACAGTTCCTGCGATCAATGTTGATATCGTACCTGCACACATCGACTTGGTTGCTGTTGAAATCGAACTTGTTGACAAGCCAAACAGAGAATACATGCTTTTTCAAGCACTGGAAGATGTTCGTTCACAATACGATTTTGTGATCATCGATTGCGCGCCATCTCTTGGGCTTCTCACACTCAACGCTCTCACGACATCAGACTCTGTTTTGATCCCTATTCAATGTGAATACTTCGCTTTGGAGGGTCTAGGAAAGCTACTCAACACAATTAAGAGTGTGCAACGTATTCACAATAAAAATTTAGAAATTGAAGGGATGCTCCTCACCATGTACGACTCCAGACTACGACTCTCAAACCAAGTCGTGGATGAAGTCAAAAAACACTTCCACGAAATGGTCTTTAACACCATTATTCAAAGGAATGTAAAAATTGGTGAAGCACCTAGTTATGGGGAATCTATTTTAGATTATGACAGTACAAGTAAAGGTGCTGAAAATTACTTAAATTTAGCCCATGAAGTCATTGAAAAAAACAAGTTAAATGGCAAAAGCAAATAAGCGCCAAGCACTCGGTCGTGGGTTGTCTGCATTGTTAGACGACTCAGAAAAATCTGCAGCAAGCAAAGAAGAAATTATTGGAAATGTAATTGAACTTCCACTTGAAAAAGTCGAAGTCAATCCATTTCAGCCAAGAACAAACTTTAACGAAGAATCAATTGAAGATCTAGCAAAATCAATTCAGGCACTTGGTGTGATTCAGCCAATTACAGTTCGAAAAATTGAAAACGATAATTTTCAACTTGTCTCTGGTGAAAGGCGTTTGAGAGCTGCCAAAAGTGTTGGGTTACAAACAATCCCTTCTTTCATTCGTATAGCCGACGACCAGGAGTCGCTGGAAATGGCTTTGGTGGAAAACATCCAACGTGAAGACCTAGATCCAATTGAGATCGCACTCTCCTATCAACGATTGATCGATGAAATTGAACTGACGCAAGAGGAATTGAGTGAACGTGTTGGAAAAAAACGCTCCACAATTACAAATTATATCCGACTCCTTCGCCTCGATCCAATCATACAAACAGGTATACGTGATGGATTTATTTCAATGGGTCATGGGCGAGCGCTGATCTCTGTTGAGGAGCGAAGTAAACAACTGAGCATCTACGAACAAATCCTAGCCAAAGGCTTGTCTGTGCGTGCCACTGAAAAGCTTGTAAAAACAGATGCTTCTACACCAACCAAAAAAACGCCAGCGTCCAACCCATATGTAGAAGGTAAAATCGCTTTCTATAAAAATATATTTGGTGAGAAAGTGCGAATTCAACTCAACTCCTCTGGAGGTGGGCAAATTGTCGTTCCATTTTCTTCCAAAAAAGAATTTAAAGCCCTGACCAAACGACTCCAAAGTGATTCGTAAACTCACACTATTGATTATACTTCTTTCTTTTGCCACTTATGGACAAAAACAAGAGTTGGCTATCTTTAGTGAAAAGGAATATGACCCTCTTCGACCTTCAAGGGCTGCTTTTTATTCTGCTGTTTTTCCAGGTTTGGGACAAATCTATAACAAGCGATACTGGAAGCTCCCCCTAGTGTATGGGGGAATTGGTGCTTCGATTTATTTCTATGATCTCAACAATATTAAATTTAGGCAATATAGAAATGCTTATAAAAGAAGATTGGCAGGGTTTAACGACGATAAATTTCAAGGCATTATCCTCGACAATGATCGATTGGTAGATGGTATGAATTTTTATAAGCAGTACAGAGATCAATCGATGCTGTTCATCATTGGCACCTATTTTCTCAACATCCTTGATGCCAATATCGATGCACACCTCAAACAGTATAATCTCAATCAAAATTTGAGTCTTAAACCATATATAGATTACCACTCAGTTGTGGCTGATCATCATATTGGTGTTAGTCTTAATTTCAATTTTTAAATTTGTCAAATGAAAATCGCACTACTAGGGTATGGCCGTATGGGGAAAGCAATCGAAAAAATTGCAGTGGAAAGGGGACATACCATTGTTGCTAAAATTGACAAAGACAATGAAAATAAGTCCTATATGGCAGATGTCGCAATCAATTTCAGTGTACCCAGCGCAGCATACAAAAACATCAGTGATGCCCTGAAAAGAGGAATCCCTGTCATCTGTGGCACAACAGGCTGGCTAGATCAGTTGGGGGATATCGAATCGCTATGCAAAGAAAACAATGGTGCATTTATTTTTGCTTCTAACTTTAGCCTGGGTGTAAACTTATTTTTTGAACTCAACAAAAAATTGGCAACAATGATGGCAAAACATCCTCACTATGATGTTTCCATTGAAGAAATACATCACACCAAAAAAATTGATAAACCCAGTGGCACAGCGATTACACTCGCCGAAGGAGTATCGCCAGATCAAAAATGGCATTTGAAAGAAGATCAGGGTGAGGGCATTCCGATTAGTGCCATTCGAAAGGATGATGTGCCTGGCACACACACTGTTACCCATCATTCTGAAATAGACGAAATATCCATCACTCACACTGCTCACAATCGTCATGGATTTGCCTTGGGCGCTGTTGTTGCTGCTGAATGGATTCTAGGGAAAAAGGGTATATTTAACATGCAAGACGTACTGCAATTGTAATATATGTTTACTCAATAAACTCATTTAATTATGACATTCGCACAATGGCTTCTTTTTATTCTCTGCATTCAAGGTGCTCACTTTTTTGGAACATGGAAGTTGTATCAGCGAGCAGGATTCAAAGCTTGGCAAGCAGCCATACCGATTTATAATGCATTGATATTGATGAAAATCATCAATCGACCCATGTGGTGGGTGGTGATGTTTTTTATGCCAATCATCAATTTGATCATTTTCCCTGTCGTTTGGGTTGAAACCGCCAGAAGTTTTGGCAGAAGAAGTACGCTAGACACCTTTCTTGTCATTGTAACCCTTGGACTTTATCTGTACAGGTTCAATTACGATGATCGACTTACGTATATCAGCGATAGAAATTTAAAGCCAAAAACGGCTTTTGGAGAATGGTTTAGTTCCATTTTGTTTGCTGTGATCATTGCAACTTTTGTTCACACATACCTCATACAACCTTATATCATTCCCACTGGTTCGTTGGAAAAAACATTACTGACAGGTGATTTTTTATTTGTCAGTAAGTATCATTATGGTGCCAGAGTGCCCCAAACAGCGATTTCATTCCCAATGGTGCATGACACCATACCCCTAGCGCGCGTGCGATCCTATCTCAAAAATCCACAGCTCCCCTATATGCGATTGCCAAAGCTGCAACGCATCAAGCGAAATGAAATTGTTGTGTTTAGTTGGCCTGCAGATACTGTGCGACAGTTTTTTAAGAAAGAAGCACGGGTCGATAAACCCATTGATAAAAAATCAAACTATGTCAAACGTTGTGTGGCAATCCCAGGAGATACGTTGGAAATCATTGATGGGATTATTCATATCAATGGCGAACGAACACAACTCCCCGATCGTGCAAAACCATTGTATGGCTACACTGCTTACAGCAGTAAAGGGATTTCGTCGCGAGAACTTATAAAATCAGGAATCACAGATTTAAAGAGGCGTTTTCGCATTGAAAACAACATCAATCAACAACAACTCAATGCCCTATATGCAAACAATATCAATGTCATTCGACAAGGAGATAACCTCATTGCGATTTCACAAGCAAAAGGAATTCCAGCAGATCTCATTCGCAGATATCGCCTGCGAGTAACAGAGCTAAGAGAAACTCGAAAAACAATTTTCCTCACGCTAGATGAAGCAGAAAAAGTTAAAAATGAAGTCAGTTTTGATAGTCTGGTGCGCAACATCAACAAGCAAAAAACCTATAACACTAACTTTTTCCCAAATGATATTCGCTACAATTGGAACGAGGATAATTTTGGCCCAATTGTCATGCCCAAAGAAGGTGTAACTGTTCAATTGACAAAAAACAACATTGCCTTGTATCGAAAGTTGATTCGAGATTATGAGCAGAAAACACTCTTCTACGAAAATGGTATGATATTGATTGATGGTGAACCTGTCAATGAATACACCTTTGCACAGGATTATTATTGGATGATGGGAGATAATCGTCATCGTTCGGAAGACAGTCGTTTTTGGGGCTTTGTTCCAGCAGACCACATTGTTGGTAAGCCGATTTTCATTTGGATGAGTATCGATGGAATAAACGATGGATTATCGAATATGAAAATCCGATGGAATCGGGTATTTACCACAACCAATGGTGATGGTGAGCCTGTATCCTATCGCTGGCACTTCCTGGCAGCTATAGTTGCCTATCAAATTTTTGTTCGCATTCGAAAGCGACTTAAAGCAAAATGACCCATACCCTACTTCCGATTGCCTATGCTGGACCAATTTCGCATTGGATTCCGATTTGTAAGGAACAAACAATTGTCTGGGAAGTCGAAGATAACTATCAAAAACAAACCTATCGGAATCGCATGGAAATCCACGCTGCGAATGGAAAGCTGATGCTGAGTATCCCGATCCAACACCTTGGGTATGATGGTCATCAAAAATATAAGGATGTATCGATTGCCAACACATTTCCCTGGCAAAGAAACCATTGGCTATCCATCAAAACAGCATATCAATCATCCCCATTTTTTGAATATTATGAAGATGATATTGCACCACTTTATCAAAATACTTATGACTCGCTCATCGATTTTAACAACGAAATCATCAAAACGATTAGTGAATTGTTACAAGTCCCAACGCCAGTCGAAACAACAACCATCTATGAAAAGGAAAGTCAATATGATGATCTAAGACATCTGATTCATGCAAAGAACCATCAACCTGACATAAATTTTGAATACACCCAAGTCTTTAGTGATAAAAATGGTTTTATACCCAACTTGAGTATTTTCGATTTGCTTTTTAACGAAGGGCCAAAGACTGTTACCCTATTGAAATCCTTATAATTTTTTTATCTTTATAAAAACCAAGTCCCATGTTTACACCCAAAGTTATTGGCGTAGGCGGTATCTTTTTTAAAGCCAAAAAATCGAGTCGACTTCGCGAATGGTATAGAAAACATTTGAGTTTTAACCTCAATCCATATGGTTCTTCCTTTGAATTCAGGAATGCCAAAAACCCAGATAAAATTCAATATTTCTTATGGTCGGTATTTAAAAATGATACAGATTATTTTTAGCCTTCAAAAAAAGATTTTATGATCAATTTTAGGGTTGAAAACATCGAAAAGACAGTTGATTACTTGCGTGAAGTAGGAACAGAAATCATCGATGAAATATCGAGTTATCCTTATGGTAAGTTTGTTCATATTTTGGATCCTGAGGGCAATGCAATTGAATTGTGGGAAGCAAATGATGACTTTTTTAGCGATCTAATGGGGCCTACAAACAAATAAAAAAAGCAGGCCATAAGCCGGATTCTGTCGTGCCTTACCATTGATCTGGACCCAACATTGCTGTTGGGCTCTAGCCGTCTACCCACCAGCTCAAGAGCGCTTCTTTCAAACGCTGGTTTACTTGACGTTTCACCGTATAGAGTTTACCTGATTTCACTACAGCCGAACTGTACTTTCTTTCTGTTGCACTTGTCCTATCCGCTCGGCGGACGACGGGCGTTACCCGCTATACTGCGCTATGGTGTCCGGACTTTCCTCTACACTTGCGTGCAGCGGTAAGGTGGCCTGCCGTGCAAAAGTACAAGTTTTGTCGTTGATAAACACATCGCCCAAGCAAGTGTAAATCCAGGTGGTTTTGATATATTTGTTTCTATGGAACCTTTTGTGGTATCGGCATTAAAATATCGCCCGCAGCGGTTTGAAGATGTTGTTGGTCAAGAGTCTATTACCAAAACACTTGATAATGCAATTGCAACTGACCATCTTGCACAAGCCCTGTTGTTTTGTGGACCTCGAGGCGTGGGCAAAACAACCTGTGCGAGAATCCTTGCCAAAAAGATCAATTCCAAAAACGATGAGAGCGCTGATGACAACAATTTTGCCTTCAATATTTTTGAGTTAGATGCTGCATCCAACAACTCTGTAGAGGACATTCGAAATCTAATCGATCAGGTACGTATCCCCCCACAAGTTGGAGACTACAAAGTTTATATCATCGATGAGGTTCATATGCTTTCACAAGCTGCCTTCAACGCGTTTTTGAAAACCTTGGAAGAACCTCCTGCACATGCCATTTTTATACTGGCAACAACAGAAAAACACAAAATTATCCCCACTATACTTTCACGCTGCCAAATCTATGATTTTAAGCGTATTAGCGTGACTGATGCAAAAAACTATCTCCAAAAAATAGCTGAAAGTGAAGGTATTAAGGCTGAAGAAGAAGCACTTCATTTGATTGCACAAAAAGCCGATGGTGCCATGAGAGATGCCCTCTCTATCTTTGATCGGATTGTCAGTTTTTCCAATGAAACCATCACTGCCCAACACGTTTCGGTCAACCTGAGTATACTCGATTTTGACACCTATTTGCATATCACCAAAGACTTGATCGAAGGGAATATTCGAGAAGTTATTTTGTCTTTTGATAAAATCTTATCAAAGGGGTTTGATGGACATCATTTTATTGTTGGTCTTGCAAGTCATTTGCGTGACTTGTGGATGTGTAGGCATAAGGATACTGTTGAATTGTTGGAAGTTGGAGAAGCAACCAAGAAGAAGTTTTTGGAACAATCGGAAACAGCATCACTCGATTTTCTTGAAAAGTCAATTGCTTTGGCAAATGCTTGTGACCTGAGTTATAAGAGTTCAAAAAATCAACGGCTACACGTCGAACTCTGTTTGATGCAAATCGCATCTGCTACTGACGAAAAAAAAAAGAGTAAACCCTACATCAAGCCTCCAACAAAAAGAGAACAAAAACCAACAATAACAGAAGAAAAGCAAGCAGTTGTTGAAGAAAAACCTGCGATTGTCGTTGAAGAAGTAACAACACCAGCGCATACCGAAGTCGAAAGCCCCACGACGACTGACAAGCAAGTTGACGAAAAGCCCATCGAGCTGAACATCAAGCCAAAAGGGGTTTCGGGCTTGTCTCTCTCCAGTATCGCCATTCAAAAAAGCATAAAGGCCAATCAACCTTCGAATGGAAAAAGCATAAGAGATCAACAAGTTGGGCAAGAGCGTTTGGAAGCTGCATGGAAGCAATTGTCTTCCAAGCTGGAATCTGAAGGTGAGTATAACCTAGCTGCACTTTTAAACCTTGATATCCCCAGATTAAAGAATAAAACAGAAATTCATCTCAATTTTCCAAACAAAACCAACAAAGTAGAGCTTGAAAGCGAAAAAGCAAAGGTGTTGGAAGCCTTGGGGGATGAACTAAAAAATGATTTGCTGACACTTGTGATTCAAGTGAATGAAGAAGAGCAAAAAAACTATATCTATACGCCAAAGGACAAATACGAACAACTGGTTAAAATCAACCCTGTGGTTGATGATATTCGAAAGGAATTTGATTTGGATTTAAATTAAACATCATTCTAGGACTACAGCTCCCAACCGACCCTCGCTGGGTGGATATTGTTGAAAAAAACATCGAAGAAATATTGGTTGATCATGCCTATTGCGAACAAAAGGCAGCAAGTACAGCCATTTCTTTTATCATTGGCTATCCAGAAAAAACCGAACTGGTACAAGCCATGATAGATTTGGTTGCTGAGGAAATGAGTCATTTTAAAATGGTGCATTATCTTTTGATTGAGCGAGGCTTTGCCTTAGGACGAGAGCGTAAGGATGAATATGTGAATCGATTGATGCAGTTTTTCCCAAAGGGAGGTAGTCGAGAGGATCATTTGGTGCATAAGTTGCTTTATGCGGCATTGATTGAGGCGCGTAGTTGTGAGCGTTTTCGATTGCTTTCAGAGAAGTTGGAAGACAAACAGTTGGCTCGTTTTTACAAAAAGCTGATGATCAGCGAGGCGAATCACTACACTATGTTTTTTACAGTTTGCGCGTACCTACGGCGGACGAGAAAAAACCGATCAAAAATGGAAAGCTCTACTCGCCTTTGAAGGGGAATTGATCAAAAGCTTTGGCACTAAAGAAACGATGCATGGGTGACGCATAAACTCAGTAATAGTTTTTTGGACAAAGTTGAGAAACAAGAATTTTGTTGAACAATGTCTCAACAAAAACAACCCCTACCCTTTCTCCTTATACAACAACTTTACCATCCCATCGGCAAGTCCGACTTTGGGTACGTGAATCACAGAGGATTTGGAGTGCTTCATTCCCTCTAGGTATATCTTTGTTGCTTGTTCGATTACATCTGCACGATCAGCGTTAAACCGAAAATCAACCATCATCTGCTTGGGGGTCATCGATTGAAGGGTCTTGTACTTCTCCTTGATAAAGTCAAACGATAATGGCTCCCCAAAACTATTGCCCGACAGCTTAAACAAGGAGTTGATCGTACCTCCAGAGCCAAGAACTGACATCTCATCATAATCAGAAGTGTTTTTGATGATCCAACTTTTATAGGATTCCCAAACTTTTTTGTCCACCATTTTCTTTAACAATCGCACTGTACCGATTTTAAAGGATTTTGAAACAACAATCTTTCCATGACTATAAACTGTCAACTCAGTACTCCCACCACCAACATCGATAAACAAGTAGTTTTGATCTGGTCGAACAACCTTATACAAGTCTGTTGAAGCAATGACTTCTGCCTCTCGATGGCCATCGATAATTTCAATCTTAACCCCTGTTTTTTTCTGGATTTCAGCTGTGATCTGCATCCCATTATTTGCCTCTCGTAAGGCCGAAGTTGCATAGGCCAAATAACGATCAACCTTATGAACTTTCATCAATAGCTTAAATGCCTTGATGGAATCTATCATTCGTTTTTTCTTTTTAGGCGAAATCTCACCTAGCACAAACGAATCTGAACCCAAGCGAATGGGCGCACGAACCATCGCGCTTTTTGTAAATAAGGGTTCTTCATTTTTACGCTTAATGATATTCATGATCAACAACCGAATGGCATTGGACCCAACATCTATCGCAGCATATTTTTTAACCTTCAAGAGAGTTTGTTTTTGTAATGGTTATACAAATCGATTTGCGTTCGTGACTGCTGGGCACTTGATTTTTTATACACATTGGGTTCCCCACTGTTCAACAAGCGTGCTTTTACATTATCATTCCAAGTAATCGAGAAGGTGTCCAACAGGTCTTGCTTGATATCAGGATCATAAATTGGGCAAGACACCTCAACACGATTGTCTAGGTTGCGTGTCATCCAATCAGCAGAGGAAAGATAGACCAAAGGGTCGCCATCATTTTCGAAAACCATCAAGCGTGTGTGCTCCAAAAACTTATCGACAACACTGATGGTTTCTATGTTTTCACTCATGCCTTTCACCCCTGGTATAAGACAGCAAACACCTCTAACAATGAGTTGAATCTGTACCCCTGCCTGACTTGCATCATATAACTTTTCGATGATGTTATAGTTTGTTAAGCTGTTCATTTTCAGTTTAATGAGCCCTTTTTTGCCCTGTTTCACATGAGCGATTTCTTGTTCAATAAGCGATGTAAAAAACGAAGAAGTTGAGTGTGGCGATACCACAAGATGCTTGTATTTGTTGATTTTATAACTGGCTTCCAAAAATCGAAAGACTTTATCCACTTCCTTTAAAATTGGCTGATGAGAAGTAAACAGTGTGTAATCTGTATAGATTTTGGCAGTATCCTCATTAAAATTCCCAGTGCTGATAAAACCATAGCGCTTGAGAGTATCCCCTTCAATGCGATGAACAACACAGATTTTGGAGTGGACCTTGAGCCCAGGAACACCAAAAATAAGTTTTATGCCCTCCTTCTTCATTTCCTCTGCATATCCGATATTGGCCGCTTCATCAAAGCGTGCTTGCAACTCAATCTGAACAGTGACACGTTTGCCATTTCGAGCTGCTTGAATCAAGGCACTTGCAACATTGGATAGTTTGGAAAGGCGATAAATGGTTATTGATATACTCTTAACATTTGGATCAATTGCTGCCTCTCGAAGAAATTTAACCAGATAAGAAAACGAATGATAAGGAGTGAACATCAATCGATCTTTGAGTGCAATTTGTGAAAACAAACTCTTGTGCAAATCAAAATCTACAATCGGCAGTGGTTCTTGTGTTTGATACTTTAAATCAGACCTACCCAAATCCGGAAACTTGATATAGTCTCTTCGATTGTGATATCGCCCTCCAGGGATGACACTGTCACGATTATCGATATCGAGACGATCGATCAACAGTGAGAGAGTGTCGTCTGCTATTTCTTGATCATAGACAAAACGAACTGCTTCTCCATGTGAACGATCCTTCACACTCTCGGCTACTTTCTCTATATAACTTTTCGACAAATCATCATCAAAATCAAGTTCGGCATCTCGACTAAATTTGACCATATGTGCCTCAATACTATTGTGCTGAAAAACATCAAAAATTGTCGACAACTGTGTGCGAATAAGGTCATCGAGTAGCATCAGTTGGGTTTTGCCATCTACAGAAGGTAAAACAACAAATCGTTTGAGGGATGAAGGGATTTCAATCAATGCAAATTGTATGGGGTCGAGAAATGGGTGCTTTTTAGCGTCGAGCGCCATGCGAATGGCCAAAAAAGCATTGCTGTCTTTTATTCTAGAAATCGATTGGATATTGTTTAGCATCAATGTAACCAGAGATGGTCCCACCTCTTGTGAAAAATAGGTGTTGATAAAACGCTGTTGTTCTTCATTGATTTGATCCTCATTGAGGATAAAGATGTTTTCCTGTTCAAGGGTAGCGTGCAAATTGTTAAGTGTCTCCAAACTTTGCTTTTGAAGCGCAATGGTTTTGCTCGTAATTTCTTTTAGTAATATTTCTGCAGGTCGATCGCCAAACACCTTATTTTTAGCTTCTTCTAGCCTAGCAATCCTCTTCACTGTGGCATAGCGAACTTTATAAAATTCATCCAAGTTGTTCGAAAAAATACCAACAAATCGCAGTCGCTCAATCAGTGGAACATTCTCATCCTGCGCTTCTTGCAACACACGTGCATTGAAGTCTAACCAACTGATTTCTCTATTGACAAAATGATTTTGTGACATCTAACGCAATGATTTTGGACGAATAACAGTGCAGTCACACTGTTCTACTTTCGACCACGAAGATACATCAAAATGAAAAATAACAGCAGTCGCAGTGGGGATTTTAGATTTTGAAAAATTACCCAACGTTTGGGCGATATATGTACAAGCATAGTTATGTCCAAATGACATCACAGTGTCGAGTTCATCAGGCAATTTGAGAACAAAATCAAGTACTTGCGCACCATGAAAATCATCGAGTTCTTCTTCGATTTGAATTTCTTCGGTGGATAGTCCCAGTTCTGCAACCATCAACAAAGAGGTGTCGAAAGCCCGTTTGGCTGGACTGCTAAAAACCTGTTCGATATGCAGCTTATGCTTATTGAGTTCTCTACCCACCAATGTCGCATCTCGAACCCCACGATCGGATATTGGACGTTCACGATCTGGTACATCTAAGGCCCATGAGGATTTGGCGTGTCGAACCATGATCCATGTTTTCATGGCGACAGGCGTTTGATGACCCAAGTGGATGATTTTTGTTTATACACCAAGCGATCATGTAGTCGGTTTGTGCGCCCTTGCCAAAATTCAATCGAATGAGGAGAAACGACATATCCTCCCCAGTGTGTTGGCCTAGGAATGGGCTGATTTTTATACTGATTCTCTAAGGATTTTAACCTATTTTCAAGTGTAGATCTGCTTTCAATCACCTCACTCTGATTCGATACATGAGCCCCCAATTGGCTACCCCTAGGGCGAGATTGAAAGTATTGGTCAGATGCCTCTGGTGATAATTTTGTAGCTGTTCCCTGAATGATGACCTGACGCTCCATACTCTGCCAAAAAAATGAGAGACATACCTGATTGTTATGTTCAATCGATTGCCCCTTAGAACTGTTGTAGTTGGTATAAAAAACAAAACCCTCATCAGACACTTCTTTCAATAGTACAACACGCGATGCAACACCACCATCTGGCTGCTGAGTGCTTAGAGTCATTGCATTGGTTTCTTGTGCCTTCCCTTTGCTTTGAACCTCGTCAAACCAATCCCTAAAAAGAATGATCGGATTTGGTGGGACTTCAGACGCGAGCAACTGCCCTTTAGTGTACTGTTTTCTAAAATCGGAGAGATCCATCAATGCAAATTTAGTTGTGAATGTACAAAATCATTAAAACTCTAACGAATATCCATCATATGAAAGATCGACATGGGGGAAAATCTCAGCTGCTTCAGAAAGGAATTGCGTCAAATCTTTGTATCGAGATGAGTAATGTCCTAGAATTAGATGTTTGACATGGGCATCCTTTGCAATTTGAGCAGCTTGCTGCGCTGTTGAATGAAAGGTTTTCTGCGCCAACTCTTGATGATCGTTCAAAAAAGTTGCCTCATGGTATAAGACATCTACCTGCTCGATTTGATCAATCATCTCTGGATGATAGGCAGTATCACTACAAAAAGCATATGATTTTGGGGGTCGTGGATCATACGTAAGCTCTTGGTTTGCAATGGTTTTACCCTGTGTATTGATCACGTCTTTTCCTTCTTTTAGATTGCGCATTTGACTTTGGTCAATTTGATGTTCTTCGACAGCCTCAGCGTTGATTTTTCGATCTTTTGGGGTTTCTCGAAATAAAAACCCGTTGGTATACACACGATGTTTCAGTGGAATGGTATGTACCTCTATTTCATCCTCTGCAAGTAGACAAACAGATGATTTTTCTGTTAACTCGTGGAAGTGAAGGGGGTAATTTGTCCATGAGTTTGCCAGTTTGAGCAGTAAAGTAATTGCGTCTTTAATCCCTTTTGGCCCATAAATATGCAGGGGTGCTTCACGACCCAAAAGACGAAAAGTTGAAATTAACCCTGGAAGACCATAAAAATGATCGCCATGTAGATGTGAGATAAATATATGCTTGATGTGAGCAAACTTGACTTTCTCCTTGCGTAGAAGCACTTGAGTTCCCTCTCCACAATCGATCAAAAACAGATGTTTATTTGTTGCTAGCAGTTGTGCTGTAGGCGCTTTATTGGCGTGAGGAGTGGCCGAATGACAACCGAGTATTGTGAGTTTCATCAGTATCCTAAATCACGTTCAATGTCTTCAATTTCAATCGTGTCAAAGGCTTCATTTATCGTTGGAACAACATTGATCCCATCAGGAAGGAGCTTTAGCGCAATAGAGCCAGTCACAACAACAAAAGTCTTTTTGTTGAATTCTTTATGATAAATAGCCAATTCAACAAAATCCTTGATGTGCTTTGACAACACATTCTTCATTGGGCTTAAATCCAAGATTATATTTTTAGAAGAAAAGTTTTTGTATTTGCGTTTGATTTCATCACGAAAAGAGCGTCCAATTGTATCTGAATGCTCACAAGTAATGGTTACAGTATTGTCTTGAATATCAAAAATCATTGCTCAATTTTACTCGCCAAAAGGTACAAAATTGCCATTCGAACAGCAACCCCGTTTTGGACTTGATCAAGGATAATTGCGTTTTCAGAGTCCGCTACGTCAGAGGAAATTTCAACCCCTCGATTGATAGGCCCTGGATGCATGATCAAAAGTTCTTTATCTACCTTTTCCAATACTTTCTTTGTTATACCATACTGCATGGCATACTCACGATTGGATGGAAAGAAACTCGCTTTCATTCGCTCGAATTGCACACGTAGTACATTGGCAACATCTGCCCATTGAAGGGCTTTTTCCAAGTTGGTTTCAACTCTGATGCCCAATGAATCAATATGCTTGGGAATCAAAGTGAGTGGCCCACAAACCATAACCTCAGCACCCAGTTTTTTGAGTGCAAAGATATTTGATAAGGCAACCCTAGAATGCAGTATATCCCCTATAATCACTACTTTTTTACCTTTGATTTCTCTCAATTTTTCACGAATCGAAAAACAATCTAAAAGTGCTTGTGTTGGGTGTTCATGAGCACCATCACCTGCATTGATAATACTGGCGCTCACTTGTTTGGACAAGAACATCGCAGCACCTGGGTTTGGATGACGCATGACAACCATATCCACTTTCATCGAAAGGATATTGTTGACAGTATCAATCAAAGATTCTCCTTTTTTAACAGATGAATTTGAGGCAGAAAAATTAATCACATCTGCTGAAAGTCGCTTCTGTGCGAGCTCAAATGATAGTTTTGTTCTTGTGCTGTTTTCAAAAAACAAATTGGCAATCGTTACATCTCTAAGAGAAGGCACCTTCTTAATCGGTCGATTGATCACTTCTTTGAAGTGCGAAGAGGTTTCAAAAATGAGTTCAATATCAGCATCTGTCAGATATTTGATTCCCAATAAGTGCGAAACACTTAACTTACTCATTTGTCTTATTTATGATATATACTTCATCTTCTCCTTGCTCCTCTTGCCAATGCACAAGGACTTTCTCATCTGCAATGGCATCAACCTGCCGACCCAAATAGTCGGGCTGTATGGGTAAATGACGCGAAAATCGCCTGTCGATGAGTGTGAGTAATTCGATCTCAGATGGGCGACCATATGAATCGATGGCTGTCAAAGCAGCTCGCACACTGCGACCTGTGTACAACACATCATCAATGAGAACCACTTTTTTGTTTTCGACCGAGACATCCATCAAGTTTTTGTTGGCAGATAACACTTTTTCTGATCGCCTAAAGTCATCTCTAAAAAATGTAATGTCAAGAAAGCCATGTTCAATCGCTTCCAAATGATCTTCTTGTTCAAGAATGGATAGAAGCCGCTTGACTAAAACAGCACCCCTTGGCTGTATGCCTATGAGAATGGAATTTGAAAAATCTTGGTGTTTTTCGCGCAGCTGACAGGCTAGGCGATTAAGGATGATTTGAATTTCTTTAGTATCGAGGAATAATCGATTACTCATCCAATATTATTTGCGCAAAATTAGGAAATTAAAATGAATTATAACGAAAGGAAAGCTTGGATCACTATTTCGAGTATTTGAGTTCCATCATAAGTTTTAAAAAAATATGCTCCTCAACCTTTGACTTCACAAGATAAATTTTATTTTAGTTCATCTAAAACCAAAATTATGCAAAGACCTACGCTATTCCTTTTACTCCTCGTTTTTACGATTGCTTGTCATAATCCGAATCCCAAACCCACTGCTTCGGTTATTGTGCACGGGGGTGCTGGCTATGTTACAACTGATGACATGACTGAACAACAGGAAAAAGAAATTAGAGCAACAATCGAAAAATCACTTCAAAAAAGTAATGAACACTTAGCAAATGGTGGCACAAGTGTTGAGGCAGTTCAAATTGCCATCAACATCTTGGAAGACTCTACTCATTTCAACGCTGGAAAGGGCTCTGTATTCACCTCTGCTGGAACCCATGAGTTGGATGCCTCTATCATGAATGGTGAAAATGTTCAAGCTGGAGCAGTCGCTGGACTGACGAATATCAAAAACCCCATTGATACCGCTATTGCTGTGATGGAGCATTCCCCACATGTGTTTTTGATTGGTAAGGGTGCTGAAGAGTTTGCAGTAGCACATGGCATGGAAACAGTTCCACAGAGTTATTTCTACAATGAAGATCGATATAATGAACATATTGAGGACTTGCATGAAAACAATAAAAAATTTGGGACTGTTGGTGCTGTTGCCATCGATAAAAATGGGAATATAGCAGCTGGCACTTCAACAGGTGGTATGAACAATAAACGATTTGGACGTGTTGGGGATGTACCTGTAATCGGTGCTGGAACCTATGCCGAAAATGGTGTTGGCGGCTTGTCTGCAACAGGTCATGGAGAGTATTTTATACGAAATGTAGCAACCTATGATATTGCTGCACAAGTAAAATATGGTACTTCAACTCTCGATGAAGCTGGCTATCATACATTGATGGAAAAACTCAAAAACCAAGGGGGTGATGGTGGTGTTATTGGCCTTGACAAAGATGGCAAGGTAGTCATACACTTCAACACTGTCGCCATGCCACGTGGTTATATCAATGACAAGGGAGAAACAGTCGTGATGATTGATCAAGAGTAGTGCTATACGCCTACTTCAGCAGTAAACTTCGAAGAAAGACGCTTGTACAAACCATCATTCAATCGATCTCTGATTGTTGAGAATGCATTGAGTGTTTCTTCAACATCCTCTAGTGTGTGGGAAGCTGTCGGAATCAATCGCAATAAAATCAATCCTTTGGGAATCACTGGATACACAACGATTGAACAGAAAATACCAAAGTTTTCTCTAAGGTCTTTGACTAAAACCATTGCTTCAGGAACACTCCCTTTCAGATAAACAGGGGTTACACAACTCTGTGTTGATCCTAAATCAAAGCCTTTTTCTCTCAGACCAGTTTGCAACGCATGTACATTCTTCCAGAGGTTTGCTTTGAGTTCTGGCATCGAACGCAGCATCTCCAAACGCTTTAAGGCACCTTTGACAAGTACCATCTGAAGTGATTTTGCAAACATCTGCGATCGCATATTGTATTTGAGATAATCAATGATATCTTTATCTGCTGCAATAAATGCGCCTGTACTTGCCATTGACTTGGCAAAGGTGGCAAAATATACATCGATATCATCTTGAACACCTTGCTCCTCACCTGCCCCTGCACCTGTGTGCCCTAGTGTCCCAAAACCATGGGCATCATCAACCAGCAGTCGGAAGTTATATTTTTCTTTTAAAGCAACGATTTCTCGCAATCGACCTTGCTCACCTCGCATGCCAAAGACACCCTCAGATATCACAAGTATACCTCCACCTGTTTCCTGAACAACTCTCGTCGCACGACCCAAGTTTTTCTCAAGACTTTCGATGTCATTGTGCTTAAACGTAAAACGTTTTCCCAAATGAAGCCGAACACCATCTACGATACAAGCATGCGCATCGACATCATAGACGATAACGTCGTTTTTTGACACGAGTGAATCAATCGTTGAGAGGATTCCTTGATACCCAAAGTTTAAAAGATATGCAGCTTCTTTGTTGACAAAAGCAGCCAATTCGTTTTGCAATTGTTCGTGTGCGCTTGTGTGACCAGACATCAAGCGAGCACCCATAGGATATGCAGAACCATATTCTTCAGCTGCCTCAGCATCGACTTTTCGTACGTCGGGATGATTTGCAAGACCTAGATAATCGTTTACACTCCACGTAATCACCTCTTTGCCCTGAAATAACATGCGATTGCCAATCGGGCCTTCAAGTTTTGGGAAAGCAAAATAGCCCTCTGCAACCTCAGACCACTTTCCTAGTGGACCTCTGTTGGCGCGCATTCGGTCAAAAATATCGTTGTTCATTGTTTTGTTATTAAGCTATACAATTTAGTGTTCTTATTTGATATATTCAATTGCGGTTTCATCTTGCAAATGGTTTGCATCAAAAAACCCTTGTTCTTTCATCCATTGATCACTGTAAATTTTGCTCATATACCTCGATCCATGATCACAAAAAATAATGACCACAACACTGTTTTTGTCAAAAAACAACTGTTGTTGATTTAGCTGTCGCGTTGCTTGCATTGCTGCGCCAGATGTGTATCCAACAAAAATTCCTTCTTTTTTGGTGATTTCTCTTGCAGTATGTGCACTCTCTTCATCTGTTACTTTTTCAAAGTGATCGATGTATTCAAAATGGGTGGTGGAAGGAATCAGGTTTTTACCTAAACCTTCTATTCTATAAGGGTATATTTCATTTTCATCAAACTCAGATGTTTCATGAAACTTCTTTAATACTGATCCATAGGCATCAACTCCGATGATTTTGATGTTTGGGTTTTTTGATTTCAAAAACCTTCCAATGCCAGAAATTGTACCTCCTGTTCCACTTGCTGCCACCAGATGGGTAATCTGACCAGCAGTTTGTTCCCATATTTCAGGGCCAGTGGTTCGGAAATGTGCATCAGTATTCAATTCGTTAAAGTACTGATTGATATACACAGATCCCTTGATTTCGCTGTGCAGTCGTTTTGCGACTTGATAATATGAGCGAGGGTCGTCGGCCTTCATATGACCTGGGCACACATATACAGTGGCACCCATTGCTCTGAGCATATCAATCTTATCTGGGGATGATTTGGAGGAAACAGCTAAAATACATTTATACCCTTTGATGATACTTGCCATCGCAATGCTAAAACCAGTGTTTCCGGAAGTTGTTTCGATGATGGTATCGCCAGGTTTCAGGATGTTTTTTCGTTCTGCTTCTTCGATTATGTGTAGTGCAATTCGATCTTTGTTCGAGTGACCTGGGTTGGCAAATTCAGCTTTTGCATAGTAGCTTCCCAAAAAGCCATCAACAGTCTTATTGAGTTTTATAATTGGCGTGTTGCCAACCAAGTCCAATACACTGTTGTGCGCCTCTATTACCTTTTTTGTCATAAGTAATGAATTATGGGCTTTTTTAATTTGAGGACAAATTTACAGAATTTTAATGGTTTTAAGAAAAATCAGAGGTGGCTTAAACTCTTGTTTAAAGAGGGTAAAACAAAATGTATATTGTTTTCATCATTTTGGGTTTAAGATTGTATATATTTGAAAAAAAAATGTGATGCTAACAGCAGAGATATTTGCAGAGCTTAAAGATCGCCTGGATGCGTTAAGGAGGTCCCTTTGACGTGGATTCGCTAACAATAGAGGTTCAGAACAAAGAGGAAAAAACACTTGCACCCGACTTTTGGGACGATACCACTGCAGCAGAGACTTATATACGTGCTCTTCAACCCAAAAAACAATGGCTTGAGGATCTTGCTCGTCTTTCATCAAAAATTGATGATTTATCTGTGTTACTTGAATTTTCCAAAAGTGGAGATGATGTGACAGAGGAACTCAACACTTTATATGCTGAAACAAAACGTTTTGTCGAAGATTTGGAATTCAAAAACATGCTTTCCGAAGAAGGCGATTCCTTTTCTGCAGTATTGCAAATTACCGCTGGTGCAGGTGGCACAGAGAGTTGCGACTGGGCATCAATGCTGATGCGAATGTATATGATGTGGGCAGAGAAACATGGCTATAAAGTCAGAGAACTCAATTTGCAAGAAGGTGATGTTGCTGGCATCAAAACAGTTACTCTCGAGTGCAATGGTGATTATGCATTTGGTTGGCTCAAAGGAGAAAATGGTGTGCATAGGCTTGTACGGATTTCTCCATTTGACAGCAATGCAAAAAGACATACAAGTTTTGCGTCAGTATATGTTTACCCTTTGGTTGATGACTCGATTGAAATTGACATCAATCCTGCAGATATACAAATCACAACTGCTCGTTCGAGTGGTGCTGGTGGGCAGCACGTCAATAAGGTAGAAACAAAGGTGCAACTCACCCACAAGCCCACAGGCATACAAATCAGTTGTTCTGAAACAAGATCACAACACGAAAACAGAGAGAGAGCCATGCAAATGCTGCGATCACAACTCTATGAAATTGAGCTTCAAAACAAAAGAAAAACAAGAGATGCAATTGAAGCAAGCAAAATGAAAATCGAATGGGGATCACAGATACGAAACTATGTGATGCAACCCTATAAAATGATAAAAGATGTGAGAAGTTCCTACGAAACTAGTGATGTTAGTTCTGTTTTGGACGGAGGTCTAGACCCTTTTCTCAAATCTTATTTAATGATGAATCAACAACCTAAATCAAATGACTTATGAAAACAATTGTATTTGACCTCGGAGGCGTTTTAATTGATTGGAACCCTGAATATGTTTTCCTGAAAGAGTTTTGTGGAGATCGCGAAAAAATGAATTGGTTTTTCGAGGAGATTTGTACCTCGGAATGGAATGAGAATCAAGATGCCGGATACCCCTTAAGCAAAGCAACTGAAGAGAGAGTTGCAGTGTTTCCAGCACATGAACGCCTGATCAGAATGTATTATGGCGAATGGGAGCAAATGCTTGGTTATGAACTCACTGGCACTGTAGAGATTTTGAAAAAGCTACATCAATCGCCCGATTATTCGATTTATGCGCTTACAAACTGGAGTGGCGAAACTTTTCCCGTTGCGCTTCAAAAATTTCCTTTCCTGTCTTGGTTTGAGGGTATTGTCGTTTCAGGTGATGAAAAACTAAAAAAACCAGACCCTGCTATCTATAAACTATTATTGGAGAGGTATCAATTGAAAGCAGCCGATTGCGTTTTCATCGATGATCGCGCTGATAATGTCGAAGCTGCTGTGGCTTTAGGCTTTGAGGGGATACACGTTTCAAATCACAAACAATTACAAAAAGAACTACTAAAACTAAAAATAGATATCTAACATGACACATCGGTTAATTATTTTAACAGTTATCTTTTATTGCTTTTCATTCTCCAGCTATGGTCAATCACGTCAAATCGTGATGAGTGGCAAAGTTGTCGACGCTGATAGTAAAACGTCTCTCCCCTACGCTACAGTTTCAGCGTTTGATGCAGAAGGTGTTTTAGTCAATGGAGGAATTACTGATGACAATGGCGATTTTAAATTCAAATTAGCACCAAACAGCTACACTCTAAAGTTTGAATACATTGGTTTTGAGAATCTTACGACTGATTTAAAAGCTTATAATAATACCATCAACATAGGAGCCATTGCTTTGGTTTCATCTGTCGAATCTCTTGAGGGAGTTGACCTCGTTGGTCAAAGTGCAGAGGTTGAAATTCGTTTGGATAAGCGAGTTTACAATGTTGCCAAAAACAACCTTATTAGCGGGGGAACAGTGTCAGACGTTTTAGAGAATGTGCCTTCTGTTTCTGTTGATATCGATGGGAACATAGAGCTTCGAGGCAACAACAACGTGCGCATACTGGTCGATGGAAAACCATCTGGTCTTATTGGGTTTGGAGGTGTGGAAGCATTGACAAGATTGCCAGCAGAATCAATCGAAAAAGTAGAGGTAATCACCTCGCCATCTGCTCGTTATCAAGCCGAAGGAACAACAGGGATCATAAACATCATTCTTGCCAAAAGGTTTTTGAAAGGACTAAATGGTGTTTTTAACCTCTCTGCTGGTAAAAATGAGACCTATAATGGATCTGCAAATCTAAACTATCGCAAAGGGAAGTTTAACTTTTTTACCAATTCGGGATACAGCGATCGCACCAACAAAGGTCGTGCCTTGCAAGACAATAATTACACAACACCTCTCGAGTCGGTTGAGAGATATGTTGAGGAGCGCTTTTTTAATCGAAGAAGACAGGGTTTTAATCTCAATTTTGGAATGGATTTTCAAATGACTAAAAAGTCTTCTGTAACATTGAGTTATTTTACAAACGAACGAGATGGGGATGACCAAACAATCAACGAACAATCGCAGTATAAAACTGATGGGGTGTTACTGACCAATCGTTTTGAAAATGAAAATGATAAAGAAGACAGCAACCAACTCAATATTGATTTTGAGCATAAGTTTAACGAAAAAGGACATCAACTAACAGCTACCTTCCAAACTGAAAACAACGATGAAACAGAAATTTCTGACATCGAATCATTTTTTGAAAATGGTATGCGATCAGATGATAGCGAAATCAATACTACTTTAGAAAATCAAGAGCGAAGTTTGGTGCAAGTCGATTATGTTTATCCCATAAATAAAGATACCCAATTTGAAGCCGGATATCGAGGTACTGACAACAAAAGAGCTATCGATTATGAGGTGAAAATCTTTGATGAAAACAATACTGCAACCATCGATACCAATCTGTCAAATACCCTTGACTTTGAGCAAGAGGTGCATGCACTATACACCCAATATGGTAAAAAGTTCAATGCCTTTTCATTTCTCTTAGGATTGCGTTTTGAAAATACTGGCATATTAGTTGAGCAGCTGGACTCTGATGCACCCATCAACAATAAAACCTATAATGATTTTTTTCCAACGCTTAATTTGGGTTGGGAAATCAATCCAACAGCAAGCGTTACGCTAGGGTACAATCGAAGAATCTCTCGTCCAAATGCTTGGACTCTGAATCCTTTTCAGTCTAGATCGAGTAAAACCAGTTATTTTCAAGGAAATCCAGAACTCGATCCTAGTTATTCGAATGGGGTTGACATTGGCTACATCAAACAGTTTAAAAAAGTTACGCTGAATAGTTCTGTCTATTATCGCAAAACAACAGATGCTGTCAGTCGAGTTGCAATTGTCACAGACGAAACTGTGTTTGTCAATGGGATCGAAACGCCTGTCATTCGTCGACTTCCAATCAATTTGGGTACAAACGAACAAATTGGCGTCGAGTTTAATACTTCTTTACGACTGATCAAAGGTATGCGTACCTATGCAAGTGTCAACTTCTACAAACGCATAGAAGAAGGTAGTTATATGGGTATCTCGTATGATTATGATAACACCAGTTGGTCTGGAAATTTGAGTAACTCCTATCGTTTGCCATTTGCGATTCAGTCACAATTATCTGTACGTTACAGAGGTCCAAACGAGTCAGCATTTGGGAAGAGTAAAGGGTTTTTATATACAGATTTGGCCTTGAGTAAAGAAATCTTAAATGATAATGCATCGATCAACTTAAGATTTAGCGATTTGTTTAACACAGCAAAATACGACTATCAAACAACAACTCCTGTGGCAGTAACCGAGGGGCTATATCAAAGGCGTGAGCCCACCTATACCATTACGTTTACATACCGATTTAGACAAGATAAAAATAAACAGCGAAGAGGAAGAGGGTCGTATGGGCAAGAAAGTTTTGGAGACTTTGAGTTCTAGGCTACTCTGATTGCTTTGCCTTTTTTCTTTCTTTAAACCATTCGATAAGGTTTCCACTCAACCAGTAGGGAATAACAAAACCAATGAGGAAAATCATCAGCCAAAATCCAATTGTGAGGATGGTTAGAAAGAGAATAAATCCAAGATACTGTTCAAAAGTAAACATAGCATGCTGTTTGTTAGGTGCAAATTTATTTAGAAAGTTTGATGCACACAAGAAAGGTTGATAAAAACAGCATTTGATTTTTGTTACCTTTGTACAAAGTTTTATTTCCATGTCATTCCGAGCCGAAAAAGACACTTTAGGAGTTGTAAAAGTCCCTGCCGACAAGTATTGGGGGGCACAAACTGAGCGTTCAAGAAACAATTTTAAAATCGGAAATCCAGGGTCAATGCCCATCGAATTGATTTATGGATTTGCGTACCTCAAAAAGGCTGCTGCATATACCAATGCTGAACTTGGCGTGCTGGAAGATGACAAGCGAGACATCATTGCTCGCGTGTGCGATGAAATCCTCGAAGGCAAGCATGACGACCAATTTCCACTTGTGATATGGCAAACAGGCTCAGGCACGCAGTCGAATATGAATGTGAATGAAGTAATCGCGAATCGTGGCCATGTGTTGGCAGGTCACTCTTTGGGTGAAGGCGAAAAAACACTGCATCCAAATGATGATGTAAACAAGTCGCAGTCCTCCAATGACACCTTTCCAACAGGAATGCATATTGCAGCCTATAAACTGATTGTTGAAAACACACTACCAGCATTACATCAACTCAAAAAAACACTTTCTCAAAAATCGAAAGAGTTTGAGAATGTGATCAAAGCCGGTCGTACGCATATGATGGATGCTACCCCCCTGAGTCTTGGGCAAGAGTTCTCTGGCTATGTTGCACAAATTGGGTATGGCATCAAAGCCATTGAAAACAGCTTGCCTCACCTAGCAGAACTAGCATTGGGTGGGACTGCAGTTGGTACTGGCATCAATGCTCCCAAGGGTTATGCTGAACGAGTAGCATCATATATTGCTGAATTTACAGGGCATCCATTTGTCACAGCACCAAATAAATTTGAAGCATTGGCAAGTCATGATGCTTTTGTAGAAACGCATGGTGCTTTGCGTCAAGTTGCAGTGTCATTGAACAAAATTGCACATGACATTCGAGTGATGTCAAGTGGCCCACGCTCAGGCATTGGCGAATTGTCGATTCCTGCCAATGAACCAGGTAGTTCAATTATGCCAGGGAAGGTCAACCCTACCCAATGTGAAGCCTTGACTATGGTTTGTGCACAGGTTATTGGTAATGATGTTGCTGTTGCCTTTGGAGGTGCGCAAGGACATTTTGAACTAAATGTATTCAAACCTCTCATTGCAAACAATCTTCTACAATCTGCTCGTTTACTCGCAGATGCAGTGGTGAGCTTCGACCAGCATTGTGCACAAGGGATCAAACCAAATATTGATGTAATCAACAAGCTTGTTGACAACTCGTTGATGCTGGTTACAGCTTTAAACACAAAAATTGGATATTACAAAGCAGCTGAGATTGCACAAAAAGCACATGAAGAAGGCACATCACTTCGCGATGCAGCGATTGCTACAGGTTATCTGTCAGCTGAGGAGTTTGATCAATGGGTTCGCCCCGAAGATATGATTGGGGGTTAAACCCTTCCTTTGAGCGCATTAAACGCCCACCCAACAGCGATAAAACCAATCCCTGTTAAACTTGACCAATAGATATATTCAGGATACTTTATTGCACCCAATAGGATAATAACGATGCCAATGACCGTTAGTATCAGAGACGCAATAGCAAAAATTACATTTTTATTGAACTTCATTAAAATCGATTGATTGAAGAGTTAATTTGCGTTGGATTTTTCCGTTTAAACGTACGAACTTCGAAAGTACAAAATAATTTTTTGGTATCTCGTATTTGCGAAGTGTCTCGAGTTTCAAAATCATTGATTTAGCCTCATCAGGGATATGGCCTTCAAATACAATAGACAAGGATTCACCCAATTGTTGATCTGGTAATCCAAACACAAAAAAAGGAGTCGAAATGACTGATGATAGCTGTTTCTCAATCTGCTCAGGATGCAGTTTAATTCCCCCAGAATTAATCACAAAATCACTCCTCCCCTTCCAAACAAATTTGGTAGGTGATATCAAATCCACACAGTCAGTCGTGATGAGTTTTTCAATACCAATATGAGGGGCATGAATCACCAAGTTATCGCCTTGTTTTGAAAACTTTACCTGTGCAACAGCAGTATAATGCTCTTCTTCTCGGCTTAGGTTTTGAAGAGCAATATGACTGTAAGTCTCTGTCATTCCGAAGGTTGCGTAAATTGTACTGGCGTGCCCTTTCACTGCCCTTCGCAAATGATCATCTACAGGAGCACCTCCTACAATCACTTGTTTAAAACGATCTAAATGTGCAATTGAATTTTCCAACTGATGAGGGGTCATTGCAGTAAAATCATAGGTATTTGAAGAAGAACTAAGGGTTGAAGAGGGTTTTACAACATCAATCCATAAGCCAGCCAAAAGCGCTCGAATCAGCATCATCTTCCCTGCGATATAGCGCATTGGTAGGCATAAAAGAGCCTTTTGGGTTGGTAGGAGTCCTAAGGTGTTTATGGTTGTCATGGCAGAGGCAGCCAACATCGATTTTTGTGCGATGATTTCAGTTGGCTTTCCTGTCGATCCACTGGTTTGGAGTTTGATATCAGGGCTATCGGATAACCATTCTATGAGAAATTCACCCAGTTCGATTTGATGTTCATTTTTTGCATTGCAAAGCACATGAGAAAAGGACAACAGACTGTCACGATTATAAGAAATCCCATCGAGACGAAAATCAGCATGCATGATCATTCTTTTGTAACAGGACCAGCGAGTTTGGATGTCCAAGAATGCCATTTGTATTTCCTAGAAAAAATAAACAGCACCAAGCCATAGAGAATCAAGGGCATAACAATAAATTCAACTAAAACAGGGTCTGAAACATCTTTGTAAATAGAGTTTGTTTGGAAAGCTGTCCAGTCAGCAGTGACGAGTAAAGCAATAATCAGATTATTAGCAGCATGGAAGCCAATAGAAAGCTCTAAACCTTCGTCGAGCAGTGTAATCATACCTACAAACAGACCAGTTATGATATATGCTAAAATGAGTCCATTACCCAATTTTTCAACCTCGGGGTTGAAAGCGTGAAGAAGTCCAAATGATATGGATGTAATCAACAACGGAGCAAGACGATTTCTAAAGGCAACCCCTATTCCCTGAAATAAATAACCTCTCATGAGCAACTCCTCGGCAGTTGTTTGCAGTGGTATCATGATCACTGCGATGAGAACAAGGCCCCAAAACTTGTTGGGGTCATAGTTCCAAACATAGTCTTCTGGCGAGGTGTATTGATCCACTATAACTGAGATCGTTGCCAATGCTGCAATAAGTCCAAATGAAAAAAACACACGTTTCCAATCGAAAGAATTGCGACTTGTGACTAGAAATTTTATGGGTAGGTTATGGATATAGCGAACAACCAAGAGCAGCATAAAAAAAGCAGCTGCAAAAGGCAAAAGAATGTAGAAAAGAGTGGTGTTTGGATCGAGAATTGAAAGCATTTCAGTCTCTGACATCCCAGCAACATTTTCAGCACCGAGCTCCATCATGATCGCAACGCCAAAGGGGATAGATGCGATAAAGTAGGCAATGATGACGATAAATGTACCTCCAATATAACGTAGTGGTTCTGTTTTTCCGATAAATGCATTTTCCAAAAACATTATTTCAAATTAAAGTCTTAAAGTTTAACGCGATCAAAGCCCAAATGTTGCCCTCTAATATACAAAGGTGTATCGATATTGTTGGTAAAGAGACCACCTGTTCCAAGTCCTTGAGGCATTGAGATTTCTTTGGTGCTCAACCATTGTGCAATTGCGTTCAAGCCAATATTACTTTCCAAAGCACTTGTTGCCCACCACCCAATCGATTGTTTTTCGGCAATTGAAACCCATTGATCTGCTCCTTGCCATCCCCCTACAAGACTGGGTTTGAGAATGATATATTGAGGCTTTATGTGTTGCAAAAGATCAGCTTTACTATTTTCAGAATGCACTCCAATCAGTTCTTCATCCAATGCAATGGGAATTGGCGATTGATTGCAAATGGCAGCCATTTCATCCCATTGACCTGGCGCAATTGGCTGTTCGATCGAGTGAATATTATATTTCGACAGCTGCTCCAACTTATGCATCACCTCATTGGTTTGAAAAGCACCATTTGCGTCAACGCGAAGCTCGACATCCGTTTCGTTGTATCGTTTTCGTATGCTAGCCAACAGTTTACATTCAGATGCAAAATCAAGTGCTCCGACTTTAATTTTAATACACGAAAACCCAAGGCTTATTTTTTGTTCGAGTTGGGTCATCATGTTTTCAACATCACTTATCCATATCAAACCATTGATTGGAATCATTTGTTGGTCATGAACAAAAGCTGTGTCAAAATGCAGTAATGGGTGTGACGACTCCAAACCTGAGAAAGCCATTTCAAGCGCAAACTGCATGGCTGGCGAACTATTGTAGCGTTGCAACAAAAAATCTTTTCCCTTATATATATATCTAGGAATTTCTTCTAAAATATCTTCAACAATTTCAGGCGACTCTGGGCTTAAGCCTTCAATGATGCTGCATTCCCCAATACCTGTTTTTCCATCTCTCGTCATTTGAATCAACCAACTGTCTTTGTCGTTCAACACCCCTCTAGATGTTCCACTTGGGATTTTGAACGCAAGGCTATGCTTTGACCAAGTGAATTTCATACTGTTAAAACTATTGAAAACACACTGAACAAAATGGCATAGAAAAATGTGAGCAGGGCAATTTTTTTAAGCTCTAAATCGAGTAATTTCTCTGATTTGTTTTGAAAGACAACCTTGAGGTGTAGCATTAAAGGGATCAACATGATGATTGACAATACAACAATCGAAACAGCATTATAAATAAAACCATAAGTAGCAGTCAAAATAACTGGCACTGTAACTAAAAACAGATGGTAAAACATAACATTTCTAGCACCCAAACGAACAGCAATAGTTGCTTTGCCAAACTGTTTGTCGTTCACTCGGTCGCGCATATTATTGATATTGAGAACAGCAACAGAAAGCAGGCCAATTGAAAAAGCAAGGTAAATCAGTGATGGATCAAATTCATTTGTGTATAAAAAATGACTCCCAAAAACACTCACACAGCCAAAAAAAAGAAAAACAAATAAATCTCCAAGACCTTTATAACCATATGCGTTTGAACCAATCGTATATCGAATGGCAGCAACGATTGCGAAAAACCCTAAGCCCAAAAAGGTGAGTGATGTCTGACTCAATCCAAAGGCGCTATACACAAGCAAAATGGTGAGCAAAACAGCAACAGCAGTGATGGAAAGGATTGTTTGGCGTAGCTGATCCCTGGTGATCAAACCAGATTGAAGAATTCGTTTTGGTCCAAGCCTGGACGAATTGTCAGTCCCTTTCACTCCATCCCCATAATCATTGGCAAAATTGGACAAAAGTTGGTAACTCACAGTTGTGAGAATCGCAAAAACGAAGACAACAAAATCAAATTCATTCTTTTGAAATGCGATAGACGAGCCAACAAGTATTCCAGAAATAGAAAGAGGAATTGTTCGCAAGCGAGCGGCCTTAATCCAAGTAAAAAAAGAGACTTTATTCACAGATCTGGCTGTTCATTATGGGAATTTTGGATATTTATCAAAGTCAGGGCGACGCTTTTCCAAAAAGGCATTTTTTCCCTCTTGCGCCTCATCAGTAAGGTAGTACAACAGCGTTGCATCTCCAGCGAGTTGCATCAAGCCATGTTGGCCATCCAACTCTGCATTTAAACTACGTTTGATCATTCGAAGTGCTAAAGGGCTACGTTGCTGCATGAGATCACACCATTCTAAGGTTGCAGACTCTAGGTCTTTCAGTGGCACAACTCTGTTCACCAACCCCATTTCCAAAGCTTCTTGGGCACTGTATTGCTTGCACAAGAACCAAATCTCACGTGCCTTTTTTTGACCCACATGACGTGCCAAATAAGAAGATCCAAAGCCGCCATCAAAACTGCCAACTTTTGGGCCAGTCTGACCAAAAATAGCGTTTTCACTCGCAATGGTTAGGTCACAAACAACATGAAGAACGTGTCCTCCACCAATCGCATAACCATTGACCATCGCAATGACAGGTTTTGGCAGTTCACGAATCCTTTTATGCAAATCTAGAACGTTTAAACGAGGAACACCATCATCTCCAATATAACCCCCAATACCCTTTACATTTTGATCACCACCACTGCAAAAGGCTTTGTCGCCAGTACCAGTGAAAAGAACGATATCGATGTCGTCACGCTCACGACAAATCTCGATGGCATCTAGCATCTGTGTATTGGTCTCAGGACGAAATGCATTGTAAACCTCCGGCCGATTGATGGTGATTTTTGCAACCCCATTGTAGTGTTCAAATAAAATATCAGAGTAGGTTTTTATGGATTTCCAAACTGCTTTCATATTTATTTTTTTACAAAATTAAGACTTAATCTGATTGATTGCTCAAAAAATCAAAATAGGCCTGTAAAACTAAATCATTGGAATTGGAAGGCGTGCATATTTCTAATATTTTCCCACGACTCGAAGGTGAAAAAAATCGACCCAATGCTAGCCTTAAACCAACACCACTTCGAACTCTTTTGTAGGACAAGCCATATTGTTTTGCCATCCATTTGGCTGTTCTGCGATGTTTTGTTTCAAAATATGTTTCAAAATCAGGTGTTTCCTTGGCGTTGGGCAATATCCTAAAAATACCACCTCCCCCATTGTTCACTAATATCACTCGAAAATTGGATGGGATGTATTGGTTCCACAAAGCGTTTGAGTCATAAAAAAAACTTAAATCACCTGTGATCATCAGCGTTGGTGTTTCACTTGCCACTGATGCTCCCACTGCTGTTGAGATACTCCCTTCAATTCCACTTGTTCCTCTGTTGCAATAGGAAGATGCCCCAGCTTTGGTAAACAGTTGTGCATATCGAATGGGCGAGCTGTTAGCCCATTGGATGGTATAATTATTAGGAATCGAGCGCATGATTTTATCAAACACATACAAATCGCTGAAAGGCAACTTTCGACAAAATGTTTGATGCGCAATCTCTCTTTGCCTAGACAGTTGAAGCCACTGTTGCTGATAACTCGATTCAGTATCAGAAATAGGTGTCAACCCCCTCAAAAAAGAGTTAGGATCAACCTCGATGTGTTGCACACCCAAATAATAAGTATCAAGTGCTCGATCTGTGCCGATATGATAGTGTAAAACACTAGTGTAGGATCGCAATAGTGATTTGATTTTTTTCGAAACAACCATCCCTCCCATTGTCACCAACAGATCAGGGCATAATGATTGAAAAATGTCTTGACTATTTTTCTTTTTCTCGATAGGAATGATCACCCGATCAATATGTGCAATGAAGTTGTCATGACTGATGTTGGAATTGATTTCATGCAAAACAACAACTCTAGGGTCATTGGCCAACAAAGAAATACTCTTTGCGTTTAGACGATTGGCTGGCATTGTTCCGACAACGATAATAATGCGTTTTGACGTATTCCATTTTTTTTCAAAATCCTTGTGCTGTTTGGTGTGAGGGCTAGTCAACTGCTGTTGTTGTTGGGGGGTGAAATCTGACACTTCATTGAAGTCGTACAATGGCTCTTCCAAAGGAATGTTGATATGAACAGGACCATTGTACAAATACATTTGAGAAAGTACTTCCTCGAGTCTAGTGTTGTTTTTCTTTTCAATGGCTTGTTGTGAACCTTCAATTTCCTTAGGAGTTGATTTTGAATCAATTAACTTCTGGGTATTGCTCTCAATGATTGCTGCGTGGTTGTGCGTTACATCTTGCAGAAGTGCTGCTTCAGAAACAATATGTTTTGAAAACACTCCTTGTTGCTTTATTGTTTGGCCATTTCCAATATCAATTTGGTAGGTAGGTCGATCGGCACTCAACACCACAATTGGATACTGACTATAATAAGCTTCTGCAACAGCAGGATAGATGTTTAACAGAGCTGAGCCAGATGTACATAGCACTGCTACTGGTTTTTGAAGTTTTTGTGCAAGCCCAAGAGCAAAGAAAGCTGCAGAGCGTTCATCAACGATGCTATAGGTTGTGAACCCACTATGAGTGGTCAACCCAACAGTGATGGGCGCACTTCTAGAGCCTGGCGCGATCACAACATGACAAACCTCATAATTGAGTAGTTGTTGAATAACCGAGCGTACAACAGGTATTGCAGAGAGATTCATAGCAACGGCAAATGTACAAAATGCGCAGTTGTTAACTCATCAAAATTCGACCCATGGTGTTTGCTTTCTCCAGCACCTCTTGCCACTCATCATGTGGACTGCTTTTTTCAGTAATCCCACCTCCAACGTATACCAAAGCCTTGTCATCCTGAATTGTCATGCAACGTAGGTTGACATATAGGTCTGTTTGGTCTTGATCTATCACCCCCAAAAAGCCAGCATATAGAGATCGATCCAATTGCTCATGGGTTTTGATAAAGTCAAGTGCCATCTCTTTTGGAACTCCTCCAACAGCAGGTGTGGGATGAAGTGCGTTGGCTGCTTCGAGAGGAGAAATCGTTAGCTCTGCAGTGATGGTCGTTTGTAGATGTTCCAACTGTCCTGCACGAATGGTTTTTGCATCAGCATAATGTATCGATGCATTTGATGTGTACCTGCGTAGTGTGTTTACAATTTCATTCACTACAAACCCTTGCTCTTCCTTTTCCTTTTCGCCCCATGAGGTGCTACCTAATGGTCGAGTACCAGCCAATGCCATTGTCGTCAAATGAGACTGTTGTATTGTAATCAAACGTTCAGGAGTTGCACCCATCCACAGGCCATATTTGGGATGAAAAAGCAGATAGTTAAAAGTGTTTTTGTACGACGAAAGGATCGTTTTAAAATAATCAATTGATGATCTTGACAATCCATTATACTCGAGTGCAGTTGCCAACACTACCTTATTCAAATGGGATTGTTGCATACTGCCTATGGCATTGAGAATGAGGCTTGTATGATTCTTTTGTTTCTGTTCTAAATCATGCCATTCAAGCTGTTTTGATTGACTGGGTATTTCATCAACACGAAAGTCTGTATGTAGGGTTTGATCTGGGTAAATTGAAAAATGTTTTGACGATTCAAAATGACTGACAACAAATTTGGTTTTCGGTTTGGGTAACTGGTTGTGATCGAGAAATGCTGTCAATCGAGTCTCATTTGGATGTCGAAACACAACAAAGGGCAATTTGCTGTTTAAGTGCTTTTCAATCTCTACAAAAAATGATAACTGGGTCAAGTGGGTTATTTTTTGAGGGGAAGAACAAGTGTTGTCAATGAACATGATGACACCAATCGCTGTTCATCATCAGTGATTTCAATTGACCATACTTGCATTGTTTTGCCCTTGTGTAGAGGCATTGCTTTAGCGTACACATAACCAGTTCGTACACCTCTCACGTGCTTTGCAGAAACGTCGATTCCTCGTAGCATATGCCCTTCTAGATTACAAAAAACAGCTGCTGCAGAACTCCCAACTGTCTCAGCTAGTGCTGCAGTAGCACCACCATGTAAAACACCATCTGGCTGATGAACTGCAGCAGTTACAGGCATACGTGCGATCAAAAAATCATCTCCAATGTCAGTAAATTCAATCTTAAGGGTTTGCATCAATGTCCCTCGATTTCTATCATTGATTTTTTTGAGAAGTGTAGATTTATCCATAACTTTTTAGATGTGAGTATTACGAGGAACTGGCCTTTTGATTATACCTTTTGTTGCATTCGTTTTTTTCAAGCGTACATCAACTTACCCTTTGATTTTGGGATTGGTCGATTTTTCAACTTTGCAGTTTCTAGCCATTCGTCAATAACTACTTGTACATTTTCTAAAGCCTCTATTTAGGTTTCTCCATCAGCCATACATCCAGCTAATTCGGGAACTTCTGCAATAAAAGCTTCGTCTTCTTGGCTCCAATAAATAATAATTTCATATTTATAATTCATCACTTTAATTTTAACTTATATTTTATCAAAATATTTCTAATCTGTTTCATCAGTATTTTTTGAAGCTTACTCATCCCCACAAAATTACAAAATCAATCGCACAAGTATTGAAATAAATAGTGAGCAAATCTGTAGGGATTTTCTCCATTGCAATTGGCACAATAAAAAAAACGCACTGCTAACAGTGCGTTTTTTATGTTATGTAAACAAGATATGCAAAGAGTTACTTCACTTCTTCGAAGTCAACATCCTCAACATCCTCGTCGTTGGTCTCGCCGGCTGATGCACCTGCATCTGCTTGTCCATCTGCAGAAGCACCCTGATCGGCTTGCGCTTTATACATCTCTTCAGAAGCATTTTTCCAAGCTTCATTGATGCTGTCTAATGCAGGAGTTATCGCCTCAACATCCTTCGACTCATAAGCCTTTTTAAGGGTATCCAAAGCATCCTGAATTGGCTTTTTCTTGTCATCTGACAACTTATCGCCAAACTCTTTCAATTGCTTTTCGGTTTGGAAGATCATTGCATCGGCGTTATTGAGCGTATCTACTTGCTCTTTTGCTTTCTTATCTGCATCTGCATTCGCCTCTGCCTCTTTTTTCATCTTTTCGATTTCTTCTTCTGTCAAACCTGATGAAGCCTCAATACGAATATCTTGCGATTTGTTTGTTGCTTTATCGAGTGCAGTAACATGAATCAAGCCATTGGCATCGATGTCAAAAGTCACCTCAATTTGCGGCGTACCTCTAGGTGCTGGTGGGATTCCATCCAAGTGAAATCTACCAATTGTCTTATTATCAGCAGCCATTGGACGCTCGCCTTGCAAAACATGAATCTCTACAGAGGGCTGATTGTCAGCAGCTGTTGAAAACACCTGTGACTTTTTTGTAGGAATCGTTGTGTTTGCATCGATTAATTTCGTGAGAACACCACCCATCGTTTCAATTCCTAAAGAAAGTGGTGTGACATCCAACAATAGGACGTCCTTTACATCTCCTGTGAGTACACCTCCCTGAATTGCAGCGCCAACAGCTACAACTTCGTCGGGGTTTACCCCTTTTGATGGCTTCTTTCCAAAGAATTTTTCAACTTCTTCTTGAATCACTGGAATCCGGGTTGAACCACCTACCAAGATGATCTCGTCGATCTCATCTGTTGACAATCCAGCATCGGAAAGTGCATTCTTAACAGGCGTCATCGAGCGTTTCACCAATTCAGCAGACAACTGCTCAAACTTGGCTCTAGTCAGTGTTTGTACAAGGTGTTTTGGCCCAGAGGCAGTTGCTGTGACATAAGGCAAGTTGATTTCTGTTTGGGTTGATGACGACAATTCAATTTTAGCTTTTTCAGCTGCTTCTTTCAATCGCTGAAGTGCCATTGGGTCTTTGCGAAGATCAACATCTTCATTAGACTTAAAATCATCTGCAAGCCAGTCGATAATCACCTCATCAAAATCATCACCTCCAAGGTGAGTATCACCATTGGTTGATAATACCTCAAAAACCCCATCCCCTAGCTCGAGAACAGAGATATCAAATGTACCACCACCGAGGTCATATACTGCTATTTTTTTATCACTACCACCTTTGTCAAGACCATAAGCCAAAGCAGCAGCAGTTGGTTCGTTGATGATTCTGTGGACTTTTAATCCCGAAATTTCACCTGCTTCTTTAGTCGCTTGGCGTTGTGCGTCATTGAAATAAGCAGGTACAGTGATTACAGCATCTGTAACAGATTGTCCTAGATAATCCTCAGCTGTTTTCTTCATTTTTTGCAAAATCATTGCCGAAAGCTCTTGGGGTGTGTACAAACGACCATCGATATCAACTCGTGGGGTGTTGTTGTCACCCTTCACAACTGAATATGGAACTCGTTTTACTTCTTTGGATGATTCAGAAAACTTATTTCCCATAAATCGTTTGACAGAAGAAATGGTTTTGGTTGGATTGGTCACAGCTTGTCGTTTTGCTGGATCGCCAACCTTGATTTCACCGCCTTCGACAAAAGCAATAACAGATGGGGTTGTTCGTTTTCCTTCTGCATTTGGAATCACAACTGGCTCATTTCCTTCCATCACAGAAACACAAGAGTTTGTTGTTCCTAAATCAATACCGATTATTTTACTCATGATTAATTTTTTTCAACATTAACTCAATGACTATGCCATTGACTTTATACTGACAGGGTGTCAGTTATCGCATTGTTCGACTATATAATGTATTTTTGAGCAAATTTGTGCCATGTCAAAGTCAGTAAAAGATTATAAGAGAGTGACCACAAACAGTCTCTTTGAGATGAAAGCATCGAAAGAGAAGATCACTATGCTCACTGCATACGACTATTCGATGGCGACTGTTGTGGATGCTGCTCATGTGGATGTGATTCTTGTTGGTGACTCTGCGTCAAATGTCATGTCAGGTCATGAAACAACAGTTCCGATCACTCTTGACCAAATGATTTACCATGCCTCAGGTGTTGTGCGAGCCAGTAAGCGTGCACTTGTTGTTGTGGATTTGCCTTTTGGCAGCTATCAATCAGACTCTCAAGAGGCGCTTCGTTCATCGATAAGAATTATGAAAGAATCTGGCTCGCACGCAGTCAAAATGGAAGGTGGAAAAGAAATTGAAAAGTCAATCACCAAAATCCTAAACGCAGGAATTCCTGTCATGGGACATCTTGGTCTCACACCCCAATCCATCTATAAATTTGGTACCTATTCTGTGCGAGCTAAGGAAGAAGAAGAGGCAAAAAAGCTTCTTTCTGATGCAAAAAAGCTTGAAGAACTCGGCTGTTTTGCATTGGTTTTAGAAAAAATACCCTCCAAACTGGCAAAGCAAGTTGCTCAACAGTTAACTATCCCAGTGATTGGCATTGGAGCTGGAGCTGATGTGGATGGGCAAGTCCTTGTCATTCATGATCTTATTGGTTTGACAAACGAGTTTAACCCTCGCTTTTTGCGAAGGTATATGAACTTGTATGAAGACATGAAAAAAGCAATTGAAAAATATGTTTCAGACGTGAAGTCTGTTGACTTTCCGAATCAAAACGAACAGTACTAATTGTCAGCACTTTCTGTCATTTACGAAGACAACCATATATTAGTTGTCAACAAAACTGCTGGTTTACTTGTTCAAGGCGACAAAACTGGCGACAAGTCCCTTCTCGATCTTGCAAAGAAATATATCAAAGATAAATATCAAAAGCCTGGGGAGGTATTTTTGGGTTTAGTTCATCGTCTCGACAGACCTACAACAGGGGTGATTGTGCTTGCTAGAACCTCAAAAGCACTCTCGCGACTCAGTCAGCAATTTAAAGAACGAATTCCCAAAAAAATATATCGAGCAGTTGTTTCTGGAACTCCTGAGCCAAAGGCGACTTTGGAGCACTACCTCAGAAAAAACCCTTCAAAAAACAAATCTTTTCACTACCCCAAAAACACTCCAAATACAAAGAAGGCTATTCTTCATTATCGTTCTGTAAAACAACTGAAATCATATCACGTTTTAGACATTGAACTGGAAACTGGAAGACATCATCAGATTCGTGCCCAACTCGCAGCAGTTGGACTGCACATCAAAGGGGATTTGAAATATGGCGCCAAACGACCCAACAAAAATGGCAGTATTCACCTTCATGCTCGTTCGCTTACTTTGATTCATCCAACAAAAAAGGAAGAGATGACGTTTCTTGCACCAACTCCAGATGATGTGATTTGGAATGCTAGCTAACGAATGAGTAAAGACGCTTTTTCACGAATGATCTCCCCTATCGAGCGATTTTCAATTTTACTCTCTAACCATGACAATATGTCCAAATATAGAAATGAACGCTTTTCATATGGGTCATTTTCAAAATTCTTTAATGACGCGTGTAGTTTGCGAAATGCTTGCTTCAATTCGCTTGGGTAGATATCAGTTAAACTCCTCAAAAATCGAATGAGCTCTATCTGAACCGACTGAAGCTCATCCATTTTTAATAAAAACTTATATGTCTGTTTTACTTGCTTTTCAATTTCATAATCTAAGCCTGCATCATAGTGCGCAACGACGTTTAACACCCTCGAAAAACACATTAAATCTTGATGAACTCGTAGGGATTTATCATCGATGATAAATTGCAAATATTCGATGCATTTTGCATGATTTTCAGCGCCGAAATAAATACAAGCAACTTTATAATACATGACCATAATATTGTGCTGATCGAGCTGATCGCTGTGCTGAGCCAATCCATCCAAAACATCAGGAATCAGAGGGACAGCCTCTTCAAAACTACCCTCCAAAAAGTGAAAGTTGATTTTATTGTTGTATTTACCCATAAAAATATAGGGTGAAATGTTGTGGTTGCTCGGAAAGCTAGGTAGTGATATCGTTGACTCAAACCTTTCCAACGCAATTTTGAATTTGGATCGATATTTTAATAAAAATAAAATTTCAAATAGGTATTGATGACCCCGAATAAAAAATACTGGATGCAAAGCAATCATCTCTGGAGACAAGAAGAAAAGTTCAATCAGCTTGTTTGCAAATTTAAATGCCGAAAGAAGATCTTGCACTAGAATACTGTACAGTAAATAAGAGCTGTAATACCAGTACGCTTCAGACAGACCAGCAGTTTCCAAATCAACTTCAACGATATGCGACTCGAAAAACTTTGTGATTTCATTGTATTCTTTATCATTCTTCACATATCCAAAATGCACATTTTTGGCGTGGAGCATTAAGGACAAACTAGATAGCTTTGATTTGGTGAGATTATGAGAGGCATTTTCTAAAGATTGATTGACAAGCTCATCGACATAATCAAAGCTTGTTTTGGATAGGTATTGCGTCTGCACTTCTTTTTCAAACTCTACAGCGTGTGATACCAAAGCAGTGTCGTCCAACTTTTCAGCTTGTGTTTTCAATCGCTGAAGCAAAAGTAAACTTTGCTCATAGAGTCCTTTATTGTATAAAATATACACATAGTCAAGTTGTTCGCGCATTTGCAGCCTCTTGTTTTTTGTTGAAGCCGATAATCTCAAATTGATTAAAATCTGCTTGTACAAATGACTTTTTACATTTGAAAGCTGTTCACGTTTCACAATTTTTGACTGCAAAATTTTTTGCTCATCATAGACATTCATTTTATCCAACAGGTTGAAAAGAGCAATAAACTTCGTGTCCGAATTGGATTGCAATCGATTTGCATACAGTTTAAACTGTCTTTTTTCTGATTTTGATAAAGATTTTATCAGCTGAAAAAGAGACTCTTTTTGGAAATTACGCATATATAAATTTCAAAAAGTCAATTGATATAAAATTAAATTTTGGTAATTCATAAATATACATTTTTTTGAGCCATATTTTTGATTTAAATTTGCTTTATACAATTGTTATATAATTGTTTATGCCAAAAGATAAAGTTCACATTTTTGACACCACTTTGCGTGATGGTGAACAGGTTCCAGGTTGTAAGTTAAACACTCAACAAAAGCTTCATATTGCCACTCGATTGGACGATTTGGGTGTTGATGTCATTGAAGCTGGATTTCCAATTTCCAGTCCTGGTGATTTTCACTCTGTTGAAGAAATTTCAAAGGTTGTTACGTTTGCATCTGTATGTGGTCTAACACGTGCTGTTCAAAAAGATATCGATGTTGCTGCCCAAGCACTTCAGCATGCAAAGCATCCAAGAATTCATACAGGAATAGGTACCTCAGACTCGCATATCAAGCATAAATTTAATTCGAGTCGTGAGAAAATTATAGAACGTGCTGTTGGAGCTGTCAAGCATGCCAAACAGTATGTTGAGGACATAGAGTTTTACGCAGAAGATGCAGGGCGAACAGATAATGATTTTCTTGCCAAAGTTTGTGAAGAGGTCATCAAGGCCGGCGCAACTGTTTTGAACATCCCTGACACGACTGGATATTGCTTACCAGAGGACTATGGAGCAAAAATCAAATATCTAGTCGAAAATGTAAAGGGGATCGAAAAAGCAATCATTTCTTGTCACTGTCACAATGATTTGGGTCTTGCAACTGCAAATTCTATTGCAGGTGCTGTCAATGGTGCGCGTCAAATCGAATGCACCATCAATGGGATTGGGGAACGTGCTGGAAATACCTCTTTAGAAGAAGTGGTGATGATTATGCGACAACATCCTCATTTGCAATTGGATACAAATATCAACACCAAACTGTTGTACGATACCTCTCAAATGGTTTCTGAATCGATGGGGATGAGTGTGCAAGCCAACAAAGCAATCGTTGGAGCAAATGCCTTTGCTCACAGTTCTGGCATTCATCAGGATGGTGTCATCAAGAATAGAGAAACCTACGAAATCATTGACCCACATGACGTAGGAGTCGAAACCTCTGCAATTGTTTTGACTGCTCGCAGTGGGCGCGCAGCTCTCGCCTATCGTGCAAAAAATATTGGCATTGAACTTACCAAGTTGCAACTGGATAAAGTGTACGAACAATTTTTGAAATTTGCAGATACACACAAAGAAATCAATGATGATGATATTCCTGGAATTGTTGATCTTGCAAATCTGAACTCATAAGCAAACCAAATAGGATGGGAAAAACACTATTTGACAAGGTTTGGGACAGCCATGTTGTCGATCAACTAGAAGATGGTCCTGATATCCTTTATATCGATAAACATTTGATACACGAAGTGACGAGTCCTCAAGCTTTTGCAGTGTTAAAAGACAAAAACATCCCTGTCTTTAGACCAAAACAAATTGTTGCTACTGCAGATCACAACGTCCCAACGCTCAACCAACACCTACCTATCAAAGATGAATTGTCGAGAAACCAAGTTGCGCGATTGCGTAAAAATTGTGATGAATACAATATTGAGCTATATGGCCTAGGCCACCCTTACCAAGGGATCGTGCACGTCATTGGTCCTGAGCTGGGCATCACGCAACCTGGCATGACGATGGTTTGTGGAGATAGTCACACCTCAACACATGGTGCCTTCGGATCGATTGCTTTTGGGATTGGTACAAGTCAAGTTGCGCAGGTTTTTGCAAGCCAATGCTTGTTGGTAAGCAAACCGAAAAGCATGCGAATTACAGTCAACGGTAAGCTCAAAAAAGGTGTTCATCCTAAAGACGTCATTCTCTACATTATTGCACAACTCGGAACAGATTCAGGAACGGGCTATTTTGTGGAATACGCTGGTGAAGTGTTTGAAAATATGAGTATGGAAGGTCGTATGACAGTTTGCAATATGAGTATTGAGATGGGTGCTCGTGGTGGGATGATTGCGCCAGACCAAACGACTTTTGACTACATCAAGGGAAGAGAATTTGCCCCCTCTCAAGAGGAGTTGGAAGAAAAGATTAAGCATTGGCAATCCCTACCGTCTGACAATGATGCTGTTTTTGATAAAGAATACAGGTTTGATGCTGATGATATTGGCCCAATGATCACCTATGGAACAAACCCAGGGATGGGTATTGGGGTTCAAGAGAAAATTCCATCTTCACAAAACGAATCCTTTCAGAAATCATTGGCTTATATGGGCTTTGATCAGGGAGATACACTCAATGGGTTACCTATCAATTATGTCTTTATTGGGAGTTGTACGAATTCTAGAATCGAGGATTTTCGTGTTGCTTCTGACTACATCAAAGGGAAGAAAAAAGCAAAGAATGTCAATGCGCTAATTGTTCCTGGTTCGCAGCAAGTTGCAAAACAAATACAAGATGAGGGCTTGGGAACTATTTTTGAAGAAGCAGGATTTGAGATCCGACAACCAGGCTGCTCGGCATGTTTGGCGATGAATGATGATAAAATTCCTTCTGGAGAATATTGTGTTTCAACATCCAATCGAAATTTTGAAGGTCGTCAAGGCCCTGGTGCCCGCACAATTCTTGCTAGCCCACTCACTGCCGTTGCTGCTGCCGTCGAAGGGAAAATTGTCGATATAACCCAACCATAATGGAAAAATTTACGCGTTTACAACAAACAGCCATTCCCCTAGAAATCGAAAACGTGGATACTGACCAAATTATTCCTGCTCGATTTCTAAAGGCAACAGATCGAAAAGGCTTTGGAGACAATCTCTTTTGTGACTGGCGATACGACAACAACAACAACCCCATTTCTGATTTTATTTTGAATGACCCAACCTATACTGGACCCATACTTATCGCTGGCAATAACTTTGGTTGTGGGTCAAGTCGTGAGCATGCTGCTTGGGCTCTGACTGATTATGGCTTTAAAGTTGTGATATCAAGCTTCTTTGCAGATATTTTTAAGGGCAATGCCCTGAACAATGGCTTACTCCCCATTCAAGTAAATGAAGAGCAGCTGCAAACAATTTTTGAAGCGATGAAAGAAAATCCAAAATGTGAATTTATCATTGATTTGGAACAGCAAATCGTTGAAATTCCATCGATAGATTTTCACATTGACTTTGAAATCAACACCTACAAAAAGACTTGTTTGATCAATGGATATGATGATATTGATTATCTGATCAACAACAAGAACAAGATAGAAGAATTTGAAAGGAAAAAAAATGCATAAAAATATTGCTGTTTTAGCAGGAGATGGCATTGGCCCAGAGATCATCACTGAAGCGATAAAAGTACTTGAAGCAGTTGCAAAAAAGTATCACCACTCTTTCACATATGAACATGCCCTGATGGGTGCTGTTGCTATCGATGAAACTGGCAATCCATTGCCAGACAAAACACTTGAAATTTGTAAGTCGAGTGATGCGATCTTATTTGGTGCGATTGGTGATCCAAAATATGACAATGACCCCAATGCAAAAGTACGACCAGAACAAGGGCTGTTAGCGTTGCGTAAAGCATTCAACCTCTTTTGTAATGTACGTCCTGTCACAATATATGACAGTCTGATCGATAGTTCTCCCTTGAAACGAAATCGAATTGAAGGTGTTGATTTGGTGATTTACAGAGAGCTGACAGGGGGGATTTATTTTGGTGAAAAAAAAGAGATGAACGACAAAGGGGTTGCATCTGATTTGTGCACCTATAGCAAAGAAGAAATTTTAAGTGTTGCTCACCTAGCGTTTAAGGCTGCTGGCAAACGAAAAAACAAGCTGACTTTGGTTGATAAGGCAAATGTCCTTGCCTCTTCTCGTCTTTGGAGAAGTGTTGTAACAGATCTTCACAGCAGCGAATATAAAGATGTTGAACTCGATTTTTTATTTGTCGATAACGCAGCGATGCAAATGGTGTTGAACCCTGCACAGTTTGATGTTATTCTCACTGGAAATCTATTTGGTGATATCATTTCTGATGAAGCGAGTGTCATTGGAGGATCAATAGGTCTTTTGGCATCTGCCTCAATTGGAGATCGTTATGCGATGTTTGAGCCAATACATGGTTCTTTCCCACAAGGCAAAGGCAAAGGAATCGCCAACCCAACTGCAACCATACTATCAGCAGCGATGATGCTCGATCATTTTGATATGGTTGATGAAGCAAATGCGATTCGTGATGCTGTTCAGAAAACGATCGACAACAACGTTGGCACACCTGATATATATCCGGATAAAAACTCTACAACTTCAGATGTAGGGTCGTATATCAGTGATATTATTTCCCAATAAAAAAAGCGCTAAATAGCGCTTTTTATATTGATAGCTAAAAGAACTTGAGTTAATCCTCATTTTCTTCTTCATTCATCTTCTTTTTAAGATTGGCAAGAGCGTCAATATCACCCAAAGTAGAAACTTCCTTTTTGGCAGCTTTCTTCTTTGATTTTTTCACGATTTCTTTTTCCATCTCCTTATAAACAGCACTATGCGATAGCACAACACGCTTATAATCTTTGTTGAATTCAATCACTTTAAATTCTGCTGACTCTCCTTTTTTGAGTTTATTCCCATCCTCTTTTTCAAGATGACGATTTGGAACAAAAGCAGTGATGTCTTCATTGAGAATGACTGTTGCACCTTTGTCAACTAGCTCATGAATAGACGACTCAATGATTGTGCCCTCAGCATACTCAGTTTGATATTTATTCCAAGGGTTTTCTTGTACTTGCTTATGACCTAAGCTAAGTTTTCGTCCATCAACGTCAAGTTCAAGTACTACCACCTCTAAGTCCTGACCAACAGTAACCACCTCTGATGGGTGCTTTACCTTTTTGGTCCAAGACAATTCAGAAATATAGATGAGTCCATCGATTCCTTCTTCAAGTTCGACAAATACGCCAAAGTTTGTGAAGTTTCTAATCACCCCTTTGTGTTTCGAACCAACAGGGTATTTGGAGGTAATATCTGTCCATGGATCTGGCGTTAGCTGTTTCATTCCCAAAGACATTTTTCTTTCCTCTCGATCAAGAGATAAAATAGAGACCTTAACATCGTCACCAACCTTTACAAAGTCTTGAGCCGAGCGCATGTGGGTACTCCATGACATTTCAGACACATGAACAAGACCCTCAACGCCTGGTGCGACTTCGATAAATGCACCATAGTCAGCAATGACAGCTACTTTACCATCAATCACATCTCCTTCTTTAAGTTCTCCACTGAGAGCTTCCCAAGGATGCTGACTCAGCTGTTTTACACCTAATTGGATACGTGATTTATCATCATCAAAATCAAGGATAACTACATTCAGTTTTTGATCGATTTCTAAAATCTCTCCTGGATGATTGATTCGATTCCATGACAAATCTGTGATATGTACAAGTCCATCAACACCACCCAAATCGATAAACACTCCATAAGAAGTGATGTTTTTGACAGCTCCTTCGAGAACCTGTCCTTTTTCGAGTTGTGAGATGATTTCTTTCTTTTGCTCTTCAATATCTGCCTCGATAAGTGCCTTGTGAGATACAACAACATTTTTGAACTCATGATTGATTTTGACAATCTTAAATTCCATGTTTTTATTCACATACTGATCATAATCACGTATTGGCTTCACATCGATTTGTGAACCAGGCAAAAACGCCTCAATCCCAAATACGTCAACGATCATACCACCTTTAGTGCGACACTTTACAAAGCCTGTTACGACTTCGCCATTGTCATGTGCTTCGTTCACACGATCCCAGGCTTTTATCACGCGAGCCTTTCGGTGGGATAGAACAAGTTGTCCTGTTTTATCTTCTCTGATATCAACTATCACTTCAACAGTGTCACCAACCTTTAGGTCTGGGTTGTATCTAAATTCATTTAATGAAATGACACCCTCAGATTTTGCATTGATGTCAATAATTGCTTCACGATCAGTCATGTGTGTGACTGTACCCGATATTACATCAGTATGCTGTGTGTCCACAAAATTTTCATGAACAAGCTTTTCAAATTCTTTATACTCCTTTTCATCAACAACTTCTGCTGCTTCTTGATAAGAAAGCCAATCAAAATTTTCTAAAAATTCTTCTGGAGATTGTTTTGGAGACTGATCTTCTGTTGTCTCTTCTGTAGTTTTTGAGGTCTCTACGTCTTCAACTTGAGGCTCCTCGTTTACATGATCATTCGTCATGATTAATTGTTTTTGTATTCTGTTGCTTTTAGAGAATAAACGCCAAACAACAAAAGGGGTTCATATACAACACTAAGGGGTATTCTCTACAAAACGTTTCCCTTAGGGTGGGCAAAATTAACCCTTTTCAATAGACAAGCAAATATTTGGGCAATAAAAATTAATGATTCAGCCTATCGATTTTGGAAATAGCAACTTCGAGAAGATGAGATAAACCATCCTCATTGTTGGTCAGAACAATCGCATTCTCTGGGATAACTAAAGGAGAATCATCTCTGCTAGAATCAATATGATCTCTGTTTTCGATATTGGAAATTACATCTGATAAAGAAACATCAATATTTTTCTGTGTAAGTTCAGCAAACCTTCTTTTGGCTCTAACCTCCATCGATGCTTCAATAAAAAATTTGATGGTTGCGTCAGGAAAAACAACACTGCCGATGTCTCTTCCGTCCATGACAACATTTCCTTTTTTTCCTAACTCTCTTTGCTTAGCGACCATAAATTTTCTGAATAAAGTCTCTTTTGCCACGATACTGACGAAGTTGGATACTTCCATCGATCGTACTTCATTTTCAATGATTTTGCCATTGAGCGTTACAAAATCATCAGTAGAAAAATCAATTTCAATTGTTGGCAAATGGTAAACAAGAGTGTCTATATCAAAGTGATTTTTGTCGATAAGTTGATGATGTAAAGCATAAAAAGTGAGCGCACGATACATGGCGCCAGAGTCAATATGCTTAAAGCTGTAGTGTTTTGCAAGCGCTTTTGCCAAAGAGCTTTTACCAGTTGATGATGCCCCGTCGATGGATATAATGATGTTCTTCATCTAGGGGACAAAGGTAAGACCTAAAAAATTAGTATTTCCAGCTGCACTGAAACGAGCATGGCTGTAGTTGAATTTAAATTTTCGCAAATTGACACCAAAACCAAAACTCAAACCAGAAAAACTACGAATTTCAGAGATTGAAAGTTCTGCAGATCTCAAAAAATTATATCCAACTTGAATAGAGAATGGACGATCTGGAAACAATTCTGCCCCAAATACAAGGTGTCTGACAAGCTCATCCATAAATGTTGGGGAATCATCAACCAACTCCCCTTCAAAATCAGTTTGCTGTTGGTTGGTGTTCACATAGGCAAGATCCCATCTGTGAAGATAATCAAGAGACAAATGCCATCGAAGAGGTAAATACTCTAATTCGTTTGAAATGCCAAAAGATAAAGAAAAGGGTATGCTTTCCTTTACATTGTCGTAGGTGGTGAATTGTGAGCCAATATTGCGCGCGACCAAAGCATAACGATAACGAGACGATTGAGATTCATGATACAAGCCCAAGTCGGCAGTCCAGCCTATAGATTGGTAGTCAGCTAGTGTTGAACTGATCAGCTTTAATCTTGCCCCAACACGCAAATTTTTGGATTCAATAGTATAGGCATAAGCAACACCCAAGGCCACTTCATTTCCTGAAAATTCACCTATTTTCTCAGCAAAAATGTCTCTTTCATCAAATGTTCCATAATGCACAAATCGGGTATCAACCAAAATGGTATTGGATTCATTCAAAGCAATTGCAGCAGCAGCTGTGCCTCGATTGATCCCTGCAAAATAAGGTTGATAGTTAAACACGATTTGCCCACGTATCGAATCTGAAACCTGTGCAGGGTTTGCCAAGCTACTGTGGATTGAAGCAGTTGATAGCGTTGGTACCCATGTGCCAAGAGACATATGTCTTGGACTGGGTAAAAGATCTAAAAACTGATAGGTATTTGACCCTCCTACTTGCGCACATAATGATGCACAAAACAAAAAAACGCAAACAACAATCAATCTCATATAGTCAATAAAACGTGTTGGATTGAAAATTATTTGATTTTACGAAGCTCTTTTGTTGCTTTCTGAGTGGTCAATGCAAAATCAAGGACATCAATCATCGAAGAAACATAGTGAAATTGTAAACCACGAAGATAGCTTTGATTGATTTCATCCACATCTTTTTTGTTTTCGCTACACAAAATGATGGTTTTGACATTTGCACGCTTTGCAGCAAGGATTTTTTCTTTAATACCACCCACAGGTAAAACTTTTCCTCTCAGTGTAATCTCACCTGACATGGCAATTCTACTTTTCACTTTGCGCCCTGTAATGGCAGAAACCAAAGAAGTAAGCATCGTAATTCCGGCACTAGGTCCATCTTTGGGAGTTGCCCCTTCGGGAACGTGAATGTGATAGTTGCTCTTGTTAAGTTCCTCTGCATTTGTACCCAGTTGATCTGCATAAGATTTGATAAATTCCAAAGCAATAGTGGCAGATTCTTTCATGACTTTACCCAAATTTCCTGTCAGAGACAACTTACCTGATCCCATGGTAACCAGAGATTCGATAAAGAGAATATCTCCACCCATTTGCGTCCAAGCGAGACCTGTTACGACACCTGGTACATCATTGTTTTCATAGGCAGCCTTTGATATCTTTTCAGCACCAAGAACATCTTCTATGTGTTTGGCGTCAACTGATGTCTCAAAGGTTTCTTCCATTGCGATGGATTTTGCTCGATTCCGAATCACCTTCGCAATTGTTTTATCAAGACCTCGAACACCCGACTCACGAGTATACCCAGAAATCATCTTTTTTAAAACTGACTTGCCAATTGTAATGTCATTTGCTGTCAATCCATGTTCTTTGATTTGCTTTGGAACCAAGTATTTTTTCCCAATGGCAATTTTTTCCTCAAGTGTATATCCACTCACTTGTATAATTTCCATTCGATCCAACAATGCTGGCTGTATGGTTGAGAGGGTATTCGAAGTTGCTATAAATAGAACTTTTGAAAGATCGTAGCCCAACTCTAAAAAATTGTCATAAAACTCACTGTTTTGCTCTGGGTCAAGCACCTCAAGTAGTGCCGACGAAGGGTCGCCACTCACACCTGAAGACAGTTTGTCAATTTCATCGAGAACAAAGACCGGATTAGAGGTGCCTGCTTTCTTGATATTTTGCAAAATTCGACCTGGCATTGCACCAATATAAGTTTTTCGATGACCTCTAATTTCTGCTTCATCACGCATACCACCGAGGGAGATTCGTACATATTCTCTACCTAGTGCTTCTGCGATTGATTTACCCAATGATGTTTTCCCAACGCCAGGAGGACCTGTCAAACATAAAATGGGTGATTTCATATCGTTTCGAAGTTTCAATACTGCCAGAAACTCAATGACACGCTTTTTCACCTTCTCCAATCCAAAATGATCTCTATCGAGAATGCGCTGTGCACGCTTCAAATCAAAATTATCCTTTGAAAATTCGTCCCATGGCAAATCGAGCAACAGTTCTAAATAATTTCTTTGAACACCATACTCTGCGACTTGAGAATTCATTCGTTCAAGCTTTAAAAGTTCTTTCTCAAAATGAGATTTTACTTTTTTACTCCACTTTTTCTCACGAGAACGAATTTTCATATCTGCAACATCCTGATGAGATGAAGATCCCCCCAATTCTTCTTGAATGGCTTTCATCTGTTGATGTAAAAAATACTCTCGTTGTTGCTGGTCTAAATCATTGCGCACTTTCGATTGTACTTCGTTTTTCAAGGAAAGCTTCTGAAACTCCACATCCATATGTTTCAGACTGAGTAATGCCCGTTTGTGAAGGTCGTTGCTTTCCAAAATCTCTTGTTTGTCAATGGTTGCCATACTCATATTAGAGGATACAAAATTGACTAAGAAAGAATCACTTTTTATGTTGTTGATTGCAAAAGATGCTTCAGATGGGATATTGGGGCTATCTGAAATGATTTGAAGCGAAAGATCTTTGATTGAATCGATTACTGCAGCAAATTTTTTGTCTCCCTTCTCTGGTCGCACATCTTGCAACTCAGTCACTGTTGCTTTCATATATGATGGGGATTCTATAAATTTTTCGATTTGAAAACGTTTTTTCCCTTGCAAAATGATTGTTGTATTGCCATCAGGCATTTGCAATACACGAAGAATACGTGCCAGTGTACCGACTTTATAAAGATCTTTTTGTTCTGGAGATTGGACTTTGGAATCAAGTTGAGCAACAACCCCAATCAATTTATTTGACGCATTGGCATCTCGAATCAGTTGTATGGACTTGTCACGCGTGGCAGTGATTGGAATCACAACGCCAGGAAACAGCACAGTGTTGCGCAGTGGTAGAATGGGAATCACTTCTGGGATAGGCTCTTTCGAAATCGCTTCCTCGTCGTCTGTTGTCATCAACGGAATCAACTCCGCATCAACTTCCAACTCTTCTAATGATAGATTATCTAATGAAATCAATTTTGTTTTGCTCATAGATTATGTCATTTTGTCGCATTTTGACTGCTACTCAATTTATTTGTCAGTAAAAGTCAGTCGATTTGCATTGAAATCGCATCTTATGCAATGATGCACATTAGAATTCAATATCCATGCCAACTATATTTTTATAAATAATTATTATATTTGATTAACCAAATCTTAAAATCATGAAATATTTATTTATTAAACTTATTTGTGCATACACTTTTGCCTCTGCACAATGGCAAGACACAATTGAAGGTAACAACCTTTTAGACAACTTACAACTTACTACCCAAAAATTTGATCGGATTGAAATTTCTGCTCCTTTCGATGTTATTTTAAAAAAAGGTAATCATTCTGAAATCAAAATTATAGGCGAATCCAATGTAATCCCTGAGGTATTTACTGAGGTTAAAAACAATACGCTCCTTTTGAGCACGTCTAACAATGTGAAGTTTTTCGGAAATGCAATAGAGAGAACACAGTTGATAGTCACAACAAAGGATATTTCCGAAATATATGTTCTCGGATCAGCAAAGGTTTCAAGTACGTCCAATGTAGAATCAAAACATTTGTTTCTAGAACTTATGGGCTCAGGTGAGATTAGTCTTACCATCGAAAGTCAGAACGTATCTGTTGATATTACTGGTTCTGGAAATGTGGAATTAAACGGTAATTGTAAAATCATTAAGGGGAAAGTCATTGGCTCGGGGATTCTTCACACAAAACAATTGAAATCAAAAAAATCATTTATAAAAATCGTTGGATCATGTCAAGCAAGTGTTTGCTCGTCGGAAAAACTGCATGCATCGATCAATGGAACTGCTGATGTGACCTATGTAGGTGAACCCAAAGAAGTTGATATTACAACTTAGCTTGGAGATAAAAAGCATCAGTACTCAGTTGGTCATTCTTCGGTGGATTCGGATAAGTAGAAACGCACCAATCAGAAAGAATGATAGAAAAAATAAAATTGAATTTCGCATCGATCCAGTGACTTGGTCGATTGTGCCAAAGAGTAGCATCCCTATGACAATACCAGTCATTTGTGATGTACTGTAAAAGCTAAAGAATGATGCTGTATCATCTGTTTTTGGGATAAATTTTGAATATGTCGATCGAGCCAAAGATTGTATTCCACCCATAGACAACCCAACAAACCCAGCTGCAATGTAAAATTGGATGGGCGATCGAACGAAGAATGCATACAGACACAGGCTTACCCAAATAAAATTCAAGGTGATTAAAACAGGTAGATTTCCGAACCGTTTTGAACATCGTGCAGTGAGGTTTGCACCAACAATTGCAATGAGTTGAATGATGGTGATACTCACAATCAGTCCGATTTGCTTTTCACTTGAGCTCCCCCAGTTGACCTCTTGTTCGCCAAAATAGGCTGCAATCAACATCACTGTTTGAACTGCCATACTAAACACAAAAAAAGCACCGATGTAGCTTTTTAGAATCGGATGATTTGAAAAAGTTTTCCAAACATCACGAAGCTCGCGATATCCATTGAAAATAACTTTTTTTGTCAAAGGGTTTTTGGAAATATTTTTTGGTAAAAACCGAAAGGCAATTTGACTAAAGGCAATCCACCAAATTCCTACTGAGATAAATGAATATTTCATCGCTTTGATAGATGCTTCTGAAGCTGTGCCCTCAATTCCATACAAACTAGGATTGAGAACCATACTCAGATTGACAACCAACAACAAAACACTGCCTACATAACCAAGAGAATAACCCAAAGCACTTGCTTTGTCCATCTGTTCAGGATGAGCAATGTCTGGTAGATACGAATTGTAAAAAACCCAACTTAACCATGCCCCAACAGAGGCAAAAAAATAGCAAATCAAGCCAAAGTAAATATTGTCTAAATCGAACCAATACAAACCAACACAGGATAATGCTCCCACATAGGTATAAAACTTCATAAATGATTTTTTATTCCCAACATAATCTGCTATCCCAGAGAGAATGGGAGATAAAATAGCAACAACTGCAAATGCAGCTGAAGTCGTGTAGCTAATAAGTGCCGTGTTTTTTAATGACTGACCAAAGATTTCAATGTATAAACTGTCAGCAAACAACGACCCATAGTAAATCGGAAATATTGTTGAAGTGATGACTAAAAAATAAACTGAATTTGCCCAATCGTATGATGCCCAAGCGCGAATGAGTGTATTACTCCCTTTTTGTAAATGCAACATTGTTAGTTTAGAGCACCAAAATAGTGAAAATAAAGTGTTTGGCTTTTTAATATTTATTAACTTTATAGAATTGCAATGAAAAAGAACAAAAAACAAAGGCCCGCAGTACGTGTACCCAAATCAATACGATTTGTAGTTTGGCTATCGCAACGCATATCTAATGCGTTGGCTACAAAAGTGGCCTTGTATTTATTTTTCCGACCACAGCGATTCAAAACGCCTGTCCGAGAGCATCAGATGCGTGATGCAGCAGAGCAAATAAAGTTTTATGCTTCTTCCATTCAAAAAGAAATTCAAGTTTACAGATTGAGTGGCAAGAAAAAGAAAGTCTTATTGCTGCATGGTTGGAGTGGTCGAGGAACACAACTCTTTTCCTTTGCAGACGAATTGCAAAAACAAAATTGTGAGGTCATTACATTTGATATGCCTGCTCATGGTCAATCGCCTGGAAACAAAACAAATGTCCTTGAACTAACATGTTGTATTCAGGATATCAATCAAAAATTTAGTCCTTTTGATGCTGCCATTGCACACTCTATGGGTAGTTTTGCGTTGTTACGAGCAATTAAAGATGGTTTGCCTCTGCAATCAGCAGCAATCATTGGAAGTGGAGATTCGATCAAAGGGGTTTTTTATCGATTCTCACAACAACTTCATTTTTCTGAAAAAATAACAGAAAGAATGTTTACTACTGTTGAAAAGCAATTTGGCACAAAACTTGAAACATATTCGTCGAGTATGAGTATAAAAGAAATCGATATTCCATTGTTGATTGTACATGATAAAGATGACAAAGAGGCACCCTATGAATGTAGCATTACACTTCATGATTTGGCTCGAAACTCACAACTCAAATTGACTTCAGGTCTTGGGCATCATCGAATATTGAGAGATTCTAAAACTGTTCAACACATTATTCAATTCTTATTTCAACACCCATGAGATTCATTCTATTTATATTATTGATTTTTAGCCACATTGCATGCGCGCAAAATCCCAAAACACCCAATGCACCAGCACAAGATTTGTCTTGTCAGAAGACTGATGCAGAATGGAAAGCACAGCTTGACGATAATGCCTACTATGTATTGCGTGAGGCTGGTACTGAAAGACCCTTTTCAGGCTTATACAACAACCACTACATGGAAGGGGTTTACAAATGTGCAGGTTGTGAAGCCCCACTTTACGTCTCAGATCATAAATATGATTCTGGAAGTGGATGGCCTGCATTCGACAGAGCAGTTGAGGGGGCTGTCTCCTACAAAAAAGACAATAAACTCGGCTATACAAGAATAGAGCTGATCTGTTCTAGTTGTGGAGGTCATTTAGGGCATCTTTTCAATGATGGCCCTCGCCAAACAACTGGACAGAGACATTGTATCAATTCAGTTGCATTATCTTTTGCATCAGATGAGTAAGCGACCCTTTAAAAAAACTGAAGACCAATGGAGAGAAATTCTCGATGAAGAGTCCTACCGCGTTATGAGAGAAAAGGGAACAGAGTATCCACATACAGGAGAGTATAACCTTCATTTTGAAAATGGCACCTATGTTTGTAAAGGCTGTAAAGAACCTCTTTTTGCAAGTGATCACAAGTTTGAAAGCAACTGTGGTTGGCCGAGTTTCTCCGATTCGATTGATGGTAAAATTCGCTATGAACCCGATCACAGTCATGGCATGATTCGGATTGAAATTTTGTGTGAGAACTGTGATAGTCATCTAGGGCATGTTTTTCCTGATTGCCCTACCCCATCCCAACGAAGATATTGCGTAAACTCGGCAAGCCTAAATTTTAAATCATAGTTATTCCATTTTCCCTATTGAATTCATGTTTCGTTTCGTATTTTTGCCAAATAAATATTTGACATGAGTAAGTTTGATATTATTGTTTTAGGAAGTGGTCCTGGTGGATATGTTACTGCCATTCGAGCATCACAATTGGGGCTTAAAACTGCCATAATCGAAAAAGAAAGCTTGGGTGGTGTATGCTTAAACTGGGGATGTATTCCGACAAAAGCACTTTTGAAATCTGCGCAGGTATTCAACTACCTCAAACATGCCGATGACTATGGCTTGACAATCGAAAATTATGATAAGGATTTCGATGCAGTCGTCAATCGAAGTCGAAATGTTGCTGGCACAATGAGCAAAGGCGTTCAGTTTTTGATGAAGAAAAATAAAATTGAAGTCATCATGGGACATGGTACGCTGAAAGCTGGCAAAAAAGTAGCTGTTACCAGTGAAGATGGAAGCGAAACAGAATACGAAGCAAATCATGTCATAATAGCAACTGGTGCACGATCTAGAGAACTCCCAAGTCTTCCACAAGATGGCAAGAAAGTCATCGGCTATCGCGAAGCAATGACGCTTCCAAAACAACCAAAGAAACTGATTGTTGTTGGCTCTGGTGCGATTGGTGTTGAGTTTGCCTATTTCTACAATGCCATGGGTACAGAGGTAACTCTGGTTGAGTATATGCCTAAAATCATACCTGTTGAAGATGATGAAATTTCAAAACAAATGGAAAGAAGTTTCACAAAAAGCGGAATAAAGGTTATGACCAGCGCAGAAGTCACAAAAGTAAATACTAGTGGCAAAAGTGTTAAGGCTACCATCAAAACAAAAGATGGTGAGGAAGAAATTTCTGCTGATATCGTTTTGTCAGCAGTTGGAATCAAAACAAATATCGAAAACATAGGTCTAGAAGAACTCGGTATTGCCACAGATAGAGACAAAATTTTGGTGGACGATTTCTATCAAACAAATGTCCCAGGATACTATGCGATTGGAGATGTTACATCTGGACAAGCACTGGCACATGTTGCCTCTGCAGAAGGGATATTGTGTGTTGAAAAAATTGCAGGTCATCATGTAGAGCCCATCGATTATAATAATATCCCAGGCTGTACCTACTGCTTTCCTGAGGTTGCATCCGTTGGTTATACTGAAGAACAAGCCAAAGAAAAGGGATACGAAATTAAAGTTGGTAAATTTCCATTTACAGCCTCAGGCAAAGCCCAGGCAGGAGGTCATACCGATGGTTTTGTAAAAGTTATTTTTGATGCCAAATATGGCGAATGGCTTGGCTGCCATATGATTGGTGCAGGCGTCACTGATATGATTGCAGAAGCAGTTGTTGGACGAAAGCTCGAAACAACTGGTCATGAAATTTTAAAAGCAGTACACCCCCACCCAACCATGAGTGAGGCGGTAATGGAAGCAGTTGCTGCTGCCTATGATGAGGTGATACATATTTAATACACCTCACTGCTTTTATTATACAAAAAACAAGTAGCCCATGGATGGCTTTTGATTCTTATGTATAATCTTAAATCATTAAGAAATTTTGAGTAAAAACATCATTACTACAGGAGTTTCGACAGGAATTGGTAGGGCAACACTTGATTTACTGCACCAAAAAGGATATTACATCTATGGAAGTGTGAGAAAAAAAGAGGATGCTGATGAGTTGTCGTCAATCTATACAACTCGATTTACACCACTGCAGTTTGATGTACAAAATCATGATGAAGTTGTCAAAGCATCAAGAATTGTTTTTGAAAATTGTGATCGTGTAGCAGCACTGGTCAACAACGCTGGTATTGCAGTACCAGGTCCTTTAGAACTCTTAACAGAAGAGGAATTTGAAATGCAACTCGACGTTAATGTCAAGTCTGTTAGAAGAATAACAAACCTTTTTCTGCCATTATTAAAACCCAAAGCAAACAAACAAGCAGGTCGTATCATCAACATCAGCTCAGTTTCAGGATTATTCAATTCGCCATTCAATGGCGCTTACTCTATTTCAAAGCATGCACTGGAAAGTATAAACGACGTTTATCGTAGAGAATTGAGCCAGTATGGCATCCAAGTCATTGCTATTGAACCTGGTCCAATCAAAACAGAAATTTGGAAGAAGAATTTAAATAAAATGGATAGGTTTAAAGATTCAGATTATTATGACGTACTCAAAAAAGCTGATCGAATGATCGAAAATGCCGAGCGCAATGCCCTACCCGTTGAAAAAATATCTACTTTAATCCTCAAGTGCATAACCATCCCAAGACCAAAAACGAGATATATTGTGCATAAAAACAAATTTTTCTTCCGACTAATGGCTTATTATTTTCCAGACAAACTCAATGATTGGTTGGTAAGAAAAACCCTTTCCAGTTCAAATCGTCATCGACCGATTTAAAGCTTTGGTAAAAAACTCTCAATCGCCAAACGATAAACATCAAGTCCAAATCCAAGGATCAACCCTTTTGCATTGGGGGTAATATAGGAAGTATGTCGAAAATCTTCACGAGAGAAAGTGTTGGAAATATGTACCTCAATCACTGGCGCTGCAATCGCTTTGATCGCATCCCCTATCCCAACAGAAGTATGTGTATAGGCCGCAGCGTTTAAAATTATGCCATCGACATCAAAACCCACACGTTGGATCTCATTGATAAGCTCTCCCTCAACGTTAGACTGATAATAAGTTAAAGAAACATCTGTAAAAGAGGATTGAAGTTGAAGAAAATAAGCATCAAAATCTTTGTTACCATACACCTCAGGTTCACGCTTTCCCAATAGGTTCAGGTTTGGACCGTTTATAATTGCTATCTTCATCATTCTTTTACAAAATATACGTAAAGGCGCTGTAAATATAATGTATCTTCGAATATGAATTGGAGTGAAAGTATCAAAGCTTTTAAATCATATCTACTTCTTGAAAGAGGTCTTTCGGAAAATACATTGGAAAACTATGTTTTTGATGTTCAAAAACTGATTGCATACTTAGAGAAGCACAACATCAAATTTGGTCCAACCAAAGTCGATTCAGATCAATTGCTTCAGTTTATTTATGAGACTGCCAAAGAAGTAAAGCCTTCATCTCAATCTCGTTTACTTTCTGGTCTTCGATCGTTCTTTGACTTTCTTATCACTGAAGGCTTGCGCGACAACAACCCTGTCACTTTGGTAGAGCCTCCTAAAATCGGAACCACCCTACCAGTTACTTTATCTGTTTCGGAGGTCGAAGAGCTTATCAATAGTTTTGTTGGAGAAGAACCGATGTCGATACGAAATCGGTGCATACTTGAAATGCTTTACTCATGTGGATTGCGAGTGAGTGAACTCGTCAATCTGCGTTGTTCAGATTTATTTTTTAAAGAAGGCTTAGTCAAGGTTATTGGCAAAGGGGATAAAGAACGTTTTGTACCCATTGGTCGGATTGGACAAGAAACTGTGAATCAGTATCTGTCCGTTCGAGTAGAAGGAAAAAAAGGGCATAGTGATGTTTTGTTTCTCAACAATAGAAGAACAAAACTCACGCGCAATATGATATTTGTAATTGTGAAAAAAGCTGCAGCACTTGCAGGCATTCAAAAAAAAATAGGTCCACACAGTTTGCGTCACTCATTTGCAACACACCTTGTCGAAAATGGAGCTGACATTAGTTCTGTTCAACAAATGCTTGGTCATAGTAGTATCACGACCACAGAACGTTATTTACATATGAGTAATAAACATTTACAGCAAACAATCAACCAATTTCATCCTCGGTCTTAAGAAGTAATCAAACGAAAACCCTCACCATGAATGTTTGCAATCTCAATGTTGGAATCGCTTCGCAGATACTTACGCAACTTTGCAACATACACATCCATACTTCTGGAGGTGAAATAATTGTCGTCGTTCCAAATTTCGCTCAGTGCTTTATTTCTAGAAAGTAAGTCATCTTTGGTTTCAACCAGCATTAATAACAGCTGATTTTCTTTTGGCGAAAGGCTTCTAGCTTCATCGTCTTTATAAGTCAAAGTTCGCAAGCGAGGGTTGAAGATAAAATCCCCAATGACAATCCGAGATTTTGGCTTTGATTTTTCTTTATTTTGTTCATTGCGCTGAATCAATACATCCAACTTTTTCATCAGAATATCAGAGTCAAATGGCTTTGTCAAGTAGTCATCTGCTCCAATTTTATAGCCTTTCAACACATCGTCTTTCATCGATTTGGCAGTCAGGAAAACGATGGGAATGGACTTGTTTTTTGAGCGAATTTCTTTGGCAAGTGTAAAACCATCTTTGTAGGGCATCATAACATCTAACACACAAATATCAAAATCACTCTTTTTAAACTTCTCAAAGCCCTCCAAACCATTACGAGCAAGTACAACTTTATATCCATTTAGCTGTAAATAATCTCTCAACACTGTACCAAAGTTTAAATCGTCTTCAACTAACAATACGTGTTTATTTCTAGTATTCATTTTAGACTATATTAAAAGGGCAAAAACACAGTGAATGTGCTACCGTGGTTTGGTGCACTAGAAACAGAAATCGTGCCAGAGTGCATTTTTATTATTTGTTTGACATAGGCCAGTCCTAATCCATGACCTTTTACATTGTGAATATTACCAGACGATTCTCGATAAAACTTGTCAAATATTCGCTTGCGAACTGCAGCTGTCATTCCGATTCCTTTGTCTTTAATTTTGACAGTAAATCCTTTTTCATCTACGTTTGTTTTGATCTCAACAACAAGCTTTTCGTTTGAATACTTGATCGCATTGTCTAGCAGATTGACCCAAACATTTGTCATGTGAACTGAAGAAATGAACAATTGCACAGGGTCTTTTGAGAATTGCTGTATCAACTGTCCACCACGATTTTGGATGATGAGACGAACATGATCAAGGGCACTTTGAATGGTCAGATGAGGATCGATGTTTTGTTTTTCCAAATCCAATTCTCGCTTTTCAAGCTGTGAAATCTGCAATACATTTTCGACGTGGGTATGCAAACGCTTGTTCTCGTCTCTAATCATCTCTAAATACCCAGTAAACGTTTTAGAATCATTTAAAACCCCTTTGTTATTCAATGCATCAAGTGCCAAATGAATCGTTGCAATGGGTGTTTTAAACTCATGCGTCATATTATTGATAAAATCTGACTTGATTTCTGATATCTTTTTTTGCTTTAAAATCTGAAATAGAGATGCTGCAAAAACACCCAAAATAATCAGCGTAAACAAAAAAGAAAGCAGTAGCGTGTTGTAAACAGACTCCTCTATGAAACGATCTAAATCTGGAAATGCAATCCGAAGCTCATAGCGATGTGATTCATCATCGCGAATGAATAATGGGGTTTTAAATTGCCTTTCGTTGAGTGTTGACAAATAGTTTTCAGATCCAACAACAGTCGCTTGATTACCTTCAAAAACGCGAAATTCAAATGGAATTCTGATTTCTCTCAGAAGAAATTCCTGACGCAACAGCAATTCAAGTTCTAGGTTATTGATCCTCATTTGAATTGGCTTTGTATCAGCAAAATCCATAAAAATCGTTTCATAACGAGCTTTGTCCATTGATGACATTCGCTCGATTCGTTGCAATCGCTCGGTTGAGCTCATATTCTCTTGTTCTCGCTCAAAACTTTCATCAATTATGGTTAGTGATTTAATTCTTCGATAATCTAAAATGGGTGCAGAATCATTGCTCAACGAGTCGAAGGCTTGCAAAGAGATATTGTAATCGTCTTCAATGATTCCTTGTTGAATAAAGTAGGAAACATCAGCATCTGGACTACGATCGATATACTCAAAAACCTCTGTCAATTCAGAGTATCTTGGCGTTCCAATACTATCGATCATTTTTTGATAAGCAGCTAGATAATCAAGTAGTTCTCGCTCCTTTATTTGAGAAGAAACCTCTGAAATTGCAGCACTAACACTCAACACAAACTGTCGCTCAAAATTGCTCTCATTTTTATTGATCCATGATCGTTGAATGAGAATAATCCCAATCAAGGAAAGTGTCATCAAGAAAATCAATATCGGAAAGAATCCACGATTCATATTCAAAAATAATTAATCTTTCTGCAATTGTTTACGTATCGATGAGATAACAGAACTGAGTTGTTGCTTTGCTTGTTCAAGCGTAGTGTTTTCAATCAAATGGTCAGCATATTTGATTTTTTCTTCCTGTGGCCACTGAAAACGTGTGCGTGCTTGTACTTCAGCCAAGGTCAAGCCATCACGTTTTTGGATGCGTTCAAAGCGAATATTTTCTGGGCATTGAACCAAAATCACAACATCAAAATTCCCTTGATTCCCATGCTCAATCAGTATGGCAGATTCGTAAGCGACGATATCCTTTGCTTGTTGAGACACCCAATTCAAATAGTCTTTTTGAACGACAGGATGAACCAAATTGTTTAAATCATTTAAAGCAGTTGCATCGTCAAAGACGATACTTGCGATCCATTTGCGATTGAGTAAACCATCGTGATAGGATTCTTCACCAAAACGATCTTTTATTGATCTCATCAACGATTCATTTTGATTCATCAACTGTTTTGCACGACTATCGGAATAGTAAACAGGTATACCCTCATTCTCCATCATCTGACAAATTGTGGTTTTACCACATCCCATATTTCCTGTAATTGCGATCTGTATCATCAATCTAAAAAATAACGTACTTGTTTTGGTGTGATATCTTTAACCATGATATCCTCAGGTATTTTCTCAAAATTAACCTCTAGATATTCTGCAGTCGTATCAGATGGCAATCGGCATCCTAGCACAAACTGTGATGGCTCGATCTGACGAACTCTTTCAATGGGAACACGAAGGTTGACCAAAACAAATGCGGGAATCAAACTCACATCAACTTTTTCATCAGAGTCGATGACTTCGACAGGAAGGCGAAGTTCAACTTGTGTATAGCGAGAGATGTTTTGCGTAACACGAACCTTTGTCTGACTCCATTTAAAATTTGATTGTAGATCAGTTGTTAATGCTAATTTTTGGTCGAAGGAAGTATTGAACATCTTGTTCTTTGGACTATCTAAAAGTGCAAACATCAAAGTATCAACTTGTGAAGGCAATCCAAAGACTGTTAGAGAGTCTGGCACAATTTGTCGTTCACTTGACCACGCATAACCATCTGCTGGCATCAAATCCTGATCGAGTCGCACAGGGACTCTTTTTGATGCAGATTGAATGAATGGGGCATCAAGTCTTTTGAGTGATAGTTGATTGACTCGAAACACATTTCGAAATTGTGCTTCAACAGATGAAATTAAATCTTGTTGGGTAAAATAAATCCCCTCTCCATCCATTTGAGCATCCGACATGGACAGAAAAACAGTTGGTTTTATCAATCGAGCAGAAAGCAAACGAAAACCTGTTCCAGAAACAATAAAGTCAGTCGCTTGCATTTCCTTATTCTTACGATAGATTTCAAAAGTTTCATTGCTAAAATCAAACTGGATTTCAACGCTAGCAGTATGTGTTTCCGACATTTTCGAAGACAGCCAAACAACAAAGGAAAACAGAAAAAATATAGTAATTAAACGCAATTGCTTGAGCGATCCAATCTGTTTGGTAAGACCGCTTAATAAAGCCATAAATGATCGATTTATTTTACTTTTGATTGTCAACCATGTCCATCACAGCATCACTCACGCCCATATTTGAAAAACCACCATCATTATATAGGTTTTGCAATGTGACTCTTTTGGACAAATCGGAAAACAAAGTGATCGTATAATTTGCGCAATCGAGTGCTGTTGCGTTTCCTAAAGGAGACATTTTTTCAGCATAAGAGATAAAACCATCAAAACCTTTGACACCTTTACCAGCAGTGGTAGGCGTTGGCGATTGTGATATGGTGTTGACCCTCACCTTCTTATCTCTACCAAAGAAGTAGCCAAAACTTCTCGCAATAGATTCTAGGTAAGCCTTGTTATCAGCCATGTCATTGTAATCGGGAAATACTCGTTGGGCAGCCACATAACTCAAGGCAACAATGCTACCCCATTCGTTCATTGCGTCTTTTTTGTACAAGACTTGCATGAGCTTGTGAAACGAACCAGCTGAAACATCCCAACCCTTCGCTGTCCAGCTGTGGTTTTGGTCAGTATATGACTTTCCTTTTCGCACATTGACTGACATGCCAATTGAGTGTAAAACAAAGTCGATCTTACCTCCTAAAATCTCCATTGACTGGTCAATTAGGCTTTCGAGATCTTCAATACTCGTCGCATCTGCTGGAATCACTTGCGATTTTGTTTCCTCGGCAAGGTCATTAATTGCGCCCATGCGCATGGCAACAGGTGCATTCGTTAAAACAAATTCACCACCTTCCTCGTGAACACGAGTGGCAGTTTCCCAAGCAATAGAATTTTCATCTAATGCGCCAAATATGATTCCTTTCTTTCCTTTTAGTAAGTTGTAAGGCATAAAAAAATTTTGATAAAGATAGTACTAATTCAATAATTTTTCTGCGTACGTACGTGCAGTTTGCGTAATTTGATTTCCATCGATCATTTGCGCAATTTCAATCACTCGATCCTCGCCTACCAATGTCTTAACACGTGTGCGAGTGGTTTCATCATCTGTGGTTTTATACACTTTGATATGCGAAGTGCCCATTGCAGCAATCTGTGGTAGGTGAGTGATGGATATCAACTGTGTATGTTGACTGATTTCACGCATAAAATCACCCATTGCTTTTGCCATTTCACCTGAAACACCTGTGTCGATTTCATCCAAAATCATTGTTGGACAGTCGTCATTTTTGGCAAGGATCGACTTGATGACGAGCATAATTCGCGAGCGTTCCCCACCTGAGGCTATCTTACGGAGCTCTGAAAAATCGATACCTTTATTGGCAGAAAATAAAACTGTGAGGGTGTCAGATCCTGTAGTGCTTAGGGTTGTCTCTGTATCTAATTGAAAATCAAAACGAGCGTGCTCCATCCCTAGTTTTCTGAGACGTGTCGAAAGCTCATCTGCTAGTTGATTTACATGATTCCTTCGAAGTGTAGCCAATTTTTTAGATAAATCCCAAGCCATATTCTCTGCCTCTTCAAGACGTTGCTTTTCGATTTTAATCTCATCATCCCCTTCTGTAACCACTTGGCAAAGCACTGACAATTGTTGTTCTTTTTTCATCAATCCTTCAACATCAGCAACTTGGTGTTTTTGCTGGAGGGCATAAATCTTACTCAGTGTTTGATTCACAACTTCAAGGCGTGTAGGATCTACTGCCAAGTCATCGTTGAGAGTCGTTAAAGTCGATTGAATATCAGACCATTCGAACCACATGCTGTCCAATCGTTTAGATAATTTTTGAAACTGTTCACTAAATGACTCGAGCTTTTGCAAGCCCATTCTACATTGACTTAATTGATCGGTCAATCCAATATTTTCATTCGAAGCAACTTCTAATATCTGATGAATACTTTCTTTGATATCATGTGCATGTTGCAGCAAATTGCGCTCATTTTCTAGTGTAGATTGCATATCATTTTGCAGTTGTAACTCTTTTAATTCTTCCAAAAGAAATGAGTTATAGTCAAAAGACTCCTTAGCCGCTCGTTGGGCTTCGAGAAGTTCTTGATATTTCTTTTCAATTTGTTTTGCTGTCGATAAAGCGTCTTGAAACTCAGACCTCATATCCATTGCACCAGAAAAGGTATCCAACAGGTCAAAATGAAATGCTGAATTTGCCAATTGTGAAGTTTGATGTTGAGAATGCAAGTCAACAAGTTTTGATCCAAGAAATCGCAATTTATCCAGCTGAACTGGCGTGTCGTTGATAAATGAGCGTGATTTTCCAGAGGGTAAAATCTCTCTCCTCAAGATTGTTTCAACTTCAAAATCCACTTCCAACTCATCAAAAATTGAGCGAAATGAAGACTTTGACAAATCAAATACAACTTCGACGATGCACTTTTTGGAAGCATCTCGAACAGCTGACAAGTCTGCTCTAGCACCCAAAACGAGAGATAAGGCATCGATCACAATCGACTTTCCTGAGCCTGTTTCACCAGTCACAACATTAAGTTGAGGGCCAAAACCAGATTGGATGTCGTCTATGAGAGCAAAATTGACTATGGAAATGGACTGTAACAACGAATCAAAAAATTAATGACAATCAAATATAACTTTTTCAGAGATATTCGACTATTGAATTTGAGACCATTTGGCAGTAAAAAAGGGCGCAACCCGATTTAAGTCATCCACAAGTTTTGTGGTATCGAATGATGGGCCTCCACCAAAAATCTGAACAATTTCATCTGCTTTGGTATCAAAAAACAATTTTACAACCAAACTATTTGAGCGACTATCAGACAAGGTCTTTAAATCCGAAATACTTTTGGCAATGGCTTGTTTGCCAGCCTCTGGCTGAGAAGACATCACGTCCAACCCATTGAGATGATAATCATATAGGGCTTGTCGAAAAAGAGAAAAGGGATTCGAACTCAGCTGGTCAATCAGCCAATATCTATTGGTTCTTTTTTCAGACTGTTTCCACCCTGAAAAGCGATTGGATTGAGATAAATCAACAATTTTTCGTGCTTGATTGAAATAGGCATCTCCCCCATTTAGCGAAAACGAATCAGCATCTATCCCAAGAGTCACATAAACATAGTAACTAATCAATGACACAAGAGATGTGTTGGTGCTGTTAGCGTTGAAATTTAAGGATTCAAATTCCTGATAATTAAAACTAAAATCATCGTCCTTTCGATTCATAAGAGGAGTTTCGTAGGTTGATCCAAAAACCGGGCGTGAGGATTGAATTTGCAAACTGCCTTGAAACTCGTTGTTGTTATAGTTCTGAATCGTAATCAACATTGTACAGTTGATTTTATTGTAGTCCTCAGCACGAATATCAACCCATTTTGTCGAAGATACAAATTCGTTTAACTCTTGTTCAAGTGTTTCAAAAATCTGACTATTTGTTTGGTCGACCAAGTCTGCATTCACGTTGATTTTACAATCGATTACCTGTGCAAATGAAATGCTAGAAATAATAAAAAACAAGAGTAGTTTATGCATCGATCATTGTTTTAATTTCGTCTAATATATCAATAGCAACTTCAGATTTATTTTTTAGGGGATACGTTTTGTGTTTTCCCTTGGCAGGGATAAAAGTGATTTTATTTGTATTGTGTTGAAAGCCAGCTCCTTTATCTGCCAAGGAATTCAACACGATTGCGTCTAGATTTTTCTTTTGAAGTTTTGATTTTGCATTAGCCAACTCATTTTCTGTTTCAAGTGAAAACCCAACGAGCAACTGATTTGATTTTTTTTCTCCCAATTGTTGAAGGATATCAATAGTTTTTACCAGTTCGATGGATGAAGTATTTTCGGTCTTCTTTATTTTATTTTTCTTCAAATTCTTTGGTTTGTAATCAGCAACTGCAGCAGCCATCACAAGTATATTACAATCATCAAAATCTTGCAAACAAGACTCAAGCATTTCATCGGTAGTGCTGGTTCTTACAAGCCTGATGGCTGGATGAATAGGGATTTCATCTGTGGGGCCTGAGATCAACACTACTTCTGCGCCTTGTGAAGCAGCTTCATTTGCTATTGCGTAACCCATTTTACCTGACGAGTGATTACCTATATAACGAACTGGATCGATTGGTTCGTATGTTGGACCAGCAGTAATCAATATCTTTTGACCCATGAGTGGCATTTTGGCAGCTAAATCTTTTTCGATAAAATCTACAATCTGATCTGGCTCTTGCATACGTCCAACCCCTTGCAGACCACTGGCCAATTCTCCTTCTTGTGCAGGAATATGTATGTTGTCACGCATCACCAGTTGTTGAATTACCTCTTGAGTAGCAGGATGTTCGTGCATATCCAAATCCATTGCAGGAGCAAAATAGACAGGACACTTGGCAGAGAGATAAACTGCAAGTAGGAGGTTGTCACAAGTGGCCTGTGACATTTTAGATAATGTATTGGCAGAAGCAGGTGCAATCAGCATCAAATCTGCCCAAAGCCCAAGACCGACATGGTTGTTCCAAAGATCATCTTCGCTTTCAACAAATTCTGAATAAACAGGCTTGTTGGATACAGTCGACAATGATAATGGTGCAACAAACGACTTTGAAGCAGGAGTCATAACCACTTGTACTTCTGCGCCAGCATTGATTAGCGCACGAACGAGAAAGGGAGTCTTGTAGGCAGCTATGCTTCCAGAAATGCCAAGGAGTACCTTTTTGGCATGTAGGGCAGGAAACATTTACTTAGGTGTTTCGTCAGTATGACGATAATAGATTTTTTCTGCTAACCACTGTTCAACAGCTACAGCGTGTGGCTTTGGTAGCTTTTCATAAAACCTAGAAACTTCAATTTGTTCTTTATTTTCAAAAATCTCTTCTAGTGTTTCAATAGGGGTAGCAAACTCTTCTAACTTCTCAAAAAGTTCTGTACGCAGTTCTTCATTGATCTGAATCGAACGTTTGGCAAGTATAGAAACGGTCTTGTAGATGTTTCCTGTTGGTTCATCTAACTCATTTCGGTTATAAGTTACCGTTGTATCTGGTGCATTAGAATTTTTAATCGACATACCGTATTTTTAATTGGATGCAAATGTAGTAATTTCTTTCTCGATATCATTTCTAATCGAGTTCGTCTGTTCCATAAATTCAGAATCTGGATAAGATCTGATAAAATCATCATAATAAGCAACAGAATTATCGAGGCGTTCTTCTTTCTTAGAAAAAACACTATTGATGGCGAGGATGGCAGCAGATTTAAACTGTACAAACATCGCTTCTTCGCGAAAAGGAGTTCCCGGAAAATCGCCAATGAAGTTGTCAATTGCTTTGATGGCTGCTTTGTAATCCCTGATGGTGTAAAACTGTCTTGCATTTTCAAAAGACTTTCGCTCGAGTTTTCGCAACAATTCCTCAACCAAATTATTGACTTCTACCAATCGTTCGCTGTCGGGATAACGATTGATGTAATCTTGCAATTTGTTTAGGGCTTCTTCAGTGTCTTTTTGATCTAAACTATACACAGGTGAAATCTCAGCATAAGCAAAAGCAACGATATAATAAGCCTCCTCTAGTTTGTCACTGTTGGGAAATGCTTTGGTAAAAGATTCAAACTCGTAAGCTGCTGAAATATAAGACTTTGTATTGAGCAAGCAATTTGCGTAAAAGTAAGTGATTCGCTCTGACTGTGGTTTGCCTCTGTAAATTGGTTTTAATTGCTCGAAAAGCCCTTTTGCTCTTCGAAAATCACCCTCATCATAATAGGCTTCAGCCATATCATATTTGAGTTTTACGTCTTCACTCTTTAGTGCTTTTTGATAGGGCCCACAAGACTGGAGGAGTATACAAATCAATCCTGTAAAGGATATTTTATGTTTTAGTTGTTGCATGGTGTAAAGTTAGACAATTGAACAAAAAACCCAAGACTAATCGTAATTATCCACAAAAGTTTTTAATGCTGATCTAACAGGATCAGAAACTGGAATCAAAGGCAACCGTAGTTGATTCTCGATCATGCCACGAAGTGCAAGCACTGCCTTGATCCCTCCAGGATTGCCTTCAGCATACACTTGATCAGCGATTGATTGAACGAGATTTGCAATTTCATCAGCCTTTTTGCGATCCCCTTCGATTGCAGCTTGTACCCCTGAAATAAATAAATTTGGGAATCCACCGGCAATAACTGAAATAACACCCTCAGCACCAGATTGAATCAATTGGATTGCTGTTTCATCATCACCAGAAACAACAATAAAATCCTTTGGTCGACCCGCAAGAATTTCCCTTCCTTGCAGCAAATCCCCACTGGCCTCTTTAATTCCAATAACATTTGGGCAGTCATGTGCAATTCTCAATGTTGTTTCAGCAGTGATATTTGCAGCAGTCCTTCCAGGAACATTATATAATAGGAGTGGCAATGGAGTTACTACATCCAAAGCTTTGTAATGTCTGTAAATACCCTCTTGTGTTGGTCTGTTGTAGTAGGGTGACACTGAAAGTATAGCCGAAAACCCCTTAGTATCAACCTCTTGCAGTGATTGTGCCAATGCAGCGGTGTTGTTCCCCCCAAGCCCCATAACCAAAGGTACACGATTGGCGGTTTTTTCGACAAAACAGTCAAAAATCTTTTTCTTCTCTTCCACAGATATGGTTGGTGACTCTGCAGTTGTACCCATAGCCACCAAATAATCGATATCATTTTCGATCAAATAATTGATGAGTTGACGAAGAGACTTATAATCAACCTCCAGACTTGAAGTAAATGGAGTGATGACTGCAACGCCTGTTCCACTAAATGGGGACTTGCTCATTCTGTACTGATTTTAAAGAAAAAGTTATTAAATGTGTCAAAAAATTGTTCAGCCGAATTGTTTTCATTCCCAAACATTAAGTCATTCAGTCTGTGATCGACTGTTGCATAGCCAACTCTAAAATCTGCTTTAACATGTGAAGAGATAGACTGTAGGGCACGATTGTCTTTCTTAAAAAAATTGAACAACAAATCATATTTTTTAGAAAAAATCTTTTTTTTCATCGGGTGAACGAGTGTACCATCCCAATGCAGATGGCGATTGCAAAACAATGGAATGTAAGATGCAAATTCTTTCGAACGCTTTGGAGCATAATACACAGACATGATTTTATTCTTTTTTATATCGAAAAGCTCCTGAATATAGGAATCCAAATTTGGCTCATTTAAGATGCTCAAATCAATCAAACAAATGACTGACCGAACAATATCAGGCATATTTACTGTCCGATTCGATAGCTCGTCTAGAGCTTTTTCAACAACTCGATTTTTAAACATTTTCAGTGAGCAAAATTAGTGATTCCACTGTTCAAATCATGATAATTACGATTCTTTTTTAAAAAGAAAACAAAATGTTATATTTATAACACTAAGAAGAAATCATCGAGAAAAAACTTGCTTCATCAATAATGGAGATGCCTAGCTCGTCGGCCTTGATTTGTTTTTTTGGCCCCATATTCTCTCCTGCAAGCAGATAGGTTGTTTTGGAGGACAAGGAACTTGAAATTTTACCCCCATGATCTTCGACCAACTTTTTGATTTCATCTCGACTGTGCGAGCTAAAAACACCCGAAATAACAAATGATTGTCCTGAAAGTGTGTTTGAAATTGGTTGATGCTCGGCCAACTTACTTTCGAATTGCAGCCCATACATCTTTAGTTGATCTATGATTTGGATGTTTGTGAGTGATGCAAAAAAATCAACGACACTTTCTGCAATTCTAGATCCGATCTCGTCAACTTCAACAAGTGTTTCGACATCTGCTTTGGCGAGTGCATCAATTGAACCAAAATAAGAAGCTAGCTTTTTGGCAACGGTTTGTCCAACATATCGAATACCCAATGCAAACAACAATCGCTCAAATGGCACTTTCTTCGACTCTTCAATGGCGTCCAATATGTTTTGAACTGATTTATCTGCCATTCTTTCCAAAGGAATAAGTTGATCGTAGGTCAATGCATACAAATCTGCATACGAGACAATCAATCGCTGTTGATATAGCAGTTCAATTGTTTCACTGCCAAGACCATATATGTTCATCGCCTTGCGTGAAATAAAGTGTTGGATTCTTCCCACAATTTGGGTTGGACAACCTTCATGATTTGGACAATAATGATCAGCCTCGCCTTCTATTCGTATTAATTCGGTTTGACAATCGGGACAATGACTTGCATACAATACTTTCTTGGCTTGAATACTCCTTTTGTTTCGATCGACAGAGGTGATCTTTGGTATAATTTCGCCTCCTTTTTCAATCACTACCGAATCGCCATAATACAAATCGAGTTTTTCGATTTGGTCGGCGTTGTGTAAGGAGGCTCTCTTGACAACAGTCCCACCCAATACCACAGGATCGAGTACTGCGACTGGCGTGATTGCCCCAGTTCGACCAACTTGGAATTGAACAGATTCCAAAATCGCATAAGTACTTTCTGCCTTAAACTTATATGCAATGGCCCATCTTGGGGATTTGGAGGTATAGCCCAATTCGTCTTGTTGAGATATATCATTGACCTTAATGACAATGCCATCGATTTCGAAGGGAAGGTTAGAACGTTCTTTTTCCCAATGTGAAATAAAATGCATGACTTCATCAATCGATGATGAAAGCGTGTAATGCTCAGGAACGTGAAATCCCAGTTTTCGTGCTGTTTGAAGACTCTCCAATTGGGTGGTAAACAAGCTGCGATCTGCAATCATTTGATACAAAAAACACTGTAGAGGACGCTTGGCAACCAACGAACTATCTTGCAATTTTAACGTGCCTGAAGCTGTGTTGCGAGGGTTTCTATACGGCTCCTCTCCCAAAGCCACTCGTTCTTCATTCATTTTGTTGAATCCATCAATTGGCAATACAATTTCACCTCTAATGGCAAAACGATCTGTAAAATCTCCACGCAATTGGAGAGGAACTGTAGGGATGGTACGAACATTTTGAGTGACTTCATCACCTTGTGTGCCATCTCCCCTAGTCACTGCTTGTTCCAACACACCACTCTCGTAAGTCAAGCTGATGGAAACACCATCAAATTTGAGCTCACAGGTGTATGCAACGGTATCTGTTCCAAGTCGTTTTTGAATTCGTTTTTCCCAATCAAACAGTTCTTGTTCGCTATAGGCATTGTCCAACGAGTACATTGGAAACTCGTGCGTGATTGTTGGGAAATTTTTGTTGATTGTTCCACCAACACGTAAGGTGGGTGAATTGGGGTCGAAAAACTCTGGGTATTGTTTTTCAAGATCGGCTAGTTCCCGTAGCTTTTGATCAAAATCATAATCACTGATGATTGGATCGTCTAGCACATAGTATCTGTAGTTGTGATCGTGAAGCGCTTTGCGCAAAGCCAGTAGATGTTCCCTGATTTGTTTCATTTTATAGTTTTCGCGACCAACATTCGGGCAGTTTTTCTCATATCGTTTTCGACTACAATATCGACAAATTTCATCACTTTTAAAAACGATACCACCTGCGTAAAAGTCTTTGGGTTTAACTCAAAATACAGTCTTCCGCCAGGACATAAGTGTTTTGCAGCAAATTGGATGATTGCACGATAAAATTGTATCGAATCATGTGCAGCAGTAAACAGTGCCATGTGGGGTTCGTAATGGAGTACATTGCCATCGATTTCCGCTCTTTCCTCTTCCAATACATACGGAGGATTCGAAACGATAATGTCCCATTTTTGATCGGTATCAATTGTTGAAAGTATATCAACATTTGAAAAATTTACTGACGATCCAATCGCCTTTGCTGTTTGCTTTGCAAGTTGAAGCGCTTTGTGAGAAATGTCCCAAGCATTGACTTTGGCATGCAAGTGTTTTTCGAGCGCAAAAGCGATGCAGCCACTTCCTGTACAGATATCCAAAACACTGGGGTTTTGTTGTTCTTGCTCTTTGATCCAATAAACCAAACTCTCAGTTTCGGGTCTTGGAATCAATACATTATTATTGACATTGATAGGCACGTCGGCAAAATTGACTTGTCCTATTATATATTGTATCGGTTCTTTTTTTTCAAGTCGAGTGATATACTCTAACAAGTTTTTAAGTTTATGCTTACCTATTATTTCATCACTTTTTATAATCATCTCAGCATGGCTCATGTTGAGGGCAAACTCCATCAGTTGAACATACAGGGAATCGACCTCTGCTTTTGGATAGACAGCAGACATCTTCTCATTAAAAAACAATCGAAATTCCTTATGTGTCATCTCGCAACGATTTTACCATCCATACAGGACAAGAACAATGACCAGTATTGCCTAGTGGATGTTCGATATATTCAAATCCCCATTTTTGATATAGTTTTTGAGCATGCATCATATTTGGCATTGTTTCAAGAAAGCAATCTGTATAGCCAAAGCTTTTGGCTTGTTGCAAACATTTGTGCATCATTTGACTAACCAACCCTTTTCCTCTAGCCTTTGGAAGAAAATACATTTTTTGCAACTCACAATACCCATCAGGACCATTGCGCAAGGGGGCAATACCAGCACCTCCTAAAATGCGATTTCGATAACACACCACCCAATAATCGGTATTCCTATATTGATAGGCATCATACATTGCATCGAGTTCTGGGTCGGATAAAGCAGTTCCATCGAATGGAACCTTCATTTCGATCAGCACCTCTCGCAGGACATGTGCTAAAACAACATTATCCTCAGGACGCACCAAACGAATCTCCCATTGGTCTGTTGCCATTTCTTTAGCTTATTTTTGTTGTTTAAATGTACAATCAAATTTGGTATGAGCCACTCCAAATTTATGAACAAATGTATCGAGCTGGCACAGCGTGGGCTTGGAAACACCTATCCCAACCCACTCGTTGGGTCTGTCGTTGTGTCCAACAATAAGGTCATTGGATCGGGTTGGCATCAAAAAGCTGGCGAAGCACATGCAGAAGTTAATGCCATTCGTTCTGTTCAAGATACCAGTGCTTTGCCTACGTCTATTTTATATGTCAATCTAGAGCCTTGTAGTCATCATGGCAAAACTCCGCCCTGTACAGATTTAATTATTCAGAGTGGTATTCGACATGTGGTTGTTGGAATGCTTGACCCCTTTGAAAAAGTAAATGGACAGGGGGTTGAAAAACTACGCAATGCTGGCATAAAAGTTGACATTAGCGTGGAGGAGGAGTCATGTAAAACACTCAATAAACGTTTCCTCACTGCGATCAACAACAAACGTCCTTATGTGATATTAAAATGGGCAAAAACAAAAGATGGATATATTGCTCCAAAAAACAAAACAAATAATCAACCTGTTTGGATCAGCAATTCGATTTCGAGAACATTGGCACATCAGTGGCGTGCTGAAGAGCAATCGATTTTAATTGGAAGTCAAACTGCTCTTGACGACAACCCTGCCTTAACCACCAGACGAGTTGATGGCCCCTCTCCTACACGTATTTTGATCGACCCAAATGAAAAGATAGAACGCAATGCCAAACTTTTTGCAGCCAATCAAAAAGTGATCGTTTACACAAAAAATCATTCGCGAGTCGATGAACATATAAACTATGTGTCTGTAGATTTTTCAGGCAATGGATTGGAACAAATTTTGAAGGACTTATTTCATAAAAACATACAATCAGTTTTGGTAGAGGGTGGTGCCAAAACGCTTCAGTGTTTCATTGATGCTGGCATGTGGGATGAGGCAAAAATATTCACAGGGCAGGGAACATTTGGAGATGGGATATTGGCACCAGACACGTCATCATTCACCAACGCACCAGCATCGATTGCTGAGCTAGATGGAGATGTTTTGGAAGTATGGGTCAATCAATAAGAGCATCGATAAAGAACGCTGGACAACGCATGATTTTTTTTGTCTCAGCACTGACAAAAGCCAACCGGGTTTTGGCGGTTGTACAAAGTGTTTTGTCTTGATTGTATGTGGTGTAGGAGAAGTCAATAATAGAACTCGGTTCTTGCTCCAAACAGATTTCAATTTGGATCGTATCATCAAAATATAAGGGATGTTTGAATTCTGTAGACAGTGACAATACTGGCAGCAGTATGCCTTGGTTTTCTAGCTTTGCATAACTCAAACCTAAAGATCGTAACCATTCGATTCTTGCAAGCTCAAAATAAGTTGCATAACTACCATGATGAATGACACCCCTTTAGTCTGTTTCCGCATAGCGCGTTTTTAATTTTAGGACAAATTTTTTCTTACACACTATAAGTCTTTTCTTACAAAAGAAATTGATTTGAACGTCCATAATATGCACAAAATTTTCTTAAAATTCAATACCAAAAAGGTTTTTTTTTCAATTTTTTTCCATGCATATTTGCTACAGAGTTTTAAATAAAACTTTGTCAAGTTAAGCCCCAACAGAAAACAAAAAAACACAAAAAAACGACAAAGAATGCAGCAAACTGCTGAATCTGTTTGGGAAAAATGCTTGAGTTTTGTTAAGGATAATATCGATCCTCAAGCATTCAAAACCTGGTTCAAACCTATTGTGCCAGTCAAGCTAAAAGATAATGCGCTGAACATAGAAGTCCCTAGTAAATTCTTTTACGAATGGATTGAAGAGCACTACATCAAAATCCTTAAAACTTCGCTACACAAAGAACTCGGTGATGATGCACGTCTGGTGTACATTATCAGAATGGAAAACACCTACGGAAGCAAGCTTCCCTTTACACAAAAAATACCCAGTAGTGGTCGAAAAGGGATTGACAATCAAAACATTGAAGCACCAAGTCAAGGGGAAACATCTGGACTTAAAAATCCATTTATCATCCCCGGAATTCGCAACCTCAAGATTGAATCTCAATTAAATGCCAACTATAATTTTGACAACTTTTTGGAAGGCGACTCCAACCGACTTGCACGATCTGCTGGTATTGCCGTAGCAAATCGACCAGGTGGTACGTCCTTTAACCCTTTACTTATTTTTGGAGGAGTTGGGTTGGGAAAAACACACCTTGCACACGCCATTGGTGTTCAAGTCAAAGAAAATTATCCTGAAAAAACTGTGCTTTATATTTCTGCTGAAAAATTTACGCAGCAATACATTGACGCCATTAAGAAAAACAATAGAAATGACTTCATTCACTTCTACCAACTCATCGATGTATTAATCATTGACGACGTACAGTTTTTGTCAGGAAAGTCTGGGACCCAGGATGTGTTCTTCCACATTTTCAACCACTTACATCAAAATGGAAAACAGGTTATCTTAACGTCTGACAAAGCGCCAGTAGATATGCAAGACATAGAGCAGCGATTACTCTCCCGATTTAAGTGGGGGCTTTCTGCTGAACTCCAAAAACCTGATTATGAAACGCGTGTTTCTATTCTAAAAAACAAGTTGTACAGAGATGGTGTTGAATTGTCAGACGACATTATTTCATATGTGGCCAAGTCAGTTAAATCAAACATTCGTGAGCTTGAAGGAGCTGTCATCTCTTTAATCGCTCAGTCATCCTTCAATAAACTTGAAATAACACCTGAGCTTGCCAAACGAGTTGTTGAGAAATTTGTCAGAAATACGAAAAGAGAAATTTCAATCGACTACATCCAAAAAGTGGTCTCCGACTATTTCAAAATGGATGTGACAACACTACAGTCAAAAACACGTAAACGCCACATTGTACAAGCAAGACAGCTCGCCATGTTTTTTGCCAAAAAACTAACCAAGGCTTCTTTAGCCAACATTGGTCAGCAAATTGGTCATCGCGATCATGCGACAGTGCTGCACGCATGTAAAACAGTTGACAACTTGGCATTTACCGACAAACAGTTTCGCAAGTACGTCGAAGACCTTACCAAGAAATTCTCGAACTAAAACCCATGACCAAGCGAATCCTTATGGTGTGCTTGGGAAATATCTGTCGTTCCCCCCTCGCCCATGGCATTATGGCGCAAATGCTTCCCGAGTCTTTTGTTGATTCTGCAGGAACTGGTTCTTATCACATTGGTAGTCGACCCGATCCTAGATCGATTGAAGTTGCCAAGCAAAATGGAATCGATATTCAATATCAAAGTGCACGACAATTTGAACCCAAGGATTTTGGCGATTTTGATCATATCTATGTAATGGATCGACAGAACTACAGGGACGTTGTTGCACAAGCCAATACCCCTGCTGAGGTTGACAAAGTAGAGTTGATTCGTGAAGCAGCAGACATGGGTTCAATTCCAGTACCTGACCCCTATTATGGTGGTGATGATGGCTTTCAAAAAGTATTTAATTTGGTCAATAATGCATGCGATCGCATTGTAAAAAAGTGGGAGGGAAACGATGCGTAAATCCACTGCAAAACTTTATTTGATTCCCAACACCCTGGGTCATAATAATCCAAGTGATGTGATGTCTCAGTCCATTGGGGAAATCATCGACTCGATTGATTATTTTGTTTTTGAAAAAGAAAAAATCGGTCGTGCATATATCAAAAGTTGGTGTCCAAACAAATCGCAAGACAAGCTCCATGTTCAAACGCTCAACAAACACACAACCCATCAGGAGTTGATCAGTATTCTAGACCCTTGCATGGCAGGACATGACATGGCTCTCATCTCTGATGCTGGATGTCCTGGCGTTGCAGATCCTGGTGCCGAATTGGTGCTTCTCGCACATCAATCGCAAATTGAGGTTTGCCCACTTGTAGGGCCTTCTTCCATTCTTTTGGCGATGATGGCATCTGGACTGAATGGCCAGCAATTTGCATTTCATGGCTATCTCCCAATTGACAAGCAAGAGTGTAAAAAGGCAATCAAAAAATATGAACGTCTTTCTTTTGAAAACAATCAAACACAAATTTTTATTGAAACGCCTTATCGCAATATGCGTTGCTTTGAAATGCTAGTTGAGCAACTGTCTCCTCATACCTTATTAACTGTGGCATGCGACTTGAATCTACCCACCGAAATAATACGAACAAAAGCAGTTTCTGAATGGACCAAAGGAGAACTTGATCTTCATAAGCGACCATGCATCTTTTTGTACTTACAACCTAGCGCATGATGCGACTCTTATTGAGCCAACGTATGTAGATATCCCGATTTGCTAGGTGCTGCTTGTAAGTACTCGCAAACAAATGATAACCAACGTTGCTTGGGTTAGCAACAAAATAGAGGAAATTGTGAGACTCTGCATTGAGCACTGCATCTATTGAACTCACGTCTGGCATGGTGATCGGGCCAGGTGGTAATCCTCTGTTTCTATAGGTATTATAAGGCGATTTGATTTGTAAATCTTTATAAAGGACACGCCGAACAACCAAATCGAAATCATTGGCTTTGCGCTTCATAGCATAAACAACTGTTGGGTCGGCTTGTAGTTTCATGCCCCTTCGCAATCGATTGAGATATACGCCCGCCACACGAGGACGCTCATCCACTTTTTTAGATTCCTCATTGACAATAGCAGCAAGACTGATCACTTCAGCTCTGCTCAGCTTGAGTTTTTTACGCTTTACTTCTCTGTCATCGTTCCAAAACCGATCATTTTCAACACGCATACGATCACAAAAATCAGTTGCAGATATGTTCCAATACATCTCATAGGAGTTTGGTAAAAACAAACTCAACAGTTCATCATTGCTTAGCTCAACTGCAGTCGAGAAACGTTCACTTTTGATTTCATTGAGAAGCGTAAGGCTATCTATTTCGAGTTGTTCAGTAACACATCCCACCAAGTGCTCAACTGTCTGCTGATTGTTAAAAACAACCTGAATTGGTGTATTTCCAGAGCGTAATGTATTGATGATTTTCTGGTTGCCCATACTTGGTTTGATCCTAAAATGACCAACTCGAGGCGTGTCGAAACGTTTCGCGATTGCAGCCAATGAAAAAGTAGTTGAACTTTTGATATGAGGACGTATGATCTCTTTAAGCTCATCAAAAGTGGTTCCAGTTGGCACAAAGATCGACTGACCATCGTCATCAAGGTTAGCGTTGGGAAAGTAAAATACTATGATAAATGCAACAACAAATGTCACGACAGAAAATATCGCAAATCGAAAAGACTGTTTGATCGATTCTAACATTGACTAATTATCTATTGTTCCACTGTAAACCAGCTCGGTTGGACCTGTTAAAACAATATCAGTAAAGCTATCTTTTTGCTTTTGAAAAGATACTGTTAAAAGTCCTCCCAATGCCTGCACTTGAATGTGATTGAGCTTTATCTTGTCGGTTGAAAATGCTGCCAAGGTAGCAGCAGTTACACCTGTGCCACATGATAAGGTTTCGGCTTCAACACCCCTTTCAAAAGTTCGAACAGTGATGTGGTCTTCGCTGTCAACACTAACAAAATTAACGTTTGATCCTTCCTCCCCATAGGTTTCATTATGAGCAATCAAAGCACCTTGGGTGGGTACATCCAACTTTTTTGTGCTTGCTACAAACGCTACATGGTGCGGCGAGCCGGTATCCAAAAAAACATGTTTTGGATAAACTGAAATATGATTGACATCTGCCATAGATAGTGAAACCACATTATCAACGATTGTTGCTTCGTGAAGTCCATCATAGGCTGCAAAAACAGTTTTTCTGTCGATGATTCCCAATTGTTTTGCAAAAGCAACAATACACCTTCCCCCGTTACCACAAAACGATCCGGGTTTTCCATCGGCATTAAAATAATGCATTAAAAAATCGACTTTATTGTGGTTATGTAGTAGAATGACACCATCAGCCCCAATGCCAAAACGACGATCGCAAAGGGTAGCAATCAGTTCGTGATTGGAACGAGGAAAATCGTCATTGCGATTGTCGATCATCACAAAATCATTTCCTGTGCCTTGGTATTTATAAAAAGGGATTTTCACGGGGTAAATATATTGCTAAATTTTCTGAGACAAAAGGATGTTAAAACGAAGTTAAAAAATTATAATTTGGCATGATATCTGCTAATTTTGTGATAAAAATAAATCGTTATGTCATCACTATATCGTCAATTACTACTCTCATTTACAACTGCTGTGCTTCTTATATGTGTTTATCATTTTTCTTTTTCATCGACTGAAGTCATTGTTACACAACCAGTAAGGCCCATGGTTGAAACATCCTATTCGACTCCAGTTGTTGTCAGGGATTCAGCAGAAAACACTGACTTTACAGTGGCTGTTGACCGCACAATCGACGCTGTTGTTCATATCACAAACACAGCAAAAAACAATACACAATCATATAGTTTATGGGATTTATTCTATGATTCACCAAAAAATTACCCTCGTATTGGAATGGGGTCTGGTGTTATTGTTTCTCCAGATGGATATTTGATAACCAACAATCACGTGATTGAAGATGCAGACCAAATCGAAGTTACGACAAATGATAATCGTGTTTTTGCTGCCGATTTGATTGGTACTGATCCGAGCTCAGATATCGCTGTATTGAAGATTATTGGTTCTGAGCCTTTCCCATATGTTCGTTTTGCAGATTCGGATCAGACCCGCATTGGCGAGTGGGTTCTTGCAGTTGGCAATCCTTTTAACCTCAATTCGACAGTGACTGCTGGAATCATTAGTGCCAAGGCACGTGACCTCAACCCCTATGATGCTTCAAATCAATCATTTTTACAAACCGATGCTGCTGTAAATTCAGGAAATAGTGGGGGTGCTTTGGTCAATACCTATGGTGATTTGATTGGTATCAACACAGCAATCACCAGCAATGGCATGGGTACTTTTATTGGATATTCTTTTGCAGTGCCAAGTAATATCGCACGAAAGGTCTATGAAGATATCATCGAATATGGCGGAGTGCAAAAAGCACTGCTTGGTGTGAGTGGGAATGGGATCAACAATCGATTTTCAAAAGAATATGATCTTGACACAACAGAAGGTTTTTACATCGCAAACGTAGAAGATGGCATGGGTGCCAAAGAAGCTGGACTGCAAGCAGAAGACATCATTATTGGTGTGGACAATACCAAAGTGCGATCCTTTGCCGACATGACTGGCTACCTCAACAGCAAACGCCCTGGCGATAAAGTAAAAGTAACCTATTTGCGAAACGGAGAAAAGCGCACAACTGTTGTCAAACTCAAACCAAACCCATTTGTTGACTACTTTGGCATGCGCCTCAAAGATATCACACCAAATGAGACTGAAGTCTTTGGTGTTTCTGAAGGTGTAAAAATTGCCAGCAATCGAAATGAGCGTTTGCGCAGACGTGGCATTGGCCAAGGGATATTGATTCAATCAATCAATGGTAAAGAAATTCGATCGACTGAAGATTTGTTAAAAATCAATGAAAGTGAGATTTATGAAATCGAATTTATGAATAAGGAACAAGAGCGTTTTCGATTCTTTTTCGATTGATTGTCATTGGATATAACCGCTGTTTGTAGTATCCTTTTAGAGAGAAGTCATTTAAAATTTTCATCTTTGCCTAATGCGCATCGACATCCTTTCTGTTGTTCCTGAACTTCTAGTAAGTCCATTTGAGGCATCCATTCTCAAGCGTGCACAAGAAGCAAAGCGTGTAGAGGTTCATATCCATAATATCAGAGATTATTCATCGAATCGCTATAAACAGGTGGATGATTACCCTTATGGTGGAGGTGCTGGGATGGTATTGATGATTGAACCCATCGCCAAATGTATCGAATCCCTTCAAGCACAACGAAAGTACGATGCTGTGGTTTACATGACACCCGACGGACAACAACTGAATCAAAAAACTGCAAATCATTTTTCGCTATTTAAGAATATCATCATTTTGTGTGGGCATTACAAAGGTGTTGATCAACGTGTGAGAGATTTGTTTATAACAGATGAAATCTCTGTTGGGGATTATGTTTTGTCTGGAGGAGAACTCGCAGCAGCTGTGTTTTGTGATGCCATGATTCGATTGATTCCAGGAGTGCTTGGCAACGAAACCTCAGCACTCACCGACTCTTTTCAAGACAACTTGCTAGCCCCGCCAATATACACCCGCCCTGCCGATTATAAAGGACATCAAGTGCCAGAGATACTCACATCTGGAAATACCCCAAAAGTTGAGCGATGGCGCGAAGAGAAAGCTATGGATCGAACAAAGAAACTTCGTCCTGATTTATTTTAGTATATTGTATAAAAATATGTGATTTGAAAAAAAAATTGTTATTTACTATGCTCCCTTTTCTTGCTTTGGGACAAGTAATTAGTCCCACCAACCCATATACCAAAAGTTTTGTGGTTTCAACAGACCCCTCTACAGGATTTGCACGACAATTATCACAACAACAATCACCAAAATTATCGGATATTGAAAACGCATTTGATACATACTGGCAAGGGAAAGATTACACGGAAAAAGGGAGTGGATATAAACCCTTTAAGCGATGGGCACACCACTGGCAAGATTATTTACAGGAAGATGGCACGATAGCTCCTCCTGTCGTATTATGGCAAGCATGGAAAAGAAAACAAGAGGCAGAGTCACAACAAGCTCCATTTGGAGTTCCTGATGAGAATACGATTAACTGGTCTAATCTAGGCCCCGCAGTAGTGACCAACTCTTCGGTTTCCATTAGCGGACAAGGTCGTATAAACACCATTATTAAAGATCCTAATAACAATCAAACGCTTTATGTTGGTGCACCAGCAGGAGGGATTTGGAAATCCACAGATGACGGAGTGAATTGGACTCCCCTTTCCGATAATCTACCACAAATTGGCGTTTCTGGTATTGCAATCGACCCCACAGATAGCAATATCATCTATATCTCCACAGGGGATGATGATGCAGGCGATTCCTACAGTGTTGGCGTAATGAAAAGCACAGATGCTGGGCAGACATGGAACACGACCGGATTGACTTATCTGTACACCAATGGTGAAACGACTAATGAGATTTTTATTGACCCTACCAATAATAACCACATATGGGTTGCTTCAACTGAAGGATTGCAAAAGTCAGAGGATGGTGGTGATACTTGGCAAATTAAACAAGACGGAAACATCGTTGACTTTAGACTCCATCCCAACTATTCAGATACCTCTATCATATATGCTGTTGGGTACAAAAACAATAATTCGAAATTTTATCTTTCTACAGACAAAGGGGAAACTTTTTCCGAAATTTCAAGCGTACCCTCCAATGCTAATCGTATTGTACTAGAAACAACTCATGCAGCAGTTGACAATGTTTATGTACTGACCGCTTACGATAACGGGGATGGTACCTATAAAGGTGAAAATTCTTTTCAAGGTGTTTATGTATCGAATGATGCAGGTCTAAACTTTACAAAAACCGCTGAAACTGATGATATTTTTACGAGTGCTCAGTCATGGTATGATATGGCACTGACTGTTTCTGAATCCGATCCAGATGTCCTCTTTGTGGGTGTATTAGATATATGGAAATCAACTGATGGAGGCGATGATTTTACCCAAATTAACGCTTGGAATCAACGCACTAGTGCCTTTACCCATGCTGATATTCACTTTCTGCGCTATTTTGACGGAGTTTTGTATGCGGGAACTGACGGAGGTATTTATCGCTCAGCTGATGATGGAGTTAATTTTGAGGATCTCAGCAATACCCTCTCAATCTCTCAAATCTATACCGTTTCAACTTCCCGACCAGATTCATCAAAAATTGCTGGCGGTTTGCAAGATTGTGGCGGTTTTGCCCTTTCTGAAAATAACTGGAACAGCTATCACGGCGGAGATGGCATGGGTAGCGCCGTTGATCCATTTGAAGAAAATACTTATTATGGAATGACACAATACGGAGGGAGCTTATATCGTACCACTACTGGTGGAGTTGGTGGTTGGGCAAACAATGAATTTATCGCTTCTGCACCTGTTAAAGGGGAATGGGTGACTCCTCTAGAATTTGCAAAAAGTGGTGATCTTTATGCTGGATATGACCAATTGTACGTGTTGAATGGAGGACTTTGGAAACAATTGTCTAATCACAACTTCAGTCAAAATCTCAGACTGCTAAGAATCGATCCAATCAACGCTAATAATATCTATGTGGGGACAGAATACAATGTGTATAAAAGTACGGATGGAGGCGTCACATTTTCAAATATATTGCAAACAGATTATTATGTTCGAGATATTGAAATTCACAAAACAAACAACAATCAAGTTTGGGTGCTCAGCTCTGGAACAGTCTATTCGTCAGCAGACCAAGGGCAAAACTTTACATTAGAAAGCACTGGTCTAGAATCGGCGAGGACGATAAGTCATCAACAATATAGCCCAGATGATTCACTTTACCTAGGAACAATTCTTGGGGTGTACTACACCGACAACGAAGTCAATGGCTGGCATTCAATATCTAGCAGTTTACCAAATGTTAAAATTTCAGATATGGAAATCAATCCCTACGACAACATTTTAACTGTCTCTACTTATGGGAGAGGAATTTGGCAAACCCCAATTCCTGCAGTAACTCGCCCGAGTTATGACCTTGATTTGGTTCAGATAAATTCAGAAATTGGCTCAGATTTCCGATGTGAAAATGATTTCCAACTGAGTTTTGATGTCTATAATAATGGAACCTCACCCATATCAACTTTTTCAAGTGAAACAATTTTAAATGGTCAGTCTCAAGGAGTGGAAAATTGGACAGGAAATCTGGCACCTGGTCAGAAGATAACGATTACTCCTAGTCTTCAACAATCTATAAATTTTGGAGAGAACTCGCTATCCGTTAGCTTATCTAATCCAAGTGAAACCCTGATAATTAACAATGTCGGAACTGTAAACTTTGAAATAACTGACCCGCCCAATTCATTCGGACAAACAAACTCAACCTATCTATTTGAAAGTAATGAAGATGACTGGTTAGTTGTTGGAGATCCTGTTTGGGAAAAGGGTGTCCCAACAGGGGCTTCACTGAATCAAGTGAATTCAGGAACTACTGCTTATGCGACAAATTTGAGTGGTAATCATCCCGATAAATCCACATCGAGTTTGGTGTCGCCATGTTATGACTTAAGCCAATTGGAAAGTGGTACAATTCGATTTTATCTAGCATATGAGTTAGAAACCTCTTATGACTTTATCTATTTACAATACTCAATAGACAAAGGACAAAACTGGTCAACCATAGACGCATATAACGGTTTTGATTCTGAACTCAAGGAATATTCTTATGGTTTAAACCAAAACATGTTCTCAGAAAACATCATCTTCCGCTTTCATTTGGCTGCAGACGCCTATGTAAATGAAGAGGGTGCAGTGATTGACGATTTTATCATTGAAGGATTCGTTTTACACTCCGAAAATGATATCGCCCTTGATATTGCAATCTATCCCAACCCAACTAATGGATTGTTTACTATTGACACAAATGGACAGTTTGAACTTAAAAAAATCAAAATATTCAGCTTAGAAAGTAAACTTATTTATGAAACAGAAGTGGTCAATAACAGCATGTATGAAGTCGATTTTTACCCCACAAAAGGAATTTATTTTATTGAATTATCAAATTCTGATCAACATAAAATCATTCGCAAACTCATTGTAGAATAAAATTCTGTCAATAAGTCAGTACTGTATTGACAGTCTAGGTTGAGGGTTCTGTAGTTAGGAAAAGAATAAAATCCTGAAAGACGGAATTTGTTTCAACTTTTACTTCCGCTATAAATCGGATAATAGACCAAACGACTTTCGAGTTTTCCGTTAAACAATTTGATTTTACGAGACGTTCGAAGTCCAAAATTTTTAAGTCCCTCCATGCTTGCTGTAATCATCCAAACATCCGTGTTTTGGTAGTGTTGCTTAAGGGTGTTGCCCATTTGCTTGTAAAACAAAATGGGATCCACATTCAACCGTTCGCCATAGGGCGGGTTGGTCAAGAGGTGAAGGTGTTGTTCAGGATGATTTTTTTTTGTTTTAAAAAAGTCTCTTCTCTCGATACTGATATAATCCGAAAGTTTAGCTGCTTTTAAATTTTGTTGGGCTTTTTGAACAGCAGAAGGCGCTTTGTCATAACCCATAAGGGGTACAAAACATTCTTTGACCTTATTGAGCATAGCCATACGAATGGTGGCAAACAAATCTGCATCATAGTCGTTCCATTTCTCAAACGCAAACTGCTTACGATTGATTTGCGAAGGAATATTACAGGCCTGCATGGCTGCTTCAATAAGTAAAGTTCCACTCCCGCACATGGGATCGAGGAAAGGACTGGTGTGTTTCCAACCAGAAAGCGTTACAAGTCCCGCAGCTAATACCTCATTGATTGGAGCGATATTGGTCTGGGTTCGATATCCACGCTGATTGAGAGGTTTACCAGAACTATCAATCGAGACTTCCATTCCCTTGGGTGAAAGATGGATAAAAAACGTAATGTCGGGGTCTTCCCTTCCCACACTGGGACGATTGCCATATATTTTTCGAAAACGGTCCACCAGCGCATCCTTAGCACGTTGGGCTGCAAACATGGTGTTGCGAAAAATGGGTACCGATTGAGTGACTTGTACCGAAAATCGTGTGTCGAGGGTTATATAGTCTTCCCAAGCTAGTCGAGAAAGACTATGGTAATAAGCATCGGCTGACTTTACATGATCAAAATAAATGGGCTTCAGAATGCGAAGAGCTGTTCGACAACAGAGGTTTGCTTTGTACATAAATCCAGTATCTCCTGTAAAACGCACATTTCGAACACCCTGCTTAACTGATACGGCACCCAATAATTTGAGTTCATTTTCCAATACTTGTTCGAGACCAAACAGTGTCTTGGCAACCATTTCAAACTGAACTTGTTTCATGGTTGCAAAGTTAGTCAATCTCTATGCTAACAATAGAATACTATTACCTACTTTTGCACATATGCACAACAAGGAATGGTTTGCGTCATGGTTTGAGTCATCTTACTATCACAGTCTATATGCGCACAGGGATCATCAAGAGGCAGCTTCTTTTGTTGCGCAACTCATTGATTTGATAAAGCCCAAAAATGATGCAACAATCCTAGATGTTGCTTGTGGTCGTGGGCGTCATTCGTTGGAAATTCATCGTCATGGCTATGAAGTCACTGGGATCGATTTGTCACCAAAAAACATAGAGTATGCTCAAAAAACTGCACAACGAGAAGGGATTGACGAGAATGTCCAATTTATGGTGCAAGATATGCGTGAACCCCTCGATAAACAATTTTCCCATTTGCTCAACCTATTTACCAGTTTTGGGTATTTCAAAGATCCAAACGACAATGTTCGTACCCTCAATGCATTTCGCGCCCAACTCGCACCAAATGGTGTTGGCGTCATCGATTATCTAAACCCAAAGTGGGTTCTTTCCAACCTCATCGAAAGTGAAAAGTTGATTCGTGATGATATTGAATTTTCAATCCAACGGCAAAAAAAAGGAAAATGGCTACAGAAAGATATCCGATTTCAAGTCAATGCACAAGATTTTCATTTTCAAGAAG
>CACIJH010000002.1:0-35000 GCA_902586905.1 uncultured Bacteroidota bacterium | reverse complement strand
CCGTGATGATTTGACGTCATCCCCACCTTCCTCTCGGTTTGCACCGGCAGTTTCGCTAGAGTTCCCGGCATTACCCGCTGGCAACTAACGATAGGGGTTGCGCTCGTTATAGGACTTAACCTGACACCTCACGGCACGAGCTGACGACAACCATGCAGCACCTTGTAATGAGTCCGAAGAAGGGTCTATCTCTAGACCTGTCCCACTACATTTAAGCCCTGGTAAGGTTCCTCGCGTATCATCGAATTAAACCACATGCTCCACCGCTTGTGCGGGCCCCCGTCAATTCCTTTGAGTTTCACTCTTGCGAGCGTACTCCCCAGGTGGGATACTTATCACTTTCGCTTAACCACTCATCCGCCGAGGCGGACGAACAGTTAGTATCCATCGTTTACGGCGTGGACTACCAGGGTATCTAATCCTGTTCGCTCCCCACGCTTTCGTCCATGAGCGTCAGTACATTGTTAGTGATCTGCCTTCGCAATTGGTATTCTGTGTAATATCTATGCATTTCACCGCTACACTACACATTCTAACCACTTCACAATGACTCAAGTCTACCAGTATCAAAGGCAATTTTACAGTTGAGCTGCAAGATTTCACCTCTGACTTAATAGACCGCCTGCGGACCCTTTAAACCCAATAATTCCGGATAACGCTTGGATCCTCCGTATTACCGCGGCTGCTGGCACGGAGTTAGCCGATCCTTATTCGTACAGTACCGTCAAGCCCCCACACGTGGGAGTGTTTCTTCCTGTATAAAAGCAGTTTACAACCCATAGGGCCGTCATCCTGCACGCGGCATGGCTGGATCAGACTTTCGTCCATTGTCCAATATTCCTCACTGCTGCCTCCCGTAGGAGTCTGGTCCGTGTCTCAGTACCAGTGTGGGGGATCCCCCTCTCAGGGCCCCTATTTATCGTGGCCTAGGTGAGCCGTTACCTCACCTACTAGCTAATAAAACGCATGCCCATCTTTTACCACCGAAGCTTTAATCTTTATCATATGCATGATTAAGATATTATGGAGGATTAATCCAAATTTCTCTGGGCTATACTCCTGTAAAAGGTAGGTTGCATACGCGTTACGCACCCGTGCGCCGGTCGTCAGCGGAAAAGCAAGCTTTTCCCTGTTACCCCTCGACTTGCATGTGTTAGGCCTGCCGCTAGCGTTCATCCTGAGCCAGGATCAAACTCTTCATTGTCAATTTTTAATAATGTTGACAACCAAATTGATTCGAGATCTCATGATGGTTCTACTTAATTTCGTTCGAGCTAGTAAAATAGCTCAATACGCGCTGTCATTCTCAATAAGTCAATGAACTTTTAAAATTCGTTTTGCTTTCATTTTTTTCTGAAAGCGGTTGCAAATTTACGCTCTTTTTCTATTCTCACAAGCATTTAAAAACTTTTTTTTTAAATGTTATTAACCGAATGTTTGCGTAATTCGCGGCTGCAAATATAGACCTCTTTGGACTACTGGCAACCTTTTTGTCAATTTATTTACCTGAATTTAAGAAGATTATTCCAACTGTATACCTAAACTGTTGATTACAAGTCAAGTGCAAAGATTATTCCTCCGAAGAAATTTCTTCAAAATAGGCGCTTGTCAATCCACTGCGCAACAATATGTCCTCTATCCACAAGTCTTCCTCTACTTTGGTAGGGTCGAATTCTGTCTTTAAATCAATGTCAAATAGCTTTGCAGTGAACTGATAGGTGGCCGCACGAAATCCGTTTCGGTAAGTCTTTACCAATGCGTGTGTGGTTATTCCTGTTTCTCTATGAATCAATTTTACCAATATCTGACCCTCTGCTCGTGTGAGTTTTTTCAATTCTTCTTTAAACTCCCCCTCGAGATATTTTTCAATCAATTTGGCATATCGCTTCTTTTTACGACGATTGTCTATACGTTCCAATCGCTCTTTCAGTGTCGTAAAGCGTTTGGATGCCACCTCTGCATAAGGGTACACTTTTAGGGTGCGACGACGAAGAAGCATGTATTTCTTCATTTCTTCATAAGATTTCAACTGAACTGGTTGATACACAACAACCTCATCAAGTCCAATCGAGGGTTGTGGGGTTTTTTCACCTGGCAAAATAACCATGGGCACTGAGTCTGTTTGTGCATGAGATGGCAAGAAATACATCATCATGAAGAACCAAATCCACTTCATGCATCAAAAGTAAACAATGCCTGTAAACAATGCTGGTTTGCAACCTTTAAAATTGTATTTTTACGCAAAATTTATTTTTCATGAAAAAAACAAATGTGTTGAATAAAAAGTCTATGAACTTTTTGGAAACCTATCTCAATAATCCCTCTCCTACTGGTTATGAATGGGAAGGTCAAAAAATTTGGATGGATTACCTAAAACCTTATGTTGATACCTTTATTACAGATACTTATGGGACTGCAGTTGGCGTGATCAACCCAGATGCACCTTTTAAGGTTGTCATCGAAGCACATTCGGATGAAATTTCATGGTATGTGAATTATATTACTGAGAATGGACTGATCCACGTGATTCGCAATGGAGGTTCAGACCATATGATTGCTCCCTCAAAGTGGGTGAATATCCACACGAAAAAGGGCATGGTAAAAGGCGTATTTGGCTGGCCAGCAATCCACACCCGAATGGCTGGTAAAGAAGATACCCCTAAGCTTGAAAATATCACCATTGATATTGGAGCAAAAGACAAAAAAGAAGTCGAGAAAATGGGTGTTCATGTTGGATGTGTGATTACCTATCCAGATGCTTTTCATGTCCTTAATAAGGATAAGTTTGTGTGCCGCGCCCTCGACAATCGCATTGGAGGGTTTATGATTGCTGAAGTCGCACGACTGCTGCATGAGAATAAAGTAAGACTTCCATTTGGTCTTTACATCACAAATTCTGTGCAAGAAGAAATTGGATTGCGTGGCGCTGAAATGATCACACAACGAATCAAGCCTGATGTTGCCATAGTCACTGACGTTTGTCACGACACCTCCACCCCCATGATTGACAAAAAGAAACAGGGGGATAATGTGATTGGCAAAGGACCTGTGATTTCCTATGCACCTGCCATTCAACAGAAACTTCGCGATCGTATTATCGAAACCGCCGAGAGCAATAAAATACCTTTTCAACGTCATGCATCATCGCGCTACACTGGAACAGATACCGATGCCTTTGCCTATAGCAATGGTGGGGTACCTTCTGCTTTGATTTCTCTACCGTTGCGCTATATGCACACCACAGTTGAGACTGTACACAAGGATGATGTAGAGAATGTCATTCGTTTGATTTTTGAGAGTGTTCAAACGATAAAAAACGGAGAGACGTTTAGCTATTTTGACGCCTAATTTCATCGACGACTTCGGGATTCAATAAGGTTGAAATATCACCTAAGTTGTTATCATCCCCAGCAGCGAGCTTGCGCAATATCCGACGCATAATTTTTCCACTTCTGGTTTTGGGAAGTCCACTCACAACCAATATCCGATCTGGTTTTGCAATGGGCCCAATCGTTTTGGCGACCTCTTCTCGGATTTCTTTTTCGATCAGCGTTTTGTCAATCGAAATGTCTTTTACAATGACATACGCGCATAAGGCATTGCCTTTGATATCATGCGGAAAGCCAACCACTGCACTTTCGACAACCTCAGCATGTTGATTGATTGCATTTTCAATCGGCGCAGTACCAAGGTTATGACCAGAAACGATAACAACGTCATCGACTCGTCCAGTGATGCGAAAATTTCCTTCAGCGTCGCGTAAGGCTCCATCACCTGGGAAATAATACCCAGGATAAGCACTGAAATACACGTTTTTGTATCGTTCATGATCGCCCCAAATGGTACGAGCAATTGATGGCCAAGGGTGTTTGATGGCTAAAATCCCTTCGCCTTCCCCTTCGATTTCATCACCTTCATTGTTGAGCAATACAGCCTGAATACCAGGCATGGGTAAGGTTGCAAAGGTTGGTTTTTGTGGCGTTACGCCAGCCAAGGAGGTAATCAATATCCCACCTGTCTCTGTTTGCCACCAAGTATCAACAATAGGACAATTGTGTTTTCCGACATGCGCATCATACCAGTGCCATGCCTCTGCATTGATGGGCTCTCCAACAGAACCCAAGACCTTTAATGAAGATAGGTCATGCTTGTCGATGAGTGCTGTGGGGTGTTTTTGCAAAGCACGTATGGCTGTTGGCGCAGTATAAAAATGAGTGATCTTATGCTTGGCACAAACCTCCCAAAACCGATCAAAATCAGGATAGGAAGGAACCCCTTCAAACATGACTGTCGTTGCACCATTGGCTAGTGGTCCATAGACAATATAGGAGTGGCCTGTGATCCAACCAATGTCTGCAGTGCACCAATACACATCGTTGGATTGATACTGAAAAACATTTTGAAACGTATAGGCTGTGTAGACCATATATCCCCCACAACTGTGTACCATACCCTTGGGTTTGCCTGTTGAGCCAGAAGTGTACAGGATAAATAAAGGGTCTTCACTGTCCATGACCTCAGCAGGGCAATGGTCATCAACTTTCTCGATCTCCTCATGCCACCAACGATCGATTGGATTCCAATTCACTTGTTTGTTTGTGCGTTGAAATACAATACAGCTTTCGACAGTTGTGCAAGATTGTAAGGCTTCATCAGCAATATCTTTTAAGCCAATTGTTTTTGCGCCACGAAACCCCCCATCTGCTGTGAGAAGCATCGTACATGAAGCATCGTTGATGCGCGCTGCGAGGGCAGTCGCTGAAAAGCCAGCAAAAACAACAGAGTGAATAGCCCCGATCCGAGCACAAGCCAAAACAGCAATGGCCAATTCAGGAACCATAGGCATATATATACAAATGCGATCTCCCTTTTTGGCACCATTTGCTTTGAGCATATTGGCAGTTTGACAAACCCTGCTGTGTAACTCTTTATATGTAATATGCTGTGCCTCTTCTGTTGGGTCATTGGGTTCAAAAAGGATGGCTGTCTTGTTTGGTTGGGTCGCCAAATGACGATCAAGGCAGTTTTCTGTGATGTTCAACTTCCCCCCTACAAACCATTTGATTTCAGGAGTTGAAAAGTCAAAAGCAAGGGTTTGTTTCCAAGGCGATATCCATTGAAACTCGTTGGCAATGTCGTTCCAAAACGATTCAGGGTTTTCGATCGCCTGTTTTGCTGCGTGTTTAAATTCAGAAAGGGAATTGATCATGTTCGTCGTTTAGCGCTCGAATTTACGTAATTAAAAAAAATTAATTATAAAATATTACAAGCCAATTGGTGCCCCTCATTACATGTCAATTAAAGAAGCAACCACAATAAAACCCCCAATCCCTATTAGCAGCACTCCAAAAAACTGCTGAACTGTTTTCTCATAACGCTTTAAAACTACTGTAAAACGAGGGTGTGAAATCAACAGAGCAACGATCGAAAACCATAGCATTGTAGAGCCCACCAATAATATGGACAGAGCAATCAAACTGGCATTGCTCACTGCTGGGGTTAGCATACTCGAAAATAAACTCAGAAAAAATAGAGTGGCTTTGGGATTGAGTACATTGGTAATAAAACCAATGCGCACTGCTTTCACTGCTGCCATCGAATGTGGGGATGCTGTTGTGTTTGACTCAACCTTACTTTCAAAATCACGAAGCGATAGAATACCTATATATATCAAATAAGCTGCTCCCATATACTGAATAATAGTAAAGACAAAGGCATGATTGGCAATCAACCAAGACAGTCCAAAAACAGCATAACTGATATGTACCAGAATTCCAAGTCCAAAGCCAATAGCTGTGTAAATACCAATCGTTCGTGAATACAATAAAGTGTTCCGACAAGCAACTACAAAATCAGGCCCTGGGCTAATCAAAGCCACCAAATGGATAAAACCAATCGTTGCAATGAGTCCAAGGTCAAGCACGCAAACTCTTCTTACTGTGTTGGAAAACCACGTGCGCGTAAGAGAGCATTTACGTTCGCATCCCGACCTCTAAACAAACGAAAGGCTTCGTTGGGGTCAATCGAATTGCGAGGTGCGAAAAGATATTTGACCAATTTGTCAGATAACTCCTTGTCATAATACCCCCCTGGTGCTTGGGCAAAAGCTTCTGAGGCATCTGCTGTTAGCACATCAGCCCACATATAACCATAGTAGGCAGTGGCATATCCTTCTCCAGAAAACACATGACCAAAGTGTGGCGTTCTATGACGCATGGGTAACTCTTTCGGCATTTTTAACTCGTCTAGGGTTTCTTTTTCAAACGTCCCAACATCCATTCCCGTTGGATCTGCCAAGTGTATTTTCATGTCGATCAATGCAGATGCTAGGTATTCAGTTGTGGCAAAGCCCTGATTGAATGTGGCTGCATTTTTAATCTTAGCAACCAACGCATCTGGCATGGGTTCGCTTGTTTCGGCGTGAACCAAATAGTTTTCAATTACCTCGTCGGTTGAAAGCCACCGCTCGAGGAGTTGCGATTGAAATTCGGTATAATCACGAACACCTCCATTGAGTGTTGGATAGCGCACCTCAGATGTAAAGAAATGAAGCGCATGTCCAAATTCATGAAAGAAAGTTATAGCATCATCCCATGAGACCAGCAATGGTTCGCCAGGTGCAGGCTTGACAAAATTGGAATTATTGGAAGCCAAAACATTGGTTTTCCCATCAAAAGTGGTATGACTTCTATAGGTTGTTGCCCAAGCACCAGAACGTTTGCCATCTCGTGCATAAGGGTCAAGATACCAGAGTCCGATGTGGTTGCCAGTCGTTTTGTCTGTCACATCCCAAACTTTTACATCCTCATGAAAAACAGGAACACTACCCTCTGGAACTGGATTGAATTCGTAGTTAAACAATCGTCCAGCGACATAATGCATGGCATCTGTGAGGTTGTCCAATTGCAGGTACAGCTTAACCTCTTCAGAGTCGAGGTCATATTTTGCACGACGTACCTTTTCAGCATAAAAACGATAATCCCAAGGTTCAATGGTAATGTCATCACCATTTTGGTCTGCGATGGCTTGCATGTCGGCTACCTCCTCATCTACACGAGCAATGGCTGCTGGCCATACAGTTTCCATCAACTTTAACGCATTGGCTGGATTTTTGGCCATACGATTTTGCAAACGCCATGTGGGATAGTCTGGGTAACCCAACAGTTCTACACGTTCTCTGCGAAGCTCAAGAATTTTGGCAATAATGTCTTTGTTATCATATTCATCATTATTGTCACCACGTGAATAGTAATTGGTCCAAACAGTTTTTCGGAGCTCACGATTAGTCGAAAATGTCAAAAACGGATCCATCGATGATCGTGTGTTGGTGATTGCATACTTGCCCTCTTGCCCTTTTGCAGTGGCAATTCGAGCAGCCGATTTGATATATCCATCTGAAAGTCCATCCAACTGGTCTTCTGTTAAAAAGGTATTGTAGTTTTCTTCATCATGAAGGACATTGTTTGAAAAAGTGGTGTACAGTGATGACAACTCCCGATTGATATCAGCATAGCGCACTTTTGATATCGAGTCCAAAGCAGCACCATTCATTTCAAAGCCTTTATAAATCAACTCAACAACTCGCTGCTGATCATCCTCCAAAGGGGTTTCTTGCGAGCGTTGATAAATTGTTTGAAGTCTTGAAAATAAGCGTTGGTTTTGTGTGATTTTGGCAGAGTAGTCTGCAAACTGAGGAGCTAATGCAACATCAATTTCTCTAAACTCAGGGGTAGAGATATTACTCCTCAAAATCCCATAATAACTAAAGGCACGATCGAGTGCAGCACCAGATCGTTCCATTTCTTCAATGGTATTTTCGAAAGTTGGTTCATCTGGGTTGTTGGCGATCATTTCGATTTCAGCCAAACTCATATCCATGGCAGTAACCATGGCGTCTTGCACATCGCCAATATCGATATGGTCAAAAGCAGGCAATCCACCATAAGGACCTGTCCACTCTTGTAATAAAGGGTTGCTGACTCCTGTTTTAGTTGTGCAGGAGGTGACGATTACACATGCAATAAGCAATTGCGTGTTCTTGTATAATTTTTGAAATAACATTGTAGTTCTTTTAGAAATGTGAACTTACAAAAATTGATGTAATTTTTTACACGAGAACACACAAAACCTTGGGTTGAGATTGGAAGATGACTTAAATCTTCACTGTACAAAGGACAATTAATGTGAATATCGCAGAACCAAACAAACTTGGAATAAGTAAAAATTGAGTCGGATCAACTGCTATACTTCCAACAATGGAACCAATGGCACTAAAAATATAGAGCGATCGGACTTTGTATTTAGAAATGATGATGAAAAGTAGGGCAACTGCAATGCCAAAAATTGTCATAAATAAAAAATTCATAATACATAAGATTAGGGTTAATATTGTTCAATATATATATATAAAATTACAAACGATTGAGAATACGTTTGACCATTGCTGGACCTTCATACACAAAGCCTGTGTATATCTGAAGCAGTGATGCGCCAGCCTCCAATTTCTCAATGGCGTCTTGAGGAGTATGAATCCCCCCTACGCCGATAATTGGAAAGTTGTTTTTGCTTTTTGTGTGTAAAAATCGAATGACTTCAGTGCTTCTGTTGCGCAGTGGCTTTCCACTCAAACCGCCTGTTTCTTTTGTAATCTCAGCATCGGTTTGCAATCCATCTCTGGCAATTGTTGTGTTGGTCGCAATAACGCCATCGATCTTGGTATCTGCTACTATGTCTATAATATCCAACAACTGTGTTTCTGTCAAATCAGGTGCGATTTTTAACAATATAGGCTTGGGATTTTCTCTTTTTTGATTTTCGATTTGAAGGGTTTTCAACAGAACTGTCAATGGCTTTTTCTCTTGTAAATCACGCAGGTTTGGTGTATTGGGCGAACTGACATTGACTACAAAATAATCCACATAAGGAAACAATGTATCGAAGCAAATAAGGTAGTCATCTGTTGCTTGGTCATTTGGAGTGATTTTGTTTTTCCCAATGTTCCCTCCAATGATAACATTTTTATTTTTCTTGAGCCTCTTGATTGCTGCTTCAACGCCTTGATTGTTAAAGCCCATACGATTGATAATCCCTTTGTCTGCTTGTAAACGAAATAGACGTTTTTTGGGGTTCCCATCTTGAGGCTTTGGCGTAAGGGTACCAATCTCGATAAATCCAAATCCAAAATTGGAAAGTTCTCGGAACAATTTGGCATCCTTATCAAAACCAGCAGCAAGACCGATAGGGTTTGGAAAGCGAATACCAAACACTTCACGCTCCAACTTTGGGTGCTTCACAGTGTATAAATAACGAATGATGCTCCCAACATAAGGTATTTTATGAGCCAGTCGTATTGATGCAAATGAAAAGTGATGAACCTTTTCGGCATCAAACAAAAACAAAATTGGACGTATGAGATTTTTATACACTTGTTGGCTCATAAAAAAAGCGCCAGAGGCGCTTTAGTGATTATTTTTTGGAGGGCGGTGATAGCTTCTGGCTGAGCTCCATGGAAATAAAACTCCGTTCCATTTTCAATTTTCCAGCCATCGTTTCTACCACACACGAATCGTTTTGGTCATTGACTTCAACAATTTTGCCATGAACACCAAATTTTGTGATGACTCGATCACCTTTTTTCATATTGATTTTAAAGGTTTTCTCTTTTTTAGCTCTGCGCTGTTGCGGGAGAATCATAAAGAAAAATATGATTCCAAACATCATAAGTAAAAAAGGGAGTTGACCAGCAAATGCGCCTTCCATAGTTATTGTTTAAAAAATTATTGATTGGCCTGCATCGCTTGACGACGGGCTTCTCTTTGTTGCTCTTTCAAAGGGTCAGGAGTTACAAATGTTCTGATTTGAACCACTTCTCTACCCTTTTCAGTATTGGTCGTGAATGTCACCGATCGATTGTTTGCATTCGGCTTGTTGTTCGAATCAAACTTAACAGTCACTTCAGCACTATCTCCTGGTGCAATAGGTTGATCCTTTGGGTAATCAGGTACTGTACAACCACAGCTTCCACGAGCGTTGAGAATAATCAAATCTGAATTACCAGTATTTGTAAGTGTAAATACAGTTTCGACAACTTCACCTTCATTGATTGTACCAAAGTCATGCGATAGTTTATCAAATGACACCACTGGACCATCAGCAGTTGGCGTAGCTGCTTCAGTAGCTTCAGCTTTGCTTTCCTTTGCTTTTTTCGATGGGTCAGTCGAACAAGATGTGACGATTGCTAAGGCGAAAAGAATATGTATGAATTTCATGCTTTTAATTTTCTACAAAGTTACACATTTCAATTGATTCTGAATACTATTTGTCAGACGTGCTTTCGTGCTTCATATCTTTGGAAATCACATCCAAAATCCCATTGATAAACGTACTACTTTTTGGTGTCGCATATTCTTTGGCAATCTCCAGATATTCATTGATGGTTACTTTGGAAGGGATCGTTGGGAAATACAAAAACTCTGCGATAGCGAGCTTGAGCAGAATCATATCTAATACAGCAATTCGATCTTGTTCCCAATTGGGCGTTCGCCCTTCGAGTTGAGCAGCAATCTCTTCATCATGTACAATCACAGACTCGAGTAGTTCCACTGCAAATTTTCGATCATCATCATCTTTATAAATAGAGGTCAATATCAACTGTTTCGGGTCACTGTCTTCATGCATATGAATCAACGTATTTCGTACGATAGTGTTGACCAGTGGAAAATCATCAACCCATGATGATTTGATTTCTTCGATCAGTTCATGCAATCGTTCATAAGGTGCAATAACATCTGTAAACAGTGTAATGAGTGCATTCTTATCAGATGTAAAACCTGATTGACTTTCAGCCATATATGCTGCATAAGCATCACTGGCAGCAATGTGATCCCAAATCAAACGAACATACTCATCATGCTTTTTCCAGTGGGTTATCTTCAGTTGAGAAGTATATTTTTTTAAAGTCTCGCTATTGGCCAATTTTGCTATGGCGAGATTGGAAAAGAATTTTGGATTGAGTTGATTGGAATCTGCCTCTAGGTATTGCTTTTTGACAAGTTTATGCAGCGAACGACCACACGACTGCACCTCGATAAACATATTGAGCAATAACAGATACAATTCAAAGAAACCTTCATTACTACTCTGCAATTGTTGTTGCGCTACCTTGAGGTCAAAAGGTTGGCTCATGGTATTTGCGTAAAGCTGTTGCATTACTTTCACTCGCAAATGTCGTCTGGTCAGCATGTCAAAGATTTCATAATTCGCAACAAAAATACACTTATTAATGATTTGATCTAAGGCATGATAATTAAATCTTGCACACTATCTTTGAAAACAGAATTTCAAAAAATTGCGCGCACTACAATATCTCAACAAATATCTCTACAAGTACAGGTTTCGCCTTGTGCTCGGATTGTTTTTTACGATCGCTGCCAAGGTATTTGCAGTCGTTGCGCCAAGTTTGGTTGGCGACTCGATTACTGAAGTCAATCGATACCTCAGCGACCCCTCGGGTGATTTTGAACAAACCAAAAGTATCTTGATTCAAAACATAGCTCTTATCGTAGGTGCTGCGCTGTTGTCAGGTATATTCACCTTCACGATGCGTCAAACCATTATCAATGTATCACGATTTATAGAGTTTGATCTTAAAAATGAAATTTATCAACACTATCAACGCTTGAGTGTCAACTTCTACAAAAACAATCGCACTGGTGATTTGATGAATCGAATTAGCGAAGATGTGTCGAAGGTGCGCATGTATTTTGGCCCAGCCCTTATGTATAGCATCAACACAGTTGCGCTGTTTGTTATTGTCATCTCATACATGGTCAGTGTTGCGCCTACGCTTACGATGTATGCGTTGGCACCATTGCCTTTGCTGTCGATTGCCATCTATCAGTTGAGCCGATCGATTCACAAGCGCAGCACTGTAGTGCAAGAATACCTCTCCAAGCTTTCTGCTTTCACACAGGAAATTTTCAGTGGTATTGGAATCATCAAAGCCAATGCAATTGAGCCAACTGCAAACAATAAAATGGGGGCTTTGGCATTGGGAAGTATGTCAAAAAACATGCATTTGGTTCAAGTACAGGCTTGGTTTTTCCCCTTAATGATATTGTTGATTGGCTTGTCGAATGTTCTGGTCATATTTATTGGCGGTAGTCAATTTATCAATGGGCAGATTGAATTGGGAACATTAGCTGAGTTTATCATTTATATCAATATGCTCACATGGCCTGTTGCCACTGTAGGTTGGGTAACATCGATTGTTCAGCAAGCAGAGGCTTCTCAAAATCGAATCAATGAGTTTTTGGGGCAAGAGCCAGAGATTGTCAGTCCTAAAAATGGTCAAAAACTTCAGTCCTACAGCATCGAATTTGAGGATGTGTCTTTTTCTTATGAAGACGGTCGAGAGGAAGCTTTGAAAGAGGTTAGCTTCACATTAGAATCAGGAAAAACATTAGCAATTTTGGGTCGGACAGGCTGTGGAAAATCAACACTTTTACAACTGATCTCAAGAATGTATGACGTCAGCTCCGGTGTTGTCAAAATTGGTGGTATTGATGTTCGTAAACTCAATCTCTACAATTTGAGAAACCATATTGGGTCGGTACCACAAGAGGCATTTCTTTTTTCAGATAGCCTTGAAAACAACATCCGATTTGGAAATGCTGAAGCAACAAAAGATGAGATCGAAAATGCAGCCAATCAAGCTGCTGTTCATAACAGTATTTTAAATTTTGCTGATGGCTATCAAACTGTTATTGGAGAGAGAGGCGTATCGCTTTCTGGTGGGCAAAAGCAGCGGATGTCAATTGCGAGGGCTCTGGTCAAGCAACCTCAAATATTACTCTTTGATGACTCTTTTTCAGCAGTGGATACCCAAACCGAAGAGACCATTTTACAACACCTCAAATCAATGTCATTCGAATCGACAACGATCGTGGTTTGTCATCGAGTATCTTCAGCCAAAAATGCAGACTACATTCTGGTCATGGATGAAGGTCGTGTGACCCAATTTGGTACACATGAATCACTGGTCAACAAGCCAGGATATTATGCTGAGTTGTGTAAAAAGCAACTCAAATAGCTTGTTATTGCCAATAAATTTCCTAAATTTAAAATTCACAATCCCAAAGATTACTAAGATGACTATTGAAAAAAAACATCGTGTCCCGTTGATGTCCCGCCAATTTAAGTGCCGCCACAAAACTTATTTTTTTGATGTATTTGAAAATGTTTATGGAGATAACTACCTCAAGGTAACGCAAAGCATTCGTGATAAAAATTCTACACCAGAACAACCAAATTTTTTCGTGAAACCATCCATATCAATGAAGAAGCGCTTCAAGAGTTTTTAATACATATCAAAGACTCTGCTCACATGATAGTAGAAAGGAGTAAAACCAAGCCCACAATAAATTTTGAAAGAATAGATAAGGACGAATGATATTTGTATTTTTGTAAAAAAACATGGCACGCACACCTTCAAATATGTTGCCTTTGGGCACCAAGTCGCCTTCTTTCGAACTGCTAGATACAGTAAGTGGGCAAACTCTCTCTCTCGATCAAATTCATGGAAAAGAAGGCACAGTAGTGATGTTTATCTGCAATCACTGTCCATTTGTTAAACATGTCTTTACAGGCATCGTCGATCTTGCAAACGATTATCAAGACAAAGGCGTTGCTTTTGTTGCGATTTCGAGCAATGATGTTGAAAATTATCCTGATGATGCACCTGACTTGATGACTAAGGTTGCTGCCGAACAGAACTTTCCTTTTCCTTATCTCTATGATGAAAGTCAAGAGGTTGCACGAGCATATGATGCTGCTTGTACTCCTGATTTTTACATCTTTGACAGCAGTAAAGCATTGGTTTATCGTGGGCAGTTGGATGATTCTCGACCTGAAAATGGAATCCCAGTGACTGGAAAAGACATGCGATCTGCACTAGACGCAATGACCAATCAAAAAGAGATTTCTTCACTGCAAAAGCCAAGTATTGGCTGTAACATTAAGTGGAAGAGCTAGCTTACTGCTACCAGTTCAACATCAAATAATAAAGCAGCATCTGGAGGAATTACACCACCAGCACCTCTAGATCCATACGCCAAATCTGATGGGATCAGAAAACGAGCCTTATCCCCAACTTTTAGTAAGGAAACACCCTCGTCCCAACCAGGGATGACCTGCCCTTGACCTAAGACAAAATCGATCGGTTGCTGTCTCTTGTAAGATGAATCGAATACAGTGCCGTCAAGAAGTTCTCCTTTGTAATGAACAGAAACTTTTTTGCCTGCAGAAGCTTGTTCACCTGCCCCCTCTTGAATAATTTTATAACGCAAACCACTCTCTGTTTGTGAAAAACCTTTGCTGATTTTCTCAAGCTCTTTCGCTTGTTTTTCCTTTTGCTCCTCTATGCGTTTTTGCGCCAATTCGTTGAGCTGGTTAAATGCTGCAACAGCATCCCAATCCTCTGCATCTTTCCCAACACGTTTGATCTCAATTTTATCAATCGAATCTTCTTGAGCGACAGCGTCAACAACCGATTGCCCCTCTATTACAGCACCAAAAACAGTATGTTTTCCGTCAAGCCATGGGGTGGGTACATGTGTGATAAAAAATTGACTTCCATTCGTTCCGGGACCAGCGTTTGCCATCGACAGTATACCTGGCTTATCATGTCGTAAATTGGGGTTGATTTCATCATCAAACTGATACCCAGGTCCTCCAACTCCACTTCCCTGTGGACATCCACCTTGAATCATAAAATCAGGAATCACTCGATGAAAATTTAATCCATCGTAATAAGGTGTGCCGTCTGACTTCACTTCGTTGGGTAGAGTCCCCTCTGCTAGCCCCACAAAATTGCCTACAGTAGCAGGTGTTTCTTTATAGTGAAGTTGAATGGTAATGATGCCTTTTTGGGTGTGAATTGCTGCGTATATTCCGTCTGTCATTTCAATTTATTAGGCGGCAAATATAGGCAAAAGAAAAGTGGTTAATTGGCGACTTCGCTAATAAATTTTATTCGATATAAACGAAGATCATCTTCTTCAAAATCGCCATCAAACTCTTCAAAAGCTTCTTGAATATCATCGTTTTCAGCTTCCATAAAATACTCTTGCAACTCCTCTTGTTGATCCTCGTCAAAAAGCGAATCTATTTCATAACTGATATCGAGTTTTGTTCCAGAAAATACAATGGTTTCGAGTTCTTTTATAAAAGCTGTTCTGTCCTTTCCCTTAGCATTGGCAATATCTTCGAGTGGCAATTTTCGATCAACACTTTGAATGATGTATAATTTTAGGGCAGAATTTGCACCTGTACTTTTGATGATGATGTCTTGGGGTCTAACAACATCATTATCGTTACAATATTTTTCAATGAGTTTGACAAAAGAACGCCCAAATTTCATTGCCTTTCCCTCACCAACGCCATGAATGTTTTTGAGTTCCTCCAAAGTGATAGGATACTTCAAAAGCATATCTTCTATCGATGCTTCTTGAAAAACAGCATAGGGCGGAACACCAGATTGATCTGCAACTCTTTTTCTCTCTTTCATCAGCAATCCATGCAATTTTTTGTCAAAAACTGCAGTTCCACCCCCACTAGATGAAGTGGTAGATTGTGTTTGATCGTATTCATGATTTTCGGTCATAAAAAACGAATGTGGCGACGCAAGAAACGCTACCCCTTTGTCTGTCAATTTGATAACACCATAGGTTTCAATTTCCTTCTTTAGCAGTCCAGCAACAAGAAGCTGTCTGATGAGTGCTCGCCAATAGGATATGGTTTCATTTGAACCAATCCCAAAAAATTGTTTTTCAACCACCTGACGAGTCATTAAAAGTGCGTTTTTCACCCCAACAAGGATGTTGACAACATCACTAAAACGATACTGTTGGGCTGTGTCTAGAATGACTTTCAGTAGCAATTCGACTTGCTTTTGTGCTTCTTTTTTAGGCTTTGGGTTTCTTGCATTATCGTCCATGTCAGCACCTGGACCATTCACATCGTCAAATTCTTCCCCAAAATAGTGTAGGATAAACTTGCGTCTAGACATCGAGGTTTCGGCGTAAGCAACCATTTCATGCAATAGTGCAAAGCCAATTTCCTGCTCTGCAATTGGTTTTCCCGACATAAACTTTTCCAGCTTCTCAATGTCTTTATAGGCATAAAAAGCCAAGCAATGACCCTCGCCACCATCTCGACCGGCACGACCTGTCTCTTGATAGTAACTTTCAATGCTTTTTGGGATATCGTGGTGGATGACAAAACGTACGTCTGGCTTGTCGATTCCCATGCCAAAAGCAATTGTGGCAACAACAACATCCACATCTTCCATGAGGAACATGTCTTGATTCTTCACGCGTTGTTTGTTGTCTAAGCCAGCATGATAAGGAACTGCTTTTATCCCATTGACCACCAAAATCTGTGCTAACTCTTCTACTCGTTTTCGAGATAGGCAGTAAACAATCCCTGACTTGCTTTCATTCTTTTTGATAAATGATGTGATGTCACGATCGACCTGATCTGTTTTTGGGAGTACTTCATAAAATAGGTTTGGTCGATTAAAAGATGCTTTAAAGGTAACGGCATCTGTAATGCCAAGGTTTTTTAATATGTCTTCTTGAACCTTTGGGGTGGCAGTGGCAGTCAATCCAATCACAGGAATCTTTTCATCAATACGATCCAAAATCCCTCTCAGATTTCGGTACTCTGGCCTAAAGTCATGACCCCATTCTGAAATACAATGCGCTTCATCGACTGCCATAAAGTTAATGGGAACAGAGCGTAAAAAGTCAACATAATCCTGCTTTGTCAATGACTCTGGCGCGACATACAACAATTTTGTGACGCCATTTGTGATATCATCCTTCACAACTTGAACTTGTCCTTTGGTCAAAGAAGAATTCAGTACGTGTGCAACACCATCTTGTTTGGAGATGCCACGAATGGCATCAACTTGATTTTTCATCAAAGCAATCAGTGGAGAGACAACAATAGCTGTCCCATCTAGTATCAGTGCTGGTAGTTGATAACACAAGGATTTACCTCCACCTGTTGGCATTATAACGAAAGTGTCTTTCCCTGAAAGCAGAGTTTCGATCACTTCTTCTTGAAGCCCACGGAAATTGGAGAATCCAAAAAAGCGCTTTAATGAAGACGCAAGCTTATAATCTCTGGAAATCATATTAACCTATAATGCCGATTTTGTACATTTGCCTACTAAATATACGTCATAATTTTCAAACCAAGCTGAATCTTTTACTATTGGATAAAAAAATCGACATTCTAAACACTGCAAAAGACTGTTTCACAAACCAAAGCAATGCAATCGCTGCACTTCAAGATCAGCTCAATGAAGATTTTGTTAAAGTGATTGATTTAATTTTCAAATCCAACTCACGTCTTGTCATCACTGGGATTGGTAAAAGTGCGTTGATTGGTATGAAAATCACAGCTACATTAAATTCTACTGGCACTCGATCGATTTTCATGCATGCCGCCGATGCCATTCATGGTGATTTGGGCATGGTCGCAAATGAGGATATTGTTGTTTTTATCTCAAAAAGTGGGAATACACCTGAAATAAAGGCTTTGGTCCCATTGGTCAAAGCCATGGGCAACAACATTATTGGTATGACAGGAAATCCTTCTTCTTTTCTAGCAAAAGAATCAAATTATGTGTTGTCGGTTGCCATCCAGAAAGAGGCTTGTCCAAACAACCTGGCACCAACGACCAGCACCACTGCCCAACTTGTTATGGGAGATGCCATTGCGATTTGTTTGCTTGAAATGCGTGGGTTTGACAAAAATAATTTTGCCCAATTTCACCCAGGCGGCTCACTTGGCAAAGCATTATACCTTAAAGTAAATGCACTTGTTGATCCCAAAAACATTCCTGCAGTTCAACCAAATTCTTCTTTAAGCGATGTCATCATCGAAATTGGAGAAAAGCTTGTTGGCGCAACAGCTGTACTGGAAAATGAAAAAGTGTGTGGAATCATTACGGATGGAGACATCCGAAGGGTTTTGGAAAAAACATCTGATCTGAGTTCGATTCGAGCGAAAGATATTATGAACCCTAACCCCAAAATGATTGAAGCTGATATCCTCGCTTCTGAGGCATTAAACACCATGCAAAAGAACAACATCAGCCAATTGTTGGTCATGAAAAATGATGAATTTATTGGCATAGTACACCTGCACAATATCTTAAACGAAGGAATTAGCTAATGGCTGATAGAGAAATGTCTTTTTTGGAGCATCTCGAAGATTTACGATGGCATCTTCTTCGCTCAATTACAGCCATTCTGATTGCTGCTCTCGCTGCTTTTCTAGCAAAAGATTTTGTTTTTGATGTATTGCTTTTTGGACCAAAAAAAACAGATTTCCTAACATATCGACTCCTATGTCAAGCGTCTAATATATTGGGGTTTGACGATGGGTTTTGTATCAGTGAATTGCCTTTTCGAATCCAAAGTCGCACCATGGCTGGGCAGTTTTCAGCACACATTTGGACGTCGATAACACTCGGGTTTGTCGTCTCATTTCCTTATGTCATTTATCAGTTTTGGAAATTTATAAGCCCAGGACTTTACTCGCATGAAAGAAAAACAGCAAGTGGATTTATTTCGATTTCCTCGTTGTTGTTCTTCATAGGTGTTTTGTTTGGTTATTATATTGTAACACCCCTCTCTATTCGCTTTCTGGGCACCTACACTGTGAGTCCAGAGATTTTTAATGACTTTGATCTTAGTAGCTACACAGCTTTGGTTCGCGCATCTGTTCTGGCGTCTGGTATCATTTTTGAACTTCCGATTTTAGTTTATTTTCTTACAAAAATTGGGCTGATTACACCTGAATTTATGCGCAAATACAGAAAAATAGCTCTGGTATTGGTCATGTTTTTATCGGCAGTGATAACACCACCCGATGTTGCCAGTCAAATCATCGTCGCTATTCCTGTTCTTATTTTATATGAGTTGAGTATTTTTATCTCCAAAAGAGTGATTCGAAACATGAATAAAAAAACACAAAAATGAAGTTGAAACTCGCTGCCAATCACATCTCAAAAATCTATGGGAAACGAAAAGTCGTTGACGATGTCAGTATTCATGTCAGTCAAGGGGAAATTGTTGGCTTACTTGGGCCAAATGGTGCTGGTAAAACAACTTCTTTTTACACTATCGTTGGTCTGATCAAGCCCAGCGCAGGTGAGGTTTTACTCGATGATACTGACATTACATCCTTTCCCATGTACCAAAGAGCGCAGAATGGAATTGGATATTTGGCACAAGAAGCATCTGTGTTTCGTAAACTGAGTGTCGAAGACAACATACGTTGTGTGTTGGAACTCACAAAGTTGAGCAAGGCTGAACAAAATGAAAAAACAGAGTCACTACTCGAAGAGTTTAGCTTAACTGCCATTCGAAAAAACAGAGGTGATTTGCTTTCAGGCGGAGAGCGACGTCGCACAGAGATTGCTCGTGCATTGGCAACAGATCCTAAATTTTTACTTCTCGATGAGCCCTTTGCTGGTGTTGATCCAGTCGCAGTTGAGGACATCCAAAAAATTGTAGCTCATTTGAAAAAGAAAAACATCGGTATTCTCATTACTGATCACAATGTACAAGAAACACTGGCAATAACTGACAGAACCTATTTGATGTTTGAGGGTAAAATTCTAAAAGCTGGCAAGCCCGAGGATTTGGCGAATGACGAAATGGTACGCAAGGTATATCTGGGCAAAAACTTTGAGTTGCGAAAAAAGAAAGTCACCCTTTAGACTTCGCCACAAGGCTATATATCAAAGAGAATAAGATATATACTGTGATGGCAATACTCCAAGCGAGATGACCAAATTGCACCCACAAAACGATCATCGAAACAATCAAGACCAATATCTTCACAACAGATAGTAGAGAAAATTTTAGCTGTAAACGATAAAACGCAAAAGAACTGTTTAACAATAAGGACGTGACAATTACAGCACCCACAATCAAGTTGAAAGTGATTTCAGTTTCAATATGTGTGAGGCCGATCCATAACAAAGCATTAGCAGGAGTTGGCAAACCAGAGAAGTGGTCTTTGTTTTGGTCATTAGTATTGTAGTTGGCCAAACGATATGCAGAGGCAAGTGTGATGATAAATCCAATAAAAAACCAGGGGAAATCTACATCCAAAACACCAAGCATCACAGTGGCAACTGCCCCTGGAACAACCCCAAAACTAATGACATCAGCCAAGGAATCGAGTTGTTTTCCAAATTCACTGGTTGCACCTAGCGCACGCGCCAAAAACCCATCAAGAAAATCAAAAACACAACAAATCAGGACACAATAGGTTGCAGTTTCAAAATCGATGACTGAAATGAAATAAAGAGCCAAGCAACCAACTGCAGCGTTGGCCAACGTTAATAAATTTGGGAGGAGTTTCATAATGCGAAGATAACAAAGTAAACAACACCAACTCGCCACCCTTTTTTATATCTTTGAACAGATGAATAACAACCTATCCAAAAGTATTCTCAGTGCTATATTATTGACACTAGCATGGCCAATGAATGGTCTTTCATTACTTATTTTTATTGCATTTGTCCCCTTGCTTCAGATCTTATATCATCAGCCTGAAAAAAAATCAAAACGAATAACTGCTCACTTTTTTCTGAGCTTTTTTCTTTGGAATTTGGGTATATCGTGGTGGATATGGAATGCATCAGCCTTCGGAATGTTTTTTGCTGTACTGGTCAATAGTTCACTGATGACTATTGTTTTTATGCTTTCACGAATGGTCATCAGAAAGCTGTCGGCACAAGCGGGATTGTTATTTCTGACCACTTTTTGGATGAGTTTCGAACTCCTGCACCTTCATTGGGATTTTTCGTGGCCTTGGCTTCAACTCGGAAATGTGTTTTCTGAAACAACCTCATGGATACAATGGTATGAATATACTGGAGTTTTTGGTGGGAGTTTGTGGGTGATGATTGTAAATATTTTGTTCTGTAAAGCAATACGAGCAAATACATTTCGATTGCGAAAAATGGCTATTGCAGTACTCACCATAGCAATTCCAGTCTGTATATCACTATCGATTTATGCCAATTATCAACCCCAAAACAACAAAGCTGTTGAGGTTGTTATTGCACAACCTAATATCGATCCTTATGAAGAAAAGTTTGTCGCAAGTGATCTAGAACAAGCCAAAGCACTTTTTGCGCTAATCAAACCAGAACTCACGCCAACGACTGATTTAATTCTTGCCCCTGAAACCTATTTTACAGAGGGGTTTGGCTATTCCTTACCTAGCTTATCATCGAGCTTTCTCTATCAAAGTATCAGCGAAGAGCTGTCGCAAATTGAACCCATCCAACTGCTGACAGGTATTCAACTGTATCAGGTGTATTCAGAAGCTGACAAAACACCCACTTCAAATAAAATGGGTAACCAATGGGTGGATTTTTACAATAGTGCATTTTTAAGTGGAACAAATCCATTGCAGGTCTATCACAAGTCCAAGCTAGTTGTCGGAACAGAAACCCTCCCCTACAAACAAATCATAGAACCCCTATTTGGCAACATTATGCTTGATTTGGGTGGTACAGTTCGCAGTCGTGCAGTGGATACTGATCGCAAAGTATTTCAACTCAAAAATGGTAGTAAAGTGGGACCTATCATCTGTTATGAATCAGTATATGGGAGTTTTGTTGGGGGCTATGTGCGCAATGGTGCAGAGTTCTTGGCTGTCATGACCAATGATGCATGGTGGGGAACAACTCCAGGTCATCGCCAATTGCTGAGTTATACAAAGCTACGAGCAATAGAAACACGCATGCCCATTGTCAGGTCTGCCAACTCAGGCATATCTGCGATAATCAATTCATATGGCGAAGTCACAAATCAAATTCCTTATTTGAAAAGAGACGCAATGTCTATGACCATCGTTCCACAAAATCAAATCACTTTCTACGTTACATATGGGGATTATATCGCACGCTTATCATTGTTTGTTTCAGTGCTTTTGTTATTGATCTCCATTACACGAAAAAAACTGATTTTTAGGTAGTTTTAAAAAAATTGAGTTAAATTAGCAAAAAAAAATGCGCCTATCACTGAGGATGGGTTACGCCTATGAAAATCTACACGAAAACTGGAGATCAAGGGATGACCTCTTTGTATGGAGGTGAGCGAGTATCGAAAAGCCATTTGCGTATCGAAACCTATGGAACTGTCGACGAGCTCAATGCTTGGATGGGAATGATTGCATCCAACTCAGAATCACAGTATTACCATCGTGATTTGATTAAAATCCAAAACGATTTGTTTGTTTTGGGTGCCATGCTTGCTGTAGATGGCGAACATACTGATCTGCGTATTCAAAAAATCACTGATGAAGATATCAAATGGATTGAAAAATGTATCGATAAAATTGTGTCCGATCTTCCTCCGATGACACATTTTATCCTTCCTGGTGGAAGTGAAACAGCATCCCACGCTCATCTCGCCAGATGTGTTTGCAGACGTGCAGAAAGGTTAACTGTTACGCTCAGCAAAAGTGCATATGTAGATGATATTGGCGTGATATATCTCAATCGACTTTCAGATTATTTGTTTTGCCTTGCACGTTTGATGTGTAAAAACACTGGCAATGAGGAAGTTAAGTGGATTCCAAGAATCTAGGAATTTTACTTGCATAATTCGGTTAAACCTATATTTTTGCATTTTTAATACTGAAGACTATGTATTGGACTTTAGAGCTTGCATCCTACCTCAGTGATGCGCCCTGGCCGGCAAACAAAGACGAACTGATCGACTTTGCTATTCGAACGGGTGCCCCGCTTGAAGTTGTCGAAAACCTTCAAGCCATAGAGGATGAAGGAGAAATATATGAGTCAATCGATGAGATTTGGCCTGATTATCCAACCGACGACGATTATCTTTGGAATGAGGATGAGTATTAAAAAATTTTAGCTTTATCTTTTTATTCGACCATAGCCCTTTTTTTCCTTATTTTTGATGTCTTTGAAAGCAAACCATGAGTATTTTAAATCGTGTCCTAAATGTTTTTGTTGGAGATAAATCCAGAAAAGATTTAAAATCTATACAACCCATCGTTTCTCAAATTCTCGAAGAAGAGAAAAAACTCTCTGCCATTTCAAACGATAAATTGAGAAGCAAAACTAAAGAATTTAAGGACCAAATTCAAGACATCCGAAGCCCATTTCAAGAAAAAACAAATGCCCTATTATCACAAATTGATCAGAGTGATGATATTGATGAGAAAGAATCATTGTACTCTGAAATTGATGCACTCAATGAAGAATCTAGTAATGAAGTTTCAACTTTTCTAGATCAGATTCTACCATCAGCATTTGCAGTTGTGAAAGAAACTGCCAAACGATTTACCAACAATACAGAGATTGAAGTTACAGCAAATGCATTTGACAGAGAAATTTCAGGGTCAAAAGCTTATGTGAAGCTCAAAGGAGATCAGGCAACGTGGTTCAATTCTTGGGACGCAGCAGGCAAACAAGTCACGTGGGATATGATTCACTACGACGTTCAGCTGATTGGGGGAATCATCCTTCATCAAGGTAAAATTGGTGAAATGCAGACAGGTGAGGGAAAAACACTTGTTGCTACGCTTCCTGTTTACCTCAACGCATTGAGTGGCAATGGTGTTCATTTGGTTACTGTGAATGATTATCTTGCCAAAAGAGACAGCGCTTGGATGGCACCGATCTTTGAGTTCCATGGTCTAAGTGTTGACTGTATCGATTATCACAAACCAAACTCTGCTGAACGTCGCAAAGCCTATATGGCTGATATCACCTATGGAACAAATAATGCTTTTGGTTTTGACTATTTGCGTGATAACATGGCACATTCGATCGAAGACATGGTGCAACGTGTGCACAATTATGCCATTGTAGATGAGGTTGATTCTGTCTTGATTGATGATGCGAGAACACCATTGATCATATCGGGACCAGTCCCAGAGGGTGATCGGCATGAGTTTACTGAGCTAAAGCCTAAGGTTGCGCAACTGGTTCAAAATCAAAGACAATATATCAACACTGTTTTGGCCGAAGCAAAAAAACACATCGCCGAAGGCAATGCTGTAGATGGTGGATTTATGCTTCTTCGCGCCTTTCGAGGGCTTCCAAAAAACAAAGCGTTGATCAAGTTTTTGAGTCAAGAAGGTGTTCGACAACTTCTGCAAAAGACAGAGGGGCAATATATGCAGGACAACAACCGAGAAATGCCCAAAATAGATGCTGAATTGTTTTTTGTGATCGATGAAAAAAACAATCAAATCGAACTCACAGACAAGGGCATTGAGCATATATCAGATGATAAAAATGCTGCTGATTTTTTTGTTCTACCAGACTTAGGAGCTGAAATTGCCAAAATTGAAGGTAAAGGGCTTGACGCCAAAATCGAAGCTGATGAAAAAGAAAAGTTATTCAGTGATTTTAGTGTAAAGAGTGAACGCATACACACCTTAAATCAACTGTTAAAGGCCTACACTCTCTTTGAAAAAGACGTCGCCTATGTCGTGATGGACAATCAGGTAAAGATTGTCGATGAACAAACAGGTCGTATTATGGAAGGTCGTCGTTATTCCGACGGATTACATCAGGCGATTGAGGCAAAGGAGAATGTTAAAATCGAATCTGCTACGCAGACTTTTGCCACGATAACCCTGCAAAACTACTTCAGAATGTATCGCAAACTAGCAGGAATGACTGGAACCGCGATAACAGAATCAGGTGAGTTTTGGGAAATTTATGAGCTTGATGTTGTTGAAATTCCAACCAACCGACCAATTGCTAGGAATGACGAAAATGATCTGATATATAAAACCAAAAGGGAAAAGTACAACGCTGTAATTGAACAAGTTACACAACTTTCAAACGCAGGTCGCCCAGTGTTGATTGGTACAACTTCAGTCGAAATCTCAGAACTCTTGAGTCGAATGCTTCAGCGTCAGAATGTAAAACATAATGTACTTAACGCAAAGCTCCATAAAAAAGAGGCTGACATCGTAGCTGAAGCTGGAGATGCAGGCATAGTAACGATTGCAACAAACATGGCTGGACGTGGTACAGATATCAAAATCAACGATGCTGTCAAAACTGCTGGTGGATTGGCCATTATTGGTACAGAACGCCATGACTCAAGACGAGTAGATCGGCAGCTTCGAGGTCGTTCAGGACGACAAGGAGACCCTGGGAGTTCGCAGTTTTATGTCTCTTTGGAAGATAATTTGATGCGCTTGTTTGGCTCTGAACGGGTTGCCAAAATGATGGATCGTATGGGCGTTAAGGAGGGAGAAGTGATTCAACATTCGTTGATGACCAAATCGATTGAACGTGCCCAGAAAAAGGTGGAGGAAAACAACTTTGGTATTCGCAAGCGTCTTCTCGAGTATGATGATGTGATGAATGCCCAGCGAGAAGTGGTTTACAAGCGTCGTAAACATGCACTGAAAGGTGAGCGTTTAAAGGTGGATATTTCAAATATGATTTATGAAACTGCAGAGAGTATTGTTGCAAACAACCTCGACGCAAAAGACTATAAAAACTTTGATTTTGAGTTGATTCGTTTCTTCTCCATGAGCTCGCCTGTCGGTGCGCAAGAATTTGAAACCATAGATCAATCGACTTTAATCGACCAGGTTTATGAAGCAGCATATGAGCGTTTTCAAAACAAGACCAAGCAAAGTGCTGAACAGGTTTTTCCTGTGATCAAGGGCGTTTATGAAAACCCCTCCAATAAGTTTGAACGCATTGTTGTTCCATTTACAGATGGCAAAAAAACACTGAATGTTGTTACAAACCTAAAGAATGCATACGAATCAGGGGGAAAACAGTTGATTGAAGATTTTGAAAAAAACATCAGCTTAGCAATCATCGATGACTCTTGGAAAGAACACCTGCGAAAAATGGACGAGCTGAAGCAATCTGTTCAATTGGCAGTCCATGAACAAAAAGACCCTTTGCTGATCTACAAATTTGAATCCTTTGAGCTTTTTAAAGCCTTAATGGATAAAATCAATAAAGACATTATCTCATTTTTATTTAAGGGCGAATTGCCAGAACGTGAAAGCCAGCCCATACGTGAAGCGAGAAACGTTCGGCGAAAACAAAACACAAAAGCTTCAAAAGAAGAAGTGTTGAATTCTGATGAAATGGCAATGCGAAATCGTCAGGTTGGTGCATCAGCAGGAGAGAGACAGAGAGAAGTTGTGGAAACCATTGTTCGTGATAAACCAAAAATTGGTAGAAATGAAAAGGTTGATATCCAACACATCGCTTCTGGAGAAGTGAAAACTGTGAAGTTCAAACAAGCCGGACCACTGCTGATCAAAGGAGAATGGGTTTTGATTGAAAAATCATGATTGTAATCATTGGCCCTGCGCATCCATATCGAGGGGGAATTGCTGACACAAATGAATCTTTAGCACAAGTACTTATTGATTTGGGATATGATATTAAGGTGTTTACTTTTTCACGCCTATATCCAAATCGACTTTTTCCAGGGAAAACACAATTTAGCGGCAAACCAAAACCTGAGGGAATTGATATTGAAAGAAGCATCGACTCTGTTCGACCAATGTCATGGTTCAGAACTGCAAGAACAATCAATAAAATGACCCCTTCGGTTGTAATTTTTCGCTACTGGACACCTTTTTTAGGGCCATGTTTGGGAACAATCGCTCGTTTGATTCGATCCAAATGCATCACAATTGTTGACAATGCCAAAGGCCATGAGCCGAAATTTAGAGAGTCCTTTTCTCTGCGATTTATGTTGGGAGCACAAGATGGCTTGATTTCACTATCAAATCACACCTCAAATCAGTTGGGCTTTGTTAAAAAGAAACCTCACATCACTTACCCACATCCAATCAACAGTGGACTTGCACCAATGATTGAACAAGAAAAAGCAAGATCAATTTTAGGGCTTAACAACAATGCACCTGTTGTATTGTTTTTTGGACTGATTCGAAAATACAAAGGGGTTGATCTCCTGATTGAGGCTGTGGCACAGCTCAAAAACCAATTTCCAAATCTTCGAGTGTTGATCGTTGGCGAACCGTATATATCAATAAAGCCTTATTTGAAAAAAACAAAAGAGCTTGGCTTGGATGAGCTGATAAGTTTTCACACAACCTATGTAGAGGACAAAGATGTTGGGGTTTGGTTTTCTGCTTGTGATTGTGTTGTACAACCCTATCAGGCAGCAAGTCAAAGTGGAATAACACCAATGGCGCTGCATTATCACAAGCCAATGGTTGTGACGGATGTTGGCGGGTTGTCTGAGGGACTCAAGATGCCTGTTGCTAAAATTGTTACCCCTTTTGCTAGCAATATTGCCGATGGTCTTGCAAATGTTTTGAAATCAGAACAACCTTCAAAAAATGAATTTGCGCCTTACCTAAAGCAAAGAAGTTGGAAAAGTTTTGCCAAGAAAATAATCACTTTTGCACAATCTTTGTAATAACATCTAAAAATCTTTTTTATGAAAACTTCAATCGCCTACTCCTTTTTATCTGTGATGATCTATCTTTTTTTATCCTCTTGTCAAATCGCACCTCCAAAGATCACGAACAATGCAGTAGCTGTTGGTTTGCCAAACGCCCCTACCCTTCAGCAATATGAAACTGCTCATTTTGCATCTGGTTGCTTTTGGTGTGTCGAAGCCATTTATGAAAGTGTTTATGGCGTTGCGGAAGTGATTTCAGGTTATGCTGGTGGAACAACTGTCAATCCAAATTATCAGCAAATTGGCACTGGGCGCACAGGTCATGCCGAAACAGTAGAGGTGTACTACGATCCTGAAAAGGTTGATTTTAAAACCTTATTGGCTGTTTTTTTCGATTCACATGACCCAACAACAAAAAATCGTCAAGGGCCAGACAGAGGCACACAATATCGTTCGATTGCTTTCTATAGCAATGAACAGGAAAAGAAAATCATCGAAGACTACATCCAAGAGTTGACGAACAAGCAAGTGTTTAGCAATCCTATTGTAACTGAAATCAAACCCCATACTGTGTTTTACAAAGCTGAAGAATATCACCAAGATTTTGAAAAACTCAATCCCTCACATCCTTATGTTCGTCAGATTTCAATTCCACGCCTAAACAAGTTTAAGCAAAAAAGCCCTGCGGTTCTAAAGGAGAATAAATGAAAATAAGTGAAGGATCACTAGGAGTTTATAGAGATTAAGGTAGTAAAAATCGTCGTGCAATACGTGCAAAAAAGAAGCCAATAAGCGACCCAAAAAAAGCACCACTCAGAATATCTATTGGGTAATGAACCCCAACATACACTCTGCTGTAAGCAACGATAGCAGCCCACAATAGCAGCCAGCGCATATTGGGAGATATCGTCTTAAAAAATGTGATAAAGAAAACTGCTAAAGCAAAGGAGTTTGAGGCGTGACCTGAAAAAAATCCGTACAAACCACCACAACTGTTTTTCACCAAACGCATCAAAGGTGCAATATCTGGATCATGACAAGGACGCAGTCGTTCAAAGCCATCCTTAAAAAAGTTGGTCGTTTGATCTGTACAACTGATCAGTAAGGCAATTGTGAAGACAAACCAAAGGCCCTTCTTCCAGCCAATATGTTTAAATGAATAGATCAACAAAAACAGATATAGGGGAATCATATTGTACTTATTGGTCATAAACAACCAAAAGCCATCCCAAGTTGACGAACCCAGAGAATTTAAAAATAAAAAAAGCTGTTCGTCAAGCTGTATCATTCGTAGTTTGAAATTTCACGGTCATAAAATTGAGTGGCCTCTTTCACCCAGTGTGAAACCTCCTGAACTGCAATATCCTTGTCTTCATTGTTAAATGATTCCCACCATTCAATTTCATCGTTTTGAAGGTTGATGACAAAGCGAGGAAAAGTGGTGTGAATAACAAAAATTGACGCTGGGCTTTCTGATGAATCAGCTAAAAGAAATTCAGGTAATTGTTCCATTGTTGCGAATGAGTTTGTTGGTTTGATACAAAAAACGAAGATACAACAACAATGAAGATGCGACCAAACCAGCCAAAAGCCCGATCCACACGCCAAATGCTCCTAGAGGGGTGTAGAGACCGAGGTAAACCATGGTAGTAAATCCGACCAGCCCATATGAAGCAAAGCAAATCCAGGTAGGAACAATAACATCTTGCAATCCACGCAAGGCACCAAGTGCTACCACTTGTGCGCCATCAAAGATTTGAAAAAAGGCAGCGACTAAAAATAAAGAGGAAGCGATTGTTACTACCTCTATCACATCTACTGCTGTTGAGGATTCGAGATACAACCACGGAAAAGCATCTTTGGCGAAAATAAAGACCACTGCAAAGATGATATCAATGATTAGGGTGAGTAAAAACACTGACTGGGCAATACGACGAAGGTCGATAAATGCGCCCAATCCCTTTTGATTGCCAACCCTTACCATGGCTGCTACGCTCAACCCCATAGCGACCATAAAAGTCATCGATGATATGTTGAGCGTAATTTGATTTGCTGCTTGTTCATTTTTGCCCAATAGTCCACATACCCATATTGCAGAAGTAAAGAATGCAACTTCAAACAGCATTTGAAGTGCTGATGGAAACCCTAAGCTAAAGAGCTTACGCATTTGCACTTTGGAATAGGTTTGTTGCAAAATTCCTTTGATATAGTACGATAGTTTTTTGTGAAACCGAATCAAAAGAATCAATGCGAAAAGCATCACTATTCGTGAGAGCAGTGTTCCAATCGCAGCACCTGTTACGCCCCATGCAGGGAAGCCCCATTTACCAAATATCAATACATAATTGACAAGTACATTGACGACATTGGCAAGTACAGTTGCATACATGGAATATCGAGTAAGCGACATTCCATCTGTAAATTGCTTAAATGCCTGAAAAACAATCAATGGAAATAGAGAAACAGCGACCCACATTAAGTAGGGAAATGCCAGTTCGACAACCTCCTCTGGTTGTCCCATCGAAAACATGAGGTTGCGAGAGAGGTAAACTGATAAAAATAATGCCAATCCCAAGACCAAGCACCACAACAACCCATGATAGAAAATGGATTTGACTTCTGTTGGTCGTTTGGCCGAATCACCCTCAGCAACCAGTGGTGTTATCGCTGTTGAGAATCCAATACCAACTGACATAGCAATAAAAATAAAGCTGTTGCCAAGCGAGATTGCTGCCAGTTCAGCTGTTCCGAGTTGCCCAACCATAACATTGTCAATAAACTGAACCAAAGTGTGTCCGAGCATGCCAATGATTACTGGATAAGACAACTTTAGGTTGTATGAAAACTCTTTGGTATAGGCGGATAGATTCAAAATCTTATTATTTGGTTTCTATTGGCGATCCTCCAACCAGACCATAGGTGTCATATAAATAGATAAGTGAAGTTAAGGTAGCAGCACCCAGTTCAAGTTCTCTTTTGTTGACAGCACCGAAGGTATCTGTCGCTGCGTGATGATGATCAAAATATCGCTGAGAGTCAGGGCGTAGACCAGCCAATACATTGGTTTTTGTTTTTAGAGGTCCAATATCTGCCCCACTGCCTCCTTTTTCAAAATAATGAATCAAATAGGGTTTAAAAAGAGGTTCCCATGATCTGATTTGCGCAAACTCATGATCAGGAAGGTCAAGATTAAATCCTCGGGGAGTAAATCCACCTGCATCTGACTCGAGAGCAAAAATGTGCGTCTCTCCTTTCAAAGCAGCCATTTCGGCATACTTTCGACCTCCCCTTAGGCCATTTTCTTCGTTCATAAACAATACCACACGCAATGTACGTTTGGGTTTATAGTCCAATTGTTGAAACAATCGCAAGACCTCCATCGATTGCACACAACCTGCACCATCATCATGCGCACCATCACCAACATCCCAAGAGTCGAGATGACCCCCAACCAAAATTATCTCATCAGGATACTCTGATCCAGTGATTTCTCCAATGACATTATACGACAATACATCATCATACTGCTTGCACTGTTGGCGAAATAAAAATTTGAGTTTTGGTGCGATTTTAAGAAGGCTGCTCAACTTCTCTGCAGCGTTGGTACTTATTGCCGCAGCTGGTATGCGCTTGCTGATTGGTTGATCGCCATAACTCATTGCACCTGTGTGTGGGTAATCATCCATGCGAAGGCTCATCGAACGCACAATCACCCCAATAGCGCCATATTGACTGGCCTCACGAGCACCATCATAACGTTGGTTGACACAACCCCCATAAGCAGAGAATGTGCTGATCAAATCTGCTTGCATAGGGCGATTGAAAAACACAATTTTACCATCGATTTTTTCTCTTCCCAAAGCTGCCAACTCTTCAAAATTCTGTACCTCTACGACTTCTGCTTTTAAACCAACCGATGGTGTTGCGACTGAGCCACCAAGTGCAGTGATCGGAACATTGAAGGTCACGCCTGGCTCTGTTTCAATCAATGCAAATTCTTTTGGGCCTCGCACCCACTTTGGTACCAGTACTGGTTGCAGCCACACTTTGTCAAGGTTCAACTTTTCCAACTCTTCCTTAGACCATTCTACAGCACGTTCTGCATTGAGCGACCCTGAAAGGCGACCACCGATTTGGTTGGTTAGATAGTCTAGCCAATCATAAGCTTTTCCGTCAAGGAGTGCTGTTCTGTAAATCGATTGTAGCATCAATGAGTCTTTTTGCTGCTGGGCTTCAGCGTAAAACATTGTCAGCAGAAGTGTTATGAGGGTATACTTTTTCATGGGGATATATATTTAGGGATTGACATATTGTTTGACATCTGATGCTGTAATCTGACTATCCGATAAAATATGAAGACGCTCAACTACATTGCGAAGTTGCCTGACATTTCCAGTCCAATTTATCTCTGTCAATTGGCGAACTGCTTCATCTTCAATCGACTTATATGGCGTCAGATATGCATTAAAATGATCAATTAATAATGGAATATCGGAACGTCTTTCGTTCAGTGGTGGCACTTGAATTTCGATGACAGCAATGCGATGAAACAAATCTTCTCGAAAACGATTTGCTTTGATTTCTTCAGCCAAATTTTTGTTGGTCGCAGCAACAACTCTCACATCAACAGATATATCTTTATCACTTCCTACACGTTGTATTTTATGCTCTTGTAGTGCACGCAACACTTTGGCTTGAGCAGGAAGACTCATGTCTCCAATTTCATCTAAAAAAAGTGTACCCCCATGAGCTGTTTCAAATTTTCCTTTTCGGTCTTTGTGTGCCGATGTAAAGGCACCTTTCATATGACCAAACAATTCGCTTTCGATCAGTTCGGATGGTATTGCAGCACAATTCACTTCTATAAATGGCCCTTTGTGACGAAGACTTTGTTTGTGAATTGCATCGGCAACCAATTCCTTACCACTCCCATTTGGACCTTGCACCAAAACCCGCGCTTGTGTTGGAGCAACCTTAGTAATAAGATTGTGAATCTTCAACATGGCTTTTGATTCACCAACCATTTGTGGTGATAGATTCTTCTTTTTAACCACCTTTTTGGCAACAGTTGGTTGCGTTTTGGATTGCAATGCACTTCTAACCGTTGACAACAAATGATTGAGGTCTGGGGGTTTTGATATGTAATCAAAGGCTCCCATTCGCATGGCCTTGACAGCTGTTTCAAGATTCCCATGTCCTGATATCATAACAACAGGGGTTGAGGGGGTGTGTGTTAGAGTGAAATCCAGTACTTCAATCCCATCTTTCTTTGGCATTTTAATATCACAAAGGATGAGGTCAAACGATTGGTTTTTAATCTGAGAAACACCCTCTTGCCCATCTTTAGCTTCAGCAAATTGATAGGAATCATTGTCTTCCAACAAGACTTTTTTCAACACGCGTCGGATGCTATCCTCATCTTCTATTAGTAAAATTTTGGACATATTATTTGGAATATACAACGCGTTGAGGGAATGGAATTTCGATGTTATGCTTTTCGAAAGCATCATAGATCGAAAAGCGTATATCGCTTTGAATTGGAACAGCCTTGAAACTGTTTTTCAGCGAAAAGGCAATTTCAAAATCAAGACTGCTCTCACCAAAGTTTTGAAATAAAACCGTAGGGGCTGGTGACTTTAGGATGGCTTTATGCTGATCAGCAATATCCAATAAGATTTTGGTAACCAACTTCACATCTGACCCATAAGCGACCCCAACGGCAACACGCTCACGAGTGATTTTGCCGTTTTCAGTCCAATTGTATAAGGTGTTTGTCAAATATAAATGATTTGGGATCACAAGTACTTTGTTGTCTATTGTTACTGCTCTGGTTGTTCGGAGTGTGATGTTTTCAACTTTACCCACCTTACCATCAACTTCGATGATATCGCCAACATGGACAGATTGATCGATCAAAATAAATATCCCTGAAATGATGTCTTGAAAAAAGGTTTGAAGCGCAAACCCAATCCCCACCAATAGTGCAGCAGAGGCTGCAAATATTGCTGTGAGTTCAATACCCATATTTTGCAGAGCTAAAAGAATAATAATGGTGTAGATACTGTAATTGAGAAAACCAAAAATGGGTTTAAACTTGCCCTTTCGCTCGTCTGTGAAATTGCGAGAAACAATTCTTCGAAATAGGCGAAGAATAAATCGTGCAGAAAAAAAAACGATAAGGAAAATTAGGAAAAGTCTGATGTTGAAGCTCAAGCCACCAAACGAAAGGTTTTTGGTAAAGAAATCAACAAAATTTTCCATTCATCTAAATTACAAAATGATAATAAAATAAAACCCACCCTTAATAGAAATTAAGGATGGGAAAAAATTGCTATGAAAAAGAAAAATTAACTATAGAATAATCTATCGTTGGTTCAAATATACTACAAATTTTATTTCGAACGATTTTTTTTTTAAGAAAACATATCTTTTACCCTGTCAAAGAAGGATTTATCTCCTTTTTTTGGTTCGGGAACAAAGTGTTCATCATTACGTACAGATTCAAAAAATTGCTTTTGTTCTTTCGATAAGTTTTGTGGTGTCCAAACATTGACATGAACGAGAAGGTCTCCTTTTCCATAGCCATTTAGACTCGGAATTCCTTTTCCTTTTAGGCGTAAAATTTTTCCAGACTGTATCCCAGCTTCCAATCGAATGCGAACTGGGCCTTGAACAGTATCAATTTCTTTGGAAGCTCCCAATATGGCTTCTGGCAAACTAACATATAAATCCATATGGAGATTATCCCCTTCTCGACTGAGTGATTTATGTGATTCTACTTGTATCAATATAATCAAATCACCAGAGATACCATTGCCTGGCGCATCATTCCCTTTACCAGACATTTTGAGTTGCATGCCATCCTCCACACCTGCGGGGATATTGACTGACACCAACTCTTCTTTAGCAATGAGTCCATTTGCGTCTGAACCTGGTGGTCGATTGACTAGCGACTGACCAGAACCCCCACAAGCAGAACAGGTGGATGCAGTTTGCATTCGACCCAAAACAGTATTTGTGACTCGCATCACTTGGCCAGAACCACCACAAGTTCCACAAGTAGAAAACCGGGCTTCAGGAGCTTGTACTTTTCGCTTGACTTTGATTTTCTTTTCTACACCTAAGACCAGTTCTTCAAGTGTTAACTTCACACGTACACGAAGATTTGTCCCTTTGGGTGTGCGTCTGCCGCCACCACCAAAGCCGCCAAAGCCGCCACCAAAAGCACTGCCAAAAATATCTCCAAATTGACTGAAAATATCATCCATATTCATACCTCCACCACCAAAGCCTTGACCACCCTCAAATGCAGCATGACCTAATTGATCGTATTGCTGTCGTTTTTGTTGATCACTGAGAATTTCATAAGCCTCTGCTGCCTTCTTAAATTGTTGTTCAGCGTTGGCATCACCAGGGTTTTTGTCTGGGTGGTATTGAAGAGCTTTTTTGCGATATGCTTTTTTGATTTCGCTTGCCGAAGCCGACTTAGAAACCCCTAGTATTTCA
>CACIJH010000001.1 GCA_902586905.1 uncultured Bacteroidota bacterium | reverse complement strand
GAATACCAGATCAAGGTGTTGCGACATATAAAAATGATATCTACGACATTTTTCGTTACGTTTGGAATGACCATAGTTGTGCAGTAACTGTAAAAAATCAAGTATGAATATCTCTGTAGAAATCACATTTACACCTCTTCATGATCAGTATCGTGAGCGCATTAAAAATTTTATTATTGACTTGCGAACTGGTGGGTTTACGATCTCAGAAACTCCTCTGAGTACCCAATTGTATGGTCCATATGATACCCTGATCCCCTTTTTGACAGAAACAATAAAAACTGCCCTTAGCCAAGAAGAAAAAGGAATCATGCACTTAAAAATATTCAATTCAGATCGCAGTGATTATGTCTCAGATTTTTGATTTTCTTTTTTCACAATATGCTGATTATAAACTTCTTGATATATTTCTAGAAATTACAGGTGTTGTTTTTGGATTGCTCAGTGTTTGGCTTGCCAAAAAAAATCATATTGGGGTTTTCCCAACGGGTATGATTTCAACTTCAATCTATGTTTATCTATTGCTCAAATGGGGGTTGGTTGGAGACATGCTCATCAATACCTACTATTTTATTATGTCGGTCTATGGTTGGTTTATTTGGACAAGAGTCAATGACCAAAAGGAGGTAACTCCAATCGCAAGGATACTTCGTAGTGAAAGAAACTACCTCGTCATGCTTTTCATGGGAAGCTTGGTCTTTGTTTATTGTGTTTACCAATGGTTTGGACTTTGGAATTCATCCACCGCAGTGATTGATACTTTTACCACTGCTATCTTTTTTTCAGGGATGTGGTTGATGGCGCGACGTAAAATAGAAAATTGGATTTTTTGGATTGTTGGCGATATCATTTCTATACCTTTGTATCTGATCAAAGGCTTTAGCTTAACGAGCATACAATACCTGATTTTCACTTTTATTGCCATCTATGGCTATTTGGAATGGAAAAAAATTATAGACAAATACCCAGCAACTGTAAAAAGGTAGTTTTGTTTGGTCCAGAATCGACTGGAAAGACAACACTAGCTAAAAAGTTGGCAGCGCATTTCAAATCAGATTGGGTTCCTGAATATGCACGCGAATATCTTCAACAAAAGTGGGATCAGACGAAAGAAATTTGCACCAAAGAAGACTTACCGATCATTGCTGCTGGACAAATAGCACTTGAAAATCAAAAAGCGAGTACAACAGATACGATTTTGTTTTGTGACACCGATTTGCTTGTCACCAAAATATATTCCGAGGTTTACTTCGATGGTTATTGCGACCCTGACTTGCATCATTTTGCAGTCAATAATACTTACGATTTGTATCTTTTGTTGGATATTGACACCCCCTGGGTTGCCGATGATTTGCGCGACAAACCAAATGAAAGAGACATGATGTTAGCAGCATTTAAACAAGCACTTCATTCCTTTAAGCGAACATTTGAACTGATTCAAGGACAGGGAGAACATCGTTTGCAAGCTGCCATAAACGCCATCCAATCACACTTTGCCTATGTTTGAGTTTTCAAAAAGTCAGATCAACCAACTTGAAAAGCGTGGAATTTCTGTTGCCAACGCAAGGGCAATGATTGCGAATATCAGTCAGCAAAATACCTACTGCAACATTCATCGACCAGCAACATTGGGTGATGGAATTATCGAGTTTAGCACCACAGACTTACAGTACTACGCAAAACTCTACAGCGATACGGCAAGCAATTTTCAAGTTGCCCGATTTATCCCAGCTTCAGGAATGGCCACTCGAATGTTTAGTTTTTTATCCCCACTTGTGCTTGAGGATAGACAAGCTTTTGTCAAAGCACTTGAAGCTCATCAAGACAGCCCTAAAGTCAAACAGTTTTTGGAAGGGTATCGTTATTTTTCTTTTTATGAATCGATGAAAGAGCAAATAGAAAGAGAGTACAAAACCACCAGCGACAGCATCGATTTTTTACAAGCATTTATACAAGCTGTTGTCAAGCAATATGCCAATCAGCCAAAGGCATTTGTACCTTTCCACAAGTATGGGGAACACTCGAGAACTGCCATCGAAGAGCAGTTGATGTATGCTGTCCAATTTGCCCTAGTCAATAATCGTATTGTGCATCATTTTACGATCTCTCCTGGTTTGGAGGAAGCTTTTGACCAGCATGTCAAAGAAGCTTGTTTAGCGCTCGAACGTACCCATGCTTGTACAACCGATATTGACTACTCGTTGCAAGAGGCTTCCACAGATTCCCTGGTGATTGACGCTGATGGACAATTGGTTACTGACGACCAAGGACAATTGGTTTTTCGTGCTGGGGGGCATGGTGCTTTGCTTCAAAATCTGAACAATATCGATGCAAATCTTGTGTTTATAAACAACATTGACAATGTTTCTCCACAAGCACAGCACGAGGAATCTGGTATGTATAAGCGTGTTTTAGGGGGCTATCTATTGCACATACAACAAGAGGTTTTTCGTTTGCTGCGAACGATTGATGAAGAAGGTGTTTTGGAAGAGGCGATTCATTTTTTGGATCAACAGTTTCATGTGCATATACAAGAAGATGACATAGCATTGAGAAAGCAAAAGGTTATTGATCGACTCAATCGTCCGCTTCGTGTTTGTGGAATGGTGCCAAACACTGGCGATCCTGGAGGAGGCCCTTTTTGGGTAGAAGATGAAATGGGTGTACGCTTACAGATAGTAGAGCGAGCACAAGTAGATTTGCGCCAACCATCACAAGCTGCACATTTTCAACAAGGAACACACTTCAATCCTGTCGAGCTGGTCTGTAGCTTGGTCGATTTTGAAGGGAATCCATTTGACTTGCGCGCGTTTGTCGATCCATCAACCTATTTTATTGTTTCGAAGACCCTGAATGGAAAACCGATAAAATCAATGGAACACCCAGGACTATGGAATGGGTCTATGGCTTTTTGGAACACCTTATTTGTTTCGATACCATCAAGTATGTTTACCCCTGTGAAAGAAGTCATTGATTTGTTGCGCAGCACACATCAAAATTAATTCTATTATCTTTGCCCCATCTCAAAGGGGTGCCCATAAGGGCTGAGATCATACCCATAGAACCTGGGCAGGTAATGCTGCCAAGGAAAATTTTTTAACCATCAGAATAATTCCCCCTTTTATTCTTATAAAACGATTACGAATGAAATATGTACTATTGATACTGTTCTCTTGTGTGTTTTTTGGACATGCTCAACAGCAACGAGATAGTTTACAATCAACAATTGATTTAAAAGAAGTCACAGTCTCTTCTTTGCAAGCGACCAGTGAAACACCAATGGCTTTTAGCAATCTTACAAAAGAAGAATTGAGTGATCGAAATTTAGGTGTTGATATGCCAATTCTTCTTCAATTCCTCCCTGGCACAGTCTCCACCAGTGATGCTGGTGCAGGCATTGGCTACACAGGCATTCGGGTACGTGGTAGTGATGCCACTCGTATCAATGTCAGCATTAATGGAATCCCTTATAATGACGCCGAATCACAAGGCACATTTTGGGTGAATCTTCCTGATTTTGGCTCTTCGGTAGGCTCATTACAATTGCAAAGAGGTGTTGGAACTTCGATGAATGGGGCAGGGGCTTTTGGTGCAAGTATCAACTTGACAACAGATCGTATATCAGAGTCGTCTTATGTGCAGTTGGCCAATGGTTTTGGGAGCTTTAACACACGCAAGCATTCTGTCATGTTTTCCACTGGCCTTATATCAAACCAGTTTGAATTGTCTGGACGTTTATCCAAAATTGATTCCGATGGTTATATTGATCGTGCAAGCGCAGATTTAAAATCTTATTTTTTACAAGGGATTTTTAGGCATCAAAAAACCCAAATCAAAGCACTTGCTTTTGGAGGGTTTGAGCGCACCTATCAATCTTGGTTTGGTATTAATGGAGAGACTTTGCAAAACAATCGAACCTATAACCCCGCTGGCGAAAACTATAACAGCGATGGAAAGCTAATTGGGTTTTATGATGATCAAGTAGATAATTATAATCAAGATCATTATCAGCTCCATTGGGAGCAGGGGATCAATGCCTATTGGTCGTTTGCGTTAGGGCTAAACTACACCTACGGAAGAGGATATTATCAAGAACTCAATGATCTTTGGTATGATCAAAATATCAGTTTTTCTGGGAATAGTTCGAGTGCTTATTTGCAATTGCCAAACAGTGATGCAATAGATACAGAAAACATCACTCAAAAATGGTTAGACAATGATTTTTATGTTGCCAATTTGATGGCAGCATTTGAAAAAGGTAAGCAGAAGCTCAACCTAGGATTTTCATACAGTAATTATATTGGCGATCACTTTGGCACTTTGATTTGGGCGCAAAACGCTGGTGGGGCATCACCAAACCATCGGTTTTATGAAAATAAAGGAGAAAAAAAGGATACAAACTTGTTTGCCAAACTCACACATGCCATTGGCAATCAATGGACAGTTTACACTGATGTTCAATATCGTTGGGTTGATTATGTTGCCAAAGGTATGCAAGCAGGTCAGGTACCGATTGATGTGGATCGAAACTATGGCTTTTTTAATCCAAAAGCAGGGGTTACTTATCGAATGGCTCCCAACCAACAGCTCTATTTTTCTGTGGCTCGCGCACACAAAGAACCCAATCGAACAGATTTCGAAAATGGAAACCCTTTGCCAGAGGAGTTAACAGATTTTGAATTGGGATGGCGCTATAACAAGTCATCAATACAGTTTGTTGCCAATGCCTACTTTATGGACTACACAAATCAGCTTGTTCTAACAGGGGCAATCGACGAGGTGGGCGCACCAATCCGAACCAATAGTGGAAGCAGTTATCGTTTGGGAGTAGAGTTGGATCTCAACTGGGCAATCTCTGATCAGTGGCAATGGCAATCCAATTTATCGCTGAGTGAAAATAAGAATCGTGATTTCTTTTTTGAGCGCGATGCAAAGTTGCAGTCTTTGGGAAATACCAACCTCTCTTTTTCGCCAAATGTAGTTGGTGCAAGTCAGTTGCACTACAATCCAACAGAGAAGCTATCTATGGGCTTATTCAGCAAATATGTTGGGGAGCAGTTTCTTGGCAACATCGACTCTCCCTTATCGAAGCTAGAGGCATACAGCACACAAGACATCAATATTCAATACAAGATGACTCCCAATTGGTGTGATTCTTTGCACTTACAACTGTTGCTCAATAATATTTTGGATAAAAAATATGTATCCAATGGGTATTTCTATACCTATGATGATGATTGGAGCAACCCTGGTTCGATTACGACTATAGAGGGGGTAGGGTATTATCCTCAGGCAGGCTTTCATTTTTTGACTGGAATGACAATCAGCTTTTAATTATAGATAAGCACCAGATTGCCAGAACGACGAATGCCATAGTTGATCAAAACATATTCAACGCCATCAGTTAGTGGTTGGCCTGTGACAAGGCTGTAGGTTGAATCGTCGCAGCTGCATTTAACTATGATGTCTTTGATTGTGGTTTTCGAACAATCGCTAGGTATTTGGTTGGGACAACTTGCTTCCCATGCTAAAATTTGAGAACCATCGAGGTTGTAGAGGTGTACTCCTTTCACTCCCAACTGATTTATAGTGATAGATCCACCAGCAAATCGAAGACCATCATAGAGAGGTAAATCGAGGCTGAGTTCAAATTCAAAAGGTGGTAAATTATTGAGGTAAGGGTTTTGCTGTATCGGATCACTTTTACATCCCAATACACACAAGAAAACAACACATGCTAACCACTTCATTTTCGCTACAAATTACGCCAAAAAAATAGATTTTTTGTATATTTGCCTTATATCCCATCCTTTGGGATTTTTTCATTCTAAAATCAAAACTATGAGTGCGGTTTCTTACTATACGCCCGAGGGGCTAAAAAAACTTCGTGATGAACTCAACCATTTGAAAGATGTTGAGCGACCAAAAGCATCACAGGCAATTGCAGAGGCTCGTGACAAGGGTGACTTGAGCGAGAATGCTGAGTATGATGCAGCCAAAGAAGCGCAAGGGCTTCTTGAGTTAAAAATTTCAAAGCTAGAAGCAACGCTAGCCAACGCAAGAGTGATTGACGAATCTCAACTCGATGACTCCAAAGTTCATGTACTCTCAACTGTAAACATCCGGAATGTAGCCAACAATATGGAAATGACCTATACTTTGGTTGCTGAGAGTGAAGCAGATATTAAGACTGGAAAAATTTCAGTGAGCTCTCCCATTGGCAAGGGTCTTCTGGGAACCAGTGTTGGTGATATTGCTGAAGTCATTGTGCCAAATGGGGTGTTGAAGTTTGAAATCTTATCAATCAACAGATAAATATGCCTTCTATTTTTACTAGAATTATCAATGGTGAAATCCCCTCATATAAAATTGATGAGGATGAGCATTGTTATGCCTTTTTGGATATTAATCCCAATGCTGTTGGTCATACATTATGTGTTCCAAAACAAGAAGTTGACAAGCTGTTTGAACTAGACGAAGAAATCTATATGTACCTGATGCAGTTTTCAAAACGAATTGCAGCTGCCCTTGAGCAAGCAGTCCCCTGCAAAAGAGTAGGCATGGCTGTAGTAGGATTGGAAGTACCTCACGCTCATGTTCATTTGATCCCTATTCATCAGATGACTGATATGAGCTTTCAAACCAAAGTAAAGATGCAAGAAGAAGATTTTATTTCACTTGCGAACAAAATCAGATCGAAAATTTAGCTTACCTCTTTAGAGCGATTTCAAAATGTGTCCCCTTGTTTTCGGCTGTTGAGCGCACTTGAATACTTCCCTGATGGTAGTCTTCAATAATTCTTCGACATAATGATAACCCCAGTCCCCAGCCTCTTTTTTTTGTTGTCACGCCAGGCTGGAAGATACGATTGACCAACTGCTTTGGAATGCCCTTCCCATTGTCAATTACGTGTATGAGTACTTTATCTTTATCATCGACGATTGAGAGTTCAATGGTTCCTTTTCCCACAACTGCATCAATGGCATTGTTGAGGAGGTTTTCAATCACCCAACAATAGAGCTCCTTGTTCACAGTCAGATTGATTGTAGGGGCACTGGCGTTGAATTTAAATTCGATTCCTTGACTGACTTTTCCAGAAAGATAATCAAACACTTCGCGAGAGCTACTGACAATATCGGTTTCTGTTTTGACAGGAAGAGAACCAATTTTAGAAAATCGATTGGTGATGGTTTCCAAACGCTTCAGGTCAGCCTCCATGGGCGTCGTTATTTTTTCTTCTATTCCTTTAGATTTCAAAATAGTGACCCATCCCATGAGTGATGATAAAGGTGTTCCCAATTGATGGGCAGTTTCCTTGGCCATGCCTGTCCAAAGTTTATTTTGAACAGCAATTTGAGATGTGCGTAAATAAAAATACACCAAAGCACCAATGGTCAATAAAAGCAACAGCAAGGCACTGGGGTACAACTTTAGTTTTTCGAGCGTAGCCGATTGCCCATAGTACATGCGTTGATTCACAGCATTTTCAAAAACAATTTCGATGGGGTCATTTTGTTTTTTTAAATTTACTAAAGTGTTTTTGAGCAATAAAGAGTCATTGAGAAGCGCACGTTGAGGGTTGATATTATTGAATGAAATGATCTTATCATTTTTATCAACGACAATCATGGGGATACTATTTTCACTTGTGAGCACTTCAAAAATCAAAGGATCCACGTCGTCGTTTAGGTCAATGTCTTTTACAAACTGTTTTTGGGCAAGTGCCCAAACTTCCATTCTCTGACGTTCATCGATTTCGGTTTGTTTGACCAGTCGAAAAAGGCTCCAAAGAATCAACGCAACTGTGGCAGACAGTAAGATAAGAATGACCAGGCGGGACTGTGATTTCAAATAGAAAGCAGGAGTTTTCATTTGCCAACTAAGATAATTGATTTTAAATAATGTTTTCAAACACAAAATATGTAGTTTTGTTTGTATCGAAACAAATCTTTATGGAAGTTTTAGGACGTATCAAACACATATACGAAACCAAAGAATATGGAAGCAATGGCTTTCGAAAGCGTGAGCTTGTTGTAACCACTGAAGAGCAATATCCACAACACTTATTATTGGAGTTTGTGCAAGATAAATGTGACTTGCTGAATTCTTTTTCTGAAAATGATCGAGTGAAGGTTGGCATTAATTTGCGTGGGCGAGAGTGGCAAAGTCCACAAGGAGAGACAAAGTTCTTCAATTCTATTCAAGGCTGGCGAATCGAATCTTTAGAGCAGTCGGGAACACCAGAACCCCCACCACCACCATTCGACCCTGCTGAAAACACCAATACAGAGGCACCAGACGACTTGCCTTTTTAAATAGGCTTAATTATGTATCGCTTGACCGATGCTTTATTGTTTCCTTCGCCAGAACAAGCCTCTGATGAAGGGATTGTCGCTGTTGGGGGAGATTTGAAACCCGAGCGAGTCATGCTCGCCTATCGCAAAGGTATTTTTCCATGGTTTGAATCTGACGACTTTCTACTTTGGTGGAGCCCAGACCCTCGGATGGTCCTGTTTCCAGATAAAGTCAAAATCTCGAAAAGCATGCGCGCAGTCCTGCGAAAAAAACAGTTTGAAGTGACTTTCAATAAGGCTTTCGATGATGTTGTAGAAGCCTGTGCAAAAGTCAAACGCTTTGGACAAAATGGCACTTGGATCACCCCTGGACTTATGGAAGTTTACTCAACTCTACACACCCAAGGGGATGCCCACTCTGTTGAGGTATGGGAGGAAGGCATTCTTGTGGGAGGTCTGTATGGGATTGACTTGGGTACTGTGTTCTGTGGAGAGAGTATGTTTTCTAAGGCCAATAATGCCAGTAAGGTTGCCCTGATTTCACTTGCCAAAGAACTCAAAAAAAATAAGTACGAACTCATCGACTGTCAAGTGCCGACTCAACACCTTGCTAGCATGGGTGCAGAATCAATTCCCAGATCGGAATTCTTGACTTATTTAACCTAATTTATTTATCTCTTCATACCGAAAACAGCTGACCAAGTGGTCGTTTACCATTCCTGTTGCCTGCATATGTGCATAGACAATCGTACTTCCAACAAATTCAAATCCATGTTTTTTGAGTGATAAACTCATTTGATCGGACACTGCTGTTGTTGAGGGTACCTGATCGATTGTCTGATATGTGTTTTGAATGGGTTGATGATCGACAAACGACCACAAAAATTCACTAAAAGAAAGATTTGACTGCTGTAAGTTTAAAAACATTTGTGCGTTATTGATTGTAGCTTTGATTTTAAGTCGGTTGCGAATAATTCCACGATCGCTACACAGTGCATCTATTTTCTTTTCGTCATAGCGTGCGATCTTTTGCGCATCAAAGTTGTCGAATGCCTTGCGAAAATTCTCCCTTTTACGAAGTACTGTCAACCAATTGAGACCTGCTTGAAAAGTCTCAAGAAGGAGAGTTTCAAAAAGCTTCTCATCATCATAAATGGGCACTCCCCATTCGGTATCGTGATAGATTTTGTAATCAGGCTGGGCTTCACACCAAGGGCAACGATTTTTTTTCATGATGAGGCATAGAGGTTTTTTTCAAATGTTTCTATCGTGATCGAATCGGAAATATTGTAGTTACCTATGGCTGTACGGCATAAGCTTTTGAGATAGCCACCAACACCGAGAGCATGCCCAAAGTCATGTGCGATCGATCGAATATATGTGCCTTTGCCACAACGAATTCGAAAGGACACATACGGAAGATTAGTATTGGTGATTTCAAAGTCATAAACAATCACCTCCCGGCTTTTGATTTCAACTTGTTCACCCGCTCTTGCGTGTTCGTATAGGCGTTTACCCTTGCGCTTAATCGCAGAAAATAGGGGTGGTTTTTGCTGGATGTTTCCAACAAATCGCCTTGTGGCATGCTTTATATCCTCTTCGGTCAACTTTGTGGGGTCTGACTGAGGAACGACTTCTGTCTCGAGATCATAGGAAGGAGTGGTTGCGCCAAGACAAATCGTGCCAGTATAGGTCTTATCAGTCGCTATCAGTTCTTGAATTTGCTTGGTTTTTTTTCCTGTGCAAACAAGCAGAAGCCCAGTCGCCAAAGGATCTAAAGTGCCTGCATGACCTACTTTTATTTTTTTAATATCAAATCGTTTTCGAAGAAGCCAATGGATTTTATTGACCACTTGAAATGATGTCCATTCCAAAGGTTTGTTGACAAGAAGGACTTGTCCATTTTGAAAATCATCTAGTTGATACATCACAGTTGAGAAGTCACAAGTGCAATGGTTCCAACAACTGCGCAGTAGTAGGCAAAATAGCGCAACTTAGATCTCTTGACTAGCGCAATCATCCACTGACAGGCAAGATAACCACTGATAAAGGCAGCAATAAACCCAGCGATCACTGGGCCGATAGAAAGGCTTTCTTGCGCAAGTCCACCATCCAAAACTTTTTTCACCATACTCCCAAGAATAAGCGGAACAACCATAAGGAATGAAAACCGAGCGGCTTTGTCTCTGGCAACACCCAAGAGCAAACTCGTGGCAATGGTCGCACCACTTCTCGAAACACCAGGAAGAATAGCGAAGGCCTGTGCAACGCCAATCCACCAAGCTTTGGAAAGGGATATTTCTTTCAAATTTTTAGAGGGCCTATCGGCGATATAAAGAAGTGCTGCAGTCACCCATAGCATCAGTCCTACAAGTAGAATGTTTCCAAAAAAACAACTTCCAATTGCCTCTTCAAAAAAAAATCCAACCAAGGCAGCTGGAATCATTGATAGAATAATTTGAAGACTGAATTGAGTCGATTTGTTATTGGAAAATTGAAACAAATCACGAATGATTTCCCAGACGTCGGCACGAAAAACAACTAGCGTTGCAAGGGCAGTTGCGCCATGAACAACAATAGTGAAAATCAAATTATCATCTGTCTTGTTTTGATTTCCAAACAGGGCTTGTACCAGCTCTAAATGACCACTTGACGAGACAGGTAAAAATTCGGTAAGCCCTTGTATAACACCTAAAATTATGGCTTCGATTACAGACATGATTACGATTGCTTTTTGGTGTTTTTAAAAGAACGCAAAATCGCAGCGATTTCGATGCCAAAACCGATGAGAACAAGGGCAGGAGCAAGTCGAATACGCCTAAAATTAAAGATGTCAGGATTAAACACATCAGGGTCTTTGCTGCCACCTCCGATCATGAAAATAAATCCTAAAACAATGACACCCAAGCCAATGAGCATGAGTCTGTAGTTTTTTTTCGAAAAAATAAATTCTTTTTTGTTTTTCATCAATACAAAGATTGGGTTTTTAGATTTAAATAACGTTGTGTTGCCAAACGAGCACTAATCGAACTGATGAACATGGACAATAAAAATACACCCGAAAAACTCATAAGTAATGTTTGTTGATCCATCAACATATCGATACCAGGAAGATAGGTTTGCAAATTGAGTACCAATGCCCAAACGCCCACACAAGCAATGAAGGCGCTGATGATACCCAACACAAAATAGGTTCGAATAAAAGGCCCTCTGATAAAACGTTTTCGAGCACCAACCAGTTGCATGGTTTTAATAATCATTCGTTTGGCATAAATCGATAAGCGAATGGAGTTGTGAATTAGAATAATAGAGAGTACCAAAAAAAACAAACAACACCCCAACAAAAGCAAGCGTGCTTTTTCGATGTTTTCATTGAGCAAGTTTACAAGTGGGCGATCATAAACAATATCACTCACAAATGTTTTTTCAGCTAAAAAAGCACTGATACTATCGACTCTATGGGTGGTGACATAGTCGCCCTTAAGACGCAGGTCGATGGCATCTTTAAGAGGGTTATATCCCAAAAAATCCATAAAATCTTCTCCGATATCTGCGCTGTGTTCTGTGGCTGCTTGTTCTTTTGAAATATATACAACCGACCTGCTAAACGGAGCAAGCGTGAGCATAGTTTCCAACTGGCTTACCTCTACTTCTTTGGCATTATCATCGATAAATATCGTTAGTACAATTTGTTCTTTTACATGCTGAGAGACCTGTCGAGCATTGAGTAAAAGTAAACTCAAAACGCCAACGACAAACAAAATCAAACTCACGCTAAACACAATGCCAAAATAGGAACGAACGGCACGTCTTTTTTGATATTGATGTGGTTGTTTTGACATTAGGGCTTAAAATTACAAAAACGTATGGATAGTCGAATGCTCGTTTGTGCGTTTTCGTCTTATAATTTTGGTATTTTTGCCTCACAACACCAGACAATGGCATATCCATTTCAATCGATTGAAAAAAAGTGGCAATCCTTTTGGGCATCCAACCACACCTTTTCCGCAAAGTTTCCATCCGACAAACCAAAGTACTATGTGATGGATATGTTTCCTTATCCATCAGGGGCAGGGCTGCACGTGGGTCACCCTTTAGGATATATTGCCAGCGATGTTGTTGCTCGTTACAAAAGACATAAGGGTTATAATGTCTTACACCCTCAGGGTTATGATTCTTTTGGATTACCAGCGGAACAATATGCGATTCAAACTGGTCAGCACCCTGCAAAGACGACCGAAACAAACATCAATCGCTATAGAGAACAGCTCAATCGATTGGGGTTTTCTTTTGACTGGGGTCGGGAGTTTCGCACCTCAGAACCTTCCTATTATCGCTGGACACAGTGGATTTTTATGCAGCTTTTTAATGCTTGGTATGATACCAAAACAGATCAAGCCAGACCCATTGATGAGCTCATCGATCACCTCACTGCGCATGGTACCGAAAACCTTTCAGCGCATTGCGACGAAGACACCACTTCACTCACTGCCGATCAATGGTCATCCTTGCCTGAAGACGAACAACAAGCCTATCTACTGCATTATCGAATGACCTATTTGGCCGAATCTGAAGTCAATTGGTGTCCACAGCTGGGGACAGTACTTGCCAATGATGAGGTTGTCAATGGTGTATCTGAAAGAGGAGGCTATCCTGTCGAACAAAAAAAAATGAAGCAATGGATGATGAGAATATCATCCTACGCCGAACGCTTACTCAATGGCTTAAACACCATTGACTGGCCCGAGCCACTCAAGGAAATGCAGCGCAACTGGATCGGGCGTTCTGTTGGCGCAACTGTTCGTTTTAAAGTCAACAATCACGATGCTGAAATTGAAGTCTTTACCACACGTCCCGACACCTTATATGGCGTAACCTTTATGACTTTAGCACCCGAACACGATTTGGTAGATCGCATCACCACTTCTGATCACAAAGCTGAAGTCGATAACTATGTCAAACAAAGTGCCAATCGATCGGAAAGAGATCGAATTTCGGATGTCAAGAAAATCACAGGTATTTTTACAGGGAGCTATGCCATTCATCCATTGAGTGGAAAAAAAGTACCCATATGGATTGGAGACTATGTTCTTGCTGGCTATGGTACTGGTGCTGTCATGGCAGTACCATGTGGAGATCAGCGCGACTTTGAATTTGCCAAGCATTTCGACATCCCCATTACAAACATATTCGAGGGTGTAGAAATCACTGATGCTGCGCATACTGAAAAAGGGGAAACACGCATTGCAAACTCTGATTTTCTAAACGGACTCAATGTTTCAGAGGCTACCCAAGCAGCAATCAAACATCTGGAAGAGATAGGCGCTGGTACTGCCAAAATCCAATACCGTTTGAGGGATGCTGTTTTTAGTCGCCAGCGTTATTGGGGTGAGCCAATACCGATTTATTTCAAAAATGGGATTCCACATTTACTTCCAGAATATTGTTTGCCCCTCACCCTCCCAGAGGTTGAAAAATATCTACCCACACCAACTGGTGCACCCCCACTTGGGAATGCAGTTGATTGGGCTTGGAATGAAACCAAAGAGAAAGTTGTTCCTGTTCGTCTGATTGATGATAAAAAGGTATTCCCTTTAGAGCTCAACACCATGCCAGGATGGGCAGGTAGCTCATGGTATTTCAATCGCTACACAGATGCAAATAATCAGAATGCTTTTGCCGATAGAGACAAGCTCGATTATTGGGGTAAGGTTGACTTGTATGTGGGTGGAAGTGAACATGCAACGGGACATTTACTGTATTCACGCTTTTGGCAGAAAGTTCTTTTTGACTTGGGTTATGTACCAATGGATGAATACGCTCAAAAACTGATCAATCAAGGGATGATTTTGGGCGAGAGTGCTTTTATCTATCGAAAAACGGGGACGCAAACCTACTTGTCTGCTGGATTGATTGAAGGACAGACTGTAGAGCCCATTCACGTTGATGTAACCTACGTTGATACCAGTAATGTGGTAGCGCATGATCGACTCCATGAGTGGCGTCCTGAGTTTGCAGAGGCAACATTTGAACTGGAAAAAGGGCAATTGATTGCCAAAAGAGAAGTCGAAAAAATGTCAAAATCCAAGTACAATGTTGTCAACCCAGATGATATTTGCGATCAGTATGGGGCAGATACGCTTCGGATGTATGAACTCTTTCTTGGCCCAATCGAACAAGCCAAACCTTGGAACACAGCCGGTATCTCTGGGGTGTCAGGGTTTTTGAGCAAATTTTGGAGACTGTTTCACAACGATCAGCAGTTTGTCATTTCTGATGAGCAGCCATCACCTGCCATGTTGAAATCACTTCATGCAACAATCGAGAAAGTAACGAACGATATCGAACAGTTTTCACTCAACACAGCAGTGAGTGCTTTTATGATATGTGTAAATGAACTCACTTCTGCCAAGTGCAACCACAGGGCCATCTTGCAGCCACTGACACTGTTACTCGCCCCATTTGCACCACATATTTGTGAAGAATTATGGGAAAAACTAGGTCACACACAATCATTGTTCGACGAGCCATATCCCATTGCCGATGCTTCACATTTGAAAGAGACACAAATTACCTACCCGATTAGCTTTAATGGCAAAATGCGCTTTACAATTGACCTCGATGCGGAGGCGTCAAAGGAGGAGATTGAAAAAGCTGCACTTGCCGACGAGCGTACAGCGCAATACATTGATGGAAAAGCCATCAAAAAAGTGATTGTTGTGCCAAAGAAAATCGTGAATATTGTTATTGGATGATTGATAAAAACGAACTTATAGGATTCATTGCAGCTGTTTGTACCACTTTTGCCTTCTTACCCCAGGTCATTAAGGTTTGGAAAACCAAACAGACAAAGGATTTGTCATTGCGAATGTATACCATCATGTTTATTGGCATATGCCTTTGGTTTGTTTATGGGTTGAGAATCAATAGTTTGTCGATTATTCTTGCCAACATCGTAACGGGCGTTTTAGTCTTTACAATTTTGGTGTTTATTTTTAGAGGAAAGAATGGCAAATAAAAAAGCACTGCTGAGAGTGCTTGTGTTGTATGAGTGTTGTGAGGGCTTATAGACCGCCAAACTCTTTGTTTGATAAGGATTGATTCATGACAGAAATTTTAGGTTACTATTGCAAAGTATTATTTTTTTTCTTGTTTAATCCATTTTTTAGCAAGTTTAACATATTCGCAGAAAACAATTGGACCATTTTTTTGTTGCTCATAATCGATATAAAACTTAAGTTTTTGATAGTTTTTAATGACTACACCGCGCATTAATTTTTTAGAAATACTTTCTTCCAGTAGCCCCTGGTTTATAAATAATGAAAACGCCTCAAGAAAGTTTAACATTTTTGTTACTGTCGCTTCAAGATTGTCATTTTTGTCCATGTAGGACAGTAATTTTTCGATATTTTTTTTAGACAAATCAAATTCTTCATCTGCGAAAGCTTTACGCAAAGTTGAAAAAACTCTACCCATATCACCATTGTACACTTGAGAGATGAAATCGATGGTGTATTGTTGTTTTCTTATCAAGATAGTTTTGGAGAACAGAAACAGTGAGATAATTGCTACAAAACACGCAAGTATATGAGAATAATCAATTAAATCATGCCCAATCCAATTAAAATAGATGATTGAAAAAATGATCGAGGGTATTCCAATCCACAAAAAGGTTCTCCCAAAAGATTGTAAGCTGTAAAACTTCATATGTAAGATTAAGTATTATAAAAGATATAAATTTCTTAAACTTATGACTTCTTGACAGCCAGACTTTACTTGGCAGTATTTTTGTAGTATATTGAAAAAAAAATTATGGGCTATTATTACGGTATCGGAGTAGAATATTACTTACTTCTCTTAATTTTCGCTGGTCTGAGTATGTTTGTGAGCAGCCGACTGAAATCAAAATTTAAGACCTATTCAAAACTGCAATTGCGCAATGGCATGTCTGGTGCAGAGATCGCTGAAAAAATGCTTTCCGATCATGGTATCAGAGATGTGAAAGTGGTGTCTGTTAAAGGAAGTTTGACTGACCACTACAACCCCATGAAAAAAACAGTCAACCTCAGTGAGAGTGTTTACAACGAGCGCAACGCTGCTGCTGCTGCTGTCGCAGCACACGAATGTGGTCATGCTGTGCAACATGCCCAAGGCTATGAATGGCTCAAAATGCGATCGCTATTGGTGCCAGTGGTGAGTATTTCCTCCAACCTATCCATGTGGGTCATCATTATTGGTCTTGGTATGTTTGGGGGCACTCAAAACTATACGATTGCCAGTATAGGTGTTGCCATGTTTGCTTTAGGAACATTATTTAGCTTTATCACACTTCCTGTAGAATATGATGCCAGTAATCGCGCCTTGGCTTGGCTCAGACGAAAAAACATGGTTAGCCAGCAAGAGCTTGTCGCCTCCAAAGACGCTCTCAAGTGGGCAGCACGAACCTATGTGGTTGCAGCGATTGGCTCATTGGCAACGCTCATTTATTTGGTAATGCGCGTCAATCAGCGTCGTTAATTAGAGTCCATCCATTGGAATTTGCCGGTTTATTAGGTGTTTGAAACAGATGTAGGTTTCTGTTCGTAAAACTCCTTTTAAGTTTTGAATTTTTTCACTCAATAGACTCGACAAATGATTGTTGTCTTTGCAGTTCAGCTGAACCAACAAACTCCAATTTCCAGTTGTATAGTAACATGAGGTTACTTCTGGTATCTCTTCCAACATCGCTACAGTTTCCGTGTGATGGGTGGCTTTTTCTAGAAAAATTCCAACAAAGGCTCGGGTAGAATTACCTAACTTCTCTTGATTGATTTTGATATAGCTTCCAGAAATGACTCCTATTTCTTCCATTTTGCGTACTCGCTGGTGTACAGAAGCACCAGAGGCGCCAATTTTTCTTGCGATTTCTAAAATGGGGGTTCGTGCATTTTCGACGAGATGGTCTAAGATTTGTTTATCGATGCCATCAAGCACTAGATCTTGATTAATAATCTTTATAACTAAAATTTGAGGTTAATCAAATATACAAATTTTCAACTGAAAGAGCCCAAAACGCTAACATTTTATTATAAATATGTTGATTTTTTATAATTATTTATAGTAAAAAGAAAGGAGCTCAAAAAAAATTTGATGCCTTATGTCTTTGCTGAGAGTGACTTTATTATCCTTATTGTTGCCCCTGCTTTTGATGTGATGTGGCTGAGATTCACAGTCCCTTTTTCAACTCTTTCGGATGGGTTTTCCATGAGGTTATTTAGATGTTTTACAGCATCTGTTTTTGTAGTAATTGAGATCACTCCCCCTTTTTTGACGAGATCAATGGCTTCAGGGAATTGATGATAGTTTTTTCCAATCACTATTGGGAGCCCAGCTGCTGCGGGTTCGAGGATGTTGTGCAACCCAGAACCACCCATCGCACCACCCACATAAGCGATGTGACCATACTGATAGCATGACGATAGTAAACCAATAGTATCGAGAACAAGAATAGCTGTTTGTGATAGATTGTGTTTCTCGCGTGTTGTGTATCGCTGAGCAGTGGAGGGGAGTTGTTCCATCAATTTCAATAGCTGTTGTTTGTTTATTTCGTGAGGTGCAATAAGCCAGCACCATCCTTTGGGTGTATGATGAATCGCCTCTTTCAACACATCGATGTCTTGCGACCAAGTACTCCCAGCAATGATACATTTTCGATTCCCAACAAATGTTTTCATAAAGGAGAGGTCTTGCTTTTGCTGCTGCACACGATCAAAACGAGTATCTCCAGAAACAGATGTTTGGGTTATGCGAATCTTGTGTAGGAGCTGTTGAGATTCTTCATCTTGCACAAAAATATGAGTAAACTCTCTCAAGAGTTTACGAAACCATCCACCCCAGGGTTTAAAAAACACTTGGCGAGATTGAAAGAGCCCAGCTATGAGGTAGGTTTGTACTTGTTGTTTGTGAAGTTCTTTAAGCAAGTTGGGCCAAAATTCGTATTTGACAAAAAGAACTTTCGCTGGCTGTATGTGATTTATAAATCGCCTTATGTCCGACCGATTATCCCAAGGCAAGTATGTCGTTAGATCGGCAACTTGATGTGTTTTTTCAGTTTGATAACCAGACGGGGAAAAAAATGTGATGAGATAAAAGCTGTCAGGGTCTTCTGCCTGCAGAGATTTTAGAATGGGTAGTCCCTGTTCATACTCCCCAAGCGATGCACAGTGCATCCAGACAACTGATCGGTTGTTTGGAATTTTTTTTATGTCGTTCCAAATATGTTTTCTTCCTTCAACAAACTGTTTTGTTTTACCCGAAAGAGGGATAAAAGTCAATAGCCCACGAACCAACCGAACCACAAAAGAATACAACAGTTGCATACACAAAGATAATGCTTTCCCAAGAGGCAATTGTTTTTGTAAATTTGCATCATCAAAAAATGGCTATGCGTAAAATACAAATGGTTGACTTGCAATCGCAATATGCTTTTATTCGCGAGCAAGTAGAAGCAGGAATGCAAGAAGTGCTCTCGAGTGCACAGTTTATCAACGGACCTGCTGTCAAGTCATTCCAATCCAATTTGGAGGCATACCTAGTCGTCAAGCATGTGATTCCTTGTGCCAATGGAACCGATGCTTTACAGGTGGCAATGATGGGTCTTGGGTTGCAGCCAGGAGACGAAGTCATTACAGCAGACTTTACCTTTGCTGCCACAGTAGAGGTGATTGCCTTGTTGGGGCTTACGCCCGTTCTTGTTGATGTTGATCCAGTTTCTTTTAACATTTCTCCCCAAGCGATAGAAAAAGCAATCACTCCCAAAACCAAAGCAATTGTGCCTGTTCATCTTTTTGGTCAGGTAGCAGACATGTATGCCATCATGGCAATTGCCAAAAAGCACAACCTCTATGTCATTGAAGACAATGCGCAAGGTATAGGAGCAACCCATACTGACAGAGAGGGAAATAAAATCAAAACTGGAGGAATTGGCAATGTGGGTTCGACTTCCTTTTTCCCTTCCAAAAACCTTGGCTGCTATGGGGATGGCGGTGCAATTTTTACCAATGATGATGAGCTTGCGCACAGCCTCAGAGGCATTGTCAATCATGGTATGTATGAGCGCTATCACCATGATGTGGTTGGTGTCAATTCTCGTTTGGATAGCTTACAAGCTGTTGTGTTGGATGAAAAACTCAAATTGCTCGATTATTACAATGAACGAAGGAAATGGGCAGCCATTCGCTACACACAATTGTTTGCTGGCCATGATAAAATCATTACCCCAAAGGTTGTTCGTGATTGTCAATCGCATGTGTTTCATCAATATACCTTGCGTGTGATTGATGCAAATCGTGATGAACTCGTCAAGCATCTTCAACAGAAAGGTATTCCATGTGGTGTATATTATCCGATTCCTCTTCATGCGCAAAAAGCGTATCGAAGTGATCGATATAAGGAGGATGATTTTACAGTCACCAATCAATTGGTGAAAGAGGTGATTTCATTGCCGATGCACTCAGAGCTTGACGATGAACAAATACAATCGATTGTACAAGCAGTCCTTGCATTTTTAGACAAATAATCTCAATCATCATATAAGTATTTATATCACACGAGTTTCGAGTGTGCCTGGGGTTTTGTACTTTGCAATATGAAATCAATCTTCTCGAGCAGACGCTCTATATTTCCGATTCAATTTTCTGATAAAGAGATCACTGATACCCAACTCAACGAACTGTTTGAAGCAGCCAATTGGGCACCCACTCATCGGCGAACTGAGCCTTGGCGATTTAAAGTATTTCGAGGGGATAAAAAAACAGAGCTGTCACACTTTTTAGTTGATGCATACACCAAGACGACTCCAAAGTTTTCCAAACGCAAAAGCAAATCGATTGTTGAGAAAATCAACTTGTCATCAGTAGTTGTTTTGATTTGTATGAAAAGAGATGAAAAAGAGAGTGTCCCTGAGTGGGAAGAAATTGCAGCTACAGCAATGGCTGTGCAAAACCTTTGGTTAAAAACGACAGAATTGGGGCTAGGAGGATATTGGAGCACACTAGCTTACATCAAGCAAATTCATCAATTTACTACTTTGGAAGAAAATGAAAAATGCTCGGGGCTATTTTATTTGGGTGGATTTGAGGGCCCTATGCCCAATAGAGAACCTGATGATTGGCGTAAAAAAGTACAATGGTTTGGCTAAGTCAACTCCTCAGTCAAGAGCCGCCTGAACATTGGCTTCACGATCAATTTTTTTCACCAAACCCTGTAACACTTTGCCTGGACCACATTCGATAAATTGTGTTGCTCCATCGCTACGCATGGCTTGAATGGTTTGGGTCCATCTCACAGGTCCAGTCAGTTGAGCAATCAGGTTGTTTTTGATGACTTCAGTGTTTTGGGTTGCTTGTGCAGTTACGTTTTGATAAATCGGACAGCTAGGTTCGCTTAGTGTTGTTTGGCGTATGGCATCTGCCAATGTTTCGCGAGCAAATTCCATCAGGGGGGAGTGAAATGCACCTCCCACAGGGAGAAGTAAAGCTCGTTTTGCACCTTTTTCTTTGAGGGTTTCGCAAGCAGCTTCAACAGCTTCAACTTCACCAGAAATAACCAATTGCCCAGGGCAATTGTAGTTGGCCGCTACAACGATACCTTCTGTATGTTCACAGACCTCTTCCACAACACTATCGTCGAGGGCAAGCACTGCCGCCATGGTGCCTTTGCTTTGGTTGCAAGCATCTTGCATCGCCTGAGCGCGCTGTGCAACAAGTTGTAAACCATCGGCAAAAGATAAAGCACCAGTAGCAGTCAGAGCTGAAAATTCTCCAAGCGAATGCCCAGCAACCATTTGTGGGGCAAACCCATCGCCCAATGACATCCGAATTGCCATGGAATGAACAAAAATAGCAGGTTGGGTAACTCGTGTTTCACGTAAGTCTTCAGCACTACCTTCAAACATGATTTCGGTAAGTGAAAAACCTAAAATCTCATTGGCTTGGGTAAACAATGCGGCAGCTTCTTTATGCTGCTCACCAAGAGCTTTGCCCATTCCTTGAAATTGGGATCCTTGTCCAGGAAAAACAAATGCATTCATATTATTTTTTTTGATAACGTAAAAAGGTAAAAGCATGTGCGTGCGTTTCATCAGCTGGGTGTTCCTCTCGCCAAACTTCCTCCCATTGATGTGGATTGATTTCGGGGAAATAGGTATCTGCTTCAAACGTAGCATGCACACGAGTAAGCTCAATTTCATCAGCAATTTTCATCGACTCTTTATAAATCTCGCCCCCACCAATAATAAAGGGTCGAGGGTCATCTTTGGCAATGCTTAGCGCATCAGAAATCGACGAAGCTACTTTGATGTTTTCGGCCTTATAGTCGGATTGTCTTGTAATCACAATATTGGTTCGATTGGGTAATGCACGTGGCATTGATTCAAAGGTTTTTCTACCCATGATGACAGCATGGCCACTTGTCAATTTTTTAAAGTGTTGTAGGTCTTTGGACAGATGCCAGATCAATTTGTTGTCTTTTCCCAGCGCGTGATTGGTCGATGCTGCTGCGATGATGGTAATGCGTTGACTGGTTTGATTGGTCCTTTCTTCATGCCACTCTGCGTCGGCGATCAAACTCGCTTCTTTGTCGAGCTTACGCTTTATTTTTTCAATACGTGCTTCTTGTAAACCAACTAGATTTTTGATTTGTTGTTTTTCCCAAGCAGGATTCATAAAACGCTTGGTCACATAAACTTGAAAAAAATGCAACAGCAAAAAAACAACCCACAGCAAGGCAGCACTGAATACCCAAGGGTAGCCGAAAGGTTTGATATCAACCCCATAACCCAAACCGATGTTGAGAATTGTCAGTACAAGTGACACAAACAAAAAGCTGACAAAATGAAAGTACAAACGCTTTTTTTGACGAATGCGAGCACGAGCATAGTCTACCAAATCAATTTGGTGATCGTCTATGGTGGTCTTGTTTTTACGTCGAAAAATCATATTGTTATATCAGGTGCAAACATAGAGCTTTAGATCCTAATATTAAACAGCTACAGCTCCTTTAATATGCGGATGTGGGTCATAATTTTCAATGGTAAAATCAGAAAATTCAAACCCAAAAATATCGGTTTTGTCAGGGTTGATCGTAAGTTTTGGCAGTGTTCTCGGCTTACGACTGAGCTGCAATTCGAGTTGTTCCATATGATTGGAGTAGATATGTGCATCACCAAAAGTATGAATAAAATCTCCTGGTTTATATCCACAAGCTTGTGCCATCATATGCGTAAAAAGGGCATAAGAAGCTATGTTGAACGGAACCCCTAAAAAGATATCTGCACTGCGCTGATAAAGCTGACACGAAAGTTTGCCATCAGCAACATAAAATTGAAAAAACGCATGGCATGGGGGTAAGGCAGCTTTTCCATTTGCCACATTTTCTGCAAAAGGTTTGGAGGTGTCAGGCATCACACTTGGGTTCCATGCCGACACAAGCATCCTTCGACTATCTGGGTTGTGCTTGAGTGTGTGGATAATCTCCTTGATTTGGTCAATGTTTTCACTGTTCCAGTTGCGCCATTGATGTCCATAAACAGGACCTAAATCACCATTTTCATCTGCCCACTCATTCCAGATTCTGACCCCATTTTCCTTGAGGTACGCAATATTTGTATCTCCTTTTAAGAACCAAAGAAGCTCATAAATGATTGATTTTAGGTGAAGTTTTTTTGTGGTGACCATAGGAAAACCTTTGCTGAGGTCAAATCGCATTTGATAGCCAAAAACGCTTTTTGTTCCTGTGCCAGTACGGTCCGATTTTTCTACTCCATGATCAAGGACATGGCGAACCAAATCGAGGTATTGTTTCATCCTAAATATTTTGATAAAAATAGTGTGATTCGACCATAGATTCTCATTTGATATCTACTTTTTTTCACATGGTTATCCACCATCCTAGCCAATGATTGCTCCTGCAATGACTGCAGAAATCAGGGAGGCTAATGTTCCACCGATGAGCGCACGAACACCAAATTGGGAGAGCACTTTTCGTTGGCCTGGCGCAAGCGACCCAATCCCACCAATTTGAATTCCGATAGAAGCAAAGTTGGCAAATCCACATAGCATATAGGTTGCCATGATGATCGATTTCTGGTATTGTAGATGTACGATATTCATCGGGTCTTTGAGTTCAGCTAGTTGGATGTATCCAACAAATTCACTGGCAGCTAGCTTCACACCAAGGAGTTGTCCCATAGGCATAATGTCGGGCGTTGGCACACCCATAATCCACATCAGTGGTGCGAAAATAATACCGAGGATGGATTCCAGAGAAAAACTATCATAGATTGTGTTTGCTGCAAACCAATCATTAAGGGTGGTCCAATCGCCAATCCAACCCAAAACGCCATTAAACATTGCAATAAAAGCAACAAAAACAAGCAACATACCGCCAATAGTGGTGGCAAGTTTGATACCTTCAACAGTTCCATTTGAAATTGCATCCAAGGCGTTGGAGCCTATGTTTTCCATAGAAACACTGATTTCATTGTTGATTTTTTCGGTTTGTGGATAGAGGATTTTTGCAATCACAATTGCACCAGGTGCTGCCATAACAGAGGCAGCCAATAAGTGTTTGGCAAATTCCAATCGCATCACTGGGTCATCTCCACCCAAAAAGCCGATATATGCTGCAAGTACACCACCTGCTACAGTAGCCATACCTCCAATCATGACCAATAAGATTTCAGATTTTGTCATTCGTTCCAAATATGCCTTAATCATGAGTGGTGCTTCGGTTTGACCAAGGAATATATTGCCGATGACAGACAAACTTTCAGCCCCAGAAATTTTGAGCACTTTGGTCAAGGCTAAAGCAAGAAACTTTACAACAACTTGTATGACACCCAAATAAAATAGAAGTGATGTGAGTGAAGCAAAAAAGACAATGGTTGGTAGAATTTGAAAAACAAAAATAAACCCATAAGAATCGGCATTCATCAGGTCTCCAAAGAGAAAAATACTACCTGCATTGGTAAAGTCAAGGATACTCACAAAGAGTTTTCCTATGCCTTCAAAAATTTGTTGCACCCATCCAATACGCAAAATCCCTATCGCTAGGGTCAATTGAATCAACAGTCCGATGCCGACTGTTTTCCATGGAATTTTTTTTCGGTTCGAACTACAGGTAACAGCAATTGCCAAAAGCACAACCATACCTAGAAGTCCACGCATGATGCCTTGTATTTCCAACCCGGCACTGGGAATGACTTCTGTTTGAATTATTGTATCTATCAAGTTTTTGTATTATGGTTTGGACTCTCGTTTTGCAATCTCATCGCGTATTTTGACAGCGAGCTCATATTCTTCTTTTTTCAGTGCTTTTTGGATGAGTTTTTCCAACTCATCTACACTGAGTTGTTGAAGATCATCTGTGTCGTTTGTGTTTTCTTCTGGGTCTTTATCCAAAGCCTTATCATCAATCATGACAGCTGCTTTTTCAAGAACACTTTCGTGTGCAAAAATAGGCGCATTGAAGCGCAAGGCTAAAGAGATCGCATCAGACGTTCGAGAGTCGATAATTTCTTCAATCTGGTCGCGTTCACAAATTAAGCTTGAATAAAAAACCCCATCGACAAGTTTTTGTATAATCACCCTTTTGACATGAATTTCAAATCGTTCGGAAAAATTGCGAAACAAGTCATGGGTAAAGGGTCGCTGGAGTTGGATATCATCGTCTAGTGCCACAGCAATAGATTGAGCCTCAAACTCACCAATAATGACAGGAAGTTTACGAGGACCTTCTACTTCATCAAGAATGAGTGCGTATGCACCACTTTGATTTTGGCTATATGAAATCCGATTGACCTGAAGTTTGACTAAACTCATTTGTAAACAATTACAACGAATTTATGTAAAAAAGGCGATTAAACCTCGCTTATGCTCGTGCTTTTAATTTTTCAGTCAATTTTGGCAAGACTTCAAAAGCATCACCAACAATTCCATAGTCTGCTGCCTTAAAGAAAGGAGCCTCTGGGTCTGTGTTGATAACGACTTTTATTTTTGATGCGTTGACGCCAGCTAAATGCTGAATTGCACCTGAGATACCCACAGCGATATATAGATTTGTTGCGACAGGTTTTCCTGTTTGCCCCACGTGTTCACTATGGGGTCGCCAACCCATATCCGAAACAGGTTTAGAGCAAGCCGTAGCAGCTCCCAGTACATCGGCAAGATCCTCAATAAGTCCCCAGTTTTCAGGGCCTTTGAGCCCTCGCCCTCCAGAAACAACAACATCAGCATCGGCAATGGTTGCTTTTCCTTCGCTTTGTTCTAGACTGGCCTGGGTGCATTTGGCTGTTGTTTGTACATCTTGCTGTTCAACTGTCGTTGACGAGTCTTGCGATATCTCCTCATGCACATTGTTTGACAAACCAATGATATTGATTGCGCCAGCAAGTGTTGTGTTGGCAAATGCCTTATTGCTAAAAACCGATCGCTTTACTGTGAGAGGATCGTTGGAAGTAGGAAGTCCTACGACGTTGGTTACATAGCCAGCTTGCAGCTTACCAGCGAGGATACCACCCATATATTTTGCATCAGCGCTACTGCCAATCAATATGATTTTTGCATCTTCTTTTGTGGCAATTTCAGCCAAGGCAGTTGCATATGCATGCGCCTCAAAATGCTTGGTTTCCATCTTTAGATTGATCAGTTTTGACGCACCATAATTGGCAAGTTGATCAGCATCTTCACAGTTAATAGTAACAATTGTGAATGTGGTATTTTGTTGTTTGGCAAGGGCAAAGCCATAGGATGATAGTTCAGTTGACCCTTTTTTGAGTTTTCCTTGTTGTGATTCGGCAAATAGTAGAATTGACATAGGTTATAAGACTTTAGCTTCGTTTTGTAGTAGATCGATAAGTTGGTCGATGTCGTCGGCAGGAATGAGTTTGACAGCAGCTTTGGGTGCAGGCTTTTCAAAATTTTGAATCGCTGACTTGGCTAGCGATTCTACAGCTGTAACAACCTCAAGTGGCTTTTGCCTTGCTTGCATAATTCCTCTCATATTTGGTATGCGAAGATCGTTTTCTTCCACCAGTCCTTTTTGACTGCCGATTATTAGGGGAAGATCTACGCTTAGCACCTCCATACCACCATCCATCTCTCTTGTTGCAGTGGCAGTAGAACCATCGATTTCTAGCTGAACACAAGTGTTGACAAAAGCGATATCACACTTGGCAGCTACCAACCCAGGAACCATAGAACCATTGTAATCGATTGACTCACGACCAGCGATAATCAAATCGTAGGGATTGGCTTGCAGATAGTTTGAAATTTGGTCTGCCACAACAAAAGCATCCAATGCAGGAGTATCAATTCGAATTGCTTTGTCTGCACCAATGGCAAGTGCTTTTCTCAAGGTTGGATCAGCACTGGCTTGCCCAACGTGTAGCACGTCCACAAAAGCACCTACTTTTTCTTTAAACCAGATGGCACGTGTCAACCCAAACTCATCATTGGGATTGATAACAAATTGAACACCTTGGTCATCAAAGACAGTGTCATTTTCCTTAAAATTTATTTTTGAAGTTGTGTCTGGCACACAACTTATACAGACTAAGATTTTCATGAGAAATAGATGAAACACAAAGATAAAAAAAATCTTCAAATTATTATGCGTGCATAATAATTTATACAATTCATAATAAGTTGGCTGATTCATGTAAATATTGCTATTTTTGCGCAGTCAAAAAAAAGCATGAGAACAATCCAGTTTAGAGAAGCCATTTGTGAAGCCATGTCAGAGGAAATGCGTCGTGATGACAGTATTTACTTGATGGGTGAGGAGGTAGCTGAATACAATGGGGCCTACAAAGCCTCGAAGGGAATGTTGGATGAGTTTGGCGAAAAACGTGTAATTGACACACCGATTTCTGAGCTAGGTTTTGCTGGTATTGGTGTTGGGTCAACAATGACAGGGAATCGTCCGATCATTGAATTCATGACTTTTAATTTTGCACTCGTTGGGATTGATCAAATCATCAACAATGCTGCAAAGATACGTCAGATGTCTGGTGGACAGTTTCCTTGCCCGATCGTTTTTCGAGGGCCAACTGCCTCGGCAGGGCAGCTCGCTGCTACGCACTCTCAAGCGTTTGAAAGCTGGTATGCCAATTGTCCTGGACTTAAGGTTATTGTTCCATCCAATCCATATGATGCCAAAGGTCTGTTGAAGGCTGCCATTCGAGATGACGATCCTGTCATATTTATGGAGTCTGAACAAATGTATGGTGACAAAGGCGAAGTGCCAGATGGGGAATATGTACTCCCAATTGGGGTTGCGAACACTACACGTACTGGTACAGATGTTACTCTTGTTTCCTTTGGTAAGATTTTCAAGGAGGCCAACGCTGCTGCCGAACTACTTGAAAAAGAAAATATATCTGTTGAGCTGATCGACCTACGCACAATACGTCCACTTGACATCAATACAATCCTCGAGTCTGTTAAGAAAACAAATCGTCTGGTCATCCTAGAGGAATCTTGGCCATTTGGTAATATTTCGACTGAAATCACTTATCAAATTCAAAACCAAGCCTTTGATTACTTAGACGCACCAATCATTAAAATCAATACAGCAGACACTCCTGCACCATATTCACCCGTTTTGTTAGCTGAATGGCTTCCCAATCGGGAAGACGTGGTTCGCGCAGTGAAAAAGGTCATGCTATAATTTATACCAATTATATAATCCACATGGAAAACTTCATTCAATATACCCCTATTTTACTCGGAATTGTAGGTCTAATCGTCATGTACATACAATCTGTTTGGGTAAGAAAACAATCAGCAGGTACTGAAAAAATGCAATCGATATCCAAGAGTATCAAAGAAGGTGCTCTGGCGTTTTTAAACGCAGAATATCGTTTGTTATTGGTTTTTGTAGTCATAGCATCAGGTGCACTCTATGGGATATCGACTATGGTAGAAACCACAAGTTGGTTGATTGTTCCAGCTTTTGTTGTTGGTGCTATTTTTTCAGCTTTGGCTGGGAACATTGGGATGCGAATTGCAACAGAAGCAAACGCACGAACTGCAGAAGCTGCAAAAACCAGTTTGCCAAAAGCACTCAAGGTGTCTTTTGGTGGTGGTACTGTCATGGGTCTTGGCGTCGCTGGACTTGCTGTATTTGGATTAGCGTTATGGTTTTTGTTTTTAGTCGGACAATTTATTGATGGGTCTGATTTTTATACAAATATGACCATCGTTTTAGAATCATTGGCTGGGTTTTCGCTAGGTGCCGAGTCCATTGCTCTATTTGCCAGAGTTGGTGGTGGAATCTACACAAAAGCAGCTGATGTTGGGGCAGACCTTGTTGGGAAAGTCGAAGCAGGTATCCCTGAAGATGACCCTCGAAACCCTGCAACCATAGCTGATAACGTGGGTGATAATGTAGGTGATGTGGCTGGTATGGGTGCCGATTTGTTTGGGAGTTATGTCGCAACGGTTCTTGCATCTATGGTTCTTGGAAACTACATTATTAAAGATATGTCGGAAGCTGGACAAACGCTTGATACATTTCAAGGGATGGGTCCAATTCTGTTGCCATTGGTGTTGGCAGGCGTTGGTATAATAGCATCAATTGCAGGAACACTTTTTATTCGAATCAAAGACAATTCAGCCAAAGAAGCTGAGGTGCAGCGCGCCTTGAATACTGGGAATATCTTTTCTATTTTACTGACCCTAATTGCATCTTGGTTCTTGATTGATTACCTATTACCAGAGACGATTAGTGGCATGAAGTTTTTTGGCGAAGCAGCACGTGATGTGTCTTCAACCAACGTATTCTATGCAACCATCGTTGGGTTGGGTGTTGGGTACTTGATTTCCCTCTTTACAGAGTATTATACTGCCATTGGCAAAAAGCCAGTGATGAGCATTGTACAAAACTCATCTACAGGAGCAGCGACGAACATCATTGCAGGTCTTTCTGTTGGGATGATCTCGACGGCTTCATCAGTCCTTCTCTTCGCAGTTGCGATTTGGGGTTCATATGCCCTTGCAGGGTTTTATGGAGTTGCGATTGCAGCCTCTGCCATGATGGCAACGACAGCCATGCAGTTGGCCATCGATGCGTTTGGTCCCATTGCTGACAATGCAGGTGGTGTTGCCGAAATGAGTGAACTGCCAAGCGAGGTTCGTGAGCGCACCGACATTCTCGACTCAGTTGGAAACACAACTGCTGCAATCGGAAAAGGATTTGCGATTGCATCTGCTGCACTCACAGCATTGGCCCTATTTGCAGCCTATGTAACTTTTACAGGCATCGATGGGATAAATATCTTTAAGGCAGATGTGTTGGCAGCCTTGTTTATTGGGGGAATGATTCCAGTTGTTTTCTCTGCCCTTGCCATGCAATCGGTTGGAAAAGCTGCCATGGAAATGGTGCAGGAAGTTCGTCGTCAGTTTAAAGAAATTCCAGGAATCCTTGAAGGAAAAGGAACACCTGATTATGCAAAATGTGTTGAAATTTCAACCAAGGCTGCGTTGAGAGAAATGTTACTTCCTGGTTTGATCACAATTGCCACGCCAGTTGTTATTGGCTTATTGATGGGACCCGAAGCACTGGGTAGTTATATGGCAGGAGTGGCTGTTTCAGGCGTACTGTGGGCGATCTTTCAAAACAATGCAGGAGGTGCTTGGGATAATGCCAAAAAATCATTTGAAGCAGGTGTTGAAATCAATGGAAAAGTGGAGAAAAAAGGTTCTGACGCACACAAAGCTGCAGTCACTGGCGACACAGTTGGTGACCCTTTTAAAGATACTTCAGGTCCATCGATGAATATTCTCATCAAATTAACTTGTTTGGTTGGTTTGGTTATTGCACCCATCCTTGGAGATGGACATAGCGCCCAAGCTCATCAAGTGAAAGAAGAACAAAAAGAAATTCGTGTCGAAGTATCAAGCACCACTGAGGGTGAAACGATTGCTACAATCACAACAATCACAACCAAAAATGGAGAAACCTCAGAAACCATTCAAGAGATTGTTGGGAGTCAAGAAATGATCGACTCTACTCTCAATGAAATCAAAGGTTTAGAGAAAAAATAAGTAAGAGATAGTTGTAAAATGCTTTAGAATGGGCGCCTATTTGGCGTCCATTTTCATATTCTCAAGTTTGCTGTCAATGGTTTGAATCACTTGTTGTAGGTCTTCAGAACGATCAACAAAATTGAGATCATCGACCTCTAAAATGATAAGATTGTTTTTATTATAATCATGAATCCATGCTTCATAACGCTCGTTTAATCGACTGAGGTACTCGATGCTGATTGAGTTTTCATAAACACGTCCACGTTTGTGAATCTGGTTGACGAGGTTTGGGATAGAGCTTCGAAGATAAATGAGCAAATCGGGTCCTTTGACCAAAGACTCCATGAGCTGAAATAAAGAACTGTAGTTTTTAAAATCACGATGGGTCATCAGTCCCATCGCATGAAGGTTGGGTGCAAATATGTGAGCGTCCTCATAAATCGTACGATCTTGTATCACTGTATTTTTGCTGTTGTGAATGTCTAAAATTTGACGAAAACGACTGTTTAGAAAATAGACCTGGAGATTAAAAGACCAACGTTCCATTTCGGCATAAAAATCATCGAGATATGGGTTTTGCACAACGTCTTCGTACTGCGGCTCCCATTTATAATGCTTTGCCAATAACTCTGTTAATGTTGTTTTTCCTGCTCCTATGTTTCCTGCAATTGCAATGTGCATATCTCCAATTTTATGTCGCATAAAAATAAAAAATAATGTCAATTGTAAACACTAAATCAAGCAATGTTTTAACAATCTCAGACGCAAGGGTCATTTTTCATTCATTTTTAAGTACAATTCTGTTTAAAATTTTTGTACTTTAGATTCATTGATTAAGCCAAAAAAATATCATGAAAAATCTTATTCTATCAGTTATAACGTTCACACTTAGCCTTACAACAGCTTCTGCCCAACTCTTGGGCGGTATTGAAAACATATTATTGACCTCAACCGAGGATGCTCGTATTTTGGCAGAGGGATACACTACCCCCATCGGAAAAAGTCTTACCTATGCCCTAAATTCAGGTTGGGCAACGAGTGCAAAAACACATAAAAAACTAGGCTTTGGCCTTACCATAGGAGCAGCCGTTCCTTATGTGCCAGATGCAGATTTAGTGTTTACCCCAACAGGACTCACTTCTTTGAATGTGCCATCTGGATCATTACCAACTGTATTTGGCGAGGGTGGAGACCAAATTTTAAATTTTGAGTTGGACAGCGATGATGTCATTGGTTTGGGTGAAAACCAATATACTGGCGAGCTTTACTTTCCTGGCGGCTTAAAAGATGAATTGCCCTTTGGAACACTTCCTGCCCCGATTATTCAAGCAAGTGTGGGTGCTGTTTTTGACACAGATGTGTTGATTCGTTTTGTTCCTACTATCGATATTGAAGATAGTAGTTTCAAATTGTTTGGCTTTGGATTAAAACACAACATCATGCAGTATTTTGGGCCACTGGATAAGCTGCCTCTCAACGTATCAGTTTTGGCAGCCATGTCCAAAGCGAGTTTGGAGTATGACTTAACAGACTCAACCTTTGGCGGGGATAGCGACAATCGCAATATGACATTCGAAGCAGATACCTTTACCTTTCAAGCACTGGCCTCTGTCGATTTTCCTGTTGTGAGTGTTTTTGGTGCTTTAGGCTACAACAGTGGCAATTCACAGTTTAATGTCAGTGGTAACTATAGTATCGATTACGAAATACAAGGTATGCCTACCATTTCAAGAATGCTTAAAGATCCCGTCAGTATCGAATCAGACACGTCTGGTATGATGGGCCTCATTGGTGCTCGACTCAATCTTTTATTCATGAAGATTTACACCAACTATACCATTCAAGAATACAACACTTTAAACTTCGGAATTTCATTTAATTTTCGATAATCGTTAAAAAAATATTTTGGAATTTGTAATTGCGTTGTATATTTGCCACGCAAAAGAGGAAGGATTTGACTGATTGCAACCTCTCAAAAAAAGTGCTAAAACAGCTTTACTTTTTAGAGACTTATCGCATTTCTTCTTCGCTAAAAAGTAATATTAATGCCATATTTTTTTACATCCGAGTCTGTCAGTGAAGGGCATCCCGACAAAGTTGCTGATCAAATCAGTGATGCCTTACTCGATCATTTCATTGCCTTTGACTCCCAAAGTAAAGTTGCTTGTGAAACACTCGTGACCACTGGTCAAGTGATTCTTTCTGGTGAGGTGAAAAGTGAAACCTACTTGGATGTGCAACACATTGCACGACAAACAATTAATGACATAGGCTACACAGACGATGCCTATCAATTTTCAGGCAACTCTTGTGGGGTAATTTCGCTGATACACGAACAGTCATCAGATATCAATCAAGGTGTTGAGCGTAAAAAAAAGGAAGATCAAGGTGCTGGTGACCAAGGGATTATGTTTGGTTATGCAAACAATGAAACAGAGAATTATATGCCTTTGGCACTAGCTGTTTCTCACAAAATTTTGGAGGTGCTTGCCGATTTCCGTCGTGCCAAATCAGATATCACTTATCTACGCCCTGATGCCAAGTCTCAAGTCACAGTCGAGTACAGTGAGGATCATAAGCCCATACGAATTGAAACTGTGGTTGTCTCTACTCAGCATGATGACTTTGATACAGACGAAATCATGGCAAGCCAGATTCGAAAGGATATTATTGAAAAGGTAATGCCAAAAGTGATTGCCTCTTTCTCGCCTGAGATCCAGTCTTTGTTTTCCAGCGACCTGACTTACCATATCAATCCAACAGGAAAATTTGTTATCGGAGGACCACATGGCGACACTGGACTTACAGGAAGAAAAATCATAGTCGATACATATGGAGGTAAAGGCGCCCATGGTGGCGGTGCTTTCAGTGGGAAAGACCCTAGTAAAGTCGATAGAAGTGCTGCTTATGCTGCTCGGCACATTGCTAAAAATGCAGTGGCTGCTGGCATTGCAGATGAAATCCTTATTCAGTTGAGCTACGCAATAGGCGTCGCTGCACTTACTTCGATTTTTGTAGACACCTATGGCACATCAAACGTTGACTTGACTGACAGCGAAATCGCAAAAAAATTAGAAACGCTTTTTGACTTGACACCCTATGGTATCGAACAGCGTCTCAAACTACGAACACCAATTTATGCTGAGACTGCATCCTATGGCCATATGGGACGTACACCAAAAAAAGTTAAAAAAGTTTTTGAATCTCCTTACAATGGAAAAATCGTACACGAAGTTGAGTTGTTCCCCTGGGAAAAGCTCGATGCCGTTTCTTTATTACAATCATCATTTAAAATTAAATCTTAATTATGAGCGCTCAACAACTCTCAACAAACGCACTGCATCAAGGACATGATGTAACTGCTACACAAGGAACAAGATCAGTTCCTATTTTTCAATCTACAGCATACGTGTTTAACGACAGCGACCACGCAGCCAAACTGTTTTCTCTGGCCGAGCCAGGTTTCATCTACACCCGACTGAACAACCCCACGGTTGATGTATTGGAGCAGCGAATCGCTGCCATGGAGGGCGGACTTGCTGCAGTGGCAACTGCATCGGGAACATCTGCACTGAGTACTGCCATTTTGGTTTTACTCAAGGCTGGTGATCATATTGTTGCGTCAAACAGTTTGTATGGAGGGTCATATAATATGTTAAAAGTGTTGCTGCCAAGACTTGGCATCACCACGACATTTGTGGACCCTGACAATCCGAAGAATTTTACAGATGCTGTTCAAGAAAACACACGTCTCTTTTTTGCAGAATCGCTTGGGAATCCAAAACTAGATGTTTTAGACCTCAAGGGTATTTCTAAAGAAGCCAAAGCAGCAAAAGTGCCATTTATGGTCGACAGTACCTTGGCGACACCTGCACTTCAAAACCCAATTGCACATGGTGTGAATATCGTGATTCATTCGCTTACAAAATACGCCAATGGCAATGGCTCAACAATGGGAGGTGTAATCGTAGATGCAGGTAATTTTGATTGGTCGAGTGGAAAGTTTCCAGAATTTACCACCCCCTCTGAAGGTTATCATGGGCTGGTGCTACACGATGTTTTGGGCCCAGCTGCATATATTGCAAAGGTTCGAATTGAAGGACTGAGAGATCTTGGTGCTGCAATTAACCCATTCAATGCTTTTCAAATCATACAAGGACTTGAAACGTTGGAAATTCGTATGAAAAAGCACAGTGAAAACGCACTTGCTTTGGCAGAATGGTTAGAGGCTCACGAAGATGTTGCTTGGGTAAACTACCCAGGACTTAAGTCGAGCAAGTACAATGCACTTGCCAAAAAATATCTTCCAGAGGGGCAAAGTGGACTATTGGCTTTTGGTTTAAAAGGAGGATTTGATGCAGGTAAAACTGTTGCTGATGAAACCAAACTATTTGCGTTGGTTGCCAATTTTGGAGACTCCAAGTCATTGGTCATTCACCCAGCCAGTACAACCCACCAACAGTTGACGCCAGAGGAGCAAGAATCGACTGGTGTGTCCCCTGATTTGATTCGCCTTTCAGTAGGTTTGGAAAACGTTGATGACTTAAAAGCAGACCTCCAACAAGCGTTTGATAAGGTTCAATAATATGTCTCAACTCGCCAACATTGCGTTTGAACAATACACGACTCTGTCTGGAGAGCAAATGGACTTGCAGTTGTCCTACAAGCTATTTGGTCTCCCTCTGGGGAGTGCTCCTGTTGTGTTGGTCAACCATTCTCTGACTGGTGATGCAGATGTGGCTGGTGAAAATGGCTGGTGGTCTGAACTCATTAGAGATGGTAAAGTCATTGACACCCAGCAATATACTATTTTGGCTTTCAATTTTCCAGGGAACGGCGCTGACAACAACCTGATTGAAAACTATGATCATCTCGTGCTTCGTGATATAGCAAATCTTTTTAAAGCAGCTTTAGACCAACTGGGAATTGATAAGCTTTATGCAGCTATTGGTGGCTCAATTGGTGGTGCTTTGGTTTGGGAAATGGGAGCGAGTTTTCCAGAGCTTATCGAAAACCTAATCCCTGTTGCTTGCGATTGGAAAACCTCTAGTTGGGTCTTGGCCAACACTTTGTTGCAAGACCGAATATTGCACAACTCAAAAAAACCTTTAGAGGATGCACGCATCCATGCGATGATGTGTTATCGAACACCCGAGTCTTTTAAAGAGAGATTTGGAAGATCGATTCACGAAGAAAAAGAAATATTCAACATCGATAGTTGGCTGTTGTATCATGGTGAGAAGCTCAACAATCGATTTCAGGTACAAGCATATAAACTCATGAACCATCTCTTACGAACAATTGATATCACAGAGGGTCGAGGGTCGTTTGAGGAGGTTGCTTCACAAATTAAAGGATCGATTCATTTGATTTCAATCGATACCGACTTGTTTTTTACTGATGCTGAAAATCGAGAAACCTATTCGAGATTGATGGAAAGAAAAGCCAACCTACATTATCACACCATATCATCTGTTCATGGGCATGACGCCTTTTTGATTGAATATGACCAACTCAATAGGATGTTGATGCCCTTATTTACCAATATATATGCACACTCATGAAAGTAGAACTCAAGCATCAAAACGGATTTCATTCAGTTATCAGCAATGACAGAGGTCACAGCATATCTATTGATACCACCTCAAGTGAAAACCCTCAAGGGCCAAGCCCGATGGAACTCTTGCTTATGGGTGTAGCGGGATGTAGTAGTATTGATATTGTCTCCATATTAAACAAGCAAAAAATTAAACCTGACAGTCTTCAAATACAAGTGGAAGGCGATCGTGTGAAAGGGCAAGTCCCTTCTTTATTTACAGCCATACACGCCAAAGTCATTGCGACAGGAGATGTACCTGCAGATCGTTTGTATCGTGCAGCACAACTGTCATTTGAAAAATACTGTTCAGTTTCCAAAACACTTGAGCATACTGCAACCATCACTTTTTCTGTAATCGTAAACGACACCCCATATGAGCACCCCAAACAAGAATGAAACAAATGCAATTCGTACACAACTTGCCAAAGAAGTTTTTTGATCGATACTTGGGAAAACACCCATTTGGATCAACTATTCTAGAATGCTTTGCAGGACTTCGTAGTATCGTTGGGCGATAAACTCTGCACCCTCATCGTTATAATGAATATCATCTGCGAGATAGCGATCATTAAACCCTTCGAACATATTCACTGGAATCACTTGTGAGTCGTCATTGGTTTGCGCTTGTGCAATTGTTTCCACATCCAACACAGCTTGATCAAAAATTGCAGTTAATTCTCGTGTCATAAAGCTCGATTTGCCAGGTGCAAGCTGCTCAATCAGAATCACAATATCGGGATTGAGGTCTTGAAAAAAATCGATGATATCATTTACATTATCAAGAACATCTTCATAGGGAAGCTCATCTAAAATATCATTCCCTCCAGGTGAGCTAAACAATATAATATCAGGGGTGGGAACCTCTGATAATGCAGTGGGTAAATGATTGAGAATCTGTCCAGATGTCCAGCCACTATGTCCCTGATGGTCTCGATCAAAAGAAAACCCTTCATGGTTGGAATAAGAACCTATTTCTTTTTCTGTTCCGATGAAGTCAAAGTCCCAACCACCATCAATCAAAGCTTTCCACAATGGATATCGATAACTCTCAAACCATGGCGTTAATCCTTGCACGCGAGAGGCACCCAATGGCATGATTTTATTAAGATTATCGGATGTATTTTCATCTAAGGGACTTTGTTGGTCAGCAGCTTCGTTTTCACAACTGAGTAGTAGTAGGCATATGGAAAACAACACAAAAAATAAGCGCGACAAAGCAGTGTGTTTTATAAAATTGAGCATCATAAGATTGGATATAATTTTGAACTAAACCTACAAAAAAAATCATATAAATATTTGTTTTTTCGAGAGATGCGCTTACATTTGCAATCGTTATGAACAACTCGTTTTACTATTACAACGCTTATTATACTTCTCAAACGGAGCAGGGTGGTTTGTAATAATACACGATGAAAAAAACACAAAAAAGTCCTGACAACAACATCAGGGCTTTTTTTTTGATATGAAGACAACAGTTGCAATACAAGGAATCAAAGGGTCATTTCACGATGAGGTGGCACAGCAATATTTTGGAAATCAAACAGAGGTATTGGCATGTGATTCTTTCGACCAACTCGTACAGTCGGTTGTGAATGACAATTGCAAACAAGCTGTCATGGCGATCGAAAACTCTATTGCAGGTTCGATTTTACCCAACTATGCCTTACTCGATCAATACGACTTGTCTATCGTAGGGGAACATTTGCTGAGCATCACTCACAACCTGATGGCCATGCCTGGGCAAAGCATTTCAGATATTCATGAAGTACATTCCCATCCGATGGCGCTTTTGCAGTGTAAGCAATTTTTCCATGCACACCCTCATATAAAACTTGTCGAAAGTTCAGACACTGCAGCTGTTGCGAAAGAAATCAGCGATAACAATCAAATTGGAAAAGGGGCAATTGCCAGTCAGCTGGCAGCAGACTTATATGGTCTTCAAGTCATAAGCGAGTCGATTCAAACGATTAAAAACAATGTTACTCGTTTTGTGATCGTTCAAAAATCGGCAGATCAAACGATTCCAAATATTTCAAAAGCATCTTGGAAATTTGTTTTAAATCACAAGCGTGGAAGCCTGGCAACAGCCCTCAACGTGATGAGTGATTGCAAATTGAACCTCACTAAAATTCAATCCCTTCCAGTGATTAAAACCCCTGGCAAGTATGCCTTTTTTATCGATGTGACCTTTGATAACCCTGACGACTATCGTAAAGCCAAGTCCCTTTTGAAAATTATGGCAACCTCATTCAAAATCCTAGGTGAATACCAATCAAAATCATGATAACAGCAAGAAGATTAGATCGTGTTCATGAATATTATTTCTCCAAAAAATTGCGAGAGGTACATGCAATGATTGCTGAGGGTAAGCCAGTGATCAATATGGGTATCGGCAGTCCCGATCTACCACCACCTCAGGAGGTAGTTGATGCATTGCATAACAGTATGTCGCACCCCACAGCACACAAATACCAAAGCTATCAGGGCATCCCTGCATTGCGCGAAGCGATTGCAGATTTTTATCAAAACAAATATGATGTAGCACTCAATCCAGCAAATGAAATTTTGCCTTTGCTTGGTTCTAAAGAAGGGATAATGCATATTTCAATGGCTTTTCTCAACCCTGGCGATCAAGTGCTGGTGCCTAACCCAGGCTATCCAACCTATACTTCCGTCACTCGATTGGTGGAAGCCGAGCCTGTGTTTTATAATCTCGACGAAAAGAATCATTGGCAACCAAATCTCGACGAGCTAAAAAGCCTTGACTGTACCAAGATTCGTTTGATGTGGATCAATAGTCCACACATGCCCACTGGCACATCGATTGATTCGCAACTGCTGGGTGATCTCATTGCATGGGCTGCTCAAAATGAAATTCTATTGGTGAATGACAATCCCTATAGTTTTGTGCTCACAGATCACCCAAAAAGCATATTTCAAAACCAAAAGGATAAATCAAACATCATGGAGCTCAATTCGCTAAGTAAATCATTCAACATGGCAGGTTGGCGAATGGGAATGCTGAGTGGATCGAAAGACAATATCAACCATGTGCTTAAAGTCAAAAGCAATATGGATTCGGGTATGTTTTATGGCATCCAGCAAGGTGCTATTGCTGCCTTGCAACAGCCACAAGCGTGGTTTGATCATAACAATGCTGTATACCAAGAACGAAGAGAACAAGTGTGGAAACTGGCAGAAGCCATGGGCTGTATCTTTAGCAGGAATAACAGTGGAATGTTTGTTTGGGCAAAACTTCCAGAAGGACATACAAACAGCGAGGATTTCATCGACGAACTACTGCAGGAGAAACATATTTTCTTAGCACCAGGAACTATCTTCGGAAGTGCTGGTCAAGGATATATACGTTTCTCGTTGTGTGTTGAGAAAAGTCAGATCACAGAAGCTTTAAATCGATTGGACAAATGAAAGTAGGATTAATTGGTGTTGGTTTGATGAATGGATCATTGGCATTGGATCTGAAAAGCGCACATCCAAGTGTTACGATCTATGGCATAAGTCGAAGAGCATCAACATTGGCAAATGCAAAGGAATTGGGTTTGATTGATCACCAGTCGACAATAGATGAGATGAAAGACATGGACTTTGTTTCCATTGCTATACCAGTGACAGCCACTGTCGATATTTTGCCCAGTGTACTCAATGCAATAGGTCCAAACACATTGGTCATTGATATGGGTTCGACCAAAACAGCTATTTGCGAATCGGTATCTGAGCATCCAAAGCGCGAGCAGTTTTTGGCATGCCACCCAATTGCAGGAACTGAATTTTCAGGACCAGAAGCTGCCATTCGCAACCTATACCAAGGCAAGGTCAATATGCTTTGTGAAACACAAAAAACAAGACCAGATTTGTTGAAGCGTGCACATGCTATCTTCACTAATTTGGGAATGCATATGCGTGAGATTGACCCCAGCGAGCACGACAGAAACATTGCTTACGTATCACACCTATCGCATATCACCTCATTTATGCTTGGAAAAACTGTTATGGAAAAGGAAGCTGATGAGCAAAACATATTCGATATGGCTGGTAGTGGTTTCTCCTCTACAGTTCGTTTGGCAAAGAGTTCGCCCGAAATGTGGATGCCAATCTTTCGACAAAACAAACACAACGTTATTGAAACCTTAGACGAATACATTTCCAATATGGAGCATTTTAAATCCCTATTGGCAAATGATGATTACACCACATTAGTGGAAGAAATGAAGAATATAAATAAGATTAGACACATATTAAAACCTGAAAATAAAACAAATGGAAAATAATAAAGCCATGGGAGAATGGCTGCATGCCTTTGATCTCCCTCACCCCCTAGTCATTGCTGGTCCTTGCAGCGCAGAAACGGAAGAACAAGTGATGGATATTGCACATCAACTGAAAGATACAGATGCGACAATTTATCGTGCAGGAATTTGGAAACCAAGAACACGCCCTGGAAATTTTGAGGGTGTTGGCGCCATTGGATTAAAGTGGCTGCAGCGCGTCAAAGAAGAAACGGGTCTGATGACCGCCACCGAAGTGGCAAATAAGGATCATGTAAAGCTGGCACTGGAGGCAGACATTGATGTGCTCTGGATCGGTGCTCGTTCTACTGTTAGCCCCTTTATTGTGCAGGAGATTGCCGATGCTCTTCAAGGCACAGATAAAATTGTACTTGTAAAAAACCCAGTCAATCCTGATTTGGCTCTTTGGCTTGGGGGGATAGAGCGTTTATACACAGCTGACATCAAAAAATTAGGTGTGATCCATCGTGGATTTTCAAGCTATGCCAAGACAAAATATCGCAACAACCCAGAATGGCAATTGGCGATCGAACTGCAAAATCGATTTCCCGATCTTCCATTAATTTGTGATCCTTCTCACATTTGTGGGCGTCGAGATATTTTGCAAGATGTATCACAAACAGCCTTAGACTTGAATTTTGAGGGTTTGATGATTGAAACCCATCGAGACCCTGACAATGCCTGGAGTGATGCTGCACAGCAAATCACACCTGACACTCTTGTTCAAATGATGAAAGATCTTCGCATTCGAAAAACAACAGCAGAAGCTGAGAGCTATGTGAATAAGCTCGATACACTTCGCGCACAAATCGACGTCATCGACCACTCGATCCTTGAAACACTTGAAAAAAGAATGAATATCTCTGTTGATATTGGTACGTTAAAAAAAGAGCATAATGTTGCTGTTTTGCAATCCAAGCGTTGGAATGAAATCCTTGGAAAGATGATTTTGGAAGGCGAAGGACATGGGTTGAGTGAAGAGTTTGTACTGCGTATGTTCAAAGCAATTCACCAGGAATCGATTAACCATCAAGAGAAGGTGATCAATACCTAAGATTGAAAAGTCTTACCTTGTAAGCTGTGGAAGGAACGGTTTATAAATCGACAGGAAGTTGGTACAATGTAAAAACAGATACAGGTACACTGATTTCTTGTCGCATAAAAGGTAAATTTCGAACAGATCAAATCTCAAGCACCAACCCTGTTGCGGTAGGCGATCGAGTGACCATTTCTATCGACGAAAATCCCGATGAAGGAGTGATTCATCACATCCATGATCGCAAAAACTATATCGTTCGAAAATCGGTTAACCTATCCAAGCAAATACATATTCTAGCTGCCAATATTGATATTGCATTTTTATTGATTACACTCAACAATCCTGTGACTTATACTGCCTTTATCGATCGGTTTTTGGCAACCGCCAAGGCATTTGGAATTGAAGTTGTGTTGTTGTTCAACAAAGAAGATACCTACACAAGCCAAGAGTTGACAGAACTGCGCCAGCTCAAAGCAGTGTATGATGACATTGGCTATCATTGTGTAGAAATTTCGGCATTGAAAGGAACCAACGTCCATCAAGTTAAAACACTAATGGCATCTAAAGTATGTATGCTTTCTGGTCACAGTGGCGTGGGGAAATCAACCCTTGTTAACACACTTGCTCCGATGTTGAATATCAAAACCAAAGTAATTTCGGAGCAGCATCAGCAAGGGCAGCACACAACAACACATGCCGAATTGCATGAGCTGGATTTTGGGGCAAAAATCATTGATACGCCAGGGATTAGAGGATTTGGTATGATTGCATTTTCCCCACAAGAACTAGGGGATTATTTTGTTGAATTTTTTGATCGTAAAAGCCAATGCAAATTCAACGACTGTCTGCACATAGACGAGCCAAAATGTGCAGTGAAATCAGCAGTAGCATCAGGAGATATTGCTGCTTCACGTTATAAAAGTTACACCCAAATTCTTGCTGGTGAGGACCGACAGTATAGAACTGATTTTTAGAATTTATGAGGGTCGTTATTCAACGTGTTAGCGAAGCAAGTGTTCGAGTCGATGGAGAGATCGTAGGATCGATTTCCAAAGGACTATTGGTTTTTTTGGGCATCACACACGATGATGACATGGAAGATGTGTCATGGTTGGTAAAAAAAACGATCGGACTTCGTATTTTTAACAATACAAACGATGTGATGAATTTATCGCTAAAAGATACACAGGGTGAGTTGTTGGTGGTTAGTCAGTTCACACTCCACGCACTGACCAAAAAAGGCAACCGACCCTCCTATTTCGATGCTGCTAAGCCAGAAACAGCCTTGCCTTTGTATCAAAGCTTTGTGGAGGAATGTGAAAATGCCCTCGGACGATCTGTCTCAACAGGTGTTTTTGGAGCGATGATGGATGTGCAGCTTAGCAATGATGGCCCAGTCACGATTTTGATGGATTCAAAAAATAAAGAGTAAACTTAACGATATTTATTTTTCATCGAAATAAACTTCCTTTCAAATGCAAAATATGAAATATGAGCTACAATTATTGTGATTACAGCGACTAAAAAAAATGATAGAAATATCACTAAAGTGCTAGGAAGATTCTCATTGTTTATTTTCAGAATGAAAAATCCGACGACTTGCATGGAAAAAGCATGGTACATATAAATCCCATATGATATTTTCCCCAAATAATTTATAAACTTAGACTTGATTATAAAAGGTGGGTGAACTGACAAACTCAAAATGGTGAGTGGAAATAAAATCATCCCAATCAAATGAATTGAAATTCTAGAGAAGCCACCAAAATCTAAAAAGAAGTATAAAGCAAAACAGATTAGAATTAAGTATTGATAATTAGCGTTTAGTTTCTCTCCAAAACGGAACTTTAAATCTATTAGGCCCATTACTCCACCAGCCGACAGATAGAAGTATAGAAAATCATATTCAACTAGAAAAGAAAAATAATGTAAAGCGAAAACAATAAAGTAGGCGAATGTGAATAAAATAAAAAAGGGGATGATATGCTTTTTCTTCAAAAGAAATATCAATGGTGCAACCAAAATATAAAACTGTTCTTCTATCCCAATTGACCAAAGTACTTCCAAAGCTCCACCTGGGTCATATAGCTTTGCTCCAATATTTGGTAAAAAAAAGATATAATAAGCCAAGACCTCGACGATGTTGTTCTGATGGTCAAAATCGATGCCGATATATTTAAGAAACACATTGTAGTAAAAAAGACCAGAAAATAAAACTAGAAAGTAAAGAGGGAAAATTCTAAGAATTCTTCTCATGTAAAACCTTCCAATATTAATGTTCTTAGATATTGTCTTTTAATGGAAAAGAAGTCGAATGATAAGAAAACCACTCAATGCAAAAAATACGTAAACAGCTTCAGTTCCTTTGTTGAAAATGGGCATACCATTGTAACATGGAAGACCTCTGTTCATAAAAAACTGAGGTACATGAAATAAAATAACAAGAAACGCTAGCACAAATCGAAGCGGATTGAGATTTGGCAATGTTTTCAATACTGTTTTTTAGAGTTAGTGTGATGTAAAAGTAAAGTTTTGTTTTAAATAAAATGAATATAGATTTAATGAGTAATTTTATGGCTGATTTTAGCTTATAAAAGTTACTGATTATAGATACATGAATTTAAAGAACGCACAACAAGCAGTAGACCAATGGATCAAAAACCATGGCGTTCGCTATTTCGACGAATTAACCAATATGGCGCAATTGACCGAGGAAGTTGGGGAAGTGGCGAGGATTATTGCACGTCGATATGGTGAGCAATCAGAAAAGGAAAGTGATAAAGAAAAAGACTTGGGCGAAGAACTCGCCGATGTGCTCTTTGTTGTTTTATGCCTGGCCAATCAGACTGGAGTGGACTTGTCAAAAGCCTTTGCCAAAAAATTAGAATTAAAAACCAAACGCGATCACGATCGACATCACAACAACCCTAAAATCAATAAATGAAAGACATCAGACTTCGTCATAAATCTGGCTCTGTAGTCGGAAAAATTCAAGTCACAGGGTCAAAAAGTGAGTCGAATCGGATGTTGCTTTTACAAGCACTTTTTCCACAAATTGAACTTAAAAACCTGTCCAATTCTGACGATACAGTAGCGATGAAGTCTGGGCTTGAAAGTGAAGATGCCTTGGTAGATATTGGTCATGCTGGCACCACGATGCGTTTTTTGACAGCCTATTTTTCTACAATAGAAAATCAAGAAAAAACCTTAACTGGCTCTCAGCGTATGCAAGAACGTCCAATAGGGATATTGGTCGATGCGTTGCGACAGCTCGGAGCTGATATCACCTACCTGAAAAATGAGGGATACCCACCTTTGTTGATCAAAGGAAAAAAACTTTCTGCCAATGAGGTTCGTCTCTCAGCAGATATCAGTAGTCAATACATCACAGCATTGATGCTCATTGCGCCACGCTTGGCGGGTGGATTGCGTCTTCATTTACAAGGAATGATAACCTCAGTTCCCTACATAAAAATGACCCAATCTCTATTGCATGACATAGGTATTGAAGCCAGCTTTTCTGACCAAACCATAGAGATTTCTCCAAAAATGGATATTGATGCAACTACCCATGCTGTTGAGTCAGACTGGAGTTCTGCATCCTATTATTTTGGCATCGCAGCACTCGCAAAAGAGGCAGATATTCATTTGTCGACCTACAAAGAAAACAGTTTACAAGGGGATCGTGTGTTGATGAACATATACGAGCAGTTGGGTGTACAATCTTCGATCAAAAACAATACACTTCATTTGCAAAAGCAAGCCTTGCATTCCACGTCTATACAATTGGACCTTTCCAACGCCCCAGATATCGCTCAAACGATAGTCGTGAGTTGTTATGGGTTGGGCATCGCTTGTGATATCAAAGGCTTACACACCTTGAAAATTAAAGAAACGGATCGCTTGGTTGCCTTGCAAAACGAATTGACAAAATTGGGAGCAACAATCGAGATCACAGACCGAAGTTTACACCTTCATAAACGCAACAATCCAATTCGGCCAAATGTTTTGATCAAAACCTATCACGATCATCGCATGGCGATGGCATATGCACCACTGGCGTTGTTGGTGCCCATTCGGATTCAAGACGCTGATGTGGTAACAAAATCGTACCCAGGATTTTGGAAAGATTTAGAGATGAATGGGTTTTTATTAGGGTGATTGAGCAAAAACATGCCCAATAACTTGACAACCCCCCTGCTGAGAATGTATATTTGCCGCCTTAACACACAAAATGAAACTTTCACACTTTAATTTTGATTTGCCAGAAAAACTGCTGGCCGAATATCCAACCGACCATCGCGATGAGTCAAAACTCATGGTTTTACATCGAGAAACAGAAACCATTGAACACAAGTATTTCAAAGATATTGTTGATTATTTTGACGAAGGAGATATTATGGTTCGCAACAACACGAAGGTATTTCCAGCTCGTTTGATTGGTAATAAGGAAAAAACGGGTGCCAAAATAGAAGTTTTTCTACTTCGTGAATTGAATCAATCTCAACGACTTTGGGATGTTCTTGTTGACCCTGCTCGAAAAATAAGAATTGGAAATAAGCTCTATTTTGGAGATAGTGAGGATTTGGTTGCTGAAGTGATTGATAATACCACTTCTCGTGGTCGTACACTCCGATTTTTATACGATGGTCCCTACGACGCTTTTCGCGAAAAACTCCATGAAATGGGTCAAACGCCACTTCCAAAGTATATCAAAAGAGAAGAAGAGGATTTTGATCGGGAACGATACCAAACAATTTATGCAAAGCATGAAGGTGCTGTTGCAGCACCAACTGCTGGGCTTCATTTCTCAAAACACGTCCTCAAAAGACTTGAAATTAAGGGAGTGGATATGGCTGATATCACTCTTCATGTAGGCCTGGGTACATTCAATCCAGTGGAGGTTGAAGATTTGTCTAAGCATAAAATGGATTCAGAGGAACTCATCATCGACCAGCAAGCTGTCGATATGGTCAACAATGCAAAAGCCAACAAAAAGCGAGTGTGCTCAATCGGTACCACGTCTATGCGTGCGCTCGAAAGTGCAGTGTCTTCCAGCAAAACACTCAACACCTATCGTGGCTGGACGCATAAGTTTATTTTCCCACCGCATGAGTTTAGCATTGCAGATAGTATGATTACCAATTTACATTTGCCAAAATCAACGCTTTTGATGATGGTGTCTGCTTTTGCAGGGCATGAGTTTGTCAAAAAGGCTTATCAAGAAGCTGTGAAGAAAAAATATCGCTTCTATTCGTATGGAGATGCGATGCTTATCTTATAATTATGGATAAAGCACGTCGTGACATTCGTGCATTATCCTTGGAAGAGTTACGTCGTTTTTTCACCTCAAATGCTGTACCAGCATTCAAAGGCAATCAGGTTTATGAATGGCTTTGGAGTAAAGGGTCTCATGATTTTGAGGGTATGACCAATTTGTCAAAATCACATCGCTCACTTCTAGAAGAACATTTTGTCATTAATCATATTGAGGTCGATCATCTCCAAAGAAGTAATGATGGCACAGTCAAAAACGCCATTCGTTTGCATGACGGGTTTTTGGTCGAATCTGTTTTAATTCCTACAGATTCACGTGCAACAGCATGTGTGTCGAGTCAGGTTGGGTGTAGCTTGGACTGCCATTTTTGTGCAACATCCAAACTGAAAAGAATGCGAAATCTCAACGCTGATGAGATTTATGATCAAGTTGTTGTTATCGATCGACAAAGTCGATTGTACTATAATCGCGGGCTCACCAACATTGTGTTTATGGGAATGGGAGAACCACTGATGAATTATAAAAATACCTTACTCGCAATTCAGAAAATAACTTCACCTGATGGTCTTGGAATGTCACCCAAACGAATCACAGTTTCAACCTCTGGGATCACTAAAATTATTCGTGAAATGGCAGATCAAAACCCAAAGTTTAAATTGGCTGTTTCACTTCACTCTGCCATCGAAAAAACTCGAAATCGGTTGATGCCATTTACCAAAAAATTCCCTTTGCCCGAGCTATTGGAAGCACTCAAGTATTGGTATGATCAAACCAAAAGTAAAATCACTTTTGAAGTGGTTGTCTGGCAAGGGATTAATGACAAGCAAGAAGATATTGATGCACTTGTGGCGTATTGCAAACAGGTGCCATCAAAAGTAAACTTGATTGAATACAATGCTATTGGAGACAATCAATTTGTACAAGCAAAACCAGCATCAATTTCGGCATACATCTCTGCATTGGAGGGTCAAAACATATCGGTTACTGTTCGCCAATCTCGAGGAAATGATATCGATGCTGCATGTGGTCAATTGGCAAACAAACAACACTAATTTGCTTATGAAATTGGTGTTTAATAAAATCAAGCGAAATTGTATATTTAGAAACACATGAAAATCATTGAGCAACTCAAACGTCCCATACGTGAGGAAATGGAACTCTTCGAAGGAAGGTTTTCCAAAGCAATGTCCTCCAAGGTTGCTTTATTGAATCGAATCACACATTATATCGTCAATCGCAAAGGAAAACAAATGCGTCCTATGTTTGTTTTTCTCACTGCTAAACTCTTGGGCAAAACTAGCGAACGTACCTTCCGAGCAGCCTCAGTCATCGAATTAATTCACACTGCGACTTTGGTTCACGACGATGTTGTCGACGATAGCGACAAACGACGTGGCTTTTTCTCAATCAATGCCCTCTGGAAAAATAAAATTGCAGTATTGGTTGGGGACTATTTGTTGTCCAAGGGATTGTTGCTTTGCATCGACAATAAAGATTTTGACTTGCTCGAGATTATCTCTGTTGCAGTACGTGAAATGAGTGAAGGAGAGTTGTTGCAAATCGAAAAAGCAAGAAGTCTCGATATCACAGAAGAGATTTACTACGAGGTGATTCGAAAAAAAACAGCCACGCTGATTGCATCTTGCTGTGCTTTGGGGGCATGCTCTGTAGATGCTTCTCAAAATGACATAAAAAAAATGACACATTTTGGAGAAAAAATTGGGATGGCTTTTCAGATTAAAGATGACTTGTTTGATTACGGACAGCAGCGTATTGGAAAACCAACAGGGATAGATATTCGTGAGCGAAAAATGACATTGCCTTTGATTCATGTGATGGAGCAAGCCAGTCCTTCAGAGCGAAGGTGGCTGAAACGCAATTTGAAAAAAAATAACAAGAATAAAAAGATAGTCAAAGAAGTGATTGCTTTTGTCAAATCAAAAGGTGGTTTGGAGTACTCAATCAGCAAAATGCATGAATTTCAACAGGAAGCGATCTCGATTTTGGATTCATTCCCAGCTTCTGAATCAAAGGATAGCTTGAAAAAATTAGTTTCCTATGTCATTGATAGAGAATTTTAATTCCTTTTTTCTATTTTTAAAACTTATAATCGTTGGGTTTTGATCAGCAAGTCAACAGTAGATCTCGTATTTGAAACGGCTCGCCTTGAAGAGGTGATCGGAGACTTTGTACAGCTCAAAAAGTCGGGTTCAAATTTCAAAGGTCTCAGTCCTTTTTCAAACGAAAAAACCCCGAGTTTTATGGTGTCCCCAGCCAAGCAGATTTGGAAAGATTTTAGTAGTGGAAAGGGTGGTAATGTTGTTTCTTTTCTGATGGAGCATGAGCACTTTACATTTCCTGAAGCGATTAAATTTCTTGCCAAAAAATACAATATTGAGGTTGAAGAAACCCAGCAGACCAATGAGCAGAAAGAAGCAGCATCATTGCGCGAAAGCATGTATGCTGTAACAGCGTTTGCCCAATCCTATTTCTCAAAAATGCTGACTGAATCCGAAGAAGGAAAAAATATTGGATTGAGTTATTTTAAGGAAAGGGGATTTACTGACGAATCCATAGAGCGTTTCCAATTGGGATACTCACCAGATGAATGGACTGCCCTGTCCAATGCAGCAATAGACGCTGGATTTCAAAAGGAATTTTTGGTATCGACTGGTTTAACGATAGAAAAAGGAGATAAAACCTTCGATCGGTTTAAAGGACGAATAATGTTCCCAATCCACAGTATGTCTGGCAGAGTGACTGGGTTTGGTGGGCGTATTTTAAAACAAGACAAGCAAGCTGCCAAATACATGAACTCTCCCGAAAGTGAGGTGTATCAAAAAAGCAAAGTGCTGTATGGGCTCTATCAAGCAAAACAACACATTGCAAAGGAAAGTAATTGTTATTTGGTTGAGGGCTATACTGATGTGATTCAGATGCATCAGGCTGGGATTCAAAATGTAGTGTCCTCATCTGGCACTGCGTTGACGCCTGACCAAGTTCGTTTGGTTCGCCGACTGACAAATAAAATCACACTGTTGTTTGATGGAGATGCTGCTGGGCTTCGTGCTGCAATCAGAGGAGTTGATGTGATTTTGGAGGCTGGTATGCATGTTTCGATATGCACATTTCCAGCGGGAGAAGATCCAGATAGTTTTATAAAAAAGAATCAACCCACAGAGGTCAAGGAGTTTTTGGATAAAAGCACAGTTGATTTTGTTCAGTTCAAGGCAAAATTACTTGCAGAGGAAGGCAACAATGAACCCATTCGTAAGGCAGAAACCATACGTGAAATTGTGCATACTATTGCTTTGATACCAGATGCCATACGTCGAGAAATTTATATCCAAGACTGTGCTTCTACGATGAACATCAGTGAGGATGTGTTGTTTTCGACTCTTGCTCAGATGCTTCAAAAAAAGGCCAAACAAGCACCACAAGCCAAAGCGTCAGAAAAGATGCAAGTGGTCAGTACACCAAAGCAAAAAGTTGATCAACGATTTGAGCTTGAGCGCAATATTATTTCATTGCTTCTGCTTTATGGCAACGAAGAAGTGTCGTTTGAAGATGTGGTTTTACAGTCTGATGATGAAGGCAAAATCGAACTCACGCCCACAGAAATTAGTGCGAAGGTGTATGAAAAAATATACCTAGACCTCCAGCAAGATGAAGTGGAATTGTCGACCAAAAGCTTTCGCGAACTTTACCATTCCTTACTGTCTATTTACAACGAACAAAAACCCCTAGTCATGGAAACTTTTTTGCAAGAACTCTCTGCAGAGCAATCGGCATTGGTGAGCAGTATTATCATGAATGAGGAAAACAATGTGCTTCATGATTGGGAAAGAAAAAACATCATCATCAAGGACAAAAAGTCTGAAATTGGGAGATGGCTGCAGCAAACCATTTTGAATCTTCGCTGTTTGTTGATACAGGAAAAAATAGGAGAATTACAGAACAAGACAGTCGAAAGTCATGTGGAAACACATCAAGAAATTTTAGAGGAGGTAAATGATTATGTAGGGCTTAAAAAGAATTTAAGCCAACGCCTAGATCGCGTCATTTTCTAAAACGAATCGATATGAATCGATTGTGCTTTTCTGACCAGTTCAACTAGGTTTCTAACCCTCAATTTTTTCATAATCCGACTGCGATATGTGCTTACGGTTTTTTCGTTTAGATTTAACTCAGCAGCAATGTCTTTATTTCTTTTGCCATCGCTGAGCATTTTGAGTACTTCGACTTCGCGCATCGAAAGTTTTTTGAACATTCTTCTTGGCCGACCTGTTGATTCATCAAAGGCAATTGTTTGTGCAAGCTCATTGGTGATAAACACGCCGCCCGAAGCAATTTTCAATATGGCATGGCGAAGAGAGCTTGGATTTGCTTTTTTGTTAAGGTAACCAGAAGCACCTGCTTTTAAAGATGAAATGGCATATACTTCTTCAGGCTGATTTGAGTAGATCAGCACACGAGTACCTGGGTATTCTTCCTTAATTCGTCGTAAAACTGTTAGTCCTTCAGATTCATATAGATCTAACTCTAAAACAATAATATCAATTATCTTTTTTTCGATAATCTTAAAAAGGTCGTCTGCTTTAAGTGCTTTCCCAACAACTGAAATTTCTGTGGAATTTTTAAAAACAGCCTTAACTCCTTTGTGGACTATTGGATGTGAATCAGCAAGTACAATTTTAATCACTAACTTAAATAATAATCAGAAAAAGTTTCTAAATAAACAACAAATGAAACAAACTACAAAGCCTGTAGGTAAATTCTGAATAAATTTAACAAAAAAATTACATTAGATGCTGTGGTATCACACAAATTGGAATTGGCAGCATTTTATGTTTGTTCATTGTATGATGTTTCAAATAAGTTGTGAACACGTCTTTTTCGCGATCGCTAAAATCAGCAGGGGTTTTGCCGTTTTCATGTTGTTTCATCGCCCATTCAAGTTCGTCATAAGACGCGCCAAGTTGGTCTTCATCGGTTCGATTATCGTCCCACAACCCATCAGTCGGCGCTGCATCTACAATAGAACGATCGACGCCCAAATGTGATGCAAGCTCTTTCACTTGACTTTTCATCAAATCTGCTATGGGGCTTACATCAACTCCTCCGTCACCATATTTTGTATAGAATCCTACACCAAAATCTTCAACTTTATTTCCTGTTCCTGCCACGAGGAGTCGTTGTTTTGATGCGAAGTAGTAGAGTGTTGTCATGCGCAATCGTGAACGTGTATTGGCCAAAGAAAGCCCTGTGCCTTCAAATTGATTCGGAGCAGCGTCCAATTGACAAAAGCTGTCATATAGCTCAGTCAATGGCACAACTTTTACACTGACATTACTGTATTTTTGTGAAAGCCAGTTTGTGTGATTCTTGGCTCTGTTGACCTGATTTTTTTCTTGGTGGATTGGCATTTCAAGGCAAAGAGTTGGCTTGCCGGTCATTGCGCACAATGTGGATGTTAGTGCAGAATCTATGCCTCCGGAAACACCAACGACAAAACCATCTAGTTTGGCGTCTTCAATGTAGGAAGCTAACCAATCAATAATATATTTAGGAACATCTTTAGTTTTCATAGCACAACTCAATTATCATTTAAAAAAACAGTAGTTTCGTAAACTCTAATTCTAGGTTCAAAGATAGTACATATGCGCTTATTCAAAAACTTGTATCGAACATTTTTGGTCATGGTATTTTTTTTGGCTTTTTTGTGGAGTTGTTCAAATCGAAACTCTTCAACAAACACCCACTCATATGAGTTGATTCGTTTTGAGCAAATTTTTTTTGAATCACACCCTGACTCCTTAGCAGTAGTTGAAAAACAATTCCCTTATTTTTTCCCAAAAAATTATCCTTTTTCTGTGTGGGTCAATCGACGCACAGACAGCTTGCAAATGGCACTCTATGAGCAAACAAAAATGATATCAAGCAGCGACATTGAAGATCAATTGGGTCCTTTTATTCAGGGTCTTCCCCGTGTGTTTGAAAGTGCGAAACTACCCAAAAAAGTAATCACCATAACTTCTGATGTTGACTATAACAATAAAGTGATTCTGAACGACACCATGGCTTTGGTTGCCATTGATAACTTCTTGGGAGTTAATCATTTTATGTATAAGGGAATTGCCATGTATTTACGACAAGAGATGAATTTGCGAGACCTTTCTGTGCAACTCGCCGAGTCGTTTGCAGAGCGCATTCTCACATCGCCCAATGATCGAAGTTTTTTGTCACAGTTAATTCACTATGGAAAAATACAGTATATCAAGCAATCGATCATGCCAGATTTTTCTGAAGATCAAATCATGGGATATACCCCCGAACAACTTGAATGGGCAAGAGCAAATGAAAAAGAGATTTGGAATTTTTTTGTGTCTAAAGAGTTGCTTTTTAGTACTGATCCAGACCTGATCAATCGTTTTATTTTGCCAGCACCATTTTCAAAATTTTATTTAAATATTGATGTTGATTCCCCTGGAAAAATAGGGCAGTGGTTGGGCTTGCAAATCGTCAATGCTTATCAAAAAAACGAGCGTAAATCCATCGACGAACTGCTAAAAACACCAACCAGAGAGCTGTTTGAAAACTCAAAATATAAACCACGACGATAATGAAAGAAACAAGTATTACGATAGATGTTACGCTAGACGAAAACCATGTGCCGGACAAGTTGCATTGGTCTGCACCTGATGGAGGTATTAGCAATCAAGAAACCCACGCTGTTTTTTTGAGTACTTGGGATAAGGAAATGCAAGAAACCTCTCGAATTGATTTATGGTCAAAAGAAATGCCTGTTGACCAAATGCGTGTGTTTGTTCATCAAACGCTTGTGGGGATTCGTAACTCGTATATGAAAGCTACGCAGGATGTTGAAATGGGTGAGGCCTTCCAACAGTTTTGTGATTATTTTTCAGATGAGCACAATTTGGGAAAAGCCCAAAAAACTAAAGATTCGAATTGATTGTTTCGATGTAATTGATTATTTCTTCTTTCCCTTCACCTGTTTTTGCAGAGGATTCAAACATCGGGGGAGTGCTTTCCCATCCCTGCTCCAAAAGATGCGATTGATAGTGCGATAGATTGTCTTTTCGTTGCTTCTCCGAGAGCTTATCAATTTTGGTAAAAACAATAGAGAATGGGTGTTGCTTTTCAGCAAGCATATTGATAAAATCTACATCAATTTTTTGTGGTTCATGGCGACTGTCAATTAGGACAAAAGTGTTGACCAATTGTGTTCTCTTTTCAAAATACCCATGAATGAGTTTTTTGATTTCGTTTCTTTCTTTCTTAGACACTTTGGCGTAACCATAGCCAGGCAAATCGACCAAAAACCAACTTTCGTTGATGACAAAGTGATTGATCAATTTTGTTTTTCCAGGGGTGCCAGATGTTTTGGCAAGTTTTTTATTGTTTGTCAATGCGTTGATGAGGGATGACTTGCCCACATTTGAGCGACCAATAAAAGCATATTCAGCTGAGGAGGCCTTTGGACATTGATCTACATCCGAGCTGCTGACCAGAAAACGAGCAGTATGAATCATGACAACTCAATTTGAGTTCGTGCTCAACCATTTTTCTACGTGCACATTGAACTGATTGGGATGTTCCATCATTGGTGCATGACCACATTCTTTAATCCAAAATAGAGTAGAATTAGGAAGAAGACGATTAAAATCGTGCCCAACTTCAGGGGGTGTTACAATGTCATTTTCACCCCAAATGATAGCAGTTGGGATTTTGATTTTTGGCAAATCTTTGGACATGTTGTGGCGAATTGCACTTTTGGCAATCGTGAGGATTTTAACCAGTTTTTTTCGATCGTTGACAGTTTCAAAAACCTCATCAACCACCTCGTCAGTTGCCACTTTAGGGTCATAAAAAACCTCTTCACATTTTTTTCTCATGTAACCTTTGTCTTCTCTTTTGGGATAGCTTTCTCCCATAGAGTTTTCGTACAGTCCAGAACTTCCTGTGATGATAAGACCCTTAATATTTTTTGGATATAATAAAGAAACAAGCAAACCGATATGCCCGCCCAACGAGTTGCCAAGCAAGGTAACATCAGAAAGACCAAGGTGTAAAATAAATTGATTCACATATTTGGCAAACTCTTTCACATTTGTTTTAAGTAGCGGCAAGTCGTAGATGGGCAACATGGGAATAATCACTTTGTATCCTTTGCTGGGAAAGTAATCTGTTACTCCTTGAAAGTTACTCAACCCACCCATAAGACCATGAAGAATAAGAATTGGTTTTCCCTCTCCAATCTCAAGAAATTGGAATTTGCCTGATTTTTTGATTGTTTCTTGCATCTATTGATAACAAATAGTCAGCAAATATAACCATTTCAAGTCAGTTACTTCATTCATATCAAACAAAGTGCGGCTTACAACAGTTTAAAAACATGGCATCAGCTGAGTTTTTAAAACTTGTGCTTAATAAACTCATTTTAAGCATCTTAAGAAGCCTGCGTGCCAAAGGTGTCTAAATTTATCAACAAAGTGGTAAAAAGTGGTAAAAAGTGGTAATTTATTGATATATTTGACTCAGTTAGAGTCGAAAAAATGCACGTTGTTGGCACGTATGAATGCAAGTTGGATCCCAAGGGTAGGGTAAAGCTTCCTGTGTCCATCACCAAGCAGCTAAAGGGAGTTGAGACCTTTGTTCTCAAGCGTTCGGTGTTTCAAAAGTGCTTAGAGCTTTACACTTTGGAGGAGTGGTCAGCCATGATGGAAAAAGTGAACATGCTGAATCGATTCAGAAAAAAGAACAACGACTTCATCCGCCGATTTACTGCAGGGGTAAAGATGATTGATATCGATGCAGCAACCAGAATTTTGATTCCAAAGGATTTGCTTTCCATTGCTTCTTTGGACAAGTCTTTGGTTTTATCATCAGCAATCAACATGATTGAAATTTGGGACAAGGAGCTTTACGAAAAAGCCATTGATGATGCTGCTCTTGACTTTGCAGAATTGGCAGAAGAGGTAATGGGAAATCATGATGAGGATGTATCATAAGCCCGTTTTGCTGGATGCTTGTCTAGAGGGGTTGGCTCTCAAAGAGTCTGGCACTTATATCGATGTGACTTTTGGTGGTGGGGGCCATACCAAAGCAATTTTAGATGCGATTGGCAGTGGGGGAAAGGTCATTGCTTTTGATCAAGATGAAGATGCTGCTGAAAACTCATTGGATGATGATCGTTTGATTTTTGTTCATCAAAACTTTTCCTTTCTACAACGTTTTTTACGATTTCACAAAATCGATAAAGTCGATGGAATTTTAGCTGATCTAGGCGTTTCATCACACCAAATCGATACACCAGAAAGAGGGTTTTCTACACGCTTTGATGGCCCCCTTGACATGCGAATGAATTCATCGGAAGGGGTGTCGGCAAGAGATGTAGTGAATACATATACAAAGGAACAACTCAGTGAAATTTTTTACCAATATGGCGAGCTGACCAACGCCCGAAAGATTGCGTTGCGAATTGTGGAGCAACGGAGTCATAAGCCCATTGAAACAACCCTTGAACTCACAGAGACTCTCAGTCCCTTGGTGCCAGTAAAAATCAAGCATAAAATGATGGCTCAAATTTTCCAAGCCCTTCGTATTGAAGTAAACCAAGAGTTGGAAGCATTGAAGTCGCTACTCGAACAAAGTGGCGAGGTTATCAAAAGCAATGGAAGGCTTTGCGTGATAAGTTATCACTCATTGGAAGATCGTTTGGTAAAGCGATTTATACAGCACGGCTGCTTTGATAGCGAACCTGTAAAAGATGAGTTTGGACACTCACACAAACCTTTCAAAAAGGTGGGGCAATTGGCCTTGCCCAGTGAAACAGAAATAAAAAAAAATAAACGTGCACGCAGTGCAAAGTTGCGAATAGCAGAGAAAATATGAGACAAAGTCTGTTGGAAATTCTTCGAGGTTCTTTCTTGGTACAACAAGGTGCCTTGAAAAATTGGCGACTCATTATTTTCTTCTTTTTTCTGGCGGGGATTATGATTGCGTCCTCTCACAACATCGACCAAAAGGTGATGGAGATTTCTGCTCTAAACACTGAAATCCAAGAGTTAAAAAGTCAATTTGCTGAAACAAGAACCAAGGCCATGTATATGCGTCTTGAGACTGAAGTAAAAACCAAACTGTCCGAGCGTGGGTTTGTATCCTCAGTCACTCCACCCACTAAAATCATAATTGAATAAGATGGAAAAGCAAAAAAGACTGATTTCGAGATTTTCATTTGTGGTAGTGGGCTTATTTCTGCTTGGTTTTGTGATTGGATACAAAATCATTCACATCCAATTTGTTGAAGGCGATTACTTTAAGCTTCTCGCTGAAAAAACAACAATACAAAATTTTGAAATACAACCAATACGTGGGAATATTTATGCGCAAGATGGGAGTTTACTTGCCACTTCAGTCCCGAGATACACCATTCATTTCGACGCAGCGACTGTCAGCACAAGCCGCTTTGAAAATCATGTTGATGCCCTTTCAGATTCGCTTTCGCAGCTGTTGGGCAAAAGCGCAAACTTCTATTATAACACACTTGTTGATGCGCACAAAAAGCAGCATCGCTATAGACGCATTGCAAAAGACTTGACCTACGGTCAGATGACTCGCTTGCGAACTTTCCCTCTTTTTAGGCTAGGGGGTGTGCGAGGTGGTTTGGTGGTCGAACGAAAAACAGTGCGTGAAAAACCACTAGGAAAAATAGCTGAGCGAACCATTGGGTATGAACAAGAACAGCCAAATGGAAGTTACGTTCGTGTAGGGCTTGAAGGTGCTTTTGGAGATCAGTTGCGAGGTATTCCTGGTTTGCAATTGCGTCAAAGGATAGCAAACGGTCAGTGGAAACCATTGAGTGATTCTTATTTGCAGGAGCCACAAGATGGTTATGATGTGCAAACCACACTAGATGTAAACATTCAAGACATTACTCATCATGCATTGCTCGATGCACTCGAAAACTTTGAAGCCGATCATGGAACTGCTGTGGTCATGGAGACTGAAACAGGAGCCATTCGTGCAGTGGCAAACCTTGGCAGAACAGAAGAGGGGAAGTATTACGAAAAACTCAATTATGCAATTGGGGAGTCCCACGAGCCAGGCTCTACTTTTAAACTGATGGCCCTTGTTGCTGCTTTTGAAGATCAGGTGGTTGATACCACTTCGGTTTTTGATACCCAGAACGGGGAGTTGACATTTTACTCAAAATATAAGGTGCGTGACTCTCGAAAAGGAGGGTATGGCAAAATTCCCATTACCGAAATTTTTGAGCGTTCATCAAACACTGGAATGGTTCAGGCAATTTATGACCAGTATAAGTCAAAGCCTGAACAATTTGTGAATCGCCTTATGAACATGGGTTTAAGCGAGCCATTGGGATTGCCAATTGTAGGAGAGGGCAAGCCATTGATCCCGCATCCTGATAAAAAGGGTTGGAGTGGGATCTCTCTTCCATGGATGGCATATGGATATGGGGTTTTACTCACCCCAATGCAGACTCTCACGTTTTATAACGCCATTGCAAATGATGGGGTGATGGTCAAACCCAGATTTATTGAGCGCACCCAAGATGCTAGGAGTAAAATGAAGAGAAAGTCTGATGTGGAAATCATCTCTGCATCTGTTTGTTCAAAAGAGACAATAGGAAAAGTAAAAAGTTTATTGAAAGGGGTGGTTGAAAAGCCATGGGGTACAGCACATAATATTTACGATCCAAACTTTGCTATCGCTGGAAAAACAGGCACATGTCAGTTGGATTATAATACTGATGAGATACAGTATGTAGCGAGCTTTGTGGGGTATTTTCCTTCCGACCGACCAAAGTATTCATGCATTGTTGTGGTTCATCGACCAAATAAAGAAAAGGGGTACTTCGGAAGCACAGTGGCAGCACCTGTGTTCCAAAAAATCGCTCACAAATTATACAGTTCAATCCCAGTAGAAACCAAGCTTAGTCGCGAACGCTATTTGGAAATCACCCAGCGTAAAATGGAGACAAGCAAAGGCGTTGTGGACGCAAAAGTTGATGTTACAAAAACACAAAATAAATCCTGATGCAACTCAAAGAATTACTATTTGGTGTATCCATCGACTCTGTATTAGGGTCGACATCAGTATCGATTGAGGGTGTTACATCTGATTCTCGTGCGTTGGGAGCAAATTCACTATTTGTAGCCATTCGTGGTGAACATCATGATGGGCATTATCACATCAGCGATGCTGTGAAAAAGGGGGCAGTCGCTGTTCTTTGTGAAGAGTTACCCAAAAAGAAAAAAGATGGTGTTACCTATGTGCAGACGCCCCAATCCCGAAGCGCTTATGCTGTTGTTGCATCGAATTATCACAACAATCCTTCTTCTAAACTCAGCCTTATAGGTGTCACTGGCACCAATGGAAAAACATCGATTGTTCAACTGATGTTTGAAGTCTTTCAGCACCTAGGATTTTCTGTTGGAAAGTTCTCCACAATCGAAAATGCGATTAACGAGCATATCTACCCAGCAACACACACAACCCCTGACCCAATGGAGATTAATTCTTTTTTGGCAAAAATGGTTGAAGCAGGAGTAACGCATTGCTTTATGGAAGTTTCATCTCATGGAATCGATCAGCACCGAATCGGAGGGCTACAGTTCAGAGGTGGGGTATTTACAAATCTCACCCATGATCACCTCGATTATCACAAAACATTTGAAAGTTACAGAGATACCAAAAAGAAGTTTTTTGATCTTCTTCCAGAAACTGCTTTTGCACTCACAAACAATGATGACAAGAATGGCGCATACATGCTCCAAAATTGTGCTGCCAAGAAACACTCATTTGCCTTAAAAAACACTGCTGAATTTAAAGCAAAAATCATTGAACATGATTTTTCTGGAATGCAATTGCGGATCGATGGCATCGAGACATGGGTTGCATTGGTTGGAGACTTCAATGCATCCAATATGCTGGCAGTGTATGCATGTACACAATTGCTAGGTGAGAATATCGATCAGAGCTTAAGTGCATTGAGCGCTGTTGAGCCAGTCTCAGGACGATTTAACGTCGTTAGTGGAAGTCATCCAGTTCGAGCGATTGTCGATTATGCCCACACGCCCGACGCTTTGCAGCATGTGTTAGAAACCATTAATAAAATCAGGACTGGGAATGAGATTCTGATTACTGTTTTTGGTTGTGGTGGGGGTCGCGATAAGGTAAAGCGCCCTGTGATGGGGAAGATTGCTTCCACATTGAGTGATAAAGTGATTTTCACATCTGACAACCCTCGCAATGAAGATCCAGAAAAGATTATCCAGCAAATCGAAGCTGGTGTTCCAGCAGAGCATTTTAAAAAATATATCAGCATTTCAAGCCGATCACAAGCGATCAAAACAGCCTGTCAACTTGCACATAAGGGGGATATCATTTTGCTGGCGGGTAAGGGGCATGAAACCTATCAAGATGTGAAGGGAGAACGATTGGCGTTTGACGATGCAAAGGAGTTAAAAAACCATTTACAAAACAAGAGCTAATGTTATACTATCTGTTTGAATATTTAGAGAAAGAATTTCAGCTGCCAGGTGCAGGGCTCTTTCAGTTCATTAGCTTCCGTGCTTCCATTGCCATCATCTTTTCCCTATTGGTCTCATTGATTTTTGGTAAGCGAATCATTCAGCTATTGAATCGATTTCAAATGGACGAAAGCATTCGAGATCTCGGATTGGCTGGCCAGAAAGAAAAAGCAGGAACGCCAACGATGGGGGGTCTCATTATCATACTCGCAACGCTCGTACCTGTGTTGCTATTTGCAAAACTTGACAACATCTATATCCTTCTGTTGATTATCACAACCCTGTGGATGGGGTCGATTGGTTTTATAGATGATTATATCAAAATAAAACGCAAGAATAAAGAAGGACTTAAAGGCAGGTTTAAAATCATAGGTCAGGTTGGATTGGGTCTTATTGTAGGGATTACACTTTATTTCCACCCCGATGTTACTGTGCGCGAAAATGCAACCATAGGACAGGAAGTAGTGATCAATGAGAAATCGACAAAAACCACAATCCCACTGATGAAGAACAATGAGTTTGATTATGCTGATGTGATTACATGGATTGATGAAACTTGGTCTGTGTATGCTTGGTTGGTGTTTATTCCCTTTGTGATTTTCATCGTAACAGCAGTTTCGAATGGTGCAAACCTAACAGATGGTATCGATGGTTTGGCAGCAGGAACTGCAACCCTGATTGTGTTGGTTTTGGGTGTTTTTGCGTGGGTTTCGGGGAACATAATTTTTTCAAATTACCTCAATGTGATGTACATCCCAGACGTTAGTGAACTGGTGATTTTTATCGCTGCATTTGCTGGGGGTCTTGTTGGATTTTTGTGGTACAACACCTATCCAGCGCAGGTATTCATGGGCGATACAGGGAGCTTGACCATTGGAGGAATAATTGCTGTTCTTGCCCTTTCGGTTCGCAAAGAATTACTTATCCCAGTGTTGTGTGGAGTGTTCTTTATCGAGAGCTTGTCAGTCATACTGCAAGTTGGATACTTCAAATACACCAAAAAGAAAACAGGTGTTGGAAAGCGAATTTTCTTAATGGCACCTGTCCATCACCACTTCCAAAAACAAGGATATCACGAAAGTAAAATTGTGACTCGTTTTTGGATCATCACCATTGCACTTGCAATTATTTCACTCGTAACCCTAAAAATCAGATAGCCAATGTCAAAGCATATGATCGTATTGGGTGGAGGTGAAAGTGGGGTTGGCGCAGCTTTGCTTGGGCATCAACTCGGCTATAAAGTTTTTGTGAGTGATAAAGGGACAATAGGAACGTCATTCCAAAAAGAATTGGATGATCATCAGATTCAGTGGGAACAAGGTCAACACACAGCAGCACAAATCCTACAAGCCGATTTGGTCATCAAAAGTCCAGGGATACCCTCGGATATACCAATTGTTGAAGCGATAAGATCGGCTGAAATACCCTTGCTTTCTGAAATCGAATTTGCTTCACTTCATACCGATGCTGAGTTGATTGGCATCACTGGCACCAATGGAAAGACAACAACTGCAATGCTCACCCATCACTTGTTGGCATCGGCAGGGAAATCTGTTGCACTTGCGGGAAATATAGGTGAGAGCTTTGCCAAAGCCATCACGACAAACTCACCAGATTATTGGGTACTTGAGCTGAGTAGTTTTCAACTGGAGGATATCCTATCCTTTCACCCACGCTATGCTGTGATGACAAGTCTTACGCCAGACCATTTGGATCGATACAACAACAGTTTTGATCGCTATGTAGATGCAAAGTTTTGCATGCTAAAAAACCAAACAGAGGAGGACTATTTCATATATGATGATTCAGACGATGAAATCAAGTTGGCTCTCGAACGACATAAGCCCAAATCGCAACGCATACCCTATACAGATAAGAAAATAAAAGACAAACGATTTAATTCAATTGATATGATACGAATTGACAACCCCTCATTGGAGGGCATTCACAATTCCAAAAATGCAATGGCGGCAGCGACTATTGCACAATTGGTCAATATTCGCAAACAAACAATAAGGGAGAGTTTGCAAACTTTTAAAGGGGCTCCTCACCGACTGGAAAAGGTGTTGAGCATCTTGAAAGTATATTATATAAATGACTCAAAAGCAACAAATGTAAACGCAACATATTATGCACTGGAAAGTATGACGCGCCCAACGATTTGGATCGTTGGAGGTGTTGACAAAGGGAATGACTATACAAAGTTATTGCCTTTGGTTCGCAAAAATGTAAAAGCGATTATATGCTTGGGGCTCAACAACGAAAAAATCATCGATTGCTTCTCGCCAGTGGTAAACCTTTTGGTTGAGGCAGGGTCGATGTTAGAGGCTGTTCAGGCGTCATATGATTTGGCAAAAAAAGGAGATACAGTCTTGTTGTCGCCTGCTTGTGCAAGCTTTGACCTTTTTGAGAACTATGAAGATCGCGGCAATCAATTTAAACAATTTGTTCGTCAACTATAATTTATGCTATTCATCACAAAACATATTCACGGAGATCGAGCAATTTGGGCTATCGTAGCTCTATTGTCGGTGTTTTCGTTTCTACCAGTGTATAGTGCAAGCTCCAATTTTGTGTATGTTTTAGGGATTGGGTCTGTTACCGGTCATTTGATTAAGCACGTTGCCATTGTTTTGATTGGGATCAGTATCATGTATGCTGTCCATCGCATCCCATTCAAATACTTTAGTGGTTTGTCTGTCATCACGCTACCTATTGTTTGGTTGTTGTTGATTTATACTGCTCTACAAGGAAACCTGATTGAGGGAGCAAATGCAAGTCGATGGATCAAAATCCCCATTCTTGGTTTATCTTTTCAGACGTCAACTCTTGCGTCAGTTGTGTTGATGGTTTATGTGGCTCGATACTTGTCTGTCAACAAAGAAAAAAATATCAATTTTTGGAGAAGTTTACTTGTACTGTGGTTACCAGTCATGTTGGTTATCGCCACGATTTTACCTGCAAATTTATCTACAGCAGCACTGATAGGTGTTTTGGTATTTGTCTTGGCCTTTATAGGTGGTTATCCCAAAAAATATCTACTGTTGATGTTGGGTACAGCAGCGCTTTTTCTCAGCTTGTTTATCATGACAGCTAAGGCCTATCCAGATGCTTTTCCAAACCGTGTTGATACTTGGATCAGTCGTATCGACAGCTTTACAGGAAAGGGAGATGCAAACACGAATTATCAAGTTGAACGAGCAAAAATTGCAATCGCTACAGGTGGGGTGGTCGGCAAAGGTGCTGGTAAAAGTGTAATGAAAAATTTGTTGCCCCAAAGCACCTCAGATTTTATCTATGCCATCATCACCGAGGAATATGGCAGTGCTGGGGGTTTGAGTTTATTGTTTTTATACCTTTTGCTTTTGTTCCGAATATTTATGTGTGTGTATAAGGCAAACGATTTCTTTGGGCAACTGCTCATCATTGGCGTAGGTCTTCCCATCATTATACAATCGCTGGTGAACATGGGTGTTGCTGTTTCGGTTTTACCTGTTACAGGACAGCCCTTACCACTGATTAGTAGTGGTGGAACTTCTATATGGATGACATTTCTTGCACTTGGCATTGTTCAAAGTGTAACTGCAGGCCGCATGGCTGAAAACGACGAAAAAAACCCTTTAGCAATATTAAGTGAAGCAGTTTAAAACCATATTGTCTGGTGGAGGAACAGGGGGTCATATCTTCCCAGCCCTAGCCATTGCCAACGCTCTGAAAAGCGAAAAGGCACACGCTGATATATTGTTTGTTGGGGCCAATCGACGGATGGAAATGAAGCAAGTTCCCAAAGCAGGGTTTCCGATTCAAGGGCTGTGGATTTCAGGATTTCAGCGCAAACTGTCGATTCGAAATTTGATGTTTCCTCTCAAGCTCATTGTGAGTCTGTGTCGGTCGTATTTTATTTTAAAGAAATTCAAACCTCAAATAGTGATCGGTACTGGTGGATTTGCCAGTGGACCATTGTTGTATATGGCAACACGAATGAACATCCCTTCTTTGATACAAGAGCAAAATGCTCTTCCTGGGATCACCAACCGATTGCTGGGCAAGCATGTACATCGCATTTGCATTGCACATAAGGAGGCAGCCTCATTTTTTCCAAAGCACAAAACACAGATCACAGGAAACCCTTTACGAGCAGAGTTGATTCCCTTTACCCTCAATACCAAAGAGGCTAGAAAAAAGATGAAGCTTGCACAATCAAAAACAACCTTACTCGTTGTTGGGGGTAGTCTTGGGTCAAAACGGATGAATGAGCTTATGGCTGATCACGGCAACAGAATCACCCAAATGGGGGTTCAAATCGTTTGGCAATGTGGGTCACTTTATACAAAAGAATTTCTGCCATTACAAAAAAATAATATTCATGTTACTCCATTTATCGATGATATGACAACAGCCTATGCAGCTGCCGATGTGATTATTTCTCGAGCCGGAGCCCTTGCTGTTTCAGAACTCTGTCAAGTGGGAAAGGCAGTATTGTTTATTCCATCACCCAATGTAGCAGAAAATCACCAGTACAAAAACGCAATGGCGATTGCCAATGAAGCAGCAGCAGTGGTGATAGAAGAAAAGGAATTAGAGCATAGATTTCAATCTGAGATAGATGCACTTCTAACTGATGTTGAGTGGCGTGCAAAGCTGGGTAAAAACATCAAAAAATTGGCAAAGCCAAATGCGACCAAATCGATTGTTGAACAAATTAATGCACTAGTCAATGATTAAACAGCAAGTTTATTTCTTGGGTATTGGAGGGATTGGAATGTCAGCCCTAGCGCAGTATTTCGTTCAGCAAGGTCACAACGTGTTTGGGTATGATCGGATCGCATCGGAAATCACTGAAAAACTGACTCAAATCGGAGCAACAGTGCATCACCACGACAGTGTTGAGAGCATACCAGAAGCATGTACCAACAAAAGCAAAACAACTGTTATCTATACCCCTGCAATGCCTGAAGACTCCCCCCAGTTTGGATTTTTCAAATCAACTGGCTTTGACATTTTTAAGCGCTCCGAAGTACTTGGGGAGCTGAGCAAAGAAATACACTGTTTGGCTGTTGGTGGAACGCATGGAAAAACAACAACCTCTTCAATTCTAGCACATTTGTTGCGTGAAAGTGGCAAAAAGATCACTGCTTTTTTAGGTGGGATATCAACCAATTTTGGATCGAATTTTATCAGCGATGGCACAGAGCATATGGTGGTGGAGGCAGATGAATTTGATCGCTCTTTTCTCAAGCTTCACCCCGATCTACTATGCATTACTTCGATGGATGCAGATCATTTGGATATCTATCAGAATGAAAAAAATTTGGAAGAAAGTTTTAAGGACTTTGCATCGCTGGTCACCGACCCACATCATCGTTGGATAAAAGATGGTCTTGACGTTTCTGGTTTGTCTTTTGGCACAGCCTCAAATGTCGATGTTCGTGTGCAAAACATCAAAATCGAAAATGGACATTATGTTTTTGATTTTTGCAGCACAGATCAAATGTTGCGCAACCTTCAGTTCGGCCTTCCTGGTGCGCATAATTTGATGAATGCAACAGTTGCCATAGCAATGGCATTGTATGTTGGATGCGATCCGAACGCAATTGCAAAAGCATTGCAAAGTTTTAAAGGGGTAGACAGACGATTCAGCATCCGAATGAAGGAACCTTGTGTACTGATAGACGACTACGCCCATCACCCAACTGAAATCGATCAAATGGTACAATCGATTCAAGAGTTTTACCCTTCATCTAAAAAAACAGTAGCTGTTTTTCAGCCTCATTTGTTTTCGAGGACACAAGACTTTTGTGATGGATTTGCAGATAGCCTATCGCAGTTCGATCACACCTTACTGCTCGATATATACCCAGCACGTGAGTTGCCAATCCCTGGTGTCACTAGCCAATCGATTCGAGACAGCATGAATGGGTCTGCAGAAATTGTATCAAAAGACCAATTGCTCGAAAAAGTGGTTGATGCTTGTGCCGACGTGGTTGTGTTTATGGGTGCAGGTGATATTGCAGACGAGGTTCAACCAATTGTGGAACATCTAAAACGAAAGTCATATGTTGGTTAGAAGATTGATATTTTCTTTTTGGGTCATCCTATCAATTGGAGCTATTGTGCTGTCTTCCTACAGAAATGCGGCAAGACCAGTGCAGGGATTTGTTGTTCATATGGATGATCAATACCCACAGATGATATCAAAAGATTCGGTTGATAAAATGTTGACACTTGTTTTTAAAGATTCAACAAGTAAACGAAAATCTGAAATAAATTTAAAGCGTCTTGAGTTGCGACTTGCTCAAAACAATTTAATCAAAAAAACAGAGGCATTTTTAACATTGGATGATACACTTCATATAAAGGTTTTTCCGAGGATTCCTGTGGCGCGTGTGCAAGGGGAAACAGAATTTTATCTCGACTCGGAGGGCAGCGTGATCCCTCTTTCGCCTACCTATGATCCTGAAGTTCCGATCATCACCAATACTCCCGATATCGATCGATACCAAGCCTTGTCTTCCCTGTCTATTGCCATTGCAAACGACAATTTTCTTGCATCGCATATTGTTGATATTAAGGATTTTGGAGATCAGGTTTACATGAACATAGTCGACCATGGCTATCGACTGAAAATCAAATCAGTTGATGACATGCAAACAAAATTTAAAAAATATAAAGTTTTTTATGCAGCCGCTATAGATCAAGGGATCATTGACGATTATAGTGAAGTTGCGTTGGATTATAGTGACCAGATCATTTGTAAAAGAAACACGTTATGAAACGAGAAAATAAAGGGGTTGGACTAGACATTGGAACAACAAAGATTGTAGCCATGCTTGGACGTAAAAACGAGTATGGAAAGCTCAAAATCATCGGAGCAGGTAAATCCGAAAGTTTAGGAGTTCATCGAGGTGTAGTGAACAATATCACCCAAACGATTCAATCGATTCAGGCTGCTGTTCAAGAGGCTGAAACAGCATCAGGTGAGACCATCAGCGAGGTGGTTGTTGGTATTGCTGGGCAACACATACGAAGCCTTCAGCACAGTGATTATATTACAAGACCAAATCCAGAAGAGGTCATTCAAGAATCTGATGTAGAGGAACTTATCAATCAGGTATATAAACTTGTGATGCTTCCTGGAGAAGAAATTATCCATGTTCTTCCGCAAGAGTTCAAGGTCGATGGGCAATCAGAAATTAAAGAACCAATCGGGATGTATGGTGCACGATTAGAGGCCAATTTTCATGTGGTTGTAGGTCAAATGTCATCGATTCGAAACATTGCTAGGTGTGTAAAATCTGCTGGCCTAGAGTTTGGTGGGATTACGTTAGAGCCCTTAGCGTCGTCGTCTGCAGTGTTGAGTAAAGAGGAAAAAGAAGCAGGGGTTGCACTGATCGATATTGGTGGTGGAACAACAGACCTTGCTATTTTTAAGGATGGTATTATTCGTCATACCTCCGTTATTCCTTTTGGTGGAAACATCATCACTGAGGACATCAAAGAGGGTTGTTCCATTATTGAAAAACAAGCAGAGCTTTTGAAAACAAAATTTGGTTCTGCATGGCCAGGGGAGAATAAAGACAACGAAATTGTTGCCATTCCGGGGCTTCGTGGTCGTGACCCAAAAGAAATTACATTAAAAAACCTTTCCAAAATCATTCATGCCCGTGTGACAGAGATTATCGAAAGTGTTTATGCAGAAATTAAAAACTATGGGCATGAGGAGCAAAAGAAAAAACTGATTGCTGGTATTGTTTTAACAGGAGGTGGCAGTCAGCTCAAGCACCTCAAACAACTCGTTGAATATATCACAGGAATGGATACTCGGATAGGGTTTCCAAACGAGCATTTAGCAGGGGATGAGCACGCAGAATCTACTGCCAGTCCAATGTTCTCAACAGCTGTTGGACTAGTGATGAAAGCAGTAGAGCAAATGAGTGCATTTGAGGAAATAGAAGATGCAATAGATGATGGTGAAGAGTCATCAACTGGCGATGCTTCAGAGCATCATGAAGTAAAAAAGAGGAGGTCAATTTTTGATCGCTTTACAGAGGGAATTCGAGAATTTTTAGATAACGCAGAATAAATAAGCACCAATGGAATTAGATTATCAGAAAATAGATTTTGATTTACCAAAAAACCAAAGCAACGTCATCAAGGTCATTGGCGTTGGTGGAGGTGGTAGCAATGCGGTAAATTACATGTATCATTTAGGCATCAAAGGGGTTGATTTTGTCGCTTGTAACACAGATGCTCAAGCCTTACAAAATAGCCCTGTTCTCAACAAAATTCAACTCGGAGTATCACTCACAGAGGGGTTGGGAGCTGGTGCGAATCCAGAGATAGGAGAGCGATCTGCAATTGAAAGTGTAGATGAGCTTTCTAGTATGCTTGCGACCAACACCAAAATGATTTTCATCACAGCTGGAATGGGCGGCGGAACTGGCACAGGTGCAGCGCCAGTCATCGCAAAAATGGCTCGTGATATGGGAATTCTGACTGTTGGCATTGTGACTATGCCATTCCAATTTGAAGGGAAGACACGCAACGATCAAGCAGAGGTTGGGTTGGAAAAGCTCAGAAAGTTTGTCGATTCAATTATTGTGATCAACAACAACAAGCTTCGAGAGGTGTATGGCGATCTTGGGTTTAAGCAAGGATTCGCAAAAGCAGATGAGGTACTTGCAAATGCCTCACGAGGAATTGCTGAAGTAATCACCCATCACTACACCCAAAACATAGACCTTAGAGATGCCAAAACAGTGTTGGCTGACAGTGGAACAGCAATCATGGGGTCTGCAACTGCAACAGGACCTAATCGTGGTGAGGAGGCAGTAGCCAAGGCTCTCGATTCGCCACTGCTCAATGACAATAAAATCATTGGGGCAAAAAATGTACTACTGCTCGTTGTTTCTGGTCGTGATGAAGTAACCATCGATGAAATAGGCATCATAAACGAACATATACAGCGTGAGGCTGGTCATGGTGCAAACATCATTATGGGAATAGGGGAGGATGTGTCATTGGATGAAGATATTTCGGTAACTGTAATTGCAACAGGGTTTGATATCGAACAGCAGGACGAGATTATACATGCTGACCCCAAGAAAATTATTCATACGCTGAGCGACGAACAAACAGTAGTGCACAAGCTTGAGGGTGACACAGACGAGGCTAATTTGTTTTCAGGAATCACGCAAACAAAGGAAGACAACCCCCAAGAGGACGAGCTTGTGAAAACCACAGATGTTATTCGATCGATAGAGGTTCAATATGATGAAATTCCAGAGCCGATACATGAGCCAATTCAAGAGGAACAAGAGTTTATTATTCATGAATTACCAAGTCAAGTCAATGAAATGGATGTCATAGACCATGAGGTTGTCGAGGCAGAGCCTAGCCCACTCGATCGACCTATTGAGGAGACGAACGAAACAGAGGAGCCAGCAGATAATGAAGTTCCTGTTTTGTTTCACTTAGAAGAAGAGCCAAAATCGCAAGTTTCACAGGAAAGTCAGCCAGTCTCAACTACTGTTCAAACCGATGTGGAAAGCACACCATCTGAAGTCAAAAAATATAACCTTGAGGATTATATTGAGCCAGCCCCTGAAAAGAAAGTAGCAGCTGCGAAGCCAATGCCAACGCCAACGCAAAAAGAAGAAGTAGCATCAGAGCCTTTGGTTGAAGAGGAAAAAGAAGAGGAGTTAACGCCAATGAATAGCACCATTACGCAGGGGCTTGCACAACGAGCAGAAGAAAGGCGAAAGAAGCTAAAATCATTCAATTATAAATTCACAACCAATCGAATTGATGAGCTTGAAAACGAACCAGCTTACAAAAGGGCACAGGTCGATATGAAAACCGACAACAGCCTATCTCGATTGTCGGTTGAAACCGATTCGAGCAATGAAACACGAATTCGAACAAACAACTCCTTTTTACACGATAATGTAGATTAATTATGAGCTTTCAAGACGAATTAAACACCAAACTCAAAGAGGCAATGCGTGAAAAAAACACTGTTGCTTTAGAGTCGCTACGAGCGATCAAATCAGCGATGTTGTTATTGCAAACACAGTCAGGCGCGAAGGAAACTCCTGATGATAGTGAAATCACCAAATTGTTGCAGAAACTGGTCAAGCAGCGCAAAGAGAGTGCATCAATTTTTAGGGAGCAGGGGCGCGATGATTTGGCAGAGCCAGAAGAAGCTCAAATAGAAGTCATCAGTCAGTTTTTACCTGAGCAGTTGTCTGAATCGGCGGTAGAAAAAGTAATTGATGAGGTCATTGCGACAGTTGGTGCTACAACGATGAAAGACATGGGTAAAGTCATGGCTATGGCGAATAAGCAATTGGCTGGTCAAGCAGATGGAAAACTTATAGCTGAGATTGTAAAAAAGCGTCTAGGTTAACAATAGGGCTATTGTTGTGAAAGTTAGTACATTCGCATTTGCAAAGGCCCAGTAGTTCAACTGGATAGAATATCAGATTTCGGCTCTGAGGGTTGGGGGTTCGAATCCTCCCTGGGTCACGGATTATTCCCAAAAATAATTTTTTATTTCTGGGAATATTTTTTAGATTTTAGAGGTTAAGTCATTGTGTTACTTAATCTCTTTTACTTTTTTTCTATTGTCACCTGAGTCTGTATCAATTAGTTTATTATAAGGATCTATACCGACTTCGATTGGCTCTTTGTCAACTATGATTGAAACGGTGTTATTAATTGCTGAAATTTTATGCTTTTTTAGATATAATTCTAACTCCTCTTCTTGGTCAATACCAAAAACCCCAATGTCGATATAATCCTCTAAATAGACTGAATAAGAGGGCTTTTCCATATCACTTCCTTGAAAAGATATCGAATCAATTTTACGATCACCAAAGTTAATTTTCCCTTTTTCGTCGTTTCTGTATTTACGAACATTGAATTCAAAATCAACTTTATATTTACCATTTTCAAGTTTTGAAGATGTAGCAGAAACAGCTTTATTATCATACAACGTTATGGTTTCAAACATATCCTTTAATACGTACTGAAGAGAATCTGGAGTATCTTCTTTTAAATAACTTAAAAGTTCTATTGTTGTTGTGTATGGCGGCTCTTGAAAAGCAACGCTATTTACATATTTAGATATCGTATTGTTTAATTTTTTCTCTCCTAGGTAATCACTTAGCGCATAGAAAACAAGAGAACCTTTTTGATAGTGAATATAACCTTGTCCATCGTTATACATGAGAGCATTTTCTCTCTTTGTTTCGAAAGTTCGATCTGTTAAATAATTATCAAGAGCCTTCTTCAGAAATTTTCTCATTTTATGTTTCCCATTAACACTCTCAATAATTTTTAATCCAACATATTCGGATAAGCTCTCTGACATAACAGTTGCCCCTAAGACATCAGCCCCGATCACTTGATGAGCAAACCATTGGTGAGCAACCTCATGTGCTGTGATGTAAAAAGGATAATCGTTTCCTCCCTTACTTGAATCATCAACATCGGCTATAAAGCCAACGCCTTCTGAAAAAGGGACAGTGTTCGGAAATGACTGAGCATATGATCCCAATATTTTTGGAAACTCAACGATTCGCAATTGTCTGTGTTGATAAGGACTGAATTGTGTTGAACAATATTCCAAAGCAGATTTCATTCCTTTCATCATTCGGTCCAGGTTATAATCATGACCTTCATGGTAATAAATTTCTAAATCTACATTCTTCCACTTTTCCTTTTTTACTAAATATTTGGCAGAATTAAAGGCATAAAAATTTAAAATTTTACTGTCCATTTTGTAATGGAAATACCTGCGATCTTCTTCAACCCATTCGCGCTGTAAGTAACCAGGAGAAATCGCAATTTGATCCTTAGACGTACTTACAATTGCTTCAAAATCAATCCAATCAGCATCTCTTGAAATATAGGTATTCCCAAGAGCTGTAGTGTCAGAAGGGAAGGGTTTAAGGTTATTTGGTGGCAGTCCATATTTTTCTCTCGTCTTATCATCTCTTAGTTCACCTCCAGGGTATCCTAACGATGGAAAAACAGAATTATTGATAAAAGTACCGTTATTTAGAACAGGTGAATTATTTCGCAATAAAGTGTTGTTTTTATTTGTAACTGTGAATGTAAGTTGTAGAGTATCTCCAGGAAGGATTGGGTCTTTGAAGTGATAAATATCGAAATGATATAATGTGTCTTCTAAAACTAAATCATTTGGCTTGTCAAATTTAAAGGTACTGATTCTGCTTGAGTGGTCTAGAAATAAACTATCAATGGATTCATCCGACTTATTGACCATTAAATAACTCCCAGCGGCTTTAAAATCTCTTTTTTCAGGGAAAAGATCTAGATTGACATTTACCGATGTAATCCTTGGTTGAACATAATCTTCATATTTTTTATACTTTTTCTCCCATTCGACTGTCGCAATTTCTCTTTCTTTAGAAGACTTTCGAATATTTAGAATATTATTTTCATAATAAATATATCCACCAATAGACAGAAACAAAATTGTAAAAAATGAAATGCTTACACGATGGAGACCATTGAATCTTCGCTTTGCTAAATAAAAGCGTTCTCTAAAACTACTGACAACCCCCCTATAGTAAAACAATAATGTTAGTATATAGAATACAATGCCAAGACATGTCCAGTAAATCTTATGTATAAAGTATCTTTCAACGCTAGAGCCATATCCATTCATGTCTGAGTAGCTGTAGCCAGGTCCTTGACTATATTTATATATCGACTGCTCTACACCTGCTAGACTTGTAAGGGGAATACCAATTAATAGTAAAATCATTATGAAAAGTCCCAAATATGGGTTTGGGATTAATGTTTGCACTAAAAATGAAAGGAATGCCCAAATAACAAAGTAAATAAGGCTTAGAATCAGAAGTTCGTAAATATAAAGGTTTAGCTCAAAGTCATAAAACCCTTGGCTCATTTGAAAAATTAGTCCTGAAACCAAAACCAATGAAAGCAATAAAATTTGCATCTTTATTATTGCTAAAAACTTAGACCCAAAAAGAATCCAATTTTTAACAGGTGTTGTATCGATAAGCTCGTTAGATTTGAAAATCCTAGATCGATGGATTAACATTCCCGCATACAAAAAAGTACAAATATTTATCGAAAGAGTTAGCGTTTCACCTGCTTCAAGCATTCTCCAAGTTCGAGGAAGTGTTGGTGTTCCAAGAATATCTCCAACTTCAAAAAGAGTTAATACATTTATTAGTAAACCAAATAAAACAATACAAACAAACGGAAGACTTTTTACTATGTAAAGAAAGTCAATATTTGATAGTTTGTTGAGAAGTTTTAATTGCGAAGACAGTTTAAAGTCTAAATGGACTTTCGGTAAATTTATATTGACTATTCCTAAAAAGTTATGGGGTTTTATCTTGTTTATCGCCTTCTTTTTAAAAGAAAAAAGAATGGGATTCTGACTAAATGAAAAAGAACGATAAATGGCGGCAAACAATAAAGCAGATACTCCTAACCATATGAGCCGATTATAAATAAATACCCCTTTAATCGGAATATAAAGTTCGTTTTGTTCAGCAACTGTCCAATATTGAGTATAATATTGTAGGGCTAAATCTCCAAAAGGATCGATAAGAGCAGAGAAAAGCCTGTTTTCAGCCTCTTCAGAAAACCCAACCAAAAAGCCCTGTAAAATCAGTAATATCAAAACAAAAATAAAGCCAGCCGAAATATTTCTTGTAAATGTTACAACCCCAAAAACGAGAAATCCAGTAAAAATCAGATTTGGAAGAATGTAGATAAGATAGACATCAAAGTATGGTCTGAATTCAAAAGATTTTAAAAGATCTGGGTTTGTTCCAGGTAAAATAAAACCTAAACCAATTCCTAAAGCAATGATGAGTATGATGAGGTGAACCATAAAAACTCCACTCAGAAGCTTGGCAAACAGGTATTGTAGCTTTGTAAATGGATATGAATAAAGTATGAAATGTGCTTCAGATTTATAGTCTCTATATATTCCAACTCCGATTATTGAAGGATATAAGAAAATAATTAATGAGCTAAGCCCTCCAAATAACATTGCGATTGCGTAGGGGGAATTAACAACCCTAGAGGAGCCTACCGTTACAGAAACAGAATCGAAAAGACCAGCTGAAGCACCAGAGCTGAATAAACCAATTGCAAAAAAAATGATCGCATAAATATAGAATGCGGGTCTTTTGAACCAATAACTTAACTCATTAGAAAAAATATGATATAACACGATTAAGAATTTTCTTTTAATGTGATAAAGTATACATCCTCCAGATTTGGATCAACTTTTTTAAATCCTTTATTGGACTTACTCTCAGAGTAAATCCGAATGTTAATGGAATTGTCAGGATTAAAACTAGTTGATAAAATATTTAGGGTTTTATTCAATTCATCGATTTGATCTTTGTCAACGATTTTTGTCCAAATTTTTCCTTTTAACTCTTTGGTTGAGTCCGTTGGTTTAATTTGCTTTAGAATTCTACCATTGTTCATAATTGCCATGTTGTTACAAAGTTCTTTTACATCTTCAACAATGTGTGTGGAAAAAATAACAGTAGAATTTGAACCAACTTCCCTTAACACATTTAAAAATCGCTGCCTTTCTGCAGGATCAAGGCCTGCGGTGGGTTCATCGACAATAATCAGTTTGGGATTATTTATAAGAAGCTGGGCAATTCCAAACCTTTGTTTCATCCCTCCTGAAAAACCACTTACATTTTTCCATCTTGCATCTTGTAGGTTAGTAATTTCAAGAAGCTTATCGATCAATTCTTTTCTTTCCTTTTTACTGGAGATCCCTTTTAGCATTGCAAAATAATGAAGTAAGCTGTCCGCAGTCATTTTTGGGTAAACGCCAAATGTTTGTGGGAGGTAACCTAAAATTTTTCTCAATGAAATATTATCTTCTAGTACATTAATGTCATTAAAGAAAATTTCACCATCGTCAGGACTTTGAATTGTAGCAATGGTTCTCATTAAAGAAGATTTACCAGCACCATTAGGACCTAATAGCCCAAACATTCCAGTTCCGATTTCAAGATTCACTTTATCTAATGCTTTAACGCCATTTCTGTAGGTCTTAGAAAGGTTGTTTATGAATAATTTCATGTATCGCAGACTTTATGTTATTTTTAATACCTAAAATTAACTAAAAATTATGAAGTATTACATCTTAGCATTTAAACAAGCATTTAACTTTAAGGGTAGAGCGAATAGACCAGAGTTTTGGTATTTTACCCTTTTTTCTATTATCATTTCCATCATATGTTCAATGATTGACACGCAAGTTTTAGGGACATCTATGTCAGAAACTGGGTTAATTGGAGGGATTTATACACTTATTTCCTTTATACCAAGCTTATCTGTTACAATTAGAAGATTACATGACGTAAATAAAAGTGGCTGGAACTATTTGTGGGTTTTTACAATAATTGCGATCCCTTATGTGCTTTATTTAGTAATCAAAAAAGGCAATGATGGACCAAATAATTATGGCGAAGCATCCATAAACTAAATTTTATCATTTAAACAAAGCAAGTTTTAAACTTTCAGTTTTGCCCTTTAATAATTTATAAATAGATTTAGTTTTGCTGCATCTTTGAATAATGGGGGGAGTAACTTATAATGATATAACCGTTATAATGTTATCGTAGAGCGGTTTTTTATTCATTCTAATTTTCTCATTTTTTTACAAAAATACTTTGTGATTGTGAGCATTCACAGCTCTGTAATCCACTCAAAAAGTTCGAACTTTTGAAATTTTGGGTCACGGATTATTTCAAAAATACCGAGGATAATTATTTTTTAAATGAATGATATGTTATTATCAATGACCTTTCATTTAATTTTGTGTATTAAAATTCATGTTTTGTGAAACATATTTTTGTTACAGTATTTTTAATATTTCATATTATTATTCATGCGCAAGTATCCAAAAGCTTAGAGGCATCTCTTGTAAAAAACGCACCCGTTATTGATGGAATTCTTTCAGATGAAATATGGAAAGATTTAGACCCTGCTACCGACTTCACATTGATATGGCCTGAAACACGTCAAGGTAAGAATGTACCTAAAGAATTTGAGACTACAGCATATGTAGGATACGATCAAGATACGATTTATGTCGGTGCTATTCTCAACCATCCAAATCCAGATAAGATGCCTAAAGAATTTAGTCAACGGGATGATATCTGGGATGTAAATGCAGAGAATTTTTTTGTGACCTTTAATACATATAACGACGATTTAAACTTTTTTGGTTTTCAGATAACAAGTGCTGGCACAGTTGGTGATGTATATTCATCTGGATCTATTGAGTCAGATGATTTTTTATACGATACTGTATTTGATGCCAAAGCGTATATCAGTTCAGATGGTTGGAGTCTAGAAATGGCAATCCCTTACAGTGCACTTCGATTTCCAGAAAAAGAGATACAACTATGGGGCTTGAACTTTGGCAGAAAAATTCAAAGTTTAAATGAAACCTATGTTTGGAGCCCAGTCAATGTTAATGAGTTGGAGTATCATGAATCCAATGGAACGCTCATGGGAATAAATAATATTAGTCCACCTGTAAGACTGTTTTTATATCCCTACGTACAGTCATCCATTAATTTACAAAAAGGATTAGGTCCTGCGGCTTCTTATACAGCTGGTATGGATGTAAAATACGGGTTGAGTAGCAGTTTTACTTTAGACGCATCTCTGATTCCAGATTTTGGCCAAGTTGCCTTTGATAATGTAGAACTAAATCTGGGACCTTATGAGCAAGAGTTCTCTGAAAACAGAGCTTTTTTTACCGAGGGTGCCACCCTGTTTAAGATCGCAGATGGTGGTATGGGTGGTGGATCGTTTTTTTACAGTCGGAGGATTGGAGAAAAAGTATCAGTAGGAAATGATTTATTAGACAATGATGAGCAGATTTATGATTTTGATGACACCCCACAACTGTTAAATACGATTAAAGTAACTGGAACAACAAACAAAAATCTAAGCATAGGTTTCCTAAATGCCACTACTGACAAGGTTGAAGCTAAAATCCAAAACTCATCTTCAAATCAAACAAGAAAACAAACCATAAAACCCTTAGTAAACTACAATGTAATTTCCTTATCTCAGCAACTGTTGAATGATTACTCATCGATTAGCGCACTCAATACCAACAAAACTGGAGGTGATGGTTTGTATGGAAACAATGTTGCATTTGTAGCAGACTTGTTTGATGACAATAGAGACTTCAACATTAAGGTAAAAGCTTTTGGTAGTAAAACACCAGCAGAAAATAGTAAAAATGGATTTAGGTCTGGTATTAGTTTCAGTGAACTCAAAGGTAATTTTAGATACAATGTTAGCTGGTGGGGTGTAGATAAACATTACAAACAGAACGAGTTGGGATATTTTAATTTTTTAGATCATCAGAGGTTTTCATCTAGAATAAGCTATCAGATTCTTAAAGAATACGGCTTTCTTAGAAATTACAGTAACTATTTATGGTTTCATGATACTCGCACATTTCATTCTTCTGATAGAAAGTTATGGGGTTTAAGATTTGGAAATGATTTCTCAACACAAAATTTAATGGTTTTTGAGGCTGATTTTGCTTACTCATCAAGAACAAGAGATTATGACAAACCCAGAACAATAAACCGCTTCATAGAAGAACCTGCGAACTTCCAAGCAAAGCTTGTGATGAAATCCAATAAAAACAAAGATTTCTCATATCGGATACAATGGAACAACTTTGCTTATTTTAAAGAAGATTTTGAAGAACAAAAATCTCAAAACAGACTTAATTTATCTACGTTTTATCGTTTTTCAGAGCAATTTTCAATTGCATTAAAGTCCAACCACATTGATTTTAGAGATGATGTGGGATATCTCGAGTCAGTAAATCAAAATATTTATTTTGGTAGAAGAGATATTAGATCTGTGGAAAACAACATTGACCTTAGCTACTTTTTTGATAGTAAGAAATGGATTAACTTAAGACTAAGAAACTATTGGAGTAGAGCCAAATACGATCACACGCTATTTCGACTAAATGAAAACGGAAAACGAAGCGAAACAGACTTTTCAGTTTTAGATTTTGACCCAGATGCAAACTTTAACATCTGGAACCTTGATGTAAATTTTGAGTGGTGGTTTGCCCCAGGAAGTAACTTGGTGCTGTTGTATCGAAACCAATTATTTAAAAGTGACAATGCAACAAAGCTTGATTATTTCGGAAGTTTAAACAATCTTTTTGATTTTACTGCGCAGCACCAATTTTCGATTAGGGTTAATTATTTGATAGATTTTAATCGAATAAGGAAATAAAAATCAATTTTAAAATTGAATTGATTTTTGAAAGAATAAACAATCAAAAATACATTCAATAACTTCAATAAAGTTCGAACTTCCAAAAGCTTGGATCACACAGTAATTCTCATTTCTTTATAATTTTAAATGATTTTGTGTTGTTATTGTCTGTTATGACTTTAAGGATAAACGATCCACTTTTGATGTCACTTAAATCGATCTGTTTTTGATTTGTGGCTTTTACTTTTCTGCCTCTTAGGTCAAAGAGTTCCGCTTGCAAAACGTTTTCTCCTTGAATGTAAATTCGGTTTGTTTTGAAGTTTTCTTGTTGTTTTTTGAATAACCACCCAAAAACAATCGAACATTCTTCGAACATCATTATCTTTGATCCAAAGTCAATGATTTGATTCCAAAAATCATACATTATTGCTGGTATGGGGGTGCCCCTCATAATGAAATGGTCAAAAAATGTATCGCATCATGGAGGAGAGTACTTCCAGATTATGAAATCATTTGTTGGGACGAGTCAAATACCCCTTTTAAACAAATTCCCATTTTGAAGGTAATGTACAAAAGAAAGAAGTGGGCTTTCATTGCTGATTATATGCGTTTCTATTCACTTTATTTTAAAGGTGGAATTTATTTAGATACTGATATAGAGATGATTAAACCATTTGGTGATATGATGAAGCTATCATCGTTTACTGGTTTTCAAACAGCATTTGATCAATCAAGGCATCCCATTAATACAGCAGTATTGGGTGGGATTCCAAAGCATCCATTTTTTAAAGATTGCCTCGAAATGACAGAGAAAAAACAAAGACTCTATTTCCATCAAATGGGTTCACCAACCATCGCATCTCCCTATCTTATTGATCGAGGTGTTAGCGAACACAAAACCCAAGAAGTCGGTGGGGTTACTGTTTTCACCAAAGATTATTTTTATCCTTATTATCACAGGATAGAGGAGTTTTCAGAAGATTGCATCACTGAAAATACAGTGTGTATTCACTGGTGGGCAGATTCGTGGTCTGAAAAGAACAGGACGCTTAGCTATAAGTTGAATAGTGCAATTTCTAAACTAAAAAGAGTGCCGCGAATGTCTTATGATTGGTTCATTTTTTTATTTTTCCATTATCGCTTCTACGAGTGTATGAAAACCGAGCATTTGCATGAGTAGCAAAGCAAAAATTAAACGGAATATTTTATTTAGATGCGCATTGCCATTATAAACTTAGATGTATCTGTCAATCGACTCAAGAAATGTAGTGAACAACTCTCAAACTATGGTCAAGATTTTGAACGCATTTCGGCAGTAGATATAAGGGTGAACGAGAATGCCGGTTTGATTGAAACATACAGCATAAGACAAAATTATTTTGGCTATTACAAGACATTAAAACCAGGAGAAATCGGTTGTTACCTCAGCCATCGAAAGCTTTGGCAAAAAATGGTTGATGAAGACATCGATCAGATGCTTGTGCTTGAAGATGATTTTGAGTTGAAAGCAGACCTACATAATGTTTTCGAATTTGTATCATCAATCAACCCCTCCGACTGGGACATCATAAAGCTAGGGGAAATCCCCAAAAAACGAATTAAAAAAATATTGCAATCCAAAGGTGAGCTACAACTTATCTCATTCAAAAAAGCGCCCCAAGGAACCTATGCTTATATCATCTCTAAAAAGGCAGCAAGACAAATGCTAGCCTTCAGCTCTCCCTTTTTCAGACCTATAGATGTCGATATGCAACATTTTTGGGAGCATAAACAAAAGGTGTTGGGTATCCTCAATAACCCTTTCATTCATATTGATGGTGAAAGTGTATTGAAAACAATGGGAAATCGAGACAAAACCAAACGAAGGTTATTTGTTAAATTTTACACTACATTTTATGAAAAACTAATGCTATTGTTTGGCAGCAGCACATAGTTTTTACTTTTTTATTTCAGTAGTTCGTTCAAATACTTCAATTCCTCCTTTTCTAGAAGATAGATTATATATCGTGCATCCATAATGGGCTGCATGTTTGTGCGCATCCACAAACATTTGACTTAAGTTGTGCTTTCCATGGCGCAAAGGGTCTGGTGTATTTTGGCCATAAAACGCATCTGGCGACTCATCATCACTCGAAAAAATCTCTTTTAGCTTTTCTTCATTGCCAATGTGTTTTCCATCCCATTTTTCAACTCGCTTGGGGTTGTAGTCATGGTCAAATCCGAGCAAGTAAATCTCAGAAAAACCTTTCGTCATCGCCCAGTACAAACCATCCAAAAATATGGTTTTGCCAACCCGTGGTCGAAAAGGTAATTTGTGATAACGTGCATGACTCAAGACGTCATAAAAATATTTGGGTTTAAGGATGAGTTCCCCATATTTCTCACGATTTGGCTTTCTTTTTTTTGGAAAATCTGTTGAACATAAATAATAAGCAACAAAATCATCAAATGCCAAATGACTATTGTTTACTGTCAACACTTCTACTTGATCGATATCATGATTTTTGTACTCCAATGCCGATTTGCCACTGCCAACATATAGGACTTTTGTTCCCTTTTTTTGATTTTTTGGATGCCCATATTTCACATGGTTCCCTTTGATCAAAAAATAGGCATATGCAATATGCTCTTTCAGTTGCTTTACAGCTTGTCTAGGGGGATGATAAATGTGTTGTTTTAGAAATCTAAAGATCGACATTTAGCACAAAGATTTTACAGTTCTGAGTTGGTCCAATGGTCTATTTTTTCTTCCAATAATGCCAAAGGAATACAGCCCGATTCCAATACCTTTTCATGAAATGTACTCATGGAAAAATTGTCTTTCATAAGCTCGTTGGCATTTGCTTTTAGCTCAAGAATTTTGAGCTGTCCAATTTTATACGACAAGGCCTGACCTGGATTTGCCATATATCGCTCAATTTCAGAGATAATCGCTGCTTCTGGCTCTGCTTCATTTGCGAGTGAATAAGCGATTGCGTCTTCACGTGTCCAGCCCTTTGTGTGTAGCCCTGTATCGACAACTAATCGTATCGCACGATGCATCTCTGCACTGAGCATACCAAAGTACTGATAGGGGTCATCATAGAGCCCAAGCTCTTTTCCTAGTGATTCGCAATAAAGCGCCCAGCCCTCACCATAGGAACTGTACCAAAGTGTTTTTCTAAAATCAGGTAAGGCAGTATTTTCTTGCTGCAAGGCAATTTGGAAATGATGCCCTGGAATGGCTTCGTGTAAAAACAAATCCTCGTCTGAAAAGATGTTGTATTTGGTCACGTCTGGGATGGGAACATAAAAAATACCTGGTCTTGTGCCATCAAGCGATCCTGGACTGTACTCTGCACTTGCCGATTTTTCACGAAATGCCTCTGTCCTACGCACCTCAAAAGCAGTTTTTGGCTGCAGCGAAAACAACCTATCGACATTGGCTTTCATTTTGTCATGAATCGCATTAAAATTGTCAATCACTTGCTGTGGATCATCAAAGGGGACAAGCTGTGGCAAGGTTCTCACATGTTCAAAAAAGGCATTTAAATCACCTGTAAACCCAACCTGTTTTTTTACTTTTTCCATCTCACTGCGCAATCGTGCAACCTCTTGCAAGCCCAACTCATGAATCTCATCAGCACTCATGTTGGTTGTTGTATAGAGTTGAATGGCATAGTCATAATAATCACTTCCAAAAGTGTATGCATCAAAACCACTACTCAATCGACCTGCTTCCATATACTCACCATTCATAAAATCATGAAGCTGTAGGTAGGCGGGCTTTACTTTATCTTCAATAATCGATTGATAGGTAGTAGTCAATCGTGTTTTATTTTCATCTGAAAAGCTTGCTGGAAGTTGTCGAATGGGGCCATAAAACAAATGATCCACTACATCTGTCAGTGCAATACTTGCAAGCTGTGGAACAACCTTTTTGATCAGTGATTTTGGCAGCACTACATCCTTTTCGATTCCTTCTTTCATTCGATCTTCGGCTGTGTAGAGCCATACCAAATAATCATCAATGCGCGCTAGCCAATTGTCATAATCTTCCACTGTCTTGAAAGGTTGTGCACTGCTTCCACCTGCCAACTGCCCAATGGTTAATTGAAGCGTCCACATTTGATTCAATGGCAGAAGGTGGGTCGGAAATTCAAGTCGTTTTAAGTTGATGTCACACTCCCAACGAAGTACTTTTTTACTCAGTAGATCTTCTTCGCTCAAACTTTCTTCATCGATAGACTTAAGCTGATTGAGAACAGAAGTGTAGAATGTTTTTTCTTTTGCCATAAACTCATCTGAGAGAGAGTTTGGCAAATAGTCATTGTATCTTTTATCTCCTTGATAGGTTGCACTAAGGGGATAGAGTTGCAATTTTTCTTCATAATAATCCTCCATCAACTGTTGAAGCTGATCTGTTGCAGTAGGGGTACCACATGAAAAAAAGATGAACAGAATACCGAAAAGGACTTGATAAAGTTTCATAGATAGGTTATTTAAATTAGTGTTTGAATGTACAATTTTTTTAGCCAATGGTTAAGGGTTTGCCATGCGTCCAGCACTATGATCACGACTTGCACCTGTTACACTCGACAACACATTGATTTTGTTCTCATTGCGTAAAAGTCCCAAAAGTGCAAAGATCAATGCCTCTTTGTAATCAATGATCGTTTGGTCTGGGATCTCCAAACGACAACTTGTATGCTGTTTGATTTGATCGATTAGAAAATGATTATGAGACCCACCACCAGTCACCAGACAGTTTTTTGCCTTACATGATGTCAGCGACATTCCGATTTGTAAACCAATGTGTTTGGTGTAGGTATGCAACACAGTTTCTGCATCATCGCTTGAGAGTAATGGCAGTAGGTGCGTTTCTGTAAACTCTCTTGCCAGAGATTTGGGTGGATTTAAACTGTAATAATCAATATCATTCAACTTTTGTAATAACGATTCATCACATAAACCCTTATGCGCCAGTTGCCCTCGGTCATCATAGTCATACCCTAATTGTTGTGCAAAATGGTTGAGAATGATGTTGCAAGCACCTATATCATAAGCAATTCGATTTTTTTGCAAGGCAAAAGAAACATTGGCAAAACCACCCAAGTTTAGGCATGCATCATAGCTGTGAAAAAGGATAGCATCTCCCATCGGAACGAGAGGTGCGCCTTGCCCTCCCAACGATACATCTTGACTTCTAAAGTCATATATGACCTTGATACCTGTTTGTTTGGCAATTTCTTCTCCACACCCAATTTGTTCGGTGATGCCTTGACTGGGATTGTGAAAAATCGTGTGACCATGCGAGGCAATCAGATCTATGGGTGGGAGTGAAGATGTGTTGATAAAGGCTGAAATCTGCTCTGCCAAAAACACTCCAAATGCTTTATCAAGGATGTCGATTTCGTCAGCAGAAATATAGAATGCGTTTTCGAGTTTGGACTTCCATTTGTCAGTATAGGGGACAGTTTTTGATTCGAGTATTTGAAAATCTTTAAGATTGGACGAAAAGCGAACGCAACACAAATCAAGCCCATCCAAAGAAGTGCCACTCATCAGTCCTAGAACAACAGACATCTGTTTATGAATTGATCTGAGCAGACAGGCTAGCGATCGTTGATGAAGGGTCTGCAGCAGAAAAAACATAACTACCAGCAACCAAAACATCAGCTCCTGCATCTATCAATTGGGTGGCGTTTTGATCTGTTACACCCCCATCGATTTCGATGAGTGTACTTGCGTCATTGGCATCGATCAGTGCACGTAGTTCTCTCACTTTTTGATAGGTAGCTTCTATAAATGATTGACCGCCAAACCCTGGATTTACACTCATCAAACAAACCAAATCGATATCTGCAATTGTGTGTGACAAATCGGAAACAGGTGTATGAGGGTTTAACGCCACACCAGCTTTCATCCCTGCTGCTTTAATCGACTGTAAGCTTCTGTGTAAATGAGTACAAGCCTCAACGTGAACAGTAAGTACATCAGCTCCCAAATCGGCAAACGTTTGGATATAGCGATCAGGATCGACAATCATCAGGTGAACATCAAGTGGTTTGCTTGTGTGTTTTGCCATGGCTTTGATGACAGCCATACCAAATGAGATATTTGGCACAAAAACACCATCCATCACATCGAGGTGAAACCAATCTGCATCACTTTGATTGACCATATCAATATCACTAGCTAGATTGCCAAAATCAGCAGCAAGCATTGAAGGCGCAACCAGTTTTTTATCACGCATAATTACCCGAGGTAGGTTTTCAGTATTTTGCTTCTAGACGTATGCTTTAATCGACGAATTGCTTTCTCCTTGATTTGGCGAACACGCTCGCGAGTCAAGTCAAAGGTTTCCCCAATTTCTTCGAGAGTCATTGGGTGTTGGTTGCCAAGTCCAAAATAAAGACGAACAACATCAGACTCTCTGGGGGTGAGTGTTTCTAGCGCACGACTAATCTCTGTTCTCAACGATTCGTGTAGCAACTGACGATCAGGGTTTGGAGATTCTCCACTGCGAAGTACATCATATAAGTTAGAATCTTCACCTTCTACAAGTGGCGCATCCATAGATACATGACGACCTGTATTTTTCATCGATTCCTTAACGTCAGAAACAGTCATGTCGAGTTCCTTTGCGATTTCCTCAGCAGAAGGCATACGCTCATGCGCTTGCTCGAGATATGCAAAAGTCTTATTGATTTTGTTTATCGAACCAATTTTGTTGAGGGGTAAACGTACAATCCTAGATTGTTCGGCGAGGGCTTGTAGGATCGACTGTCGAATCCACCAAACAGCATAAGAAATGAACTTAAAACCTCTTGTTTCATCAAATCGTTTTGCAGCTTTGATAAGCCCTAAGTTACCTTCGTTGATCAAGTCTGGAAGTGTGAGACCTTGGTTTTGATATTGCTTTGCCACAGAAACCACAAATCGAAGGTTTGCTTTTGTCAATTTCTCGAGGGCAATTTGATCGCCAGCTTTGATACGCTGTGCGAGCTCGACTTCCTGCTCAGCTGTAATCAAATCAACTTTTCCGATTTCTTGCAGATACTTGTCGAGTGAAGCAGTTTCCCTGTTGGTAACCTGCTTGGTAATTTTTAGTTGTCTCATCTAACTTGTTTTTACACTTGTTATACGGGGAGATGATGCAAAAGGTTACAAAAAAAGATTATTTTTCTAAATGAAGTAAGAAAGAATAGGAAAGAGCCACCTCTTTGTATCGCTTAAACCTACCTGAAGCGCCTCCATGACCAACCTCCATATTGCAATCCATCAACAATAAATTATCGTCCGTTTTTTTATCTCTCAATTTGGCAATCCACTTTGCAGGCTCCCAGTATTGCACCTGACTATCCCAATAGCCAGTGGTGATCAATAGGTGAGGGTAGTCCTTTTCTTCGACATTGTCATAAGGGGAGTACGACTTGATATAGTCGTAGTATTCTTTGTTTTTTGGATTTCCCCATTCGTCAAACTCAAAAGTGGTCAGGGGTATGGTTTCATCGAGCATGGTCGAAACAACATCGACAAAAGGCACTGCAGCAATGGCACCATTGAACAGGTCCGGCGCCATGTTGATCACAGCACCAATCAGCAAACCACCTGCACTGCCACCTTGGGCATACAAGTGATCAGTGGAGGTATAACCCTGCTGTACCAAATGATTCCCAACATCTATAAAGTCATAAAATGTATTTTTCTTTTTTAGGAGTTTTCCATCCTCGTACCACGAGCGACCTAGATTTTGCCCTCCACGAATATGTGCAATGGCAAAGGCAAAACCACGATCAAGCAGACTCAATCGTGCCGAGCTAAACCAAGGGTCTATGGTATTTCCATAAGATCCATAACCATAGAGGAGGAGTGGTTCATCACCCGATTTTTCAAAGTCTTTGTGATAGACCAAAGACACAGGGATATTTGCCGATCCGTCTCTGCTGGGAACCATGATGCGCTCGGAAAGATAGTTTTGCGAATCGAACGTACCACCCAACACTTCATCCTGTTTTTTGAGTGTCTTCTCTTTGGTGTTTAGATCATAATCATATATCGACGTTGGAGTTGTTAATGAACTATATCCAAAGCGGAGTTGTGTTGAATTGAACTCTGGATTTGCTGAAATCCAAGCAGCATAGGTTGGATCATCAAACGAAATATAATGTTCATTGTTATTGTCCCATGTCATAATCCGAAGGCGCGAAAGACCATTGTGTCGTTCGTTGACAACAAGATGGGATTTAAAAATTTCAATATCTTCCAACAACACATCCTCACGATGGGGGATAAGTTCAGTCCAATTTGATTTTTGAGGGCGATTAACTGGTGTTTTCATCAAGCGAAAGTTTTTGGCTTGATCGTTTGTAATGATATAAAAATCGTTTTTGTAATGATCGACAAAGTACTCTAGATTTTTCTCACGTGGATGAACCACTTGCCATTTGCCATCAGGGGTATTGGCATCCAAAAATCGATATTCTGTTGATAGCGTTTGACTCGCACCAATCATCAAGTATTGACGTGACTTTGTCTTTGAAATCCAGCATGAAAAAGTTTCATCTTTTTCTTCATAAACGAGTTCATCATCACTGGTGTCTGTACCCAATCGGTGTTTAAAAATTTGATATGCACGAAGAGTTTGAGGGTCTTTTTTGACATAAAAAACAGTTTGATTGTCATTGGCCCAAGTGATGCCGCCAGTGGTATTTTCGATTTTATCTGAAAGGATTTCACCTGTTTCCAAATTTTTGAAATACAAGGTATATTCCCTTCTCGAAACAGTATCAACTGCGTAGGCAAGGATTTTGTTGTTTTCGCTTACACTTCGCCCGCTAATGGAATAATAGGCAAACCCCTCGGCCATTTTGGGAACATCGAGCATCACTTCTTCATCGCTGTCCTCGACGGCTTTTTTCCGACAATGATAAGGGTAGTCTTGTCCTTGTTCGAATCGGGTGTAGTAGGTGTAGCCATTCACCGTAACTGGAACCGAAGAATCATCTTGCTTGATTCGCCCAATGATTTCTTCATAGAGCGTTTCTTGAAGCTTTTCGGTGGGCTTCATCACTTCTTTGCGGTAGTCGTTTTCCGCATGGAGATAGTCCAGTACATCCTGCGCCTGACTGTCTGCTTGTTTGGCTTCTTTTTGCTCGTCGCTCAATCGCATCCAAAAATAGGGATCCATGCGTTTGTCATCGTGAATTTCTAAAGTCTTTGGGACTTGTTTGGCGAATGGTGGTTGTTGCATTTAAGTTGTGCATTGTGTGCTTACGAGCACAAATATAAATAGAGTGATTTTTTTCATGGTCTTATTGTTAATATTAAGTTTTAATATCCACTGACTTGTCCGTCTTTTCTGCTTTCGGAAGCACCGCGATACACTTGGTTTTTCTCGTCCCATAAGATCGCTTGATAGCCTCCAAATTCTCCTATGGTAAATCCGACATCATGTCCGCGAGACATCAGTTGGCGAATTGTTTCGTAAGAAATCCCAGATTCTACACGGATTTTTCCATTGTTTGTCGCTTGATTTCCTCTTGGGCTGGAAGACCCTTTATGATCCCATCTTGGGGCATCGCCTGCTTCTTGCGTGTTCATTCCAAAGTCAACAATGTTCATCACAATTTGCGAATGACCTTGGGGCTGAAAATCCCCTCCCATGACGCCAAAACTCAAAAACGGAATACCATCTTTGGTTACAAAAGCTGGGATAATCGTGTGAAAAGGGCGTTTGCTAGGTGCGTAGACATTAGCATGATTTTCATCTAAACTAAATAATGCACCGCGATTTTGAAGCATAAAACCGACTCCTTGTGGCACAACGCCTGAACCCATGCCAAAGTAATTGCTTTGGATCAAAGACACCATATACCCATCCTTGTCCGCAACAGTCATATATATCGTTTCGCCCGCACTGATTTGTCCTGCGGAATACATCGACGCTTTCTCTTTGATCAACGCTCTTCTTTGATCGGCATAAGATTCACTTAATAATGTCTTGATAGGAACATCTGCAAAGGACATATCTGCATAGAATTTGGCGCGGTCTTCAAAAGCAAGTTTCTTTGCTTCGGTAAACAGGTGGATATGCTCATCACTTCCAAAATCTATTTTTGAAAAGTCATAACCCTCTAAAATTTTGAGTATTTGCAGTGCGGCTATTCCCTGTCCGTTTGGAGGAAGTTCCCAAACATCGTATCCCCTGTAGTTGATCGATACGGGGTCAACCCACTCCACTTCAAAAGAAGATAAATCTGCTGTGGTCAAAAACCCGCCCTGTTGTTGTACCTCTTCTGCAATCGCAAGAGCAATTTTTCCGTTATAAAACCCTTGTTTACCTTCTTTTGCTATGGTCTTATAGGTTTTGGCCAAAAGCGGGTTTTTGAAAATCTCACCTTCACTTGGCAGTTTTCCACCATTTGGTTCCATATAGGTTTCTTTGATATTTGGGTAATTGGCTCTAACAAATCGTTGAACAGACCGTTGCATATAATACGCGATGAGCTCGGTAAGTGGAAAACCATTTTCGGCATAGTGTATCGCAGGGGAGAGGATTTGATCCATTGTAAGATTGCCAAACTTATCGTGTAAGGCAATCCAACCTGCAACTGCTCCTGGAACGCTGACAGGCAAAGCGCCGTAATAGGGGATACCTTCGTAATTGTTTTCAAGGAAAAAATCCAAAGAAAGCGACTGAGGTGAAGGGCCACTGGCATTTAAGCCATGCAGCTTTTTTGTTTTAGGATCCCAAACAATGGCAAATAGATCACCGCCAATCCCACAGCCAGTTGGCTCCATGAGCCCCAAAGCTGCATTTACAGCAATGGCAGCGTCGATGGCATTCCCTCCTTTTTTCAGGACATCAATTCCAATTTGTGTGGCAAGAGGATGGCTTGAAGCCACCATACCATTTTGGGCAATGACTTCCGACCGTGTCGCAAAAAGCTCACCAGTTATGCGATCTTGTGAATATAGCTGGGCGGCGATCAGAAGGATGATGAAAATATACGTTTTCATGGGGATTAAATTTTGGAAACTAACAATGAATTGAGCAAAGCAAGGTAATAAAAAAACCCCCAAAAAGGGGGTTTTGAAAAATTATCTCCTGTTGCGATTGTCTCGACCGCCTCTTCGATCTCGACCGCCACCGCCACCTTTTCTTGGTGGGCGCTCGACATAACCCTCAGGCTTTTCAAGCAGTGCCTTTAATGACACTTTATCTTTTCTGGTACGTGGATCAAAGCCTAAGTATTTCACCTCAAACTCATCACCAACATTCACAACGTCGGTCACAGCGTTTGTGCGCTGCCAAGCCATTTCGCTAATGTGCAAAAGAACTTCATTGCCAGGCGCTTCCAAATACTCAACCACTGCACCAAATTCTAGAATCTTAATCGCCTTTACCTTATAAACCTCATCTTTTTCAGGCTTAAAGGTCAGCGCATCAATCTTCGCGAGTACCTGATCGATACCCTCTTGATCGGTTCCTAGAATTTCAACAATTCCCTCTTGTGTATCAGGGTCTTCATTGATCACGATGGTCGTGCTTGTTTCACGCTGAAGATTTTGAATCTCCTTACCACCTGGGCCGATAAATGGTCCAATATACTCGTTCGGAATTCTACAGTTGATCATTTTTGGCGCATGTGCCTTAATCGAATCAGCAGGCACCTCAATCGTATCTGTCAGTTTTTCAAGGATGTGTAGTCGACCCTCACGCGCTTGTTCTAGAGCTTGTATCAAAATTTCATACGACAACCCTTTGATTTTAATGTCCATCTGACAAGCCGTTATTCCTTTGTCTGTCCCCGTGACTTTAAAGTCCATATCACCAAGGTGATCCTCGTCTCCCAAGATATCTGAAAGAACAGCAAAACGATCGCCATCAGAGATTAAACCCATTGCAATCCCAGAAACAGGACTTGTGATTTGAACACCAGCGTCCATTAATGCCATCGTCCCGGCACATACTGTCGCCATGGAAGATGAACCATTTGATTCAAGAACCTCAGACACCACACGTACTGTATATGGCGATTCTTCTGGCATCACCATCTTAAGTGCACGTTGCGCAAGGTTACCATGCCCAACTTCACGTCTAGATGTCCCACGTAATGGTCGTGCTTCACCTGTACAAAATGGAGGGAAATTGTAGTGTAAATAAAAGGTTTCTTCCCCTTGATTCGAAGGAGAATCAATAATGTTTGCCTCTCTTGAAGTTCCTAGCGTTACTGTTGCCAGTGCTTGTGTCTCTCCACGAGTAAAGACAGAAGACCCATGGGTTGAGGGCAAATAATCGACCTCACACCAAATCGGACGAATATCGGTCGTTTCACGACCATCAAGGCGAATGCCTTCCGCCAAAACGAGTTCTCGTACAGCTTCCTTTTGTGTTTTACTAAAATATTTGGAAATCAATTTTCCATGTTCTTCTTGCTCTTCTTCTGAAAATTCAGCCAATAAAGCTCCTTTTAGTTCAGAGAACTTTTCGCCACGATCTTTCTTCGAAAGTCCTTGCTTGGCAATGTCATAACACGTTTGATAGCTAAACGCATGAACTTTTTTCTCTACAGCTTGGTCATGATTTTCTTCTTCGTAGGTACGTGTTTCTTTTTTACCTACAGCGGCAACCAAGCGAACTTGCGCTTCGATTTGCTTTTTGATGGCTTCATGACCAAAACGGATGGCATCTGCCATACACTGCTCAGAAACCTCATCAAATTCTCCCTCAACCATGGCTACAGAGTCTGCACTTGCACCGATCATAATATCAATATCTGACTCTTGCAATTGCTCACGACTCGGATTGACGACAAATTCTCCGTCAATTCTAGCCACTCGCACCTCCGAAATCGGATATTCAAATGGGATGTCTGACAACTGAATCACAGTCGATGCAGCCAATCCAGCCAACGCATCTGGCATTACATTTTCATCATGCGACATCAATTGTAGCATGACTTGCGTTTCCGCGTGATAGTCTTTTGGGAACAGTGGTCGCAAAACGCGATCCACCAATCTCATGGTTAAAATTTCCTCGTTGCTTGGACGCGCTTCTCTTTTAAAAAAGCCACCCGGAAAACGCCCAGCAGCAGCAAATTTCTCTCTGTAATCAACAGTTAATGGTAGAAAATCTACATCTGAAGCTTGTCTTGCCGAAACGACTGTGGCAAGTAGCATGGCGTTGCCCATGCGAATGACGGCAGAACCGTCTGCTTGTTTGGCCAGCTTACCAGTTTCTATGGTAATTGTCCGACCATCTCCTAAGTCAATGGACTCAGTGTATACTTTTGGTATCATATCTTTTCATTTTATATGTGAACGTTTGTTGTGTTGAGTTCGTAGTCACCAATGAAAAACTATGATGCTTTTTATGTTATTTTCGGATGTTGAGTTCTTTGATTAACTCTCTGTATTTATTGATATCCTTTTTCTTCAAATAATCGAGAAGACTTCTTCTTTTACCAACGAGCTTTACAAGCGATCTTTCGGTATTAAAGTCTTTGTGATTTGTTTTAAGATGACTGGATAAATGATTGATCCGATGTGTAAAGAGAGCTATTTGGCCTTCGGTCGATCCAGTATTTGTTTCGGAAGAACCGTATTTCTTAAAAATCTCTTTCTTTTTTTCTGTTGTTAAATACATGCCAATATTATTGTAAATAATTATTATGTAAACTCAAGATCTTTTCTTGAGGGTGCAAATGTAGGAATTTAATACGAAAAAGCTATGATTTGCTTATCGTTCGGTTGAGAACCAAGTCTAAGTACAGGTTCACCTTCTTTTTTAAATCTTTTCGATGAGTGATAAAATCTAAAAAACCATGCTCCAAAACAAACTCACTGGTCTGAAAACCTTCTGGCAAATCCTGCCCTGTTGTATCTTTTACCACTCGAGGTCCTGCAAAGCCAATCAAAGCGCCTGGTTCAGCGATATTAATGTCGCCAAGCATCGCAAATGAGGCAGTGGTTCCACCAGTTGTTGGGTCTGTACACAGAGAGATGTAAGGAATTTTAGCGTCAGCCAATTGCGCTAATTTTGCCGATGTTTTTGCCATTTGCATCAATGAAAGAGCTGCTTCCATCATCCTGGCACCACCAGATTTCGAAATCACAATGAGAGGAATTTTTTTCTGCAATGCATAGTCTGCAGCACGATAAATTTTTTCCCCAACAACCGATCCCATCGACCCTCCAATAAAAGTAAAGTCCATACAGGCTACAACTAGCTGATTCCCGTTTGACTTGCCAACAGCAGTACGAACAGCGTCGTTTAGCTTTGTTTTTTTCTGTGCGCTCGACAGGCGATCCTTATATTTTTTGGAATCTTCAAAATTGAGTGGATCTTTTGAAGACATTTTTTTATTTATTTCCCTAAACTTGCCTTCATCAAAAAGAATATCGAAGTAAATATGACTTCCAACGCGAACGTGGTAGCCATCTTCTGGCGAGACATAAAAATTTTCAGCCAGCTCTTCAGTGTCAATAATTTTTCCAGTAGGGGATTTATACCAAAGACCCTGCGGCGTATCTTTTTTATCTTGGGTACTTGTGCGTATCCCTTTTGTTGTTCGCTTAAACCAAGACATATGGTTTTTTTTAATCAAATATATAAAACCAATTGATACTACAATGTGTTCACATTGTTCAAATCCTCGAAAGCCTGCTTGAGTCTTTCGACAAAGCTTTTTTCACCTTCTCTCAACCAAACACGAGGGTCATAGAACTTTTTGTTGGGTACATCATCTCCATCAGGATTTCCAATTTGTTGTTGGAGATAATCTGATTTACTTTCAATATAATCACGAACGCCGCTCATAAATGCGTATTGCATATCTGTGTCGATATTCATTTTAATTACTCCATATCCAATGGATTCTCTGATTTCCTCTACAGTCGATCCTGATCCACCATGAAAAACAAAGTCGATAGTGTTGTGCTCAACACCAAACTTTTCACAGACATATTCTTGAGAATTCTTTAGAATCTTTGGGGTAAGTTTCACATTACCAGGTTTGTAAACCCCATGCACATTTCCAAATGCTGCTGCAACTGTAAACTGACTGCTGATCTTTGATAGCTCTTCAAATGCGTAAGCAACTTCTTCTGGTTGGGTGTACAGTTTCGAGCTGTCGATGTCTGTATTGTCAACACCATCTTCCTCACCACCAGTAACACCAAGTTCGATTTCAAGGGTCATGTCCATTACAGACATTCGCTTGAGGTATTCTTTACATATTTCGATGTTTTCTTCCAATGGCTCTTCAGAAAGGTCAATCATGTGTGAGCTGAACAAAGGCTTGCCTGTTTCTTCAAAATGTTTTTCGCTAGCGTCGAGCAGACCATCAATCCAGGCGAGTAATTTTTTGGCAGCGTGATCGGTATGTAGAATCACAACTGCGCCATAGGCTTCTGCCAATTGATGAACATGTTTAGCTCCTGCAACTGCTCCTGCGATGGCTGCTTGTTGGTTTTCGTTTGAAAATCCTTTACCAGCATTAAATTGTGCTCCTCCGTTGGAGAATTGAACAATGACAGGTGCGTTGAGTGCTGCAGCAGTTTCGAGAACTCCATTGATCGAGCTTGATCCGATGACATTGACTGCTGGGAGAGCAAACTTTTTCTCTTTGGCTAGTTGGAAAACTTCTTGTACTTGCTTGCCGGTAATGACTCCGGGGTGAATAGAATGGCTCATTGGTTTTATTGTTTGAAAGGCGCAAAAATAGGATAAAATTTTCCCTTTAAAAAGGATAATTTATACCGATTGTTAAGTTTGCCTTTTTTAGCTGCATGTCAGTCAGCCATCTCTTCGACTTTTCCAGTGCCGGATTGTGGGTTTTAAAGCCTGTGTCAAGGCGAAAAATAAACAGACCAAAATCATATCGCACGCCAAAGCCAGTGCCAATGGCTAGTTCGCTCAAATCACGAAAACCATCAAAACGTTTCGAAGGGTCTGTAACATCGTCAAACAGATTCCAAATGTTACCAGCGTCGGCGAAGAGTGCCCCTTTAAATGAGCCAAAAAGGTCAAATCGATACTCAAAATTTAATGCAATTTTGAAATTGGCCTCATTAAATTCATTTCCCGAAAAACTACTCCCAGGTCCCAATCGATAGACTTCCCAAGCACGATTGTCATTGGCACCACTCGAAAAATATGACTGGCTAAAGGGGATACTTGTGGCATTTCCCAAAGGCACTGCCAACCCCAAAAAACTTCGAAATGCAAAAACAGAAGACGATCCAACGAGCCAATGCTGAATGTAGTCAAACTCCCCTTTCAGATATTGGCTGTAGGGCAAATCAAAAAGATAGTTTGTATCGTTAATTCTATTCAAATTGAGTGGGGAAGCCAACAAGTTGATCAGATTGCCAGCAGACTCGATTTTATAACGGATTTGATAAAAATTTTCATCAAAAAAATTGTTTTGACTATTTTTTAAAAAGCTAAAACTAGAGCCAATGATGAGGTTGTTTTGTGTCAAGCGCTTTCTTCTTTCCTCGATTCGCATGACAGTGAGATATGAGGGGTTTTCTCTTTCAATTGGAGACTCACCAGAAAGCACATAATTGATAAAACCAGTTGCTCCATTTGGGATGATTAGATTATTATCATTCAAAAAAGAAGAACTGCCAGCTGTATTTTGAGCGATAGTATTGAGTTGTGAGTAGGTGTTGGTATAGATATTAAAATAGTTCTGGGTGTTTCGATTGTTAACAAGCATCAAGTCCACCAATGAGAAGTCAATACGATTGTTATTTTTCGTTTTCCACTTATACTCAATGCCACCAGAATAGGTGAGTTTATCTAATCCGATATTGTTTTGCAGGGCTGCACCTAAATTGAGAACAGAAGTTGGTTGAAGATTCTCAGGAATTAATCTGGCGATAAAATTTGGCATTAAAATTTTGGGAATTCGCAGCCTCATATTTCCTCCAATTTCTGAAATAACTTCATCAGCCGAACGACCTATGGTTCCTCGAACGCCAAACTCAAAATTTTCTGCTCCTCGGAATATATTGAGAACGTTTAGACTACTATTAAAGGCTATCCCTTGATCTTGAATGTTCGATTGGGTTAGGTCTAATCCAAATCCTAGTCCAAAGCGTTCTCTTGGCTCCAAAACAATCGATGTATTGAGGGCAGATTGTAATGAATCGGCATATGAGTAACGAATGCTAGGGTATTGAAAAATTCCAAGTCGAGTGAGTTCAGCAATTGTCTGGTTTCGAGTGGCATCGCTGTATAGATCACCAGGTCGCATTTGAATCGCTTTTGACAATACTTTTTTGTTAAAACGTTTCTTTTTTAATCCAAAAAATCCAATACTATCGTAATCAGACTGTGCCTCTGCTTTTTCCGCTGGTGTTGTGTACACGTTTGTAGAGCTGATTTGGGTTTGTTTATAGGGTTCAAAAACAACGCCACTTGGTGTCGATTTTCTGAAATCATCGATTGTTATTTTCACTGGAAGCTGAAAGTCGGTGCTTGTTGTATCCCACGCGATTTCAAAACCAATCGAATTGAGCTGAAAGTTATAAACACCATTGTTTTTATAATACGCATACAATCGATTTCGCTCTTCTTCAAAATCCAAGGTATTGAACTGTTGCCCTTTTTTTAGGTACGACTGTTTTGCACTCAATTTAAAAAGTGAGTCAATCACTGGATTTTTGATGTCTGTTGATATGCTATCGAGGTAATATGGAAGACCTGTTTGGATATCATAAACCAAGTTGGCTGTTTGGCCTGTCACACTGGTGATCTCTTTCCTAACATTTGTTTTTGCCTTGAAATATCCATTGTTTGAGAGGTAAGTGCTGATATTGTCTGCATAATTATTGTACAACAAAGAGTCAATAAGTGAGGGTGGTTCGCCGTTTCTCTTTTTCCAATCTTGCAGCTGTACACGATAAGATCGCATCTGATCAATCTGTTTTTGAGACCAAATCGCTTGCATTCGCTTGCTTCGTTTGGGGGTTTTTTGCAACCAATTGTCAAAGTCTACTGCAGCACTGTCATTTGCCGATTGGTAGAGTAACAATCGCATAGGAATGCCTAGAATTTTTTTATTTGGTTGCTGAGGAACAAGTGCTTGAATGGAATCGGCAAAGGTGCGATTTCCATTGTAATAAAATTGATTCTGATCCAACAACAAATCACTCTCGTCAAGAGACTTTGTGACGCGACAACCTGAAAGCATTGTGCCCAAGCAAAGGAATAGTAGTATTTTTGTGGTATGTTGTTTCAGTACAAGCATCAAAATTCAAAAATACGTCATTTGTATGGTTAGCAAAAGCCAAATCAAACTCGTGCGTCAGTTGGGGCAAAAAAAACATAGAGATCAACATCAGTTATTTGTTGCAGAGGGCCTGAAAGTGATTCGTGAATTTATAGACGAAAATTATCAACTTCATCAGCTCTATGCACTCGATGAAAGGCACTTTCCCTCTCAAAAGGTATCTCTTGTCAATCAAACCCAAATGAAAGCCATGAGCGATTTAAAGACACCATCAGATGCCTTGGCTGTGTTTGCCATGCCAAAAACCCAAACTCCTTCTCAGCCAGATGTAGTCCTTGCTTTGGAGAGTATTCAAGACCCTGGAAATTTGGGCACAATCATTCGCCTTTGTGACTGGTTTGGCATTCAAGATATCATTTGTTCTTCTGATACCGTTGACTGCTATAACACAAAAGTTGTTCGCTCAACTATGGGTTCTTTGGCACGTGTACAGGTGTTATACAAAGACATCGAATCTTGGTTGATGGGGTTGAAAAATTATGAAATTGTCTCAACCTCAATGGCAGGACAATCGATCTACGAACACAGCTTTGATACACCTACTGTTTTGCTGATTGGAAATGAGGGTAGAGGCTTGTCAAAACAGCTTACAGCACTCTCGAACAAAACCCTTTCGATTCCTCGCTTTGGAGGTGCAGAAAGTTTAAATGCTGCTATGGCAACTGGTATTATTTTGGCAGAAGCACGGCGAAATACCTCTACTGAAAAATAAAATTAATAAAAACCCCTTGTGTTTTTAGCGACTCAATGGGGACTGTCCAGTCGTCGGGTACAAGTTCATCTTCCAAAGCAAAGATTCCTCGAATAGATGGGGTAAAGCGAAAAAATGGCAAATAAAGTTCAACGCCCAGTCCAAGTTCAAGAGCGTTCATATTTGTTCGTAGACGAAATCGTCCACTGTCATTGTCTTCACGACTTTTCTCATTGCTCGATAGGTTAAATGATGATGAAACCCCAGCGACTACAAATGGTCGTCCATTGTGAATGCGATTGACTGAAAACTTCAGCACCAATGGCAGTCGTACATAAGTCGATTTTACCTTGCGAAGTCGATTGTTTGGATCGCGTACTTCTGGCCAAATTTCTGGAAATGTGATATTGCGTTGGGTTGTAAACATGCCAGGTTCAAAGCGTAAATTGATGTTATTTAGGATTCGTAAATCAGCAAAAAGCCCTACATTAAATCCAAGCTGTGGTTGAATGTCCAACTGACTTGTATATCGTGTATATTCAGATTTAAAATTCATTTGGTTTATGCCCAAATAATACCCAAATCGCAATAATAAATCATCATCTTTTTTGTGATACTCAGGTGTATCTTTTCGTTGCCCCCAGCAGATTAGAAGTGGGGAGAGAAGAAAAACAATAAATAAGTATTCACGCATCAATACGTTTTGTGGCTTTGTAAATGGTTACCACACCAAATGTTTGGGGATGGTCCTCTACAGTTGAAAACCCAACTTTTTTGAGTTTATTGTTAAATGCTTCGCCATAAGGAAAGGCAGCAGCAGAATCTGAAAGATAAGTGTATGCATTTTTATCTGAAGAAAACAAGCGTCCAACCAAGGGTAGGAATAACGAACTATACAGCTTATACCCAAAACGAAAAAATTGTTTTTTTGGCACTGAAGTCTCCAGCACAAATAGCTGCCCACCTGGTTTGAGAATGCGATAAATTTCAGAAAGCCCTTTGTTGAGATCACCAAAATTTCGCACACCAAAAGCCACTGTCACAGCATCGATAGATGCATCTGTTAAGGGTAAAGATTCCGCATCTCCAACAACCATTTTTATTCGACGATCGAGTTTGTTTTGATAGACTTTTTGTTTTCCAATTTCCAACATTTCAACAGCAATATCAATGCCAGTGATCGTCGCGTTTGGTATCGATGTCAATGCAAGTGCTAAATCACCTGTTCCTGTTGCAACATCAACAACTTCCTTTGGGTTTTTTTGCGCTACCATAGCCACCAACTTTCGCCGCCAAGATTTGTCGATTCCCATCGATATCACTCGATTTAAAGCATCGTAATTTTTGGCAATACCATCAAACATGCTGGTAACTTGGTCTTTTTTGGACGAGGAAGAGTCTTTATAAGGTTTGACCATCGTGTGGTTTTATAGCAATTTGTGCAAAGATAAGGCAATCAGAGATTCATACGTATGTATCAAATCATTGCAAAACATCTATATTTGCATCAGCAAACCAAGCGTTCTTCATGAAAATTATTATTGCCGGCGCGAGTGATGTTGGGCTTCATCTAGCGAAACTATTATCGTTTGAATCCCAGGATATTACACTTATTGATAGTGTGAAAGAACACCTCAATTATGCCGAAACGCATCTAGATATTCGTACCATACACGGAGACCCCTCAGCTTTGGCTGTTCTAAAAAAGGCAGATGCAGGCAATTCAGATATGATGATTGCTGTGACGCCAACAGAAACCACAAATCTGATGTGCTGCTTACTGTCCAAACAATTAGGTTGTAATAGAACCATTGCTCGTGTAACCAATATCGAGTTTGATAAATACAAAGAGGATGTTGATTTTAATTCTCTAGGGATCGATGAACTTATCTCACCTGAGGAACTGGCAGTAAAAGAAATTCAATTGTTGATCGACGAGTCTGCCTTCAACAATAGTTATGAGTTTGAAGAAGGTGCATTGACAATGATGGGTACGACACTGCTGGAATCTGCTCCATTTGTTGGAAAATCAGTGAAAGAGGCAGCAGCAGTGTTTTCAGAAGTACTTTTTATGCCAATTGCCATCAAGCGTGCAGGTACGCATACCACCCTTATCCCTCGTGGTGACACACTGTTTGAAGCAGGTGATCAGGTCTATTTTACAAGTTCCAAATCTGGAATGGATGCCCTCAACGAATTGGTTGGATATACCAAACAAGAGGCTGAGAATGTAATGATTATCGGTGGTGGTCGCATTGGAAAAAAAACAGCTGAAGATTTGTGTCAACAAGGAATGCGCGTCAAACTCGTTGAGTCTGATAAAGAAAAAGCAATCAAGCTTTCTGGCGATTTGCCCAATACGCTTGTGATTCATGGCGATGGGCGAAATGCAGAACTTCTTGTCGAAGAAAACATTGGTGGGATGGATGTTTTTTTGGCTGTCACTGACGACTCGGAGACCAATATCATGTCTTGCCTGATGGCAAAATCCAATAAAGTATCTAAAATCATAGCTCTGGTAGAGAATGTTGATTACTTCGAATTGACCAAGTCGATTGGCGTTGATACACTGATCAACAAGAAGTTGCTGACTGCAAACAGTATTTTTCGATATGTTCGCAAGGGAAAGGTTGTTGATCTAGCCAAACTCAATAATATGGATGCTGAGCTTCTCGAGTTTGTTGTGAGTCAAGACTCAAAAGTTTTGGGTAAAAAAATCAAAGATTTAGATATATCTCGCACAGCAACGATTGGTGGTGTGATTAGAGCAGGAGAGGGGATTATCGCCCTTGGAGATTTTGAAATTATGCCCGGCGACAGAGTTCTCGTATGTTGTTTGCCAAAGTCCATTTCACGTATTGAGCGATTATTTCGATAGGAATGAAACCATACAATTTTTCAACAATTTTTAACATGCTTGGCTTGTTGCTCTTGTTCAATGCAACAGCCATGTTTGTTTGTACATTGTTGAGTGTTTATTTGGATGATGGCGCTACTGAAGGACTTCTTTTTTCAGCCCTAATCACAACTGGGATTGGGTTGCTTTTACTCCTCATCACGAGAAACCGAAAGCGTGAAATAAAGATGCGTGATGGCTATTTGACAGTAGTGATGGGCTGGCTTAGCATGGTAATATTTGGCACCTTACCCTATCTGTTGACCCAATCATTGGCTAGCTATTCAGATGCATTGTTTGAAACCATGTCAGGCTTTACTGCCACTGGTGCTACAATTGTACAAGACATAGAAGCACTGCCAAAAAGTATCATTTTGTGGCGTTCACTCACGCACTGGCTCGGTGGTATGGGAATCATCGTATTGGCTGTGGCTATTTTACCTCTTTTGGGTATTGGTGGTGTTCAGTTGTTTTCTGCAGAAGCAACAGCAGTTGGGGGAGACAAATTGCACCCACGAATCAGCCATACTGCAAAAAGACTTTGGTATATCTATGTGGGTTTTACAGCTCTGGAAGCCCTGTTGTTAGCCTTGGCAGGTATGTCTGTTTTTGATGCCATAAATCACTCGATGAGCACGATGGCATCTGGTGGGTTCTCAACAAAAAACGAAAGCTTGGCCTACTGGAATAACAGTCCGATGATACAGTATATCGTAACCTTATTTATGTTTTTGGCAGGAACGAATTTTGTCCTTATCTATTTTGGATTAAAAGGGAAATTAGAACGAATTTGGCAAGACAATGAGTTTCGTTGGTATGTCGGATTTGTCACTCTTTTTACTCTGATCACATTCATTGGAATTTACACCAACGTCCAGCTTGAATCGACTTCAGTTGATCACCCACAAATTTTTGGAGCGTTTGAAAGTAGTTTCCGACATGCCCTGTTTCAAGTAATTGCAATTATCACTACCACTGGATTTGTAACTGCAGATTTTGCTGGTTGGACCCCCTTTCTAACCATGCTTTTCTTTGGTCTTTTCTTTTTGGGGGGTTCTTCGGGTTCAACATCAGGGGGTGTGAAGGTCATTCGTCATTTGGTTATGATTAAAAATGCATTACTTGAATTTAGAAGAGCATTACATCCAAACGCAATTGTTTCACTTCACCTCAACCACGTCACCATTCAACAAAGCTTGGTCTATCGAATCCTTGGATTTTTTATCCTATACATGCTGCTATTTATTATTGGCGCATTTGTGTTGAGCTTATTTGGCCTAGACTTCTTATCGTCTATTGGTGCTTCTGCAGCAAGTCTTGGAAATGTAGGGCCTAGCCTTGGCGATTTTGGTCCTGTTTCGACCTATACGACCATGCCAACTGGTGGGAAAATATGGTGTTCTTTTTTGATGCTCGTTGGTCGTCTTGAACTGTTTACAGCTCTGATTTTATTCACTCCCTATTTTTGGAGAGACCACTAAGTCAATGCCTGTTGGATTCTTGCGACTGCCTCTTCGATATTTTCCATAGAAGCAGCATAAGAAATTCGGATATTGTTTGGGCATCCAAAGGCATCACCTGTCACAGTAGCAACGTGTGCCTCTTCTAACAAATAGAGTGCAAAATCTGATGCGTTGCCTATCGTTTTACCCTTGATGGTTTTTCCAAAATAATGAGAGATATCTGGAAACACATAAAAAGCACCTTTGGGTTGATTGAGTACAAAGCCTTCAATGTTGCTGAGCAATTCAAGAATCCTTTCACGACGAGTTGCAAACTCATCAACCATATACTGAATATTAGCAACAGGCCCATCCAAAGCAGCAATCGTTGCACGTTGGGCGATACAGTTGGCACCACTCGTGATTTGACCCTGCATTTTTGTACATGCTTTTGCAATCCACTCAGGTGCACCCAAATAGCCAATTCGCCAGCCAGTCATTGCAAAGGCCTTGGCAACTCCATTGACTGTCAAAGTACGATTGTACATCGAAGGAATTTGAGCAAAACTAAAGTGAGGAACACCATAGTTGATGTGTTCATAGATTTCATCTGAAAGAATGTAGATGTCTGGATACTTTTCCAAAACAGCTGCCAAAGCACGATATTCAGCTTCTGTATAAACCGATCCACTTGGGTTATTTGGGGAGTTGATTACGACCATTTTTGTTTTTGGCGTGATTGATTTCTCAAGCTGTTCGGGTGTAATTTTAAAATCTGTTTTGATGTCAGAATAAATTTCAATTGGGTTTCCTTCAGCTAGCAAGACAATAGCAGAGTAACTCACCCAGTAGGGTGCCACCAACAGCACATCGTCTCCTGGGTCTACCAATACCTGAATGGCGTTTGCAATAGACTGTTTTGCACCTGTTGAAACCACGATCTGGCTTGGGGAATAATCCAACTGATTGTCTCTTTTAAACTTCCGACAAATGGCCTCTTTCAACGCCACATACCCATCGACTGGCGTGTATGAGTTATAGTTGTGGTTGACAGCTTGAATTGCAGCCTGTTTGATGAAATCAGGGGTGTTAAAATCAGGTTCTCCGAGACTGAGTCCAATGACATTAACTCCTTGATTTTTTAATTCTCTTGCCTTGGCGGCCATGGCTAATGTTGCCGAAGCTGGTAAACTCTGTATGCGGTTGGATAATGATTCCTTCATCGTTTTATGTTGCTGGGTTTGGTTTTTTCGCCAGTGATTTCAGTAGTTCATAATGAGAAGAAAAAGCAGCACCAAAGGTTTTAAATTCGTTGTAGGGCAAGTCAAATTCGCGCGCTGTTTTTTTAACAATCTTGCCTATATTTTTATAATGGATATGGCTTATATATGGGAAAATATGGTGTTCGATTTGGTGGTTTAACCCACCTGTAAACCAGTTGATAAAGCTGTTTTTTGGTGCAAAATTACCAGTGGTAAATAGCTGATGAATTGCCCAAGTGTTTTTCATTGAACCTGTCGTAGAGGGCAGTGGCATGTCAGTGTTTGTTGTAATATGTGCCAATTGGAAAACCACACTGAGAATGATGCCAGCTGTGTAGTGCATTACAACGAAACCTATTAAGATTTTCCACCAAGCAAGGTCAAGCACCGACATAGGCAATACAATCCATAATGCCACATAAAAAGTCTTCGACAACACAAGTACCAGCCATTCTCTGGTAGGGCTAGTTTTTTTCTTATAGGATAGATTCAATTTTAGATATCTTTTGAGTTGAATAAAATCTGTTGTAATGACCCAGCGCAGCGTCAGAAGTCCATATAATATGATAAAATAAAGATGTTGGAAACGATGAATTGCACGCCATTTTGCATGCTTGGAAAATCGCATAACAGTACCTGCTTCGAGGTCTTCATCATGCCCATGGATGTTTGTAAAACTGTGATGAAGCACATTGTGTTGCACTTTCCAATTGAAGACATTTCCAGCCAAAATATAAATCGCTCCACCCATGATTTTATTGACCCAACCATAGCGAGAGTACGAGCCATGATTCCCCTCATGCATAACATTCATCCCTATGCCCGCCATACCAAAACCAAGGAGTACACAAAGTCCAAGTTTAACCCGTTGACTGAGGTCTAGCGATAGAAGTAAAACATATGGTGTGACAAAAAGCGTTATTAAAATAACTGTCTTCAGATGAAGCTTCCAATTTCCTGTTTTACGGAGATTGTTGTCTTTGAAATAAGCGTTAACACGTTTGTTGAGAGTTGAAAAAAATTTCTGTTTGTCTTTTCTTGAGAATCGAATGCTACCTTTGGCAATCTTCATAAAATCTAAATTAGGTAAACAAAAGTAGTGATTCTGGTAGTTAGTCATCATTGTTTTTTGCTTTTTTTACTTTTGCTTATTGTGTAATCGATTCATGGAAAAACTGCTGACTTACTTTCCTGCCCTCACTGATTTGCAACAACAACAACTGCAACATCTACATGGCTTGTATGCAGATTGGAATCGCAAAATCAATGTGATTTCTCGAAAAGACATCGATGCGCTTTATGAACGTCATGTGTTGCATGCATTGGGGATTGCCAAAGTGATATCCTTTGGCCCCAATGCCAATGTTCTCGATGTTGGGACAGGTGGTGGCTTTCCAGGTATCCCCCTAGCTATTCTTTTTCCCGAAACCAATTTTTATCTCATTGATTCGATTCAAAAAAAAATCAGGGTGGTGGAGGCGATAGCTCAAGCAATTGGTCTGACAAATCTAAAATCGAGTCATTTGCGTGCCGAGGAGGTTGAAGGTCAATTTGATTTTGTGGTCTCTCGTGCAGTGACCCAAATGCCACGCTTTGTGGGATGGGTGAAAAATAAAATAAGCACAACGCAGCAACACGAATTGGCCAATGGCATTCTCGCTTTAAAAGGAGGTGACTTGACAGCAGAACTTCAGGACTATCCCCATGCGAAAATCTATCCACTTGATCGCTATTTTCACGAACAGTTTTTTGCTACAAAAGCTGTGGTGCATTTGCCACTTTAGCCCATGTGTGGGTAGCGATAGTCTTTTGCTGGCACCATGGTTTCTTTAATGAGTCTGGGCGACACCCAACGCAATAGGTTTTGCATCGAGCCAGCCTTGTCGTTTGTTCCTGACGCTCTTGCACCTCCAAAAGGTTGTTGTCCGACAACAGCACCACTTGGCTTGTCATTGATATAAAAGTTACCAGCAGCGTTGACGAGCTTTACACTCGCATCTTCTATCACTTGACGATCCTGTGCAATTACAGCTCCAGTTAGGCCATAAACAGAGGTGTTATCGACCAAATCAATGGTTTCTTCCCACTGCTCATCATCATAAACATATATGGTCACTATGGGACCAAACAGCTCTGTCTCTATAGTGGTGTATGTTGGGTTTGTAGTCAGCAGTACTGTTGGGGATACAAAATAACCCTCGGACTTGTCATAAGTTCCACCGACAAGCACTTCAACATCCTTGTCCTTTTTGGCTTGATCGATATAGCTAGCAAGCTTGTCAAACGATGTTTCATGGATGACAGCTGTAATAAAGTGACTCATATCTTCAGGAGATCCCATTGTAAAGGATTTGACATTAGCGACAACTTTATCAATGATTTTTTGAGCAATGGATTTAGGCAAATAAACTCGAGATGCTGCCGAACACTTTTGCCCTTGATATTCAAAAGCACCACGAGTGATTGCCGTGGCGACAACATCAATATCTGCAGAATGATGTGCCAAGATAAAGTCTTTTCCGCCTGTCTCTCCAACGATACGAGGATAGGTTTTATAGTTTTTTATATTGTCTCCAATTTTTTGCCACAAGTCTTGAAATACAAAAGTTGAACCTGTAAAATGTAGACCAGCAAAAGAGGGATGTTGTAAAACGATATCAGTAATCATTTCAGGGTCACCCGAAACGAGTGTAATCACACCATCAGGAAGCCCTGCTTCTTTGAAAATATCCATCAAAATCTTTGCAGTATACATTTGATGATCACTGGGTTTCCAAACGACCACATTCCCCATCATCGCCATACATGTAGTGAGGTTGCAAGCAATGGCAGTAAAGTTAAATGGAGTCACAGCATAGGTAAACCCCTCGAGAGGGCGGTGTTCAATTCGGTTGAACACTCCATTTCCAGGGGCAGGTTGTTGCTGATAAATTTGAGATGCATAGGATGCATTGAATTTGAGAAAATCAACAGATTCACAAGTTGCATCTATTTCTGCTTGAAAGATATTTTTTGATTGGCCAATCATAGTGCCAGCATTGATGATCGCACGATAGGGCCCTGCAATCAAGTCAGCTGCTTTTATAAAAATCGAAACGCGATGTTCCCATGACATCGCTGCCCACTTCTTTTTGGCTTTGAGGGAGTTCTCAATTGCACGCTTGACGTGTGCTGGCTGCGCAACACTATAGGTGCCGACGATGTGTTGATGATCATGTGGGGGTCGAATGGGTCGGGTCTCTTTTGTAAACACCTCATCATCCCCTAAATATAAGGGGACTTCAATTTTGGACTGAAACATCTTTTTGTATGCTTCTTCAACTTTTTTTCTCTCAGGAGATCCAGGTCTATAGTCGTGAGTAACTTCGTTGAGGGGGGTGTCAACTGTAAAAAATCCGTACGGCATGATTTGTTCCTTGTTTGGTTATTTAACAAATCTATGGAAAAGTGTTAACTAAATCAATTAAGCGCAAAGGCAGGACTTAATTTAAATTTGGGGATATAGACTTTAAATTTTTTCGCAGTTGCAAGGTTGACAAAATTATAATGCCCCAACATAGCACCGATAGATGATGAAATCAAACTTCCCGATTTGTAGCTGAAGGATTTACCAGGGTAGATGACTGGTTTTTTACCCACAACACCCTCACCATCAATAATGGTTTGAGGTCTCAAGGAATCGATAATGACCCAATGACGTGATTGCAATTGAACTGCCTCTTTTCCCTGATTTTGAATGATGATTTGGTATGCATAGGAGTAGTTGAGAATGTAATTTTTGAAGTATGTCCCCTCAAAAAAAACTTTGACAGAAACGCTGATTCCGCTTGTGAGTAATTGCAACATGAACTAAAGGTACAAAACTTTTGTTTTACCACTTGTTAATTTCGAATTTGATTTGAGTTTCCAAAGCCAATGCCAATCAAACGATCGTAGCGTCCTCCAAAGGGTCTGAAATAAACCAAGGCATAATAATCGTTTTCAGTCTCCCAGTGACTCCCACCAACACCATTTTCAAGTAGTCGACTTGCTGCATCAATGGCCAAATACTTGTAATTATACACCCCTTGCTTTAATCGAATTGTCGCTTGATGGGTGTTGATTGTGGGCTCGTATTGCAACTTGTAATACGACTGCGGTTGGTGCTGATTGAATCGCCCAGTCACATAAAAATCATAGTTTGTCTCGGCTGTTTGTAAGCTGAATGTCACCTCAGTATAATCAGCATCTGTGTTTGGATTGAATCCCTCAGTGGTTTGAATCACAAAATTCCCATTGATGTCGGGGGCATAAGTATATACATTTCCATTACGCACATAATCAGGATATAAGATGCTTTGATAGAGTTCGTTTCGTCGAATTCGAACAACATTTCCACCTGTTGAGCGAATATCTTTTGTATCAAAAAACAAGTACTCGTTGCCTCCTTCAAAAATCAAATCATTACTGTATTCATACTGCAATGTTTGGTTCATGACATAATCAAATTTTGAAATTTTTCTGGCCGATGACCACTGAAAATTTTGAAGTGCCCAAACCTTTATTTCTTGTTCTGGCTGACGAGAATTGATGTTGTTGGTTTGCACACCAATTTCAATTCGCTGCTGACTGTCAATACCCTCCAAGTCACGCAATCGAAATACACCTAGCTGCACATTTGCTTGTTGTTCATAGACAACAAATCGGGTGGTGAAAACAAGATTTTGGTTTGCATCAAAAACACTCAAAAGGTAGTTTCCGCTGGTGGTGATTTCTACGTATCTGTTTGGAACTGTAAGGGAATAGTGCGTGTAGCTTTGCAAGGTGGCTGATGAGTTGCTCATGTTTCGAATACGCACATCGTCAAATCCAATGAGATACTCCGATTTGAACAATTCCGAGGCTGCCCAATCTGCATCTGCATGTTGGATTGTGTAATAATAGTAGGACTCATCGCCATTCAAATCATCAAAATACAAAGTGAATGCCTTGCCGAGAGCTACCATTGGAATATTATCCATTTCATCCTGTGCCTGAAAAAGGATAGTGGCAATGTGATTTGGGGGTAATTTTTCATTTAAAATTTGTCCTGTCATCATTGCAGGAAAAACAAACGCAAAAATGATTTGTTTAACGTTTTTCAAATCAAAAAATTTTAAAATTTTACCAAAGATACCCAAAATCAGATATGAAATGACAAAGTCAAAAATTAGGCAAAAAAATGAGCGTTAAACAAATTATTTGGAATTAATATAAATAAGAATAAAAAGAAGTAAGAACCTTTTTTTAAGCGCTTTTTACTAAGTAAATTTGCGTACCAAAACAAGGAATAAATCATGTCTATTGACATCAAGATCCGAAAAGGTCTTAACCTCCGTCTAAAGGGGGCTGCCCCCAACACGCTTAAGACCGCACCAGCATCAACAAACTACGCGATAAACCCTACGGATTTTCATGGTGTTTTTCCCAAACTTGTGTGTAAAGATGGAACCTCTATTCAGGCAGGGCAACCTTTGTTTTTTTCCAAATATCAAGACAGCATACAATTTGTATCGCCAGTCAGTGGAACAGTCAAAGAAATCAAAAGGGGGGCAAAGCGAAAAGTATTAGAGATTGTTCTTGTTGCTGATAAAAAACAACAGTCGGTCAAGCACAAACTGCCAGCATTGGATAAGATTACACCCGAGCAAGTGAAAGAGCTTTTATTGGCTTCAGGGAACTGGCCTTTTATCAAACAACGGCCTTATGATATTGTTGCTGATCCAAATGCAACGCCTAAGGCAATTTTTGTAAGTGCTTTGGCAACTGCACCTCTATCTGCTCAGTTCGATGTGATTTTGGAAGGGCAGCAAGATGCATTCCAGACAGGAATCGATATGTTATCCAAACTCTCACCAAATTTACATTTGAGTGTTGGAGCCAAGGAAAGCAGTCAAATAGCTGAGACCAAAAACTGTACGATTCATCGTGTAGAAGGACCTCATCCTGCAGGGAATGTAGGTGTTCAAATTCATCACATAGACCCAATTAATGCTGGGGAAACAGTATGGGTTGTTGGCGCAGAAGATGTTGCCAACATTGGGCGATTTTTTCAAACAGGTGTTTTTGATGCTTCTCGAACCTTGGCAGTTGTAGGGCATCCCTTATCCACGCCTTGTTATTACAAGTCAAAGGTTGGTGCATCGCTCGCACCAATCCTCAAAGACGTGGGAGCCGAAAACCTTGCTAATTTACGTGTGATTAATGGTGATGTTTTGACAGGTACTACGACTTCATCAGCTGGTTATGTAGGGTACTATAACAATACAGTCTCTGTACTTCCAGAGGGAGATCGATATCGCATGTTTGGTTGGTTGCCATTCGCTGGACCTAAAATCCACAGCATATCCAATACATCGTTGTCTTGGTTGTTTCCCAAACGACAATATACCCCAGACACTAATTTGAATGGGGAAGAACGTGCCTTGGTGGTCACTGGAGAGATGGAGAGAGTCTTTCCTATGGACATTTACCCCATGCAGCTGTTGAAAGCATGTATGGCAAACGATATTGAAAAAATGGAGCAACTTGGTATATACGAAGTCGCTCCCGAAGATTTTGCATTGATTGACTATGCAAACTCTTCCAAAATTGAAGCGCAAGCGATTATTCGTGATGCGTTGGATTTGATGTATAAAGAAGTTGGTTAATTCAAAATTATGATGATAAGAAAACAAATTGATCGATTAAAAAAGCCATTCGCAAAAGGATCTAAATTCGAAAGATTCGCACCAGCTGTCAATGCGTTTGACACCTTTTTGTTTGTCCCCAATCACACAACCAAAAAAGGAGCACACATTCGAGATGCCGTTGATTTAAAACGAACGATGGTTACAGTTATCATCGCTCTTATTCCTGCGTTGATCTATGGAATCTACAACACAGGTTATCAATACTACATCCAAACAGGTGAGGCCTTTACTTTTCTAGATGCCTTTCTACATGGCTCATTCAAGATTCTCCCCATGATTGCTGTTTCATATGGGGTTGGGCTAGCGATCGAATTTGCCTTTGCAGTCTATCGTGGGCACGAGGTAAACGAAGGATACCTAGTCACAGGACTCTTGATTCCCATGATCATGCCAGTAGATATCCCTTTATGGATGGTTGGTCTGTCAGTAGCTTTTGCAGTCTTTATAGCCAAAGAGGCGTTTGGAGGAACAGGAATGAATATCCTCAACCCTGCTCTCACTGCTCGAGCGTTTGCTTTCTTTGCCTATCCAACTTATATGTCTGGAAATAAAGTATGGGTTTCAGAAGCCAGTAATGTCGATGGAATTTCAGGAGAAACTATATTAGGATCACTTGCTTCAGGTGTTTCAGTTGACTACTCAATGTTTGAAATGTTTCATGGGTCTATCCCAGGATCTATTGCAGAGACTTCAACGCTTTGGGTGTTGGTTGGTGCTGCGATTCTCATTTTCACAGGAGTTGGAAGCTGGCGTATCATGCTTGGCGGCGTCATTGGAGCAGCGATTATGGGTTATCTGTTCAACCTATGGGGTGCCAACACTTTAATGCAATTTGATTGGTATAGCCACCTCATTGTAGGAGGGTTTGCCTTTGGTATTGTATTTATGGCGACTGACCCTGTTTCGGCAGCACAAACAGTTCGTGGTAAATGGATTTATGGAATCTTGGTAGGGATCTTATGTATCCTCATTCGTGTATTCAATCCTGCCTATCCTGAAGGTGTGATGCTCGCCATTTTATTGATGAATGTGTTTGCACCAACCATCGATCACTATGTTGTGCAATCCAATGTCAACAGAAGACTTAAAAGAAAACAACACAGTACAACTGTACAAACTGCTTAATTATGAATAGAGACTCAAACGCATACACTTTCGGATTTGCTGCAGCGATGGTTGTTGTTGTCGCCTCTGTCTTGGCATTTACAGCAAGCTCACTCAAAGACCTTCAGCAAGAAAATGTACGCAAAGAAAAAATGCAAAACATACTTGCAACGATAGGAATCGAAATCGATCGAGATGGCGCAGAAGTTCTTTTTAATAAACACATCACCTCTCAGCTTGCCTTGAGAAACGACGGAACAGTCGATCAATCTGTCGATCCTTTTTCAGGAATCAAACTCGCTTTAGAGTTGAAAAAAGAACCAACCCAACAGCGTTTTCCATTGTATTTGGCAGATGTAGAGGGAGCCTCTTATTACATCATCCCACTTCGTGGTGCTGGGCTATGGGATGCGATTTGGGGATATATTGCTTTGGAGTCTGATCGAAATACCATCAAAGGAGCAGTGTTTGACCACAAAGCAGAGACTGCTGGTTTGGGCGCTGAAATCACACAACAATGGTTTATGGATCGTTTTGTTGGGGAAAAGGTTTTTGACAATGATGGCAAATTGGCCGGTATATCTGTATCCAAAACAAACAACGACCCCAAAGACCTCGATAAAAACGACCATGAAGTTGATGCCATCTCTGGCGCCACAATCACTGGTGATGGTGTATCAGACATGATTATTGAGCGCTTGACCCATTATCAACCCTATTTAGAACAAACCCAAACCACAACAACTGTTGCTGCAAACATGTAAGAGATATGTCAAAAAAAACAAACAAACCAATTTTTCTTTTTGTCGCAAAGGATAAAGAACCTTTGTTTTCAAAAAAGAATAGAGCACTTCTCACAGATCCCTTAGACGACAACAACCCAATCACTGTTCAAGTACTTGGGATTTGTTCTGCCTTGGCAATTACTGTTCAACTCGAACCAGCAATAGTAATGACCATTTCTGTCATTTCTGTGATGGGTGCCAGTAATGTGATTGTCTCTCTGCTGAGAAACCTTATTCCAAATCGAATTCGAATCATCGTGCAGCTTGTTGTTGTTGCGTCTATGGTGATTCTTGTCGATCAAATTTTAAGGGCCTACGCCTATGACGTGAGTAAACAGCTATCGATATTTATTGGTCTGATCATCACCAACTGTATTGTCATGGGTCGATTGGAAGCCTTTGCTTTGGGGAATGGTGTTTGGAAATCTCTTTTGGATGGTGTTGGAAATGCTGCCGGCTATGGCTTTATGCTTATTTTGGTTGCTTTCTTTCGCGAGCTTTTCGGATCAGGAAATCTCTATGGATATCAAATTATTCCAGAGTCATTCTACGAAATGGGATATGTCAACAATGGATTTATGTTGCTATCTCCAATGGCACTGATCACTGTTGGGGTGATCATATGGCTTCAACGTGCACGCAATCGTAAACTCATAGAAAAAGGATAAATCATGGATTACGTAAACCTATTTGTTAGAAGTATTTTTATTGAGAACATGGTCTTTGCCTATTTCTTGGGGATGTGTTCTTATTTGGCTGTTTCAAAAACAGTCAAAACAGCTGTTGGGCTTGGACTGGCAGTTGTGTTTGTACTATCGATCACAGTACCAATCAATTTTTTGTTAGACAGTTATTTGCTACGTCCAGGTGCTTTGACATGGTTGGATGCAAGCTATGCTGATGTTGATTTAAGCTTTTTGAGTTTTATCATGTTTATTGCAGTGATTGCATCGATGGTTCAACTCGTTGAGATGATCGTTGAAAAATTTGCACCAGCTCTCTATGGAGCACTTGGTATCTTTTTACCATTGATTGCAGTGAACTGCGCAATACTTGGTGGAAGCTTGTTTATGCAGCAAAAAGATTTTGCAGGTATCGGAGAATCAGCTGTTTATGGTGCTGGTTCAGGGATTGGTTTTTTCTTGGCGATCCTCGCCATCTCTGCCATTCGTGAAAAGATTGCCTACTCCAACATCCCTGCTCCATTGCGTGGTCTGGGAATAACATTTATTATAACAGGTCTCATGGCCATTGGTTTTATGAGTTTTATGGGAATTAAGATTTAAGTATTATGGATATCACAGTCGTTCTTGCTAGTGTAGTTGTATTTATGGTCATTGTGTTCCTATTGGTAGGAATGCTATTGGGAGTCAAAGCCAAGCTACTTCCATCAGGACCAGTAAAGCTTATGATTAATGGTTCTGAAGATGTGGAGGTCGGTTCTGGTAGCACCCTTCTCACAACTTTAGGAAACAATAAAATCTTTTTACCATCTGCGTGTGGAGGTGGTGGCACTTGTATTCAATGTAAGTGCATCATCAAAGAAGGCGGTGGTGAAATCCTTCCCACTGAAGCACCTCACTTTACGAGAAAAGAAATCGCTGAGGGATGGCGATTGGGCTGTCAGGTAAAAGTAAAGCAAGACATGGTTATCGAGGTGCCTGAAGAGGTGTTTGGTATTAAAAAATATGAAGCAACTGTTGTGCGAAATTGGAACGTAGCCTCTTTTATCAAAGAGTTTGTTGTTGCCATTCCAGAAGACATGGATTACAAAGCAGGAGGATATATTCAAATTGAAATTCCTGCCTGTGAAATCCCATATAAAGATATTGATATCTCTGCTCACCCAGAAGAACATCCAGATGATGCCAATAAATTTCAACTCGAGTGGGATAAGTTTGGACTTTGGGATTTAACAATGAAAAACACTGAGGTTGTTGAGCGCGCATACTCGATGGCCTCCTACCCTGCAGAAGGGAAAGAGGTGATGCTCAATGTGCGTATCGCAACACCGCCTTGGGATCGCAACAAAAATGCGTGGATGGACGTAAACCCAGGGGTTGCTTCGAGCTATATTTTCTCGAAGAAACCAGGCGATAAAGTAACAATCTCAGGACCCTATGGCGAATTCTTCATCAATCATTCTGAATCAGAAATGCTTTACGTTGGTGGTGGTGCTGGAATGGCACCGATGCGTTCTCACCTCTACCACCTGTTTCGTACCCTAAAGACTGGCAGAAAGGTCACATTTTGGTATGGGGGTCGTTCGCGTCGTGAGCTCTTTTATGTTGACCACTTCCGAGCGTTGGAGAAAGATTTCCCGAACTTCAAATTTTACGTTGCTCTCTCTGAACCTTTGGAGGAGGACAATTGGAAGGTCAAAGACAGTTTAGATGCAAAAGGAGATGGCTTTATCGGCTTTGTACATCAAGTTGTGATTGACCAATACCTCAACCATCACGAAGAGCCTGAAGACATCGAGGTCTATTTCTGTGGCCCACCACTGATGAATATGGCTGTTGAAAAAATGGCAGAGGACTTTGGTGTCCCACCAGAAAATGTTCGATTCGACGACTTTGGAGGATAAACCCTCAATTCAAGAGTTACATCAATTGGCGATGAAAACTGTGGGCGATGACCTCATTGCACAAGGCTATGAGTTTGTAGCTGTAAACAGTGAACTCAAAAAAGACCCTCAGTTTGTCTGTAAAAAAGACAATCAACTTGTTTTTGTGGTGGTGAAAGCATGTATATATCCTTCCAATCCCAAAGATTATGACAGTGATTTGATCGAGAAAATCAAGGATCATGCTAGTAAATACGAGGCTGTGGTTCGTTTTGCTGGGGTTGGATTTGCACGAGCAGACCATTACGACTTACCTTTGGTAAAGTCTAAACCTTATGCCATCAATTATGAAGGTCTTCAAAAGATATAGTGTAATCCTGCTGATATCCCTCGTTGGATGTAAACCCCAGCTACAAGTCCAACAAGTGACAGGATATGCCTTAGGAACGACTTACAACATCACTTATTTTGACACTCATTTGAACCCTGACATTCCCGCAGCACTCGATTCAATTTTTTATGTGCTAAACAAGTCGATGTCCACCTACATCAAAAATTCTGATATTTCAAAAATCAATAGAGGGGATGAAGAGGTGATTGTTGATTATCATTTTACAAAAGTATTTAATAAGTCAAAAGAATTATTTGCAGCTACAAAAGGATTTTTTGATCCAACAGTAGGTAGTCTCGTCAATGCTTATGGCTTTGGTCCTGAACAAAGCTTAACAACACTCACAATAGCTGTTCGAGACAGTTTACTCAACCTCACTGGGCTTGCAAAAGTAACGCTGACTGAAGAGGGTCGAGTGAAGAAAACAAACCCAAATATCTACTTGGATTTTAATGCCATTGGCAAAGGGTATGCAGTTGATGTGATATCATCTATGATGGAAAGTCAGTTTGGCTATTCCAATACCCTTGTTGAGATAGGAGGTGAATTGCATGCCAAAGGCAAACATATCCTTAAAAACAGTCAGTGGACAGTTGCCATTGATGCACCAAACATCAACCCAGATGAGAGAGAGTTGTTGCGAACACTTAAGCTCGAAAACCAAGCATTGGCCACTTCTGGGAACTATCGAAAATATCGTATCGATGACGCTGGCAACAAAGTTGTGCATACGATCAATCCATTGAATGGCACAGCTAGGCCATCAAAAGTGTTGAGTGCCTCTGTGGTTGCAGCAGATTGTATGACAGCAGATGCCTATGCAACAGCCTTGATGTCTATGCCCTTATCGATGCTTGAGGAGCAATCCATCGAAGGGGTAGAATATATGTTGATTTTTGCTGGTGAGGATGGCGCTTATGATCTTCGGTTGAGTCCGAAATTCCCTTCACTCAACTTGCCTTTTTACAAACAGGAATAATTTCATTGACTGGTACTGCATAGCGCAGTTGTTCCTCAGGCGTTAGCTGTTCTGCATAAGCCAGCATACGCACATGAAAACCAACTTTCTCGAGTCGATTTTGATAGTCTTTCCCATAGATTCTCACATGGTCATACTGCCCAAAAACACGCGCTCGTTCTTTTGGATCAGTGATGCTATTGTCTTCAAAGGTGTTTTGATCAAGACGCAATGGCACTTGTAGAATTGCACATCCACCTGGCTTAAGTACACGATAAAGTTCCTTCATCGCAGTGCTATCATTTTGGATGTGTTCCAAAACATGATTACATATAATCCAATCAAACTGATGATCGGAAAAAGGGAGATTGCAGATATCGGCTTGTACATCGGCTAGGGGAGAATGCAAATCAGAAGTGATATAGCTTCGATGTTTTATCTTTTGAAAGCGTTTAAGAAATGCCTGTTCGGGTGCGATGTGAAGTACATCTGCAGGGCGATCAAAAAAGTCTGTTTCTCGATCAAAATATAGCCATAATAGTCGATGCCTTTCGAGTGAAAGGGTGCCAGGACTTAGGACGTTTAAGCGTTGTTTTTGATAGCCATAAGGCAAAAATTTACGATAAGATTTTCCATTGATTGGATCGATAAAGCCCTTGCCACGATACCACCAATCGAGTAGGGGGTAGAGGCATTGACTCACTCGAATCAAAAAGGGACGAGGGAACAGTTGCAATGCAAATCGGAAGAAAGCACTCACTTGTTGAGGGATTTTGTCCGAAAGCGATTTTCTTCGTCGCTTTGCATACCTAGTGCTTGATAGACATAATCAAAAGTGGAGAGGAGTTCGGGTTTGCCATCAACAATGGCGATGTTGTGTTCAAAATGTGCGCTAGGCTTTCGATCGGCTGTGAGGATTGTCCAGCCATCTTTGAGCTGATTCACCTTGTGCGTTCCCATGTTAATCATAGGTTCCAATGCCACGACCATACCTTCTGTAAAAGCTTTTCCACTTCCTCGCCGGCCATAGTTTGGCATTTCTGGTTTTTCGTGCATTGTTTTTCCCAGACCATGACCAACCAACTCGCGAACAACACCATAACCATATGACTCCACATGCTGTTGTATGGCATGACCAACATCACCAACACGCTTGCCAACACAAAATTGTTCGATGCCGATATACAACGATTCCTTGGTTACTGTGAGCAGTTGTTGCACGTCCTGATCGACTTCACCAACCTCAAAGGTGTAGGCATGATCGCCATAATACCCATTTTTTAACGCACCACAATCGATCGAAACGATATCACCATTTTCCAGTGGCTTGTCGTTTGGAATGCCATGCACCACCTGTTCATTGGGACTAACGCAAAGGGTGTTGGGAAAATCATATAAACCTAAAAAACCAGGCTCTGCACCATGGTCACGGATAAAAGATTCGGCAAGACCATCGAGATAGAGAGTAGTGATACCAGGTTTGATTTCACTGGCAAGCATCCCCAGTGTTTTGGATACCACCAAGGCACTTTCTCTGATCAGTTCTATTTCTTCAGCTGTTTTTTGCAATGCCATCCTTAAAAATCGTATGCGTGCATATAACCTTTGTCTTGAAGAATATCGAGAATGTCTTGCTCTAAAGAAATGATCGGAAACTCAACAATCCGATTGATTTCCTCACCTTTTTTTGAAAAGATAAACGTAGGAACATAGGTAATACCTGCTTCTTCAGCGCTTCCATCATGACTGATTTTATCCTCGTTCAGTCCAACCAATCTACTAATTTGGTCGTTGGCGTCGAGCGCATCGATAATTCTAAAAAAACCAGCTACTTCTCGCTGACTATCTTCACACCAAGTACCCATGTAAATAGTCACCTCAATTTCACTGAACAATGAATCGATTTGTGAGACCAATGTATCGTTGAGGGGGTGTGCATCGTAGTTGTCCATAAACCAACTGTTGTGTTCACTATTTTGCAGTTGCTTTCGAGAAAATTCTCCAAATGATTCAAAAGGGGTTGTACATGCTGTAAAAATAAGAGTGGTAAGAAGGAAAAGTGTGATGTTTTTCATGTAATTAAAGTAAAGAGTTGGATGTCATTTCACTTGGTTTTTCAACACCCATCAATTCGAGGATTGTGGGTGCAATATCTCCTAAATTACCATTTTTTATGGATTTGTGCTGATCACTGACAAGAATAATCGGAACAGGATTGGTTGTGTGGGCAGTGTTGGGAGATCCATCTGGGTTGATCATGGTGTCACAATTCCCATGATCGGCAATAACAAGCACGTTGAACTCTCCCTCTTTGGCAGCTTCAACCACATCTTTTGTGCAGGCATCAACTGTTTCACAGGCTTTGATGGCTGCTTCCATGCTCCCTGTATGTCCAACCATATCGGGATTGGCAAAGTTGAGACACACAAAGTCTGTTTCTTGATTTTTGAGCTTAGGCACGATGGCATCTCTTAATTCATAAGCACTCATTTCAGGTTGTAGGTCATAGGTTGCTACCTTTGGCGATGGACATAAAATGCGTTCTTCCCCTTCAAATGGTTCTTCTCTGCCTCCATTAAAAAAGAAGGTCACGTGTGGATATTTTTCTGTCTCGGCAATTCGAATTTGTCGTTTACCTGCTTTGGCAAGTACCTCTCCGATGGTGTTGGTGACATTGTCTTTGTCAAAAACGACATGAACACCTTGAAACGAATCATCGTAATTTGTCATCGTCACAAAATGAAGATCACGTTTCTCCATTCCATAGGCAGTAAAATCCTGTTGGTGAAGGGCTTGGGTCAACTGTCGCCCTCTGTCTGTTCTGAAATTAAAAAACACCACCACATCACCAGCTTGAATGGTTGCAACAGGCTTATTGTCAGCCCCTACTCTGATGTGTGGTTCAATAAACTCATCTGTCGTACCACTCGCATAACTCTGTTGGATGGCTTCAATAAAATTTGTTGTTGTATTGCCATGACCATGAACCAAAAGATCATAAGCCTTTTTCACTCTTTCCCAACGCTTGTCTCGATCCATGGCATAGTAGCGCCCAATGACTGAGGCAACTTGTGCGTTGTGAGCGTCACAGCACTCTTGCAATTCTTCGATAAATGTAGCACCTGATTTTGGATCAACATCTCGTCCATCTGTAAAAGCATGAACATAAACCTCTGGTACTTGGGAAAGGTTTGCAGCCTCAACCAAACCTTTGATATGATTGATGTGTGCATGTACACCTCCATCAGATACCAGTCCTAGAAAGTGAAGTTTCACTTTGTTCTCCTTTGCATAAGCAAAAGCATCTTGCAAGACTACTTCGTCTTTTAAGGTGTTTTTTTCCAAAGCAATATTGATTTTGGCAAGGTCTTGATACACCACACGTCCAGCACCCAAATTGACATGCCCAACTTCGCTATTTCCCATTTGGCCATTGGGCAGCCCAACATCCATCCCATCTGTGCGCAATGTGGCATGGGGATAAGTGTTGAATAGCGAATCGATATAAGGTGTTTTTGCTTGGTCAATCGCAGAAACAGATGGGTCTGGTGATATGCCCCAACCATCCAAAATCATCAACATTGTCTTCATGCGGCAAAGATAAGTAGAACGTGGCGAAAGCGACTCCTATTCTTGTGCAAATAATATGGGATTGATATCTAAAATATGCGCTGAAGTATAGGCCTTAAAAAATTCATTGTCTAAAAACGCACGACCGAGCAATTGATCATCTTTTGCGATTTCAGACAAAGCATGTGTTGTCAAAACCTCAAGATAAGACTTCGAAAGGGGACGATATGTGTAGTGCCAAGGTTCGTGTGCAAACCCCTTGCGATTGGGGTTGTTGGTATACACTTCAAAAAACCCATAGGCTGCTGCATTGACATTCATCCACTCACGAAGGGCGCTTGAGGGACCATCGTCATAAAATTTTTCTGTCAGGAGCACATCGCCAGATTGGGGATTGGCATTGTCAATGATATCGATGTCTGTACCCCAGTGGTGACGTGAGGTCCCTGGAAGGGTTGAGTATGTAATAATTTTTTTAATGGCGTCTTTGGGTTCAAGCCCTTCCTGCGTAAATGCTTTATACTTCGCATTCCAGATTTCTCTTTGGCGATTGTAGCTGCGATAGGCAGAAACGACTTTCATCTCAATCCCTTTTTTGGCAGCTGCTGCTCGCATTCGATCAAAGGCCTCATAGACTTCAACTTGCATATTGTTGATAAGCTCAGGAGCTTTTTTTCCCAAGACCAAATCAAGGTCAGTATGTTGTGCAAAAGCGTGCATCGTCAAACACAAAAATAGACCCTTTAGCATTGCTTTCATAATATCGATTTTTTCATTCGATAATGTGGTCCAAAGATAGGGACATCAAATAAAGCCCCGTCGATTTTATACCCCATCGACTTATAAAACGCAAATACTCCTTTACGAGCATTCATCCACATGACTTCAAAATTGAGTGTTTTTCCAAGTCGCTCAGCTTCTTCCACTAGCAATCGACCAACACCACTACTTTGGTTTGCGGGCAGCACTGCCATCCCTCGAATTTGCCCATTCGGCACTGTGTATGGACCATCTTTGGGGTTGTTCAAAACTGTGCATACCCCAACCAATACATGCTGACTGTAGGCACCCAAATGTATGGTCGTTGGAAGATCATCACCAGGCAGTAAACAGCTTTCTTTTGGCAACCCAGATCGCAGCACAGGGTGACGAACAATATGAGTTGTTTCTGCAGAAATGGTTTTAATATGTATTTTTGGAAACGCCATGCAAGACTTGCAGTTTACATATTTATCAGAAAGCAATATAGCACAAATTGTTCCGCTGATGCAAGATTTCACCTCTCATAAATATACAGATGATGTATTGCTTCAGCGACTGAAATCCATGTTTGCCCATGACTATGACTGTGTAGCCATCCTTTTGGAAAATCAACTGATTGGGTTCTGTGGATTGTGGTATCAAACACGTCATTACTCTGGTAAAAGCTGTGAACTCGATCACTTTTACATCGACGAGCCTTTTCAAGGCAAAGGCTATGGCAAGCAATTTCTGGATTGGATAACTTCCCAACTCAAAACAAAATGCTATGAAGCTTTAGAGCTCAATGCTTATAAAGAAAACAAGGCTGGACATCGATTTTACGAACGAGAGGGCTTTGAACATTTGGGCTTTCATTTTGTGAAACGCTTGTAAAATTTTGATATTCTTTTTCGATTATATACCTTTAGTGAGGAAGCATGCGAAAATCAATTACCTTATTGTTGTTGTTCACTACTGTTTTTGCAGCAGCACAACAAGACTATCGCACTTGGTTGCGTGGCAAGGTGTTGTATCAAGACAGCAGTGTTGTTGCTGCCAATATACTAAACACCAACTCTGAAAATGCAACAATAACAGATGACAATGGTGAATTTGCCATTGAGGTAAAGCTCGGCGATGAGCTTATTATATCATCTGTTCAATATGAAATTCGTGCAATCATCATCACCAAGGACATCCTACAACGCAATCGTTTGGTGGTGGATGTAAATGAAAAAATCACAGTCCTAGACGAAGTGGTTGTCAGTCCAACACGACCAGAGAAGTTTTTGGATTTACAAGAAGAAGAGTTTAAAAAATTTGACTACACTTCAGATAAATCTACACGGGTCGAGAACGAAATTTTGCGAAAAAACCAACTGTATGAAGGGGTTGATTTTGTCAATATCTTTAAGCTGATGTACAAGTCACTACGCAAAAAGAAAGCTGATGAAGGTGATGAGTTTACCTATGCACCAAGTGATGTGATTCGTCAGATATTTCCCGATGCATTTTTTACCACTCAACTCAATATACCACCAAACAAAATCGGCTTGTTTTTGGAGTATATCGATGGCCGATTACAGACAAAAGATTTGCTAAAAAAAGAAAACGAATTTCAACTGATGGACTTTTTAATCAAGCAAAGTGAAAAGTTTGCAAAGACGCAATAGGTGTTTTTTCTTCTTACTATTGTTTGTAGGTTTTAGCGCATACACACAAAACATACAAGACTTTTCAGGTAAGGTGGTTTCAGACTCTCTCGATATCTCAGGCATCCATGTGGTGAACAAAAACAGTGGGGCAACCACCATCACCAATCAAAAAGGCAAATTTTCAATTGGTGCAAAACCAACTGATACCCTTTTGTTTTCGGCTGTTCATATCAAGCTACAAGCCTTGGTGTTGGACTCATTGGTGATGGCTCAACCTCAAATTAATGTGTATATCGAGCATGCTGTCAATGAGTTGGAAGAGGTTGTTGTCAAACCTCACAACCTGACAGGAGACCTCGCTGATGATATCAGCGCTGCGCCACCACCTCCAATCAATTTTAAAGATGTTGGGATTCCAGGTTTTGAAGGGGAAAGGCGCGAAAAAATAAGATACAATAGTACAAGAAGTTTGATTTTAAGTACCTTGCTATTGCCCGTCATGCCATTGGACGTAGAAGGGATGTACAAGCAAATCAGTGGGTACAACAGACGCCTAAAGGAAAGTCGGAAACTCAGCAAACAACTGCAAACAGTGAACAGTATGATTGATTTTTATGGCACTCAATTTTTGCAGGACCAATATTCGTTGTCGGCAGATGAAATCTATGCCTTTGTATTGGCTTGTGTTGAAAACACCCCATCGATGGAAAGTGATTTTCTTCGTGGCAATCACCCCCTTGTTTTGGCGGCAATGAATGATTATTCAAACTCCCGAACACCCTGATGATGAATCGTGTCGTAGCATATTCGTTATTTGTGTGGGTGCTGTTTGTACAAACAACAATCCACCCTTATTATGTCAGCACGATGGAGATTGACTATCGCCCTGACCGATCGGCGCTACAGATTACGATTCGTGTGTTTACAGATGATTGGCAGTTGATGCTCAACACAGACTATGACCAAGACCTTCGTTTGGATCCTGACAGTGATGCAGCACAAACTGTGATTCATTCGAGTGATTACCTCCAAAAGGAGATTGAATTGAAACTGAATGATACAGAGGTACAGCCAGTCTTTTTGGGTAGGGAGTACCAAGACGATCAGATTGTTTTCTATTTGGAGGTTAAGGATGTGGCAGAGGTGAAAACCCTAACTATTTCAAACAGCATTCTATTTGAGGTGTTGGAAGGCCAACAAAATATTGTGCGCATCAAAACCCCAACAAAACGAAAAAGCTATCTGCAAACCCAAAGACAAGTGGGGGATGTTTTTAGGGGTGTGATGTAAGGGTCTTGTGTATGAAAAGTAGCGGATTTTATGCACTAAATCTACGGGTTAATGGTAACATTTTAGTAAATAACCAACATCAGCAGAGACGTTGGATACACCTTCAAATCCATTCCTTTTTATTACATTTGAACCCTTTATTTTAAAATTGTTTAATATGAAACGTTTATTTACCCAGATACTATCTTTTTTCTTACTACTTCCCACTTTGGCATTGGCACAAGAGCAAAACTTAGAAGGCCCTAAGCAAGGGCACACCAATCAAAACAAATTCCGTCAACTCTACAACGAGTTCTCAACACCCAACGATTATCGAACTGCGAGTGGTGCCCCTGGCGCTGCTTACTACCAGCAACGTGCCGATTATGTCATGGATATCAAAATCGATGATGAAACCCAACGCTTATATGGCGAAGAAACCATCACTTACACCAACAATTCTCCAGATGTGTTAGCATATTTATGGGTTCAGCTCGATCAAAACATTCGTAAAAAAGACTCCCCTTCACTTCTCAAAAACAGTCAATCCATGGACCAGGTGTCACAATTGCCATCCTTTGCCAACAATCACCTCGGCGACCCTTTTGATGGGGGATTCAATATTGAGCATGTGCTAGATGCACAGGGCAAACCCCTGCCATATATCATCAATCAAACAATGATGCGTATCGATCTTCCAACCCCATTGCAGTCTGGTGGGCAAGTGTCTTTCTCAATCAAATGGTGGTATAACATCAACAATCACGTGGTCAACAGAGCGCGTTCGGGCTATGAGTATTTCCCTAAAGATGACAATCGTGCCTATGTCATTGCACAGTTTTTTCCTCGTATGTGTATGTATGATGACGTTGAAGGTTGGCAAAACTATCAGTTTTGGGGCAATGGCGAGTTTGCACTGCCCTTTGGAGATTATGAAGTGAATTTGACAGTACCTGCCAACTTTATCGTAGATGCCACTGGCGAATTGACCAATCGCAAAGAGGTGTTTACAAAAGAAATGATGAGTCGTTACAAAAAAGCAAAACAGACCTATGACAAGCCTGTGATGATTGTCACGCAAGAGGAGGCTGAGGCAAACGAAAAAACCACAACGACCAAAACCAAAACATGGAAGTTTTCGGCAAAAAATGTTCGTGATTATGGCTTTACAGCATCTAAAAAATACATTTGGGACATGATGGCTGTCAAGCTTGGCGATCGTGATGTCATGGCTGTTTCACTCTATCCCAAAGAAGGGAATCCACTTTGGGAGGAATGGTCAACTCGCGCAGTTGCACAAACCTTAGAAACCGTTTCAAGATTTACCTTTGATTACCCTTATCACAAGGCAATTTCGGTGCATGCCAAAAACCAAGGGATGGAGTACCCGATGATTTGTTGGAATTATGGCCGACCTGAAGAAGATGGCACCTATAGTGATCGCGTCAAATTTGGGATGATCTCTGTCATTATCCATGAGATTGGACACAACTACTTCCCGATGATAGTCAACTCCGATGAACGCCAATGGGGTTGGATGGATGAGGGTCTAACGACATTTATACAATACCTCACCGAGCAAGAATTTGGACAGCGTTATCCAGAGTCGATTCCTGGCCTAGACAAGTACCCATCACGTAGGGGTGAGGCCAAAAAAATTGTGCCTTATATGTCAGACAATCAGGACTTTTTAGCACCCATTATGTCCAACCCAGAAAATGTATTTCAATTGGGTCCGAATGCCTATGGAAAACCAGCGACAGCACTCAATATCCTCAGAGAAACCATTATGGGACCTGAACTGTTTGACCATGCGTTTATGACCTATTCACAGCGATGGATGTTTAAGCATCCAACGCCAGAAGATTTTTTCCGCTCGATGGAAGACGCCTCTGCAGTTGATTTGGATTGGTTTTGGAGGGGATGGTTCTACACCACTGATTTTGTCGATATTGGGGTGGAAAGCGTAAATACTGTCCAAGTGACAAGCCAGCCTCCAGCAGCATATATCGAAAGACTTAAAAGCTATGGATACTCTATTGAAGACCTCCCGCCACTGGTGTTTCGTGTAAGTGAGGATGACGAGGACTATGACGAAACCGCTGCCCCTTTTGCTGGGCTAGATGCAGAGGAGTACCTCGCTGAAAATGGACTTACAGTTGCCCAAGAAAATTTGGAAAAAACAAATTATCTGTATGAGATTACTTTCAATAAGCCTGGTGGGTTGGTGATGCCAATTTTGGTAGAATACACCTATGCAGATGGTTCTACATTGACAGAGAGATATCCTGTCCAGATTTGGCGAAAAAATGACGACAGCTACTCACGTCTACTCGCCTCAGAAAAAGAGATTGTTGGTGTTCAGGTTGATCCCAATGAAGAAACAGCTGATGTAAATACAACCAACAACTCTTGGCCTCGAACGAAAGCTCAGACAGACTTTGATCGTTTTAAAGAAACCAACTAGCAATATACTGTCCGTTGGATAATCATTCCGACGGACAGTTTTTTGTTTTTGAGTGAATCATCATAACTACCTATCTTTACCCCATGATTTATTTTATCAGCGGAGCCGAGCTGGTCTTCGTTTTCTTTGTGATTCTTCTTGTATTTGGTGCCGATAAGGTGCCAGACATCGCTCGAACCCTAGGGAAGGGGATGCGACAAGTACGCAATGCTACGCAAGACATTAAGAGTGAGATTGAAAAATCTGCTGAAAAACAAGGTCTAGACACCAAACAAATCGAACAGGATTTAAAAGAGGTCAAAGACGAGGTGGAAAATATTGCAGGCTCTGTAAAACGAAACAACTAGCGTTTTCGTGTGATCGTTAAACCATCTCTAACAGGAAGAATAATCGTTTCAACCCTTGCATCTGAATTGATTTTTTGATTATATGCTTGCAAAGCAGTGGTTGCTTCATCAGTTGCTGATGATAACACCTTGCCAGACCACAATACATTGTCAGATAAAAGTATGCCACCTGTTGTCAGTTTTTCAATTATCAAATCGAAATAAAGGGGGTAGTTTTCCTTATCGGCATCCAAAAACACCATATCATAAGGCCCTGACAGGGTTTTGAGAATATCTTTAGCATCGCCGAGGTGTTGAACAATTTGATTGCCGTATGGAGATTGATCAAAATAGCGTCGTTGCATATCAACCAACTCTTCATTGTGATCAATGGTATCAATCGATCCTCCCTTTGCCAGTCCTTCAGCCAAACACAGGGTTGCATAGCCAGTGTAGGTACCAACCTCCAGAATTTTCTTTGGCATCATCATCTTAGATAGCAAAGACAATAGCCGACCTTGATACGACCCACTGAGCATTCTGGGTAGCAGCACTTTTTGATGTGTTTCTCTGTCCAATGCCTTGAGCAAGTCAGATTCTTCCATGCTGTGCTTGTCGATGTATTGCTGGAGTTCCTCAGATATAAAATCCATTAGCGTGTTGGTTTTGCATAAGGGAAACGTTCAATGAGTTCTGGTTTTGCATAGCCATCTAGACCATTAATCGTCACAGAACCAGCTTGTTGTAGGTTTAGCCAGCCATCGCTTTCCAGGATACCATCTTCAACATGAATCGCTAGAATCTCACTGACCAAAAGTAGGGTGTTGTTTTCTTTGATTGGGTATTCGTTGAGGAATCGACAAGCCAATTGCACTTTGGCATTTTTGACAAAAGGAGCTTGAAAGTCATCCAAGTATTCAGCTTCGAAGTCTGTTTTGCTAAACTCCGATACATCTTCTGGATAATTGGCAGAGGTGTGGTGTGCATCAGCCACAGTGCTGTGATGAATGTGATTGACTGTAAAAAAAGAAGATGATTTGATGTTACGATAGCTATCTCTAGGAACAGTCGTTGGGCGTAACACAAAGCCAATAAGTGGTGGATTGCTACCCAAATGAGTGATGCTGCTAAATACAGCTAGATTGGTTCTGCCATCAGCAGATTGTGTGCCGATTAGATTTGCAGATTTATAACCAGTACAACTGTTGATGAGGTTTAGACGGAAGATTTTATCCATCTGATCAATGTCTGCCCTTGAGTAGTGTAGCATTTCTTTTTTACAAACATAAACAATCTGCCGATTTTATCTTATTTTTGGCGACCCTTGGGTCATTAACTCAGTTGGTTCAGAGTGTCGCCTTGACAGGGCGGAAGTCACTGGTTCGAATCCAGTATGACCCACAACTAAGATGACTTATCAAATTGAAATCACCTTAAAGCCTTTTGCAAGAGGGTTTCACCTCATCACTGATGAGATTGTCTCAAAGCTCCCTGATTTCACAGGGATTGTACATGTCTTTATCCAACACACTTCGGCGAGTCTAACGATCAATGAGAATGCTGACCCCAGTGTTCGTGTTGATTTTGAAACTCATTTCAACAAACTGGTCTCTGAATCCGACGATCATTATACCCATACCTTGGAGGGAAAAGACGATATGACCTCTCATATCAAGGGTAGTATTTTGGGTTCATCAGTTTCATTTCCAATCAAAAATGGTATCCCCCAGCTCGGAACATGGCAGGGTGTTTATTTGTGCGAGCATCGAAATCGTGCGAGTGGGCGAAAGATTTTTGTGACTTGTATTGGTGGAAGTTGATCTACTCGAAATACTTCAGGTTGCTATTTTCTGAAAAAATAAAACAACAAGCTCAGCACGATACTGACTACAATAGAGGTGCCAAGTGGAAAGTAGAATGTCCAGTTTTCGCCACCAAATCGAAAATCAAGAGGGTTTTTATACCCAGATTTTTCACCCAATAATATCACTCCTCCAACGAGAACAAGCACAAGTCCAATAAATAAAAGGGTGCGTCCCATTAGTGAATAACGTCTATTAATTTTTCAAGTGTAAAACTGCGAGATCCTTTCACTAGAAGTGATCCATCTCCAATGGGGTTTGAGGAGAAGTGCACCATGGCCTGATCGATGTTGGAAAAGTATTTATCTGCAGATACAAAGGACTCAAAAGCAGCACCAACCCAATAGCAATCATCAATCGATGATGCTTGTACCCATTCAACGAGCTGTTGGTGTTCTGTTTCTGAGTGCTTTCCCAGTTCGTTCATTTGTCCGAGGATTGCGATTTTTCTACCTTCAGTTTTGGCAAAGCTTTGCAGGGCAGCACTCATGCTCGTTGGATTGGCATTGTAAGCATCCAATGTAATGTGAAGGTTGTTTTTGCGAATTTTTTGCGATCGATTGTTGTCAGGTACATAAGATTCAAGGGCACTTTTGGCTGTTTCGGTTGAAACCCCATAATGCTTTCCAATGGCATAGGCAGCAAGTGCATTGTAGGCATTATAAACACCACTGAGCTGAGTTTGTATCCTCACACGATCGATTTTTAGGGCGATAGTATCATTTTTATCATCAACTTCTGCAAAAAACTGAGCTGATGCAGTTGTTCCATAGGTGATTGGGTGATGCTCTTTGAGCTGTGCCATGATTTTAGAATCATCTGCATTGGCAAAGATGATACCAGTTGTGCTTTTCAGGAAGTCATAGAGTTCCGATTTGGCTTTGACAACCCCTTGCAAACTGCCAAACCCCTCTAAATGTGCCTTTCCAAAATTTGTAATCAGTCCTGCATCTGGTTGAGCGATGCTGGCCAAAAGTGCAATTTCTCCATGATGATTGGCACCCATTTCAACAATCCCAATTTCTGTTTCTTCTTTTAATGAAAGTAAGGTTAGGGGCACTCCAATGTGGTTGTTTAGATTTCCCTTGGTTGCAACAGTATTGAGGTCTTCTTTGAGTACTGCACAGATGAGTTCCTTCGTTGTTGTTTTGCCATTGCTGCCAGTGAGTGCTAGGATTGTAGTTCCTAGAGCAGTTCGATGCGCAGTGGCGAGTTCTTGTAAAGATTTCAAAGAATCATCAACTCTTATAATTCGATCATCAGTTGTAGGGATATCTTGATCAATGATGACAGCTGCTGCACCCTTGTCGAGGGCTTGCATTGCAAACTCATTTCCATTGAAATTTGGCCCACTCAGGGCGAAAAAAAGCTCTCCAGGTTGTAGCGTTCTAGTGTCTGTACTGACACCTGCAGCGTCTCTAAAAATATGATAAAGCGCTGACATGGCTATTAGCTATCTGTAGGATTGAAGACTTAGTTTGATGGGATACCACGTGGCTTTCGGTCGCTGCTAGTGTTTCCCAAATAGGACATTGCACATCTGAAACCAATATAATCAGCACCCAAAAACTCTGGCATGTATCTGCGCTGTGCAGGGTCAAGCCAAAAAGCACGATCTTTCCACGAGGCACCTTTGATGACCCTTGTGGTGTTGGAAACAAGTGTCAAACGCTTTTCGTTTTCTTGACGCACCCTCTTGCTTGCTTCAGAAAAAGGATCACTATACATCATCGAATCTTCATCTTCAGCGTTTCGCGCATTCAACAAATCTCCATCAGCATAGGAGATATTGTTTGCAGCAAGTCCATTAGAATTCAGATAATTAGCATTTTCGTCACCATAATTTTGTGGTTCAATTTGCTCTTTCTGAATTGATCCAGGTAATTGTTTGTATGCACTTCTTCCGTTGGGATTTTCATCGTAGTTAATCACATCTTGCGTAACAGAAATTTTTCCATCCTCAGTGATATAATTTTCAAAAACATTACCTCTGAAATAGTTCATATCGCTCACTTCGTTGTTTGTCAGTGGTCGATAAACATCGGCAACCCATTCTGATACATTACCTGCCATGCCATACAAACCAAAATCATTTGGTGGATATTGACGTACATCAGCAGTAATTTCAGCATCATCATTTGACCATCCTGCAACACCACTAAAGTCTCCTCGGCCTTGTTTGAAGTTGGCGAGTTGATCACCAGCGTTTCTTCTTTGCGTCACTCTTGAGGTGTCGCCAGACCATGGATATTTCTTTTTACCTTGATAGGAATTGTATTCACGTATGCCAGCCAGTCCAAGTGCTGCGTATTCCCATTCCGACTCTGTTGGCAATCTGTATTCAGGTAAAACAATACCATACTCAACACTTGCATTGGTTACCTTAATTTCATCTTCTGCATCTCCTTCGCCACGAACTCTAATTTGTGCCGATCGACCAACAAATGATTGTGTTTCGTTTTCCGTATCATTTTCAACTGCATCAACGTTTTCGGCAGAATAATTTCCACCATACACTTGATCAGGACGTTTGATATAAGTTTCGGTATCAAAATTGTTAATCCCTCGAATGTCGTCAGAGGTTCTTGCTCCTTTAGCAATCCAGCCTTTGTCTTCAAGTATCAATTCATTAACGCGGTTTGTTCTCCACTTGGCAAAGTTGCTCGCTTGCTGCCAACTCACGCCAACTACAGGGTGAGTGCGAAAAGCGGGGTGACGAAGGTAGTTGTTGACCATGTCTTCATAAAAACCAAGTTGATTTCTCCAAACGAGAGTGTCAGGAAGAGCTGAGGTATAAATTTCTGGCTGATCAACAAAAACACGCTTCAACCAATCAAGATATTCTATGTACATTAGGTTAGTAACCTCAGTTTCATCCATGTAGAAGGAGCGAACTTGCATACGTACAGGTGCATTGTTCCAATCTTTCATGACATCGTCTTGCACACGTCCTTTGGTGTAAGTACCACCTCTAATAAGAATTAAATTCGGTGCTTGAATTTGGTCTTTGTAATCCTTTCCCTTATAATCAAAACCTCCGCTTTCACCAATTTTCCAACCAGTAGCAGAAGATTCACCTTTTTTAGCAGATCCGTTAGAGCTACAACCTGTAATCGATAGGGAGATTGCAGATAAAAAAACAAAAGTGAAAATGCATTTACGTAACATACAGATTCTATTTTGGACTGCAAGATAGTAAATATGTGTAAATTTGACATCCATTAGCCACAATTTATACTGATAACGATTGCGAATCTTTTTTATTCTATGTACATTCCAAACACTAATTTTCAAACTTTTTCGTTATAGTCCTTATATGCGTTTATTAACCCTCATCTTTCTGCCACTTTGCCTTTGGTCTCAAAAGTTAGAATTTCGTTTGTATTGGGATGGTACCCAACAATTACAGCTAGGAGAACTGTCGAAAGAAGTTCCCAGTGCTACGGATCAAACTGTTTTTTATGATGACCAAAGCAAGCGCTTTTCTATCACTATTTCAAAATCAATCAATACCCATTCAAATACAGCGTATTCTATCCAAAATATTCAGACCCAAGCGTTTGAGAAAGAGCTTGATTTAGATAAGAGTCAGTTCAACGAATCTCCTGAATTGTTGATCTATAAAACAAAAGGAAGGGCAAACAATCAAGTTGTTATTGAAATGGAACCCTTTGTCGTGAAAAACAATAAGCTTCATACAGTAACAGGCTTCACGATTATTCCGAAGACAACAGTGTTGTCAAGAACCCAGCGTTTTCAACAATTCAGCACAGCCACAGCAAGTCACCCAACATCAGGATTTAGATTTGAAGTTGATAAATCAGGGATTTACAAAATCACTGGCAAATTTTTAAGAGACCTTGGTATGCCAATTGCAAATTTGGATCCAAAAACACTTAAAATCCACGGTAAAGGAGGCCAGATGATCCCAATGATAAACTCTGAAATAAATGATTATAATTATGGATTTTCTGAAAATCCCTTACAACTTGTGGGCATGGATGATGGTGTTATTGGTGAGGAGGATTATATTTTGTTCTATGCCTATGGGTCTAATGAGTGGAACAGCGATAGCCAAACTGCTATTAATTTGTATCATGACAAGTCACATTATATAATATCACATGGGGGAGGAGATGGGTTGCGAGTCAGTATCAATTCCTATCAACTAGTTGCTGAAGATGCACAAACTTCAGCATCGGTCGATTTACATTTTGAAGAAGATTTGGTCAATGTTGCTCAAATGGGGCGAAAATGGTTTGGTGATCGCCTTCTTCACAACGCCTCTAAAGACTACCCATTTCAATTGGTCAATCGTGCTGGGTCAACTCCAATTGATGTCAAAGTTGCTGCTGCAGGATCGTCATCAAACACCAATCAAATTAACGTTCGTGTGGAAAGCGAAAGCACATCGGTAAACTTTTCCTCGACTCAAATGCTAACCAAAGCAACAGAAAATACAGCTAGCTTATTGCTCACTCCATCTTCAAATGATGTAAATGTAAACTTACAGTACGATGGTGCAGGACTGAGCTCTTCAGTTGGTTATATCGATTACATACGCCTGACCTATCAGCGAACCCTTGACGGAGGTGATGGACAGTTTAGGCTTCATACAGAGCCTTCAGCCACCTACAAAGCTTCGAATACTGATGCAGTTTGGGAGTTACATACCAATGGCAATATCAGTGTTTACCAACCCAACAATGGAAATGTTTATTTCAGCCAGAGTGACACCACTGAACGTTTTCATTTACACAATTCAAATGATGTATATACACCCAAACGAAGTGATTATGGCGATGTTTTTACATCACCCCAACTGCGAGAGCGACTGGCAAATGAGGCAGAATATATCATCGTTACGCATGATGATTTTACTGAGGAGGCCAACAAGCTTGCAGCCCATCATCGCACACACGCAGGGTTAAAATCCGTTGTCTTGACTCTATCCGAAATCTATGATGATTTTAGCGCTGGAAACATAGATATCGTAGCCATACGCAATGCTGTTCGATACGCATATCTCAACAATTCAGAGGACAATAAACCAAAGTATTTGTGCTTGTTTGGCGACACAAGTTATGATTATAAAGATCGAGTGCCCAACAATAATATGATTGTTCCGACCTATCATGCGTTGCATAGTTTTCATTTGGCAAATAGCTATATGTCAGACGATTTTTACACGATGATGGATGATGATGAAGGAGATCTTGGTTTTTCAGATCGAATGGATTTGGCTGTTGGTCGAATCCTGTTTGATACAAAAGAGGGTGCTTTGGCAATGGTAAACAAGTCAATCGATTATAGTTTGGCAGAAGGAGATTGGCAAAATACATTCACGATTCTCTCTGACGATCCTGATCAAGGATGGGAAACAATTATTCAAGAAAGACTTGATGCCCTTGGTCAACAGGTTGTGTACAACAAGCCTTTTATAAATTTACAGAAAATACACTCAGATGCTTACGAGCAGACTGTTTCTGCTTCTGGCGCAAGGTATCCGGGTGTAAATCTAGCTCTTGAAAATCAGTTTATTCAGGGCTCACTTGCGATAAATTATTTTGGTCATGGTGGTGAAAGTGGACTAGGGTCAGAAAAATTCTTTGACGAAGAACTTGCCCAGCGACTGTATAACCCCGGAAGATATCCCCTTTTTATTACTTCAACTTGTGAGTTTAGTCGATTTGATAATCCAGAAGTTTATACTGCTGGAGAGGCAAGCGTTTCGAATCCTGCAGGAGGAGTCATTGGACTGATTTCAACGACAAGACAAATTTATGTGACAAATGGGATCTCATACAATCAAAGCATAGCCAAGCATTTGTTTGCCTATGGTGAGGATGACTACCCAACCATTGCAGAGGCATTGCGCTTATCAAAAAATGAATTTTCAGGAACATCACAGCGACGTATCATTTTCTTTATTGGCGACCCAGCCCTCAAGCTCGCTGTCCCTAATGAAAGAGTTGAATTGACGCATATCAATGGAAGTCAGATTGACTCATTAGAGGATTCAGATAAGCAACTTCGCGCGCTCGATCGTGTCAATCTTGCTGGACAAGTATCGGATGAAAATGGGGAACTTTTGGATCAATTCAATGGGGAGGTCGTATTGACAATCTTTGACAAAGAAATTCAAAAAACAACCCTTGGCAACGATGGAAATGGAACCTTCACCTATGACGCATTAGGCAATGTTGTGTTTAAGGGAAATGCTGAAGTTGAAAATGGATTTTGGAATATTGAGCTGATCATCCCCAAAGATATATCACTTCCTGTGGGTCAAGCACGAATCAGCCTTTACGCAATTTCAAACGACAGCTCCAATAAAAAAACAGGTTTGTCAACTGAAATCTCCATTGGTGGGATTAACCCTAATCAAGTGGATGACACTACAGGACCAGATATTGAACTTTTTTTGAATGACGAAAACTTTGTAAGTGGAGATATGACAGGGTCAAACCCTGTTTTAATCGCAAAATTTTCAGACGAAAATGGAATTAATACTTCTGGTGGATTGGGGCATGAACTCTTGGCCGTGCTGGATGGAGTCACGCAGAATCCTATTGTTTTAAATAACTTCTATCGCACAAACTTGGGTGATTTTCAATCTGGATCTCTTACATATTTGTTCAACGATCTTACCCCTGGCTCCCATGAACTTTCAGTAACGGCTTGGGATACTTATAATAACCCATCAACCAAAACGATTGCATTTGTTGTGTCAGAAGACAATGCAATTTTGATCAATGGAATTTATAATGTGCCCAACCCATTTGAAACACAAACAACATTTTGGGTCACTCACAACAAGCCACGCGAAATGTTAGACGCCTATATTGTTATACATGATATCAATGGCAAATTAGTGTGGGAAGAAGAAAAAACAGTGTATTCAGGATCAAACATGAATAGTGAAATTTTCTGGAACGGTCAATCAAATGATGGCACAGAATTAAATAAGGGAGTATATTTGTGCACGATAACGCTAAAATCTACGTTATCAGATACTAAGCACACCGAAACACATAGAATAATTAGGAAATAAAATTTGGTATGAAAAAATATTTTGGTCTATTATTAATCCTATTTACATCCCTTTTATATAGTCAAAATCGAGTCATTACCACGGGGGTTCCTTTTTTACTTATCACTTCTGATGCTAGATCAGCAGGGATGGGCGAACAAGGGGTTGCAACAACACCTGATGCTTACTCTCAAAACTGGAATCCCTCAAAGTACAGTTTTGCACCGAGCGAATCGGGTATTGGCGTGAGCTACACTCCCTACCTAAGTCAATTGGTCAATGATATCTTCTTGGCAAATGTTTCCTATTACAGGGTTATTTCAGAACGTGCAGCTTGGGCAACAAGCCTAAAATATTTTAGTCTGGGCGAAATAGAAATTGGGCAAACACCTGCCGATTTTATCAACCCTCTTATTGAACGTCCAAACGAATTTGTTTTGGATTTTTCTTATGCGTTAAAGCTCAATGAATCATTTTCTATGGGTGTTACAGGCGCATTTATCAACTCAGATTTAAAACTTGGTTCTGCAACTGATGATGCCTCAGCGGCCAGCACAGTGGCCTTTGGAATTTCGGGGTATTACCAATCTGATGAACTTAACATAGGCACCTTTGACGGCAAGTGGCGTGGTGGATTTTACGTCAGCAACCTTGGGCCAAAGTTGACTTACGAAACAGACGGCTATGCAGATTACTTGCCAACAAACCTGAAACTAGGAGGAGGTCTTGATCTTATTCTCGATAGCTATAACACCCTCTCTTTTGGTCTAGAAATCAACAAATTGCTTGTGCCAACCCCAAGTGAACCCATTGTTTCCACAAACGCCGATGGAGAAGAAATCATCACTGGATATATTCAACCTGACGTGAGTTTTCTCAGTGGAATCTTTAAGTCGTTTGGAGATGCGCCAGATGGATTCAGTGAAGAGTTGCAAGAGTTTACCTGGGCTTTTGGAGCCGAATTTAATTATAATAACGCTTTCGCTCTTCGTGCAGGATATTTTAACGAGCATGAACTCAAAGGCGCAAGAAAGTTTATCACATTGGGAGCAGGCTTTAAATACAACGTTGTTGATATTGATCTTTCATATTTAATTTCAGCAACAAAAGTCATCAACCCTCTCGAAAACACGCTACGATTCTCGCTCACATTCAATTTTGGGGATAGCCGAGAGGACTAATCACTATTCACATTGTTTGGATAATTGCTTTTTCAGTTTTTACACAAACTGCGAAAGCATTACCTTTGCAGTCAGATATCACTAAAGATATTGATTCTATGAAAGAAGTTACCAAAGAAACCTATGTAGCGTGGTACGAGAATATGCTTTTTTGGCGCAAGTTTGAAGACAAGCTAGCGGCTGTTTACATACAGCAAAAAGTACGAGGTTTTTTACACTTGTACAATGGCCAAGAGGCTGTTCTTGCGGGATCACTACACGCGATGGATCTGTCCAAAGATCGTATGATTACTGCTTATCGAAATCATGTACAACCAATTGGTATGGGTGTTGATCCCAAAAAAGTGATGGCAGAATTGTATGGAAAATCAACAGGTACTTCTCAGGGTCTGGGAGGCTCAATGCATATTTTTTCCAAAGAACATCGTTTTCATGGGGGGCATGGAATTGTTGGTGGTCAAATTCCACTAGGGGCTGGAATGGCTTTTGGTGATAAGTATCATGGAAGTGACGCTGTAACTTTATGTTATATGGGTGATGGCGCAGTCCGACAAGGTTCACTTCACGAAACCTTAAATCTAGCAATGCTATGGAAACTACCAGTGGTGTTTATCGTTGAGAACAATGGCTATGCCATGGGTACTTCTGTTGAGCGAACTGCCAATCACACCGATATCTGGAAGTTGGGCTTGGGATATGAAATGCCCTGTGGTCCAATAGACGGAATGGACCCTGTGAAAGTTGCAGAGGGTATTTCGGAAGCAATCAACAGAGCACGAAAAGGAGATGGCCCTACTTTCCTAGAAGCAAAAACATATCGATATCGAGGTCATTCGATGTCTGATGCCCAGCATTACCGAACGAAAGATGAGGTGAATGAGTATCGAAAAATAGACCCAATTACGCAAGTGCGTGAACATATTTTGAAAAACGAGTTTGCAACAGAAGATGAGTTGGCTAGCATTGATGCAGATGTAAAAAAACGGGTTCAAGAATGTGCAGACTTTGCAGAATCCTCACCATACCCAGAAACATCTTTGATGTACGATGCTGTTTATGAGCAAAAAGATTATCCATTTATAGCACACAAATTATAATATGGCGATTATAGTAAACATGCCGCGATTGAGTGATACCATGGAAGAAGGAACAGTATCTTCATGGCTCAAAAAATTAGGTGATAAAGTTGAAGAAGGAGATATTCTCGCTGAAATTGAAACAGACAAAGCCACAATGGAGTTTGAATCTTTCAATGAAGGTTTTTTATTGTACATCGGAATTGCAGAAGGGGAAAGTGCTGCTGTAGATAGTTTGCTCGCCATTATTGGTGACGAGGGTGAAGATATCAGTGGTTTGCTCAATGAGGAGTCAGCGAAAGCTGCTACAGAAGAAACTCTAGAAGCAGAAGAAACCCAGCCTGAAGAGTCAGCAGAACAGCCAGCGGCAACCATACCAGAGGGTGTTGAGGTTGTTAAAATGCCTCGTTTGAGCGACACTATGGAAGAAGGAACAGTTGCATCGTGGCTCAAAGGGGTTGGCGATACTGTTGAGGAAGGCGAAATCCTTGCTGAAATCGAAACAGATAAGGCAACCATGGAGTTTGAGTCTTTTTATGCAGGAGAGTTGTTACACATTGGGGTACAGGTAGGCGAATCAGCTGCTGTTGATAGCTTGCTTGCAATCATTGGCCCTAGTGGAACTGATGTTGCTGCTGTTTTGGCTGCAGCGTCAAGCGCAGACACCCCCAAGACAGAAGAGCCTAAAACAACTACTACCGATGCACCACCAACAACTACAACCAAGCCCTCTGAAGCTGTAGAAAAAGCAGTGGTACAGACTTCTGCCAATAGTAATCAAAGGATTATGGCATCACCCCTTGCCAAAAAAATGGCTGCTGAAAAAGGAATTGATCTTAGTCAGGTACAAGGTTCTGGTGAGCATGGTAGAATCGTAAAGCGTGATATCGAACAGTTTGTCCCCAGTGCAGCAACAAGTGCAGCACCATTTGTAACTAAAGGACAGGAGTCGTCAGAAGATATTCCAAATTCGCAAATGCGAAAGGTGATTGCCAAAAGACTTGCAGAGTCTAAATTTAGCGCACCTCATTACTACCTCTCTGTAGAATTTGATATGGATGCTGCCATTGCATTCCGAAAGCAATACAATGAGCTGCCCGACACCAAAATATCATTTAATGACATCGTTGTAAAAGCAACAGCTTTGGCACTTAAACAACACCCACAGGTAAATTCACGCTGGTATGATGATCGCATGCAGCTCAATCACCACGTTCATATTGGTGTAGCTGTCGCTGTTCCTGATGGATTGGTTGTTCCAGTTGTGCGATTTGCAGATGAAATGGCATTGCCACAAATTGGTACACAAGTCAAAGATTACGCTGTTCGTGCTCGTGACAAAAAACTTGCACCTGACGAAATGGAAGGAAGTACCTTTACCATTTCCAACCTTGGTATGTTTGGGATAGACGAATTTACATCGATTATCAACCAACCCAACTCAGCCATACTTTCCGTTGGTGCAATTGTGCAAAAACCAGTTGTGAAAGACGGAGAGATTGTCGTTAGAAGTACGATGAAACTAACACTTGCCTGCGACCATCGAACAGTTGATGGTGCTACAGGTGCGCAATTCCTTCAAACACTTCGGGAATATATCGAACAACCCTTACGCCTGGTCATTTAACACTATGCAATCTCCTAAACGTGTCATTGTAACTGGTGCCAGTCGTGGGATTGGTCGCGCTTTGGTTGATAGGTTTTTGGACTTGGAGCATGAGGTTTGGGCTTTGTCTAGAAACACAGATGAACTCGAGAAAATCAAAGGCATACATCCTGTATCAATCGACCTTTCTGACGAACAACAAATAGTCGATTGGGTTCAATCATGTGATGTTGATCATTTTGATGCTGTCATCAACAATGCCGGAATGCTCATCAACAAGCCTTTTGCTGAGACCACATATGCTGATTTTGAAGCTGTTTATCGTGTCAATGTTTTTGGGGCTGCTCAATTGATTCGGCATCTACTTCCATTATTGACAACAGAGAGTCACATTCTTAACATCAGTAGTATGGGAGGTGTCAATGGCACTGCCAAATTTCCAGGATTGGCTGCCTACAGTAGCAGTAAAGGTGCCTTGGGGATACTAACCGAGTTATTGGCTGAGGAGTTTAAAGACAATGGTCCGCGTTGTAATGCCTTGGCATTGGGAGCTGTTCAAACAGAGATGCTTGCAGAGGCATTTCCAGACTACAAAGCTCCTGTTTCAGCAGCACAAATGGCAACCTATATTGCCGACTTTTCACTCAATGGGCATCATTTGTACAACGGCAAAGTACTTCCGATCAGTCAATCCACACCATGAGTACTTTTAAGAAGTATTTGCCAGTCAATGCGCGTTCTAGATGTCTTAACTTGGTCAAAGACCATCCAGTCTCTATTCGTGTTGTCAATCCAAGACGAACAAAGCATGGTGATTTTCGAAAATTTCCTGATGGAAGATTTCAGATTACTTTAAATAAAATGGAAAACCCCTATCGATTTTTAATCACTTTTATCCATGAGTGGGCTCATTGGTTGGTCATGCAGCAACACCCATTCAGAACCCAACCGCATGGTTCGATTTGGAAACAAACGTTTAAAATGCAAATGTTGCCATTTCTGCAAGATCAAATTTTTCCTGAAAACCTATTGGGGCTTTTGGCAAAGCATATGAAGAATCCCAAAGCGACCCTAGACGCTGACCCTCAATTGGCAATTGCACTAAAGCAATATGACCCTGCTAATGATAAAAACTTTATTTTTGAGTTAGAAACTGGTACTCGCTTTCAAGCAAGCAATGGAGAGATCTACGAGCTTGGGCATTTGCGTAGAAAACGCTACGCTTGCATTGAGCTTGCCACCAAAAGAACTTATCTCTTCGCTGCGCACAGTGAGGTTCAGATAGTTGAGAATTAAAGATGTCAACGAATGGAATCTAAATTTGATTTTTCAGAAGAAACCAATGCTGCCAAAGCTGAAGTTCAACAAGATGCAAAAGGGTTTTTTAAAAGTCTTTTTCAATTTATGGCTACCCTTTTATCTATTCGTAAAGACACAGATTACAGAGCAACAATTCAAGCGATTCAAGATGATATCCCTTTTAGAGGTGCCACAGCTTGGGTATTGATCTGCTCCATTTTTCTTGCTTCCATTGGACTGAATGCCAATTCCACTGCTGTTGTGATTGGTGCAATGTTAATCGCACCCCTTATGGGACCTGTTTTGGGGGTAGGTGTGTCCTTGGCGATTAATGACTTGGCAACACTTCGTCGATCGTTGGTGAACTTCGGTGTCATGGTATTGTTGAGTGTAATTACTGCCTTTCTTTTTTTCGCACTTTTTCCACTACGTGAGGAGTCGAGTGAGCTTTTGGCTCGTGTGAGTCCTGATATTCGAGATGTATTGATCGCCTTTTTTGGGGGTTTAGCCTTGATCATTGCACGAACAAAAAAGGGTACAATTGCCTCTGTCATTTTTGGCGTTGCGATTGCCACTGCCCTCATGCCACCCCTTTGCACTGTTGGTTATGCACTTGCGCATTCCAACATCGCCTATGCACTTGGGGCGTTGTATTTATTTGCCATCAATGCAAGTTTTATCGCCCTTGCTGCCTATTTGGTCGTCAAACTTTTGCGATTCCCAATGACAGAGTATGCAAATGCTAAAAAACGACGTCGGATATCGCACCTGGCTACATTACTAGCTTTATTAATGGCGATCCCCGCTGGATTTACTTTTGTTGATGTATTACAACAGAGTCGTTTTCAAGCTGCTGCACAATTGTTTTTAGAGAATGAAATTCAGGGGATTGACAATGCCGATTATCTTCGTCAGACAGCACGTATTGAGTATGATGATGCTCAACCTAAAGTGGTGATCAACTCCTTTGGTGTTGCACCTCTCGACCCAGCAGTTGAGCGTTTGTTGAAGGAGAGGATTAAATCTTATGAATCACTCAACAATGCAAAGTTGATTATCAATCAATTGGAAAGAGAAGTCAATCAGTTTGACCAGCAACGTTATTTGATTGAGTTGCGCAAACGAGACTCATTGGAGCTCATACGACAGCAAAATGAGATTGAGTCGCTTCAAACCAAAATAGGGGAGCTTAGCCAACAAAACACCGATCATATATCATTTGATCAAATCATTGCAGAGCTGAGAGTCATCAGCCCTTATGTGCGTGAGCTAAGTTATGCGCAAACTTATATTTCAAACTTTGATAAGATTGACACAATTGCAGTTTTTCGTATGCAGTGGGATTCTTCTTTAGATTCAATTGCTATTCAATCGGAGGAAGAGCGTTTGCGAAATTGGTTGTCGATTCAGCTGCAGGAGCGACCCTTTGTCCTCAAAAGGAATTAATCGCTGAGATAAAGCTTTCGTAATTTTTTGAATAAATTTGAGGAGTAGACAAAGTCTGTAACAGCTTCGTTATCAGTCTTAAATATGTTTTTATTCGACCCTTCCCAGGCTTTATTTCCATCTTTCAAAAAGAGAATGGTTTCGCCTATTTCCATTACAGAATTCATATCATGTGAATTGATAACAGTGGTAATGTCATACTCTTTTGTGAGCTCTTGAATAAGGTTGTCGATAACAATAGCTGTTTTAGGATCAAGACCAGAGTTGGGTTCGTCACAAAAGAGATATTTGGGTCGCATCACAACTGCCCGAGCAATGGCGACACGCTTTTGCATACCACCTGAGATTTCATTGGGTAATTTATGTCTTGCATCTATCAGGTTTACGCGCTCGATGACAGCCTCGGCTTGATCGATCATTTCTGCTTCTGAAAACTTGGTTAGCATTCGCATTGGAAACAGTACATTTTCAACCACACTCATCGAATCGAAGAGTGCACTTCCTTGAAAAACCATACCGATTTCTCTTCGCAGAATCCTATGTTCATCTTCCGACATTGAAGTAAATGAAGTGTTGTCAAAATAAATTTCACCACTGTTTGGCCTAAAAAGACCTAAAAGAATTTTGAGCAAAACAGTTTTACCAGAACCACTTTGACCAATCACCAAATTTGTTTTTCCTCTCTTAAATTCAGTTGAAATCCCTTTTAATACGGCAGTGCCGTCAAACTGTTTATGT